>CAWFPC010000007.1:0-66379 GCA_963817745.1 uncultured Chloroflexia bacterium
ACGGCAACCTCTGGCTCACCGACACGACCCGCCATCGCGTCCTCAAGACCACGCTCGCGGGCGAGGTCCTCCTCGAGCTCGGCACGCCCGACGTGAAGGGCACGGACGAGCGCACGTTCAACGCCCCGACCGATGTCGCCATCGCGCCCGACGGCTCGATCTACGTCTCCGATGGCTACGGGAACTGCCGGGTCGTCCGGTTCGATCCCGACGGCGGCTACCTCGGCACCTGGGGGAAGCCCGGCACCGCACCCTCCGAGTTCGACACGCCGCACTCGATCCGCGTCGCGCCCGACGGCCTCGTCTGGGTCAGCGACCGCGAGAACCACCGGATCCAGCGGTTCGACACCGAGGGCCGCTACGTCGATGCGTGGACGCATCTCGGCGCGACCCAGTGCCTCGAGTTCGCCGGCGACGAGCTGTGGGTCGTGACCCATCGCGACATCGGCGAGGTCCTGGGCTGGGACAGCCTCGCCGCGCGGCTGATGCGGATCGATCCAGCCACCGGCGACGTGCTCGCGTCCGTGCCGCTCGACGGCCATTGGGTCCATCGCGGACCGTCCGGGGACCTGTGGGTCGGCGGGCTCAACGGGACGGTCATCCGGCTCCAGCCGTTCTGGCCCGCCGAGCTCACGGAGGCGGAGCCGGCGCGATGACCGTGCGCGTCGGTGCCCAGATCCTGACCTACGGCTCCACCTGGGACCAGGCCCTCGATACCGTCAAACACCTGGACGACCTGGGCTACGACTACATCTGGGGCCACGACCACCTCTACTCGACCGGCGGCGACCCGTACCAGGGCTTCTTCGAGGGCTGGACGACGCTGACGGCCTGGGCGATGGCCACGAAGCGCGCCCGGCTCGGGCTGCTCGTGGGCGCCAACACGTTCCGCAACCCGGGCGTGGTGGCCAAGATGGCCGTGACCGTCGACCACGCCAGCGGCGGCCGCTCCATCCTTGGGCTCGGTGCCGGCAACGTCGAGTTCGAGAACCGGGCACACGGGATCGATCCGGGGATCACGATCGGCCAGCGACTCGACTGGTTCGAGGAGGCGCTGGCCATGGTCATCGACCTGCTCGCCGGGCGCGAGGTGACCCACCGCTCGGACAAGTACCAGTTCGACCACGTGCGCCACAGCCCGCAGCCGGTCCAGGACCGGATCCCGGTCGTCATCGGCGCCGACGGGGAGAAGCGCGGCCTCCGGATCGCGGCACGCCACGCCGACATCTGGCAGTGGTTCGCGCCGTTCGACGGCGTGGAGCTGTTCCGCCACAAGGACGAGGTCCTCCGGGCGCACGCCGAGACGGAGGGCCGCGACGCCGACGACGATCGAGCGGATGGTCGGCTGCAAGCTGATCCTGCGCACCGACCAGGACGAGGCGCAGCGCGTCGCCGAGGAGCTCGTCGCGATCCACAAGTGGGGCCCGTCGGTGTGGGACGCGGTGTGGGCCACGACCCCCGAGCGCATCACGGACCGGCTGACCGAGTTCGTCGAGGCCGGTGCCCACTCGTTCAGCCCGCAGATCGGCTGGCCGTACGACCGCGAGACCATCGATCGGCTCATCGGCGAGGTCATGCCCGCCGTCAACGCGCGGGTCGGCTGATGCAGTTCGGGTTCGGCGCCCCGCCCGGCGACCGCGAGATGGGGCGGATCGATCGGACGACGTTCGCGGCGGACCTCGAGCGCCAGATCCGCTTCGCCGAGCCGATCTTCGACTCGATCTGGGTGTCGGACCACCTCATGGAGGGCGATCGGTTCCGGGTCGAGCCGTGGACCCATCTCACGTGGATCGCGGCGCGCACGAGCCGGGTCATGCTCGGGAACAACGTGCTCGCCAACTCGTACCGGCCGCCGGCGCTCATGGCCAAGATGGCGGCCAGCCTCCAGGTGCTCAGCGGCGGGCGGTTCATCCTCGGCTACGGCGCGGGCTGGCTCGAGGACGAGTACCGGGCCTACGGCTACCCCTTCCCCTCGACCCGCGAGCGGATCGCCCAGATGGACGAGGGGCTCAGGCTGATCCGCGCGTTGTGGACGCCCGGACCGATCACCTTCGAGGGCGAGTGGTACACCGTGACCGACGCCTACTGCGAGCCGCGACCCGATCCCCCGCCGCCGATCATGATCGGCGGCAGCGGCGAGCGATACCTGCTCCGCGCCGTCGCCGAGCACGCCGACTGGTGGCTGTCGTACGCCGACCACCCCGACGTCCTGCAGCGGGGCATCGATGCGCTTGCCGGGCACTGCCGGGACATCGGTCGCGACCCGGCCGAGATCCGCAAGGCCATGCCCTGGACCGTCTACCTGCATCGCGACCGGGCGGCGGCGCGTCGGCTGGGCGGGTGACGCGACCGAAGGAGTCCGACCGGCATTCGCCGGCGATCCCGCCGAGATGCGCGACCGGATCACCGAGATCGCGGGTCTCGGCTTCGACATGATCCAGCTCCGGTTCGCCGGGCTCATGGGCACCGACGACATCGAGCTCTTCGCCGACGAGGTCCTGCCGCACTTCCGCTGAGTCACGCGTCCTGGAGGCGTTGCGCATGGCGACCGCCGAGTTCGATCTGCCGGGCGAGCACATCCCGGCACCACCGGTCCCGGTCACCGATTTCCCCGAGACCGGGCTCCCTGAGGCCGACGTGCTGTCCGAGGTCGGGGCCGGTTCGACGCCAACCGCTACGACATCGAGCGCAACTTCGCGATCTCGTACTCGGGCATCCCGTCGGCCATCAGCCAGCGGGTCGAGGAGATGGCGCGCGGCCGCTTCTTCGTCGAATGGGCAGCGGAATCGGAGCCGGGCACGCTGTCGATGGAGCGCGAGGCCGTCGGGATGATGGCGTCGCTGCTCGGGGATCCGGCGGCGGCCGGGTTCATCACGACCGGCGGCACCGAATCGAACCTGGCGTCGATGCGGCTCGCGCGGAACACCGGGGCGTCGGGCGCGGCCGGGTCGTCGGGCGTCGGGTCCGAGCCCGAGATCATCGCGCCGGTGACGATGCACTTCAGCTTCCGGCTCGGGGCCGAGCTGATGGGCATCCGCCTCGTCGAGATCGATGTCGACGGCACGACGTTCCAGCCGCGCATCGAGGACGTCGAACGGGCGATCACGCCGCGGACGGTCGGCCTGGTGTGCTCGGCGCCGGGCGGCAGCTTCGGCATCCTCGACCCGATCGAGGCGTTCGCCGACCTGGCCTGGCGGAAAGGGCTCTACCTGCACGTCGACGCGGCGTTCGGCGGGTTCATCCTGCCGTTCATGCGCGATCTCGGGCACGACGTGCCGCCCTTCGACCTGTCGCTGCGCGGCGTGAGCTCGATCATGACCGACGGCCACAAGCTCGGGCTGCTGCCGATCGCGACGGGCTTCTTCCTCGTGAAGGACCCGGCGCTGCTCGAGTCCGTCCCCACCGAGCGGACGCTCATCCACACGACCTCGTCGACAAAGCCGGGGAGCCGCGCGGCGGCGGCATGGGCGACGTTCCGCCACCTCGGTCGCGAGGGGTATCGCGCGTCGACGGCGCACGTCCTCGGCCTGGCCGACCTGATCGCCGCGGGCGTCACGGCGATCCCCGGGATCCGGCTCGCGGCGCCGCGGACGATCTCGATCCTCAATTTCACGTCCGACGACGGTCGATCTGGCCGTCGTCCACGAGCTGCTCGCCGACGACGGCTGGGGCCAGGGCTACGCGGTCACGCGCGGGATGCCGTGCATCCGCCTGTCGATCCACCCGTCGCGCTCGGTCGAGGCGGCGCACGGGTTCGTGGCCGCGTTCGAGGCGGCGGTCGCGACCGCCCGCGGTCGGTAGCCGGGAGCCGTCGCCGATGATCCGCCTGCTGGGCTACACGGACCGGTTGAGCGCCGCGCCTGGCGACACGATCCGGTTCATGGTGAGCTCGGAGAGCGCTCGCTACGAGGCGCGACTCGTGCGGCTCATCCACGGCGACGAGAACCCGGCCGGACCCGGGTTCAAGCAGGAGCTCGTGTCGTCGGCGTTCGACGGCGACTACGACGGGTGGCGTCAGGGCTTCCCGAGCGGCTCGTCCGTCGCGATCCCATTGTCGGCCGGGACGATCCCGACGGCGTTCACGTTCGCGGTCTTCTTCCAGCCCACGGCGCCCGGGTGTCGCGCGAGCAGGTCATCGCGAGTCGCGGCGATCCGTTCGGGGACGAGGGTTGGGCGCTCGCGATCTCGGAGACGCGGCGAGCTGGAGGCGGTCGTCGGGTCGGGCGGAGGCAGCGGCCCGCAGCGAGTCGCGACCGGCGTGCCCCTGGATCGGTGGGCGTGGTATCTCGTCGGGCTCACCGTCGACGGCGAGGGACGGGTGGCCGTCTGGCAGCGAGCGGTCCGGCCGGGCGCCGACGCGGCCACCGGCGCCGCCCGTGCGGAGGCGTCCGCCTCGGTCGCATCGCCGACGATGACGACGTCCTCCATCTCGCGGCCGTCGCCGACGCCGACGGACGCCTGTCCCGCCATCTCGACGGCCGGCTCGAGCGTCCGCGGCTTATCGGTCGCGCGCTGACCGACGACGAGATCGATGCGCTCCTCGCCGCGCCCGACGACCTGGAGCCCTTCGCCGCGGACCTCATCGGCGCCTGGGACTTCGCCCGCGACATCTCCACCGACCGCGTCACCGACATCTCGGGCCACGAGCCACCACGGCACGACCCACAACATGCCGACCCGGGCCGTCGCCGGCCACGACTTCAGCGGCCGCGAGACCGACTGGCGCCACGCCCCGACCGAGTACGGCGCGATCCACTTCCACCGCGACGATCTCGAGGACGCGGGTTGGGACGTGGCGTTCGAATGGACGGTGCCCGCCGACCTGCCCAGCGGGATCTACGCCGCGTGGCTGCGCGCCGGCGACGACGAGGACTACCTCCCGTTCACGATCCGCCCGCCGCGCGGCACGACCCGTTCGAGGATCGCGGTCGTCATGTCGACGATGACCTACGTGACGTACGCCAACTTCACCGACATCGGTCGCGACGCGTGGCGCGAGGGCGCCTACACCGGCGACGCGATGGCCCAGCCGTTCGCCGACGCGACGATCTTCCGCGACGTCTACACCTGGATCGCCGAGAACTCGATCTACGGGCCGTACGACGTGCACGAGGACGACTCGGGCGTGTGCTACAGCTCGCTGCTGCGGCCGATGCTCAACATGCGACCCAAGTTCCGCTATCGGACCCTCGCCGCGCCCGCGCGCTTCCCGGCCGACCTCTACCTCGTCGACTGGCTCGAGCAGAAGGGCATCGATGTCGACTACCTGACCGACCACGACCTGCACGCCGAGGGCGTCGACCTGCTGGCGCCCTACGACGTCGTGCTCTCCAGCTCGCATCACGAGTACTGGACCTCGCCGATGCTCGACGCGCTCGCGTCGTACCTCGAGGGTGGCGGGCGGTTCATGTACCTCGGTGGCAACAGCCTGTTCGGCGTGGTGTCGGTCGATCCCGAGAAGCCGTACAAGATCGAGATGCGCCGCTGGGGCACCTCATGGCCCTTCGAGATGGCGCCGCACGAACGGCATCACAGCACGACCGGGGAGCCGGGTGGGACCTGGCGCAACCGCGCGCGCGGGCCGCACGCGATCGTGGGCATGGGCACGGCCGGCGCCGGGTTCGATCGCGGGTCGCCGTACCAGCGGATGCCCGACAGCTACGATCCGCGCGCCGCGTTCATCTTCGAGGGCATCGAGGGCGACCTCATCGGCGACGAACGCAACCTGCAGGTGCAATGGGGCGCGGCGGGCTACGAGTTCGACCGGGTCGACCAGGAGCTGGGATCGCCGGCGTCGACGCTCCTGCTCGCGTCGTCGGTCCGGTTCAACGCGTCGCACCGGGCGATGGTCGACGACGAGATGCAGTTCCAGCAGGGCCGCGACGGCCACGGCGTGCGCGACCCGCAGGTGCCGGGCGTGCCGCATCGGTTCGCGCGTGCGGACATGGCCTATCTCGAGTACCCGAACGGTGGCGCGGTGTTCTCGGCGGGCGCGATCTGCTGGCGCGCATCGCTGTCCGCGAACGACTACGACGGCACGGTCTCGCGGGTGACGGAGAACGTGCTGCGCCAGTTCGCCGACCCGGCCTGGCGACGCGGCTAAAGGGCCGGCGCCCGGCGCCGGCGGTGTCCCCAGCTCGCGGTCGCCGGCCTAAAGAGTCGGGAACCCACGTCGTCGGTAAATAAAGACCCGGGCGCCTCGAGGATCGATCGATCGCACGATGGCACGGAACCGGCTCGCTTCTACGGTGGACACATCGCGAAACAGCCATCGCGACAACGACACCGAGAGGACGAACCGATGTTTTCCGAGATCGATTTCCAGGTCAACGCCCAGCACCGCCAGGCCACGCTGCTCGCCGAGGCGAGCCGCCGCCCGACGCGCGTGAGCCACGAACCCACCAACGAGCCGCAGCCGACCGCGACGCGCCTGCAGACCCTGCTCCGCCGGATCGCCGGCGCGCCCACGTTCGCCTGAACACGGTCCGCAGAGCCGTGCCGACCGTCGGCTCACGTACCATGCAACGCGTGGCGACACGCGTCTCGAGCCCGCTCTTCATCGGGCGCCAGTCCGAGCTGGAGACCCTGACCGATGCCGTCGCCGAGGCTGCGGACGGGCAGGCCAGCGTCATGCTCATCGGGGGCGACGCGGGGATCGGCAAGACCCGGCTCGTCACCGAGGTCGCCGAACGAGCGCGCGCGAGCGGGGCCCTCGTCCTCGAGGGTGGCTGCGTCTCGCTGGGCGACGGTGGCGGCCTGCCGTTCGCCCCGATCGTCGAGGCGCTCCGGCGGCTGCCGGCCAGGCTTGCCGAGGATCCGACCGGCACGCTCGGCACCATCGACGACCTGCGCTCGCCGGCCACGGCGGAGCTGGGGCGACTGATCCCCGAGCTGGGATCGAGCCTCGGCGCCGAGCAGGCGGCGTTCGATCGACCGGAATGGATCCAGGCCCGGATCTTCGAGGGCGTGCTGTCACTGCTCCGGTCACTCGGCGAGCGGGCGCCGGTCGTCCTGATCCTCGAGGACCTCCACTGGGCCGACGGGTCGACCCGCGACATCACCTCGTTCCTCGCGCGAAATGCCCGAACCGAGCGGTTGCTGGTCGTCGGGACGTACCGGACGGACGAGCTGAACCGCCGCCATCCACTCCGGCCGTGGCTCGCCGAGATGGAGCGCCTGCCGCGCGTCCGGCGCATCGAGCTGGCGCGGTTCGGTCGTGCGGAGCTGGAGGCCCAGATCGCGGCGATCCTGGACCATGCCCCACCCGCCGGCCTGATCGCGACGGTGGAGCGCCGGACCGAGGGCAATCCCTTCTTCGTCGAGGAGCTCCTGGCATCGGGCGCCGATGAGCCGGGCCATGGCCTGCCGCAGACGCTGCGCGACGTCCTGCTCAGCCGGGTCACGGCGCTGTCCGATCCGGCACAACGCCTGCTCGGCGTGGCCGCGGTGGCCGGTCGCACGGTGGATTCGGACCTGCTCGCGACGGTGGCCGGCTCCCCCGAGGCCGAGCTGGAGGATGCCGTCCGCGACGCCCTGGCCGCCCAGATCCTGGTGAACGATCCCGTCCTCGCGCGCGGGCGCGTATCGAATTCCGTCATGCGCTGCTCGCCGAGGCCGTCTACGACGATCTCCTGCCCTCGGAGCGGCGGCGCCTCCATGCCGCGTACGCGGAAGCCCTCGACACGCGTCCGACGCCCGAGGGTGCCGAGGGCGCCAACCACCTCGCGGCCCTGGCCCACCACGCCTCCGCCGCCCACGAGCCGGTCCGTGCGCTGCGGGCATGGGTCGCGGCCGCACGCGCGGCGTCGACGGCGTTCGGCTTCTCGAAATCGATGCGTGCCTACGAACGAGCGATCGACCTGTGGGACGCCGTGCCCGCCGACGATCGCCCCGAGGGCGTCGACCCGGCAGCGCTGTACGACGAGGCCGCGCTGGCGGCGTTGATCTCGGGGCGTCCCGATCGTGCGGTCGACTTCGCGCGGATGGCGACGGGGCTGATCGATCGGGAGCGCGAACCCGACCGCTGGGCCGCGGCGAACGTCCGGCTGGCGCGGGCCCTGTGGGTCTCCGGCGAGCATGAGCGAAGGCCTGGCGATCCTCGAAGTCGACCGCGGCAGGCCCTGGAGGGCTACGCGCGCCGTCGCCCGACGCACGCGCGGGTCGTGGCGGCGCTCGCCGGCGGGTACATGCTCCGCGGCGACCATTCGCGGGCGATCCCCGCCGCCCGGCAGGCCATCGACCTTGCCCGGACCGCGCGGATCGCCGATCGCCGAGGCACACGCCCTCAACACGCTCGGCGTGAGCACCGTGCTGATCGGCGATTCGGCCGAGGGCGTGCGCCTGACGCGCGAAGCGTTCGAGCTCACCAAGGGGATCGAGGACGCGTACGACGACCTGGGCCGGAGCTTTGCCAACCTGACGTCCGTGCTCCTGATCTCCGGCCATGCGGAGGAGAGCCTCGAGCGGGCGATGGAGGGCATCGCCTGGTCGAAATCGGTCGGCGCATGGGGCGGCTACGGCCGGTTCGTGACCGGCAACGCCATGGATGCCGCGATCGAGCTCGGGCGGTGGGACGAGGCCGAATCGTTCGCGGACGGACCTCCTTGCCCAGCACGCGGTGGGCGTGAACCGCATGGGCACGATCTCTGTCGCGGGCATGTTCCTCGTCCAACGCGGCCAGCTCGATACCGCCGACGAGCTCCTCCAGGAAGGCCGGGCGCTCGTCGAACCACTCCAGGAGGCGCAATTCACCGGCCCGATCTTCATGGGGCTGGTCGAGCTCGCGATGACCCGCGGCGATGTCGAGCAGGCGGCGACCGTCGCGGCCGAGGGCGTCGAACGGCTCGGGCGTACGGAGGACCGCTATTACACGGCCGACCTGCTGCCGATCGCCGCCAGGGCAGAGGCCGATCGTCGCCGAGACGGCACGCGCCAGGCGAGACCAGGCCGCAGCTGACGGCGCCGCGAGCCGGGCCGAGACATACGCCGAGATGCTTCGCGCGATCGCCGTCGAGTCCAGCGATCCGGCCGCCTTCGGCGGGCGGCTCGCCGACCGCGACCGCGCTTGGCTCGGCGGAGGCCATGCGGGCAGCGGGGACGGCGGATCCCGATGCGTGGCGGGCCGTGGCGGGCATCCGCGCCAACCGCGCCTGGCTGCGGGGGTACGCGAAGTTCCGGCTCGCCGAAGCACTGCTCGCCGCCCATGGCTCACGTGCCGAAGCGGTGACCGCCCTGTCGGAGGCGCATGCCGTGGCCGTCGGCGCTGTCCGCGATGCCGCTGGTCGAGTGGATCGAATCGATGGCGCGCCGTGCTCGCGATCTCGCTCGAGGTCGGAACGGCCGAGGTCGGAAGCGTCCGAGGAGGATGGCGACCCCAGGTCCCGACGGGTTCGGGCTGACCAGTCGCGAGCGCGAGGTGCTGGCGCTCGTCGCCGAGGGCTACACGAACCGTCGCATCGCCGAGACCCTGTTCATCAGCCAGAGCACGGCCGGCGTCCACGTCTCGAACATCCTCGGCAAGCTCGGGGTGACCAGCCGGACGGAGGCGGCCGCGGTGGCCGCGCGGCTCGGTCTCGCGAGCGCCTGGGCCCCGAGTTGACGGCGGGCGGCGGCGCGGCCCGCATCCGCGTCGAGGGCACGGCCACGGTCTGGGAGGCGGACGCCGACGACCCTGTCGGCCACGCCTGCGAGCCCCGGATCGTGCGGCTCGCGTCGGGATCGATCGTCGTCGCCCATCGGGTCGGCCCGCGCCGCGAGAGCGCCGACGGCCGCCCGCAGTTCGTGCGCAGCGACGATGGTGGCTCGTCGTGGACCGTGGTCGGGCGACCGTTCGGGGATGCCGTCCCGACCGGGTGGGACCTGCGCGGCGCCGCGCTCACCGAGACCGTCGACGGTGGGTTGCTCACGTGCATCGTCGGGCTCGACAAGTCGCTCGACCGCCCGACCTACAACCCGGAGACGGAGGGACTCGTCCCGGTCCGGAACCTCGTGGCTCGATCGGAGGACGGCGGTCGGACGTGGTCGACGCCGTGGGAGCTCGCCGACGGCCGCTTCCCGCAGCACGCGAGCCAGGGGCTGCTCACCCTGCCCGACGGCGGGATCCTGTGCACGTTCGAGACGTTCAAGACGTACGACGAGCCGGGCGTCTGGCGCTACACGGGCGGCGCGCTGCGCTCCGACGACGGCGGCCGGACGTGGGGCGAGCCGGTCATCTCGGCCCGATCCGACCCGGACGGCGACCCGCACGACACGATGTGGTGGGATCCGCGGATCGCGCGGCTGGCGTCGGGCGAGCTCGTGCAGACCTACTACGCGTTCCGCCACGCCACCCGCACCGAGGGCCCGGTCCACATCGCCTGGAGCCGCGATGACGGGAGCGACCTGGACACCGCCGACCTCGACCGGCATCCCGGGCCAGGCCACCTATCCGGTGCCACTCCCCGACGGCCGCCTCGTGATCTTCCAGCAGCGCCGCGGCGAGACCCAGGTCATGGTCGCGCTCGTGTCCGACGACGGCGGCCGGACCTTCGACCGATCGACCGAGACCGTCATCTACCAGCACGCGTCCCCGTCGGCGTCCGGCGCCGATGGGTCGCTGACTGCCTTCGACTACCTGATGAGCATGGATCAGATTCACGTTCGGCCACCCGTGCGGGGTCGCCACCGGCCCGGACGAGGTGCTCGTGGTCTGGTACGCCGGCGGCCCGACCCGGACGAGCATCCGCGGCGGCGCGATTGCGGGTGTCCTGACGCGCGCGCATCAGTCGAGGCACAGGACGCCGTGCGATCAGGAGCCGCTGTGCCGTGACTCGGATCCCCAGGGCAGGTCAGGCCCCGTCCTCGCCGGAGAGGTCCTTGTCCTCCATCTCCCACGCGTGATCGAGGTTGTGGAAGGCGGAGTGCCGGATGAGATACGGCAGCGTCGACGACCGCATGCGCTTCCCCTCCCCGGTGTTGTACGCGCGCATCGCCTCGACGTAGGCCTCCCGATACTCCCGCAGCCCATCCGGGGTCATCGCCCCTTCCTCCGGGATCTTCAACCCGACCCCGCTCGCAAGGTTCTCGCTCTCCCAACGAATGGTGTGGCTGATGATCCGATCGCGGTCGCGTCCCCCTCCGCGCGGGCCCTTGCGCATCTCCGGCGAGACCCGCGCCGCGACGCTATCGAAGAACGCCCAGCAGGCGCGCAACTGCGTGATCGCGCGGTCGAACTCCGCCTCGGTCATCGGTCCATGCTCGGTCGAAGAGGCCGCGAACGAGATGCCCCAGAAATCGGTCGAGCCGGGACCGACCCTGTCCTCCACGATCTCGAGCGACCCGGCGGCGTCGAACTCGGGCAACATGCCAGCGAGGTCCGCGATCGGCCGATATCGGTCCCGATACGACTCGAGCGTCTCCAGGGCGGCCTCGGGGGTCTTCGCACCGCGGCTCCACCCCCGCCAATCGAGGCTGAAGGCCACCGCCCGCTTCCCCTTGGGTCCGCGTTCGATGACGGTGCGGACAGGCATGGCCTGAGTATCGCACTTGAACCGCCGAGGGCCGGGCTCCGACCCGGACGCTGAGTGACCTCAGCGTCCAAATCCGCCAGGGTTTGCGCCGGGGTCCGAGGTGATGACCGCTCAAAGCGGAGCGCCGTGGCTCAGGTCCGAAGGTCACGCTCGATCTCGACGAACGTCGCTTCAAGGCGCTCCGCGATCTCGGCGATGTCGGCCTCGGTCACGATCAGCGGCGGGTACAGCGAGATGATGTCGCCCCGCGCACCGTCCGCCATGCCCGAGCCGGGGTAGGTCACGATCCCGTTCCGCAAGCCGGCCTCGCGAACTCGCGTCCCGAACCTCATCGATGGATCGAACGGCTCCTTGGTCTCACGGTCGGCGACGAACTCGATACCGGCCATCAGGCCGGTCACCCGCACATCGCCCACGAATGGGTGTTCGCGGAGCCGGTCGAGCGCGGCGGTGAAGGTGGTCTCGAGTTCCGCGGCCCGCTCCGTGAGCTGCTCTCGCTCCCAGATCTCGAGGACGGCGAGGCCGGCAGCGGCCGAGACCGGATGGCCGCCGAACGTGTAGACGTGCTCGAACGCCGCGCCCTGGCTCTCGAACGCGTCACGCACGTGCTGACGCGCCGCGACGCCGCCGAGCGGTGCATACCCGCCACTCACGCCCTTGCCCATCACGAGCAGGTCGGGGACGACGCCCCAATGGTCGGCGCGCGAAACGGCGCCCGGTTCGACCGAAGCCGGTGAGCACCTCGTCGAGGATCAAGAGCACACCGTGGCGGTCGCAGATCTCGCGCACCAGGGGCCAGTAATCGTCCTGGGGTCGGATCGCGCCACCGACCGAGGCGATGATGGGCTCCCCGATCACGGCGGCGACACGGCCAGGTCCCGCGTCCAGGATCGCGGCCTCGATCTCAGCCGCGGCAGCGGCACCGCAGTCCGGATGGGCCTCAGGCCACGGGCAGCGGTAGCAATAGGGCGACCGAACGTGCGGCGTCTGGAGCAACATCGGCTCGTACACCTTCCGCCGCAGCTTCGAGCCACCGACAGTGAGCGCACCGAGCGTCGCCCCGTGGTAGTTCGTCCAGCGTGAGACGACCACGGAGCGGTCAGGCTCGCCACGGAGCACGTGGAAGTGGCGCGCCATCTTGAGCGCGACCTCGACGGCCTCCGACCCGCCCGACGTGAAGATCACGTGGTCCAGGTCGCCAGGCGTCAAACGCGCGATCCTCTCGGCGAGAGCGATGGCGGGCTCGGTCGCCCAGATGTTGCCGACGGCATACGGCAAGCGAGCGGCTTGGTCGGCGATCGCGTCGACCACCTCCTGCCGGCCGTACCCGATGTTGGCCACCGCGATCCCGGCGATCGCATCGAGGTACTCGCGTCCGTCGCGGTCCCAGAGGCGGATGCCGTCAGCACGCTCGAGGACCGGGTAGGCCCGCGTCGGGTCGAGTGTGAACAGGGCGCCGGCGCCGGCGTGGGTCGACATCACATCCCCTCCTCGGTCGTCGGAGGGCCCATGATGACACGCGCGGGCGTCGGGTCAGAGCCGGACGTCGAGTGGCTCTGGAGCGCGAGATCCTGAGCATGGAGAGGGCATGAACGTCGAAATGGAAGTCGTCGAGTACACGCCGGAACTCGGCCTCACCACAGTGTCGGATGACGGCTTCGAGATCGAGGTGCAGGCATCTTCCGCGGTCGTCCTGCCTGCCAATGCGGAGGGGCTTCGAACACTCGCTCGTCACCTGCTGACCCTGCCGCCAGGCCCGTGCCTGCTCGAACGCACCTTCACTATGACCTTGGCAACTCCTGGCCGACGGTTCGGCCGAGCTGATCGTGGAGCGAATGTAGCGGCTCGTCGGGGCGGCCCTTCGCGCCCTGGTTCCCCAGATCGTAGCTCGGAGCTTCCTACCGCTCGCTGTCCGGATCGTCGGTGTCGGGGACGAGCTCGAGCGATGCCGAGTTGATGCAGTAGCGGAGGCCGGTCGGATTCGGCCCGTCCTCGAAGACGTGTCCGAGGTGGCCACCACACGTCGCGCACATCGCCTCGGTCCGGGTCATGAACCACGATCGATCCGGTTCGGTCGCAACGGCATCCTGGTCGATCGGAGCGAAGAAGCTCGGCCAGCCCGTTCCGGAGTCGAACTTGGTCTCGGAGCGGAACAACTCCGTGCCGCAGCCGGCACAGTTGTAGGTCCCCGCGCCGGTGCTCATCCCACAGGGCGCCCGTGAAGGGCCGCTCCGTGCCCTTGTCGCGAAGGACGCGGTACTGCTCGGGGGTCAGCTCGGTACGCCAGTCGATGTCGGTCTTGGTCTGCGCAGGGACGCGCTTGGTGTCACTCATGGCTGCATGATGACCTCCCTGTGTGGCATTCCGATGACGGGCCAGGTCGCGCCATGGGCTCGTCCGTACACTTCCGCCATGGCTTCGGAACGATCCGCCGCACCTGAGCCCTTCGCGCGCGACGAGGGTCGCCACGTGTTCGGAACGGCCGCGTCGGCGTATACGGCCGCTCGCCCGGACTATCCCGATCGCGTGTACGACATCCTCCGCGATCGATGTCAGCTCGGACCGACCAGTCGCGTGGTCGAGATCGGACCCGGGTCGGGACAAGCGACGAAACGGCTCATCGAGACGGGCGCTCACGTGGTCGCTGTCGAACCCAGTCAGGCCCTTGCCGAACAGCTATCCGCACGGCTGAGGATGGCGCAGGGGCTGGAGGTGGTCGTGTCCACCTTCGAAGACGCCGAGCTGGCGCCGTCGTCGTTCGACCTCGTCACCGCGGCGACGGCGTTCCACTGGCTGGACCCGGAGCAGGCGCTCCCGAAGATCGCGACGATCCTGCGGCCAGCGGGCTGGCTGGCGTTGTGGTGGAACGAATTCGGTGACCCAGGTCGGCCAGACCCGTTTCACGATGCGACCGAGCCGCTTCTGCGGGATCTCGCGCGTGGTCCGTCGGCCGGCGTCGGCGGACTCCCGTATGCGCTCGACGTGGCTGCCCGCACGTCAGAGCTGGAGAGACATGGGTTCCAGGACGTCAAGCATGAGGCGGAGCGGTGGACGCTGCGCCTGGACGCCGCGCAGACTCGACGCCTGTATGCGACGTACTCGAACATCGCCCGACTGCCGGACGCACAGAAAGAGATGATCCTGGACGAGATCGAGCGGATCGCCGACGCTGAGTTCGGCGGTCGTGTCGAGCGGCAGATGGTCACGCCGGTTTATACGGCCCATCGGTGAGATTTCGGGCCATCTGACGCGGTCTTGGTCTCGCGATTCACGCGGACGGGGCGCGAAGCACGACGACGGATGTGCGCCCGGTCTTGCCCTTCAGCTCGAGATCGCGTTGCTCGAGGCCCGGCAGGGCAAGTCCACCCGCCTGCGCGGCATCGAGGGTGACGAGGACCTCGCCCGGGCCTGCGGCTGACGCCAGCCGAGCCGTGACGTTGACCGGGTCCCCCAACGCGGTCAGCTCCGTATCGGGGCCCTGGCCCACGGAACCGACGAAGGCGACACCACTGTTGACGCCGATCCCGATGGAGATCCACGGCCCATCGGGTCCATGTCCGGTGACCTCGAGCAGCCGACGCGCCGCGTCAAGAGCGTGGCGTGCGTGCTCCCGGCCTGTGTAGGCCGGAATGAAGATACCGATCACCTCGTCGCCGACGAATTTGTCGACGATCGCGTTGAAGTCGATGAGCGCAGCGAATGCGGCATCGTAAAAACGGCCCATCAACGCGCGGAAGTCGGCCGGGCTCATGCCCTCTGCGAGCGATGTCGAGCCTCGGACGTCGGCGAACAGCAGGGAGCAGTCGACCTCTGCACCGCCGTGGTTGGCCTGGAGCGTGCGGAAGCAGCCCTCGCAGTACTTCGGGTTCTTCGCCCACCGGGCATGGCCGACGTATCGGAGTACCCAGCCGCCGGGCGGTCCGAATGGCGCCGCGCACATCTTGCAGCGGGGCGGGCTCGGGATGCGTCGATGCCGGCGGCGGAGTCTGACGACGCTGGGGTCGGTGCCGAGCAGGAGGCGACGCCAGAGCTCGGACTCGGGTGCGAGATCGCTCTTGACCTTCTCGTCCGACAGACTCACGCGCACCCTCAGTGGCTAGCCGCCCAAGCGTACCGTTCCTCAAGGGATCGGCGCACGCTTGCGACCCGGGAGAGCCATAGCCTGATCCCAAAGCGAGATCCTGAGCATGGAGAGGGCATGAAAGTCGAAGTGGAAGTCGTCGAGTACACGCCGGAAGGCGGCCTCACCACACGTTGGGATGACGGCTTCGAGATCGAAGTGCACGCCGATTTAGCGGTCGTCGTGCGCGCCAACCCAGAGGGGCTTCGAACCCTCGCCCGGGACCTGCTGACCCTGGCCGCCGAGCCCGTACCAGCTGGAACCCACCTCCACTATGACCTTGGCAACTCGCTGGCCGAGGGTTCGCCGAGCTGATCCTTGAGCGGATGTAGCGGCTCGTCAGGTGTTTGACGCGAGCCTGTCCGAGGGCGTGGCCTGCCATGGCCGAACTCCGGCCTACAGGCTCGTGACCTCGAGCGGCCCTACGAGGTAGACGGTCAGGACGTCACCCGTTGGGCTGGTGTTGGCCGAGCACACGACCCCGAACGTCCCTGCGGTCGTCAGCAGGGTGACGTCGCCGTCCAGGCCGGCTTCGGCTGTCGCCTCGGCGATGGCGTCCGAGATCTCGGCGGGCCAATCCGCCCCGGTCTTCAGCGCCTCCTGGATCGCGGTGATCGCAGCCCGACCTTCGTCGAACGTCCGACCGGGCCGCAGCTCGTGGACAACGAAGAGTCCGAAATCATCGGTCTCGTTCCGGACCGCGATGGTCAGCTGACCCTCCGGCATGGAGCCCGGGTTCGCGTCCCAGGTGCACTCGTCATCGGTGAGGGTGATCGTCCCGCCGTCGATGACGGTCGCGGAGGGACGCGGCGAGGCCGCGGCGATGACGGATGCCGAGGACAATCTCGTTCGCCGAGCTCGACGGCTGGCATCCGCCGACGCCGACCGAGCCGAGCGAGACGACGAGGAGCGCTCCCATGAACGGATGGGATCGCGGTGGTCTGGACATGGCAGGGACCTCCGGAGCGCGCGGTCCAGCCTCCCTCGGCGGGCCGACGCTTGATTCGATCGGTGTGGCGTGTTGAGGCCAGTTGGGACCGCGGACCGAGGCGGGGCCTCAGGGCGACCGTATCTGCGCCAGCACCTTGCGCTTCACCGGCTCGGCTCGGGTTCATAGAGGAACGGTTCGACGACGCCATCCGGCCCGGAGCCGTCCAGGACGACCAGCAGCCGGCCATCGGGCAGGAGGACCGCCGTGTGGTTGGCAGCGGGCCTTGGAAGCGGCGTGGTCTCGACGAAGCGTCCGGCCTCGGGATCCCACAGCTCGACGGAGTCCAGCGCCTCCCCCGACTGGGACATGCCACCGGTGAGGAGCACGCGACCGTCGGCGAGCATCGTGGCGGCATGCGCATCGCGATGGCCCGTCAGCTCCAGCGACTGTGGCGCGCCTCCGGAGGGGTCCCAGATGAAGGCGCCGAGCAGGCCGTTCTGCACCACGAATGCTCCCGCCATGAGGACCCGGCCGTCCGGCAGTCTCGTGAGGCTCACGTTCTTCGGCGAATCGAGGAGCCCCAAGTCCTCGTGGAACTGCAGCGATGATGGATCCCAGGTCTCGATCACCCCGACGCCCGTTCCGGCGACTGGATCGACCCCGCCCGCGACGACAACGCGGCCGTCGAGGAGCAGCACCGCGGCGTGGCCCATCCGCGCGTTCCGCAGCGTTCCAGCGGGACTGAACACGTTCGTACGGGGATCCCACACCTCAGCCTGGGCGGCATCGCCCTCGGGGCCGGCGCCACCCACCACCAGCACGCGCCCGTCGGGCAGCATGGTCGCCGTATGACCGACACGGGCCGCGGCCATGGACCCGGTCGGCGCGAACGTCGACGTTGTCGGGTCCCATATCTCCGCCGAGGCGATCGCGCTGGACGAGTACGCGAATGGACCACCGAACCCACCGACGACAGGGCGCGACCGTCGAGCAGGAGCGTCGTGGTCGGATCGACACGTGGGACCGTCGGCGGGTCGATCGAGACGAAGCCCGCCACCGGGTCCCAGATGTCGGCACGGCCGATCGACGTGCCGGGGCCTTGCCAATCGCCCGAGACGATCAGCGTCCGGCCGTCCGCGAAGAAGCGCGGCCCGGGCGTTGCCGTCCGTCTGCCTGAGGAGGCCGTATGCCCCGAATGGTTCGTCAAGCAGGCTCGGATCCGGCCTGGGACCGCCGACCAGCAGCGCACCCGCGATCAGGGCGAGGAGCAGCACGATCACCGCGAACGCCAGCGCCAGGCGCGTCCGCCGTGGCCGGATGTCGGCGGACCGCGGACGGAGCGTCCGGCCGAGGCCGACGGTGCGAGACGAGGCGGGCGCGTGTGCAGCGGGCTGCCACGGAGGGGTGTCCGGGACGAACGCCTCGACGCCGGCGAGCCGTCGCGCCATCCCCGACCAGACGGCGTCATCGAATCGCTCGCTCATGACCACAGCTCCGGGTGGCTTCGGAGGGCGGCGAGCGCGCGGGAGACGAGCGTCCGCACCCCCGAGGCCGAGAGCCCGAGGATGTCGCCGATCTCCTCGTCGGTCAGATCGCGCTGATAGCGCAGGAACACGACCTCGCGCTGTCGGGGCGGGAGGGCCTTCGCGAGCTCGTCGAGCCACAGCCAGAACTCGGCCCGGCCTCCCGGATCGTCGCCGTCGGCAGGATCGGCGCGAGCCGGTGAACGGCAGCCATCGGATGAGCCGTTCGCGCCGCCAGCGGTCGACGATGATCCGTCGGGCGATGACGATCAGCCACGGAAGCGCGCGGCCGGCCGGTCCGTGACCGGACCGCCAGGCGGTGAAGGCGCGGTCGAACGTGTCGGCCACGATGTCGTCGGCGTCGTCGCGACGGCGAAGGCTCAGCAGGACGTAGCGATAGACGTCGCGGTAGTGGTCGCGGTAGACCGCCTCGAAGCTCTCGGCTGGGGCTGCGGCGCGCTCGGGTTCGCGATCGACCGGCCGCTCACGCTCGAGAGCCGCCAGGAGATCCAATCGTGAGCGAGGACGCGAATGCGCTCATGCCCTACCAACGAACGGCAGGGGCATTCTGTCCCAGGCGGCGCCCGCGCGGATAGCCTGAGCGGACCCGCGCGCACTCCGTCGCCGAGCTGTATGGTCAGACGATGAGTGACGAACGGCCGTACATCGAGGCGAACACGCGTCAACGAGAGCGCCTGCGCGCACTGATCGAGAAGCTGGACGACCAGGCGCTGACCGCGCCCGTGAACGAGTACTGGACGGTGGCGGGCGTACTCGGTCACATCGCCTACTGGGACGTCCGCTTCCAGACGCTGGCGGAGAAGATCGATCGCGGCGAGCCGTGGGTGTCAGGCGATGACGAGCCCGATGGTGACTGGCTGAACGACTCGACCCGTCCGCTGATCCATCAGATCGCACCCCGCGTGGCCGCGCAGTTCGCCCTGCGGACCGCGGAGGAGACGGACGCGCTCGCCGCCAGGCTTCCCCTGGATCGGCTGTGGCCGGGCGATCCCGACAGCCCGATCAGCCCGGCTCGTGGCGAGCACCGCGGTGAACACCTGGACGAGATCGAAGCCGCCCTTCGCGCACGCTCCCGCAGGTCGTAGCTCGGAGCGGAAGCCTCGTGACGACCTCTAGGTCGCTTCCCGGCTGAGCCAGGCCTCGAAACGCGGCGTGCCGAGTCGAGACGTTCGGGTCATCGACCGTCGGGTGGCGAAACCCAGGCGGCTGTCGTAGTGATCGCCGGGTCGTTCTGGGCGAACCCGACAGCAATGAGGGTGCCGTCGGGCAGGGCGGCGACCGCCGTCATCGATCCTCCGAGATCGTCCGACAGCACGGATTCCCAGGTCACTCCGTCGTCCGTGGATCGCCAGCCGGTCGCCTGACACCGCATCCCGCATGTCGATGATGCCGAACCGACCATGATCAGAGTCCCATCGACCGAGATCACATCATCGGCGAACGCAGCCAGACCACGCGACAGGCGCTCCCAGGTACCAGACGCATCGAGCCGATACAAGCCGGGCTCCGGCTTAGCGGGCGGCGCCGGCGGCGGTGTGCTCTCGGGACCGGTCGTGGGTTCCGGCTGCACGATCGCGTGGAGCACGCCATCGAGCGCATGCAGCGGACCCACCCACCCGGCGTCAGAGGCGACCCAGGTCCGTCCGTCGCTGGACGAGAGCAAGACCGGGACGCGGTCACTGCCAGCGACCTTGGAGCTCATCCCCATCGCCCAGAGCCGATCGTCGGTCACGACCAGCTGATAGATCTCGGCGAGATCGTCGGGAAGCGACAGGGAGTCGCGCTCCCACTCGACACCATCGGGTGATGCCCAGACCACGTGGTCCTGCGGACCGACCTCGCAGCACTCACGACCGTAGGCGAGCACTTCGCCCCGCCATGAGACGACTCTGTCCAAGGACGCGGCGTCGAAGGCGTCCTTGTCGGGGACCCGTTGCCAGGTCGTTCCGTCCGTGGACGTCCATACGACGGCACGACGTTCATCGTCCGCAGTCGCATAGTCGCCGACGCCAACATAACCCGGTCCGCCGCGAGCCAGATCGAGAACCGTGCCGCGTTCAAGCGGGGACGCTCCCTCGACCGCATCCACGCGCGCGGGTCGCCACTCGACACCGTCGACTGTCGTCCAGATCGACGGACCCGCCATCCACCCCCACGCGATCGCGCCGGGACCACCGGCGATCACGCCACTCATCCCGACGGAGTCTGTCGGTTCCGGGACCACGCGAGGGTCCGTCACCCAATTCCAACTGGTGCCGACGCTCGTCATGACCGGTGCGCTCGGGGAGGACGCGGGGGTTGGCGATGACGGGACGGGCGGTGCGGTCGCATCGGCCCTCGGAACGGGGAGGACCGAGCGGTCCGGACGCAACAGTTCCAGAACGGCGCCGGCCGTGACGATGGCCCCGAACGTGACGGCCAATACGAACGCCGCCGCGACCAGCAGACCCATTCGCGACGGCCGTCGTGACGCGGTGATGGTGACCTGCATCCAGGCCGGCGGCGCGATCGGCGGCAGGGTGGCGAGCCGAGATGCGTCGACCGCGAACGCCTGGACATCGGCACGACAAGCGGCGCAGGCCCCCAGGTGTTCGTCAAGGAGACGGCGCGCCGCAGCGTCGAGCGGGAAGTCGATCCCGGTCGCGGCAAGAGCGCGTGCTCGTCGGTGGTCGATCATCGTTCGGCGTCCCGGAGCAGGTCCCTGAGGCGCATGCGAGCGCGGCACATCATCGTCCTGGTCGCCGCCTCGCTGCGACCGACCACCATCGCGATCGTTGCGCCGTCGAAGCCCTGCCCGGCGAGGAGCAGTCCCATCCGCGCTTCCGGTGTGAGCGTCGCCAGCGCTCGGTCCAGGTCGCCGTTGCGTTCGCGCCGAAGGATCTCGTCCTCTGGAGTATCCGAGGTCCGGCCGCGCTCACGAGCGAACAACACTCGATCCACTCGCTGCACGACTTGGAGGTGGCGCCCCCGCGACGTCGCGAGATTTGACGCGACACGAAAGAGCCACGCCCGCGGTTGGGCTGGCCATCGGCCCGCCCGCTCCTCGACGAGCAGTCGGCTGAACGTGTCCGCGACCAGATCCGCGGCTGCCTCCGGGTCTCTGACGAAGCGGGCGAGAAAACCGTTGATCTCGGCGGCGTACCGCTCGTAGGCGTCTGTCGTCAGGGCGTCCCTCGCGACGGGAGCGGTGCGGCGCGTGACGGCTCCCGTCGCTTGCGTTTCGGTCGCGTCGACTACGACATCGGACTCCACCACCCTGAGACGATGGAACGACCCCGTTGTTTCGAGCTGGTACGCGGTATCGGCGGCTCGGGTCCTGCCAACCCCCTGGCCGCGGTGACTCGACACCACCACCAATGGTTCGGGCGGCGGGTCTTCGGGCGTCAGCCGGTCGCGATCAGTCGGCGTCGAGCAGCTCGATCACCGGTGCCATCGCGTCGACCGCGGCCATCGTCGGCGGCCAGAGCATCACCTCGAGACTCGTGAAGCCCGCGGTGCCGAACGCACGCATCGCGTCGGCGATCTCCTCGGACGAGCCACGGATCGGGATGCCCGATCGCCGCCTCCGCGCCACCTGACGGAGGTCGGCTCGACCACGATGCCCGCCGACTTCCCGATCGTCGCGGGATCGCGACCGACCTCGACGCAGGCAGCCTCGAGCGCGGCCAGGCGGGGCCCCAACTCGATAAGGTCGCTCCGCTCCTCGGCGAACCAGCTCCACATGTCCGCGTGGAGGGCGGCCTGACGGAGCATCTTGGGTCCCTTCGCGCCGATGACGATCGGGATCCGGCCCGGCCGAGGCCCGACCGGCCGGTGTTCCAGGTCTCGCGCGGCATGGAACGTGCCCTCGAAGTCCGCCCGACCCTGTCGCAGGAGCGGGATGATGATCTCGATGCGCCTCCTCGAATCGGCTGTAGACGTAGTCCTCGGGCAACCCGAACGCATGCGCCTGGCGCCCTGCATGCCCGGAGCCCAGGCCGAAGACGAATCGGCCGCCGCTGATCTCGTCGATCGTCTCTGCGGCCTTGGCGGTGATGCCCGGGTTGCGATGGAGCGTGGAGAAGACCCACGAGCCGACCTTCACCCGCGAGGTCACCGCCGCGACCGCGCTGGTCATCGCGACGCCCTCCCACCAGCCCTGCGGTTGCGCTTCGGCCGGATGCCACAGGAGCTCGTCCGCCGTCCAGAGCGTGTCGAACCCGAGCTCTTCGGCCCGTAACGCGATCGCCCTCGTGTCGACCCAGCGAGCGGTCGAGCCGTCGACGAACGAGTCCCCCATCGGGAGGGCGAGACCGATCTCGAGCGGACGCACAGGATCTCCGCGGGCGGCAAGGATTCGAATCAAGGACGCCATCATCGCCGGCGCGGAACCACTCGTGCGTCCGCTACCCTCACGGTTCGCAATGGACCGCGCTGACGAGGGGCCCACCTCGGAGGCGTAGCCAGCGATCGCTCCTGAACGCTGATCGATGCACAGCGGGTTCGCTCTGGGTACGCTCTCGGTATGGACCTCCCCGACGGCTACGCGTTTCGGGCGCCGACGCAGGACGACGTCGACGCCGTGGCTGACGTGCTCTTCGCCGACCAGACTGCCGACGGCGTCGAGCCCACGATCGACGCGTTCTTTCTCCGCCAGGTGTGGAGCCGGCCCGACTTCGACCTTGCTGACGATGCCTGGGTGGTGATCGACGGCACCGGATCGATCGTCGCCTACGGGCAGGCGAGGCGGGAGGAGCCGGACCTCGTCGGGTCGTGGGGCGTCGTCCATCCCGAGCACCGTGGAAAGCGGCATCGGCCCGGCCTTGTTCGATCGCATCGAAGCCCGGGCAGCGACGCTCATGGCCGGCGTCGAGTCACCGCGCTTCCGACACTCGATCAACGCTCGGGACGAGGCGGCCGCGGCGATGGCAAGAGCCCACGGCCTGCGCCCGGTCCTCCACTTCTGGCACATGCAGATCGACCTCGATGGCCCGCTCGAGCCCGGGCCGGCTCCGGACGGGATCGAGATCGGCGCCCTCTCGACGTCCGACGACCTCCGGCCGGTCCACGCGATCCTCGAGGCAGCGTTCATCAACGACCCCAGCGGCCCTGTGGAGCCGGTTCGACCAGTGGCTCGAGGGGCATACGAGCAGCCCGAGCATACGACCCGACGCTCTGGCTCCTGGCGCGGGATGGCGGAACGCCCATCGGCGCCCTCACCGCAAGCGGCGACAACGAGGGAGGCTGGGTCGACTGGCTCGCGGTCCTCCCCTCGCATCGTGGACGCGGGATCGCGATCGCACTCTTGCGCCGGGCGTTCAGCGAATTCGCGACACGGGGCATCCATCGGGTCCGCTTGAACGTCGATGCCGAGAACGTGACCGGCGCAACGCGCGTCTACGAGCGTGTCGGGATGTACGTCGCGAATCGCTGGGATCTGTGGGAGCGGTCGTCGAAACCATGACCACACCGATCGACTGGGTCCCGCCATTCGGCTTCCCGTTCTACCCGCAGTTGCCGGCCACGTACCGGGACGTCCGGGCGCAGTACGTGTTCTTCACGGCGGATGTCGCCGCGATCGCCCCGCTCCTGCCGCCTCCGCTCATCGCGGATCCGAGTGGTCGCTGCGTCGTCCTCGGACTGGAGATCCCCTACTCCAGCGCGTACGGAGCGTTCAACGAAGTCGTCGTCGAAGTGGCGGCGCAGCTCGGTGACCAGCCCGGCTGGTACTGCGCGGTCGTGTTGCACGACGGCCCGGCCGGGATCGCCGCCGGCCGCGAGATCTACGGCACGCCAAAAGTGTTCTCGAGGATCGAGATCGAACGGACGGATCGCTCGATGACCACCCGCGGGGAGCTCGACGGCCGAGCGGTGATCCACGTCGCTTCGACGATCGGAGACGAGATCGACCCGTCGAGCCTGCCATCGGTGGCACCGAGTTGGCGCTACAAGGCGATCCCGCGAGCAGATCGGCCCGGGCTCGCGGTGCAGCAGCTCATCGACGCCTCATCCGCCGGCCAGGAGGTCGAAATCGCGACCTGCCGACGGGCGACCGGCGAGGTTCGGTTCGATACCGCGCCGTCGCTGGACCTCACCGGGCTGGTTCCGCGCGAGTCCGGCGACGCGTTCTACGTCGAGATGAGCTACCTCGAGGGTTACGGGACGATCGCCCTCGACTACCTCGCCGAGGGCGGCAATTCGGGGCGCTGACCGAGGGAAGGTGAGCGGTCAGGCGATCGATCAATGCCCGGCGCGCCCGCCGGAGATGTCGAACACCGCGCCCGTCGAGAACGAGCACTCCTCGGACGACAGCCACGCCACCAGCGCGGCGACCTCGGGCGGCTGGCCGAAGCGGCCGACCGGGTGACGGGCGGTGACTTCGGCCTTCGCCTCCTCGGTCAGGTGCGCCCAGTTCGGGGTCACGATGGCGCCCGGGGTGATCGCGTTCACGAGGATGCCCAGCGGCGCGACCTCGAACGCCACCGACTTCGTCAGCCCGATCACCCCGGCCTTCGCCGCGGCGTAGGCCACCGGGTTGTGCTTGCCTTCCTTGCCGGCGATCGACGAGATGTTGACGATGCGACCCCAGCCGCGCTCGATCATCGTCGGAAGGACCGCCCGGCAGCCATAGAACACGCCGGTCAGGTCGATGTCGATGGTTCGTTGCCACACCTCGAGCGGCATCTCCCAGGTCGGGATGAGGCCCTCGCCGATACCCGCGTTGTTGACCAGGATGTCGACCCGGCCGGCCCACGCCAGGGTCGACGGCGACCATCAATTCGACGCTCGCGTAGTCGGTCATGTCGACAGCGACGGCGTGCGCCCACGCGCCGCCCGGGTCCAGTCGCCGAGCGAGCGCTTCGGCGGGCTCGAGCTTGACGTCCGCCACCACGACACGGACGCCGTCGCGCACGAATCGCTCGGACATGGCGGTGCCGAGCGTGCCGGCGGCACCGGTGACGATCGCGACGCGTGCGTCGTCGGGCGTGCGTGCATCCATCGTTCGGGATCCCTCCTCGTGGTCGATCAACGGGTGGTGGCGTCGACGGGTTCGCCCGTCGGCGGCGGGTCGGAGAGCGCGGTCAATTCGGCGAGCTCGGTCAGCTCGGCGCCGATCGGCGCGGTATCGATGAGCGCGAGCGTCGGCGGGCGACGGACCGGCGCGACCGGCGCGCGCGCCGGGGTCGGCCGGCCGGCGTCGCGACCGGCGCCGCTGGCCGCTCCGCGCCCGACCCGCGAAGGTCGCCACGCAGCGTCAGGCCGTCACGCCCGACGGACAGCGTCGCGATCTGCGGCCGGGCGATGAACGCCGCCGGCGCCGGCGATGATCAGGCCGATGCCGCACAGCGCGATCGCGATCCGGGCGGTCGTCGCCTCCGCGACGAGCCCGACGAGCAGCGCCCCGATCGGCATCATCCCCCAGTAGAGCGTCGCGAACAGGCTCACGAGCCGGCCGCGCAACCGCGGCGGCGCGAGTGCCTGGATCAACGTCACGTTGGCCGCAGCGAAGGTCAGGAAGCTCGCCCCCACGATCGTCAGCGTGGCGATCGCCAGCGGCACGCTCGGCGCGATGCCGAACGATGTCAGCCCGATCGCCGCCCCGACCATCCCGCCGAACAGGGCCTTCCCGTGGCCGACGCGCCGCTGGATCGACTCCAGGGACAGGCCCGCGATCAGCCCGCCGATCCCGCTCGCCGCCATGAGGATCCCGAGCCCGCCGGCACCGATCCCGAGCTCCTCGGCCGCGACCGGCAGCATGAAGATGTAGCTGAGACCGATGGCGCCCGGCGCGATCGACAGGACGATGAGCACGCCCAGCGTCGGGTGGCCGGTGGCGTAGCGGAAGGCTTCGACGAGCGGGCCGACGATCGCTCCGCGCGGTCGATCCTCCGCGGGTCGCGTCTTCGGCGTCCGGACCTGCCACATGATCAGGACCGGGACGGTGAACAGGATCGCGGCGGCGGTGAAGGCGATCGCCGACGTCGTCGTCGCGAGCAGCAGACCGCCGAGCAACCCGCCGATGATCCGCGCCACGTTCATGTGCAGGAAGTTGAGCGCCGTGGCGCTCGACACCGCGGGCGGTGGCACGAGCTCGTTCACGATCGACACCGACGCCGGCGCGCCGATGGTCTGGGCCACGCCGAGCGCCGAACGCCAGCACGACGACCAGCGCGTAGGGCGGCGCCCCGCCGATCGCGAGGATGGCCTGGATGATCGTGACGACCGCCATCGCGGCGAGCGAGATGAGCACCATCGCGCGCGATCCGAATGGATCGGTCAGGACGCCCGCGTGCGCCGTCATGAACAGGATCGGCAGGCCCGAGGCCGTGAACGCGAACCCGACGGCGGCCGCGGAACCGGTCACCTCGAGGACGTACCAGCCGAGCGCCGCGTAGTAGACGAAGTTGCCGCTCGTCGACGCGAGCATGGCGGTCAGGAAGAACCGGAACGGGGCGTAACCGAGCGCCGTCCAGCCGACCCGGTCGAGTCGCGATCCGGGCGTCGTCATGACCTTCCCGGTCGGTCCCGCCACCGATGGAGTGTAAGTCACACTGGATACCGAGGGCAGGGTTGCAGTGCTACGCTACCGATGACGATGGGATACGCCAGTTCGACCACCCGCACGGCACGCTCGGGCATGATCGACCTCCGCTCCGACACCGTGACCCAGCCCTCCCCGCAGATGCGCCGTGCGATGGCCGAGGCCGAGGTCGGCGACGACGTGTTCGGTGAGGACCCGACGGTCCGCGCGCTCGAGGAGCGGTCGGCGGAGCTGCTCGGCACGGAGGCCGGCCTGCTCGTTTCGAGCGGCACGATGGGGAACCTCGTCGGGCTCATGGCCCACGTCCCGCGCGGCGGCGAGATCATCGGCCCGGCCGACATCCACACGTTCAGCAGCGAGGCGGCCGGGCACGCGGTCATCGCGGGGGCATCGGTCCGGATGGTCCCGTGGGCGGACGACGGGACGGTCGACCTGGCCGCGATCCGTGCCGCTGTCCGCGACCCGCACGACGACCACGAGCCGACCACGTCGATGATCACGTTCGAGAACAGCCACGCGCTGTCGATGGGTCAGCCGTTGACCCCGGCCTACGCCGAGTCGATCGCGGGCGTGGCGCGCGAGCTCGGCGTGCCGCTGTTCATCGATGGGGCGCGGTTGTTCAACGCCGCCGTCGCGCTGGGCGTGCCGGCACGCGATCTCGTGCCGAGCGGCAGCTCGGCGACGTTCTGCCTGTCGAAGAGCCTCGGCTGCCCGGTCGGATCGGTCGTCGTCGGCGATGCGGCATTCATCGGGCGGGCGCGCCGGGCGCGGAAGATGGTCGGCGGCGGGATGCGCCAGGCCGGCGTGATCGCCGCGGCCGGGGTCGTGGCATTGCAGGACGGCCCCGACGGCATGATCGAGCGCCTGGCCGACGACCATGCGAATGCCCGCTACCTCGCGGACGCCCTGGCGTCGATGCCGGGCGTGACGCGGCTGGAGCCCGAGCGCGTGCGCACGAACTTCGTCCTGTTCGGCGTCGGCGGCGACGACCGATGGCCGGACGACCAGCCGGGCCGCGACCGGGTCGTGCGCGTGCGAGCCGAGTTCCTCACCGCGCTGCACGACCGCGGGATCCGGATGATCGAGTACCCGAAGGGGCTGATCCGCGCCATCCCGCATTACGGGATCGAGCGCGCGGACATCGATGCCGCGATCGCCGCGTCGCGGGCCGTGCTCGCCGAGATGGGGCTGGCGCCGGCCGTCGCGGTCTGAGGTTCCGCGTCTGGGCGGGCAGTCCGCGGTCAGGCGGTCATTCCTCGTAGCGCCACTGGAAGCGCTCGGGCGTGACGACGAGCAGGACGCGGTCCTCCTTGATGCCCTCCCAGTGCGCGATCGCGTCCTCTTCGGCCTTCTCGTACTTGCGGATCAGGTCGAGCGTGCCCTCGCGGACGTCGCCCTCGATCACCTCGGCCGTGCCGAAGACCTGCACGTAGTTCGTCCGCCGCTCCGGACCGTCGATGCACAGCGTGATCCGCGGGTCGCGCTTCGCGTTCTTGACCTTGACGGTCCAGTCGAGCGTGCTGACCGAGAACCGTTCGCCGTCCCACAGGTACCAGTTCGGGGTCAGCTGCGGCCGGCCGTCGGGCATGATCGTGGCCACGACCGCGTGCGGCCGCTCGCGGAGGAACGCCTGCTGGTTCTCGGTCAGCGTGGCGGTCGTGTCACCCATCAATGCGCCTCCAGGTCCAGGGCGAGGATCGCGGCCTCGACGATGTGTGCGGCGTCGATGCCGGCGTAGCCATACAGGTCCGGGATCGTGCCGGACTGCCCGAAGGTATCGACCCCGAGCGGCACGACCGGCGCCCCGAACGCGCCGCCCAGGAACGACAGCGCATGGGACGCGCCGTCCGCGACCGTGACGATCGGCGCGCGGCGCTCGCCGGCCGGGAAGAGCGTCCCGAGGTGCCCGACGCCGTCGCCGGCCGCCGGTGCGGACCGCGGCGAGCCGGCCGCCGTGCTGCTCCGCGGCGAGCCGGTCGGCGGACGTGACGACGACGAGGTTCGCCGCGACCTCCTCGTGGTGGAGCATCCGGACCGCGGCCACGGCCTCGGGGACGATGGCGCCCGCGCCGCGACGACCTGCACGACGCGGGCTGTCCGGCGGCAGCGGCTCCGAGCGTCGGCCGCCTCGAGCAGCCGGTAGCCGCCGGCGAGACCGCGTCGCCGCCAGCCATCGATCCCCAGCCGCGCCTCGACGGTCGCGGCGAGCGACTGGTCGATCGGGCGCGTCGCGAGCCGCAGATAGGTCGAGAAGCCGTCGGCCGCGGCCGGTTCCAGGCAGCCGCGGATGCCCTCCAGCAGGGTCCACGCGACCTCGCGCGCGAACGCCGGCTCGTAGCCGTGGAGGCCGGGCAGCTCGATCCCGAGCGACGGCGTGACGGTCGACTGGTGGGCGCCGCCCTCCGGCGCCAGCGTCACGCCCGACGGCGTCGCCGACGAGGATGAACCGCGACTCGATGTACAGCGAGAAGATGAGCGCGTCGAGGCCGCGCGCGATGAACGGGTCGTAGACCGTGCCGATCGGCACGAGCGGCTCGCCGAGCAGCTCCGCGGTGAGCCCGAACTGGCCGAGCATCATGAAGAGGTTCATCTCGCTGATGCCGAGCTCGATGTGGCGGCCGGCCGGCCCGGGCTGCCAGACGAGCGGCCGCTTCGCGTCGCCGCGGTCGGGGGCGGCATGCGGTCGAGTAGACGCCGACCCGGTTGATCCAGCCGCCGAGGTTCGTCGAGACGGCGACGTCCGGCGGACGCGGTCACGATGCGCCCGACCCGAGCTCGGGGTCGCGGGCGAGCGCCGCCAGCGCGTCCCCGAACGCCTGCTGGGTGCTGGTCGCGGCCGCGATCCGGATGTCCGGCGATCGCCAGGGTGGGCGCAGCCGCGGGCCGGATCTCGCGGCCGTCGGCGCGGCGTACCCGAGGTCGCGTCGGCGCTCGGCGCACAGAGCCGGCCCTCCGGCGATTCGCCACGAACCGCGGCCCACGGGTCGTCGGGGTCGGCCCCGAGCGTGGCGCCAGCGCCTCGACCTGCTCCGCGGCCGATCAGCGCCGAGTGGTTGAGGCGTCGCCCGCGAACGGCAGCATGCCAGCCCTTGATGGTGTAGGCGAAGACGACGGTCGGGCGGTCGCGCTCCGCGTCGGACGGCGCGCAACGCCGCTCCAGCTCGGCCTGGTCGTGCCCGCCGAGGTCGGCGAGCAGCCCGGGCAGGTCGTCGTCGGGGACATCGGCGACGACGCGCGACGAGGGCATCGCGGTCGCTCGGCCGGCGCGCCCTCGATCAGCCGCGCCCGCGCCTCGGGCCCGGGTCGGCGGATCAGGACCTGGTACTCCTCGTTGGACATGTCGTCGATGCGCTCGCGCAGCGCCTCGCCGCCGGGCATCGCGAAGCGCTCCTGCAGCCGCCGGCCGTACTTCGCCTCGAGCACCTGCCAGCCGGCGGCCGCGAACATGCCCTCGACGCGCTGGATGCGGATGCCCGGGCACGACCCGATCCAGGCTCTGGCGGTTGAGGTCGACGATCATCGTCACGTTCCCGAGGTCGCCCAGGCCGTCCTCGAGGATCGCCTCCCAGACGTTGCCCTCGTCGAGCTCGGCGTCGCCGACGAGCGCGACGAAGCGCCGCTCGGGCTGCTGCGCGATCGTGTCGTGGAAGTGCAGGCGCAGGTAGCGATCGGCGAGCGCCGCGAACATCGGGGCGACGGCGCCCAGGCCCACCGAGCCCGTCGAGAAGTCGACCGGGTCGGGGTCCTTCGTCCGCGACGGGTAGGACTGCAGCCCGCCGAACTCGCGCAGCCGCGGCAGCATCGGCCGTCGAGGTTGCCGAGCAGGTACTGGAGCGCGTGGATAGGCCGGGCGCGGCGTGCGGCTTGATCGCGACGAGGTCGCCGGCCCGCAGCCAGCGGAAGTAGAGCGCGGTCAGGATCGAGACGACCGACGCGCTCGAGGCCTGGTGGCCGCCGACCTTGATGCCGTCGCGTGCTGGGGCGGACGACGTTGGCCTCGTGGATCATCCGGACGCGAGCCACAGGATCCGCCGCGCGACGGCATCGAGCGTCGGGGCGTCCGGCCGGCGGACCGGCGTCCGTGGAAGGTCGATATCGGTGACGGCCACCTGGCTCCTGGTCCTCCGGTCGTCGCGGCCGCGACGGGTCATCGTGTGCGCACTGTCCGAATAAACGGGACAAGAGTCCCGGAATACTGCTACGCTCACTGTGCCATGCGGAACCCGCCTGGGTCAACGACCCCGAAGCCGCTCCGGACCCGCGATCGCCGCCCCGAAAGGGCCGATGGCCCGCTGGGTCCGCGTCCTCGAGGCGTTCGCCGAGCAGGGCGAGTGGGGCATCCGCGACCTCGCCCGCGAGACCGGCATCCCGCGCAGCGCGTCCCACCGGATCCTCCACGACATGGCGGGGCTCGGCCTGCTCGCCCCGACGCGACGAGCCGGGCAGGTTCCGGGTCGGGCCGGACCTCGCGCGGATCGGATCGCTCGTCGCGGAGCACCTGGACGTGCGGCGGGTCGGCCGGCCGATCCTGGAGAGCGCGTCCGCCGCGATCGGCGAGACGGTCGTGCTCGCGCTGTACGACCCCAGCCGCCGCCAGTTCTCGGCCGTCGACGCGGTCGAGACCAGCCACCCGATCCGCTACATCTGGGAATCGCTGCGCGACTGGAGCGACCTGCACCTGGGCTCGTCGGGCAAGGGCATCCTCGCGTTCCTCCCGGCCGGCGAGCAGGACGCCATCATCGATCGCACTGCCCGACCCGATCCCCGGGCGCACGCCGCTCAGCAAGGCACGCCTGCGCGACGAGCTCGACGGCGGCCCGGGAGCGCGGCTACGTCGTCAGCCACGGCGAGCGGTACGAGGGGGCGGTCGGGGTGTCGGCGCCGATCCGCGATGCGCCGCGGCCGGGTCGTCGGCGACTTCATCGCGACGCTGGCCGGACAACCGGACCGACGCTGCCAAGGAACGCCATGCCGGCGTCGTCGTCGGTGCGCGGCCGGCGAAGCGCTGTCGCGCCGGCTCGGATGGGACGGCGTCACGGCGATGGGACGAACGGGAGGAGTCGATGACGGAACCGATCAGGATCGGGATCGTGGGCGCCGGACGGATCGTCGCGGTCGGAGCACGTCCCCCGCTTCCGCGCCATCGATGGCGTCGAGCTCGTCGCCGTGGCCAATCGATCGCCGGAGTCGTCGCGGGAGGCGGCGGCCGACCTGGGGATCCCGCGAGCCGTCGACGACTGGCAGACCCTCGTCGCGGATCCCGGGATCGATGCCGTGCTCGTCGGTGCGTGGCCGTACCTCCACGCGCCGGTGACGATCGCCGCGCTCGAGGCCGGCAAGCACGTCCTGACCGAGGCGCGGATGGCGGCGACCGCCGACGATGCCCGGGCGATGCTCGCGGCCTCACGCGCCCACCCCGATCGCGTCGCGATGGTCGTGCCCGGCCTCGTTCTCGTTGTGGGCCGACGGCACGATCCGGCGCGTGCTCGCCGACGGGGCGATCGGCCGGGTGCGGCACGTCCAGGTCTCGTGGGACTACAGCGGCGCCGGCGATCCGCGCGACGTCTGGCGCTGGCAACGCCGGTTCAGCGGCGAGAACGTCATGGCGCTCGGCATCCTCGTCGAGTCGATGGCGCGCTGGCTCGGTCCGGCCGAGGCGGTCACGGCGGTGACCCGGTCGGGCGACGGCGCAGCGCGAGGGTCCGTCCGGCCCGGTCGACGTCGACATCCCGGACCACGTCCTCGCTCTTCGTCGAGTACCCCGACGACGTGACCGCGACGATCGAGATGTCGGCGCGGACCAACGGCGCTCGCCTCGGACCACGTCACGTTCCACGGCACGACCGGCAGCCTCGTGATGGATTTCGCCGGCGCAGCGGCTCGAGCGCGCGCCGCTCGGCGGCGGACGCGGTGTCGGCGAGACGCTGGCGATCCGCGACGAGGACCGGGCCGAATGGACCGCCGAGATCGATTTCGTCGCGTCGATCCGCGACGGTCGCCCGGTCACGCTCACCGATTTCGCGACCGGCGTCGACTACATGGCCTTCCTGGAGGCCGTCCACCGATCCGCGGCCGATGGCCGACGGGCCACCATCGAGGGAGATCGCGCTTGAACGTCCTGGACTTCGCCCGTTCGTCGATCACGTTCCGGATCGACCTCGACGTGCTCCCGCCGCGGACGCTGAGTCACCAGCCGCCGTACGCGATGAACAACGCCCGGGTGCAGCTGGACTCCCGCCTGACCGTCACGGAGCGGGATGGCGGGCGGGTCCACACGTTCTGGCTGCGGCGTCGACTGCAAGACCGAGCAGGTCGGGGCCACGAGCGCGCTCTGGCTGGAGCCGAACGCCGACTTCGTCCCGATCTTCTCGGACGACGCGTTCATGCACATCAAGACGTTCGCGCGCGCGGGACTCGCGCGACCGGCCCTGCCCGCCGGCGACGGGCGAGCAGACCGATCGACTCACGACGCCGATCGCCGATTCGTTCGTCGACGTGCACGTCGACCTCGTCGAGCACGAGGCGCGAACGGCTGGAGACCGGCGAGGCCATCGTGGCGGCGGTCCTCGCGAACGACCTGCTCGTCGGCGTGCACCGGATCGAGACCGCGCGTTACACGGCCGCGATCGAGTACCCGGTCAAGACGATCAACGCCAACGAGCGCGACATCGTGTTCCAGACCGACACCGGGCCGATCCTCTTCCCCGACCTGGACCGCGACCCGGGCGAGCTGCTGTCCGGCCTGGAGCTCGCGTTCACGGCCGCGAACCAGCTCGACTGGGCGGAGTTCATCGTGCGCACCCGGACGCCGGTCGCCGACGGCGTGGACGTGTTCCACTACGACCGGACGGTCCGCCTCGACGGCATCGTCAACGAGTTCTGGCGGGTCGCGGCCGACGCGCCCGGCGGTCGCGCGACGCGTCACGCTCCTCCACGACCCAGCCTGACCATCCCACCCATCTCCTGAGGGCCATGCCATGAAGATCACCGGCATCGAATCGCGCGTCATCGGCTACGACATCGCGGAGGCCTGGGGCGGCATCCTGCCCGAGGCCATCCACTCGACCTGGTACGAGTACTCCTTCGATGTCATCCACACCGACGAGGGCATCGACGGCTACACGATGCAGAACGCGAACGTGCGGGACGGCGGGGCGATGGTGCACGTGCTGCACGAGCTGTACGCGCCCCAGATCATCGGCGAGGACCCGCTGGCCAGCGAGGCGCTGTGGCACAAGCTGCGCCGGCTGAACCGCCACGCGTACAACCTGTCCGACTGGATCGCCGGCGCCATCGACGTCGGCGATCTGGGACATCCGCGGCAAGGCCGCCGGGCTGCCGATCGCGACGATGCTGGGGCTCGCGCGCGAGAAGATCCCGGCCTACGCCACCGCGCGCAACGTCGAACCGACGCCGGAGCAGGTCTTCGAGGAGGCGAAGGAGCGCAAGGCGCAGGGCTACCACGCCTTCAAGATCCAGTTCTGGGACGGGCTCGATCGCGACATCCCGCGCTTCCGGGCGGCCCGCGAGGCGGTCGGCGACGACTTCCCGCTGATGCAGGACGCGGCCGGGATGTACACCTACTCCCAGGCGATCGCGGCGGGCAAGGTGCTCGGCGACCTGAACTACACGTGGTTCGAGGAGCCGATCCCCGACCGCAACCTGTTCCAGCTCAAGCGGCCTGACCGACCAGCTCGAGGTCCCGATCCTCGCCGGCGAGACGTCACGGGTCCACGAGCTCGCCGAGGGGATGCGGATGGGCGCGTTCGACATCGCCCGCGGCGACGTGCTACATGAAGGAGGGCATCACCGGCCTGCGCAAGGCCGTCGGCATGGCCGACCTGCTCGGGCTACGACCTCGAGGTCCACGGCATCAACCAGCCGCTGCTCGACCTCGCGAACCTGCACGTCGCGCTGTCGATGACCAACGGCAAGTGGTCCGAGACGTTCCACCCGATCTACTACCGCGGGCTGAAGGAACGGCATCCTCGACATCGACGCCGAGGGCTACAAGCACCTGCCCAAGGGGCCGGGTCTCGGCGCGGAGCTCGACTGGGACTGGATCGACGACAACACGCAGAAGATCGTGCGGACGCCCGAGGCGTAGGCCGGCGGGTCGCGCGGGTCGGCGCGGGTCAGCCCGCGGTCAGAGGCGAACGACGGTGTCCTCGCGCCACGATCGGATGGCGCCAGTCGCCATCGCGACGGCGATCTTGCCGTCCTCGCCACCGATCGCGGGCGGGCGCCCGTCATCGATGGCCTCGACGAGGTCGCGCACCTGCGCGGCGAACCCGCGCCGGAAGTACGGCGCGTGCTCGTCCCAGGTCGTGTTGGCGTCGGTGAAGCGGTCGTCGCGGTAGACGGCCTCGCGGTCGTCGCCGCGCAGGATGTCCACGCCGCCGTACGCATGGACGTCGATGACCGCGTCCGTGCCGATGACGGTGTAGTGCGCGCGCTCGGTCGCGGCCGTGCCCGGGATCTCGTACGACATGAAGAGGTTGGCCAGCACCTGGCCCGGGAACTGGAACGTGGCCATCCCGGTCAGGTCCGGCATGTCGGTCCGTCGCGACGCGAATCGGGCGACCACGAGCTCGGGCTCGCTGCCGGCGTACCAGCGCACGATGTCGCAGCCGTGGCTGCCCCAGTCGAGCCAGGCGCCGCCCTCGCGGGGATCGAGCGGCCAGCCGGTGTTCGGGGTATCCGGGGAACAGCCGATGGACGTGGAGCGCGATCGGGTCGCCGGCCTTGCCCTCGGCGACGAGGTCGTGGCCGACGCGGACCGCCTCGAGCCAGCGCGAGATCTTGGCGAGGCTCAGGTGCACGCCGGCGGCCTCGCAGGCGTCGATCATCTGCTGGCATTCGTCGACGTCGAGGCGCCATCGGCTTCTCGAGCAGGATGTGCTTGCCCGCGGCGGCCGCGGCCAGCACGTTCGGGAGGTGCGCGGTGTGCGGCGTCGCGATGACGACCGCATCGATGTCCTGGCGATCGAGCAGGGCCTCGATCGATGGCTCGGCCTCGGCACCGAATTCCGCGGCGAGCGCCGGGGCGCGGGTGCCGCTGGTGACGGCGACGAGCCTGGCTGACCCGGCGGGTTGCTCGGCGATGGCGACGGCATGGATGTGGGCCATCTGACCGGCCCCGATCATCCCGAATCCGACGGTCATGGGTGCTCCTCGGATACCCGGCACGATGCCTCAGGATTGTCGACAATATACGGCATGATGGATCTTGCGCGAGATGGTCGGATGAGGTCGTCGATGTCCTCATCTGCGGTGGCGGGATGGCCGGGTTGTGTGCCGGCGTCGCGGCGGTCGAGGCCGGTGCGCGGGTGCTCGTGATCGAGAAGGGCGCGCAACCGGGCGGCTCGATGCGGATGTCCGGCGGGACGATCTGGACGGCACCCGACATGGCCGTCATGGAACAGTTCGTGCCCGGCGGCGATCGGGTCCGGCAACAGCGCCTGGTCGACGGGCTGCGGCCGGGGCTCGACTGGCTGCTCGGGCTCGGGGTCCGCGAGGTCGCGCCGATCGCCGGACCGCGCCAGGTGGGCGCCGAGGTCGATGTCAACGAGATGACCGAGCGGCTCGTCGCGGCGATCGAGGCGGGTGGAGGGCGCGTCGTGACGGAGGCGGCGCTCGTGTCGCTCGAGCGCGACGAGGACCGGAGCGCGAGCCGGGTCGCCGTTACGGTCCGTGATGCAGCCGATGTGCATCACCGGGTCAAGGCGCGAACCGTCGATCCTCGCCACCGGCGGCTTCGGGAGCGATCCGGAGCTGACCGAGCGGTACATGGGGCCGTTCGCATCGACGATGCTCACGCGCGCCAACCCGCGGAACACCGGCGACGGGCTCCAGGCGGCGCTGGCTGCCGGCGGGCGCGCGACCGACTCGATGTGGACGTTCTACGGCCACACGATGCCGGCACTCCCCGCCGACCCGCCGCCGGCCCGCTGGACCGCCGTCACGCAGTACTACACGCAGGACGCGATCCTCATCAACGACCGCGGCGAGCGTTTCTTCGACGAGAGCCGCTCGATGGCCGATGAGACCGCGCCATTCGAGATCGTGCGCCAGCCCGGAGGCCGGGCGTGGGTCGTGCTGGACCGGCGGATCCACGACCAGGACCCGCTGCCGGGTCGGTCACCGTCGGATGTGGCGCGGCTGTACGGGGCCGCCGCCGCGGCCGGGGCGCCGACGGTCGTCGCCGACACGGTCGAGGCGCTCGCGGACGGGCTGGCGTCGCACGGCGTCGACCGTGCGGGCTTCCTGGCGACGATCGAGGCATTCGCTCGGGCGGTCGACGGCGGGCACGGCCGGGGAGCTGCCCGTACCGCGACGCGGGTCGCCGTTCGCGCTCGTCGAACCGCCGTTCCGCGCGATCGCGGTGCGCGCCGGGATCACGTTCACGCTCGGCGGGATCGACGTCGACAGCGACCTGCGCGTGCTCGATCGGGACGGTCGACCGATCCCCGGCCTGTACGCCGCCGGGGCGGATGCCGGCGGCACGTACGACGCCGGCTACATGGGCGGGCTCGTCCTGGGCCTGGTGCAGGGCCTGGCAGCCGGCCGAGCCGCGGCCGAGCAGGCCCGCGCCACGGCCGACCCAGCCTGACGCCCACGGCCGACGCGGCCGCGCCGGCCGGGTAGCCGTGATCAGACCGGAGCGGGCGCCTTCGACGAAGCGACCGCGCTCCGGGCCGTCGCGAGGTGGTCCTTGCCGCCGCCCGTGATCAGGGCGAGCTCGCTGATGACCGTCACCATGAGGAAGCCCTGCTCGAGGTAGCCGCGGGCGACCGCACCGTCGCCGGTGTGCATCCCGGGCGCGACGCCGTGCGCGCAGGCACGCCTCGCGGATCCGTTCGATGGCCTCGGCGTGGATCTTCGCCTCCTCCGGCGTCCAGTCGGCCGGCCAGGCGGACAACCCAAGGCCCAGGGCCAGGTCGCCGGGCCCGATGTAGATGGCGTCGACCCCGGGCGTCGCAGCGATGGCGTCCGCGTTGCGCACGCCTTCGGCCGTCTCGATCATCACGACGCACGCCGCCTGGTCCAGCGCATCGAGCCGGTCCGACGCTCGGACGAACGTGCCGCGCAACGGCCCGACCGAGCGGTTGCCGCGTGGCGGGTAGTGGCACGCGGCCGCGGCGGCTGCCGCTTCGTCGGGCGTGCCGACCATCGGCACGATGATCGCCGTCGCCCCGACATCGAGCGCCTTGCCGATCGCCGAGAAGTCGTTGGCCGGCACCCGGGTGGTCGGCGCGACGCCGTGCAACTCGAGGGCGCGGAAGACCGCCGCGAGGTTCGTGCCGTCGGCCAGCCCGTGCTGCTGGTCGACGCAGATCTCGTCGAACCCGCAGGTGGCCAGGTACTCGGCGACCTGGGGATCGGCCGTCGTCAGCCAGCCACCGAGCGTCGGTTGACCCGCCTGCCAGCGCGCCAGGAGCGGATTGACGGACGCCATGCTCGCCTCCCGTTCGAGTTGTAGATTGTTGACAATCCACAGCATAGCGCGAGGGTCCGCCCGTTTCTTCCCTGGATGCCTTCCCCGCCCTGCGAGAGCCTGCCTATCGACGCCTGCTCGTGGCGATGACGCTCAGCCAGATCGCGCTGTACGCGTTCGAGACGGCGTTGTTCTGGACCGCGCTCGAGGAAACCGGGTCGGCGGTCGCGATCAGCATCGTGTTCAGCGGGATCGTCGTGCCCGTGCTGGTCATCACCGTCCCCGTGGGCGTGGCGGTGGATCGGTACGGGCCGCGACGCCTGCTCCTCGGGGCGTCGGTGGCCGCGTCGGCGGTCATCGGCGTGGCCGCGGTGCTCGCCGCGTCATCGGGCATCTCGTTCGAGGCCGCGGTCGTCCTCGGCATCCTCGAGGGCATCCTGCTCGGCGCGTGGGCGATCCCGGCCCAGATCCTTGCCGGCCGCCTCGTCGATCGCAGCCGGATGACGAGCGCGATCGGCCTCTCGGCGCTGCCGACGGCGCTCGGATCCATCGTCGGCAGGCTTGTTCGGCGGGCTGCTGCTCCAGACGGGCGGTGCGGCACCGACGTTCGCCGCCGGGGCGCGTGCTCCTCGGGCTCGTCGGCGCTCACGATCGTCGGGCCTGCCGGCGACCCCCGGCCTCTCGACCGGATCCGGTTCGATGGTCGTGATCGGCAGCTGCGCGACGCGTTCGGCTGGGCGCGGCGTTCGCCGGTCATCCTCGCGGTCATCGCCCTCGCCGCGGCGGCCGGCTTGTTCGTCATGAGCCGGTTCAGCGCTCGTGCCCCTCCTGGTCCGCGACGTGCTGGATACTGGGCCGGCCGGACTCGGCCTGATGACGATGGCCGGTGGGCTTCGGGTCGTTGCTCGGCTCACTCGTCGTGGATGCGGCCGGTCGCCGGATGCGACGCGGTCCCGTGCTGCTGACCGCGTTCGGGGTCGCGGGCGTCGCGCTCGCGACGCTCGGCATCGCGCCGGTGCTCGGCGTCGCCCTCCTCCTGGCCGGGCTCGATCACGGTGTCGATGGTCATCTACCAGGTGACGTCGATGACGTTGCTGCAGGTCCTTGCGCCGCCGCGGATGCGTGGTCGCGCGGTCGCGATGTACGACATGGTCCGGCTTGGGTTGGTGCCGGTCGGCGGCGATCGTGGCCGGACTGCTCGTGCCGGCGCTCGGGGTGAGCGGTGTCTACCTGATCTTCGGGGCGGCGACCGTTGGGGCCGTGGCCGTGGCGGCGATCGTCTGCCGGCCGCTGGTGCTCGTGGAGCTGGACGCGACGTCGATGCCCGGCGAGGTCGCGCCGGTGGTCACGGGACGAGCGCCGCGGGCCCCGGCTGATCCGGCGACCCGGCTGGCGGCCACCGGCCGCAGCGCAGGGCTCCCTCAGGGCGAGATCCAGCGCCCCAGTCGAACGTCCTCGCGGAAGCCGATCCGCAGGTACACGCCGCGACCCATCTCCGATGCCGCGAGGCTCGCCTGCCGGTAGCCGAGGTCGCGCGCGATCCCGAGCACGGCCAGCGTCGCGGTCGTCCCGAGACCGGCGCCACGTGCCTCGGGGACCGTCCCCACGTTCGTCACGAACGCGTGGCCGTCGGCGGTGAACAGCGAGGCGCACGCGGCGGGCTGCCCATCGCGCCGGACGAGGACGTGCCACCACGGCCGGGCGTCCTCGTCGATCGGGGCGCGGTAGAGCTCGGCCCATGCCTGGGCGCCGCGGGGATCCGACCAGGCGTAGGCGCGGGCCATGACGTCCAGCCAGGCATCGATCAGCTCCGGCCCGACCGCCTCGGCGGCTCCCGCCGGCGCATCGATCGCGTCGGTGTCGATGACCATCCCGTACTCCATCTCACCGGCGACGAAGCCGCGCGCCTCGAGCCGTGCCCCGAGATCGGGCGGATCGGTGGCGGGGGTCACCCACCAGGTCGCTGGCTCCGACCCGGAGGCCGCGAGGCACGCCTGGATGGCGTCGATCCTGGCTTCCACGGCGTCCCCGCCACGCTCCAGGCCGGCGAGGTTCGTCCGCAGCACGTGGTTCAGCCCCGCGAGCGGGCGGCCGCTGGCGATGATCGTGACGTCGGGCTCCACGAGGACCGACGCGCCGGGCAGCCGCCCGATGAGCGCCACCGACGCGGCGAGCGCTGCCTCCGATCCCGCCTCGGGCGCGCGGAGCGACCCCGCCGACGAGCCGGTCAAGCGGTCCGCACCCCCGACGCGTCGATGACCCGCGTCTCGACCGCGTGATGGCGCAGGTAGTCCTCGTCGATCTCGACGCCGAGGCCGGGGCCCTCCGGGATGCTCGCCCAGCCGTCGACGAACGGCAGCGGCGTCTGGAGGAGACCGCTGCGATGCGGGTTGTCATCGACGCCGTACTCGAGGAACAGCTGGTCGGATGCGGGCGACAGGGTCGGATCGGGCAGGCAGGCCAGGATCTGGAGCCCGGCCGCGATCCCCAGCGCGTTGTTGGACGTGTGGGGCATGGCCGCGATGCTGTGGACCGCGGCGAGCTCCGCCATCCAGAGGGTCTCGGCGATCCCGCCGCAGATCACCGGTTCGGGCTGGACGATGTCGACGGCCCGGCGAGCGAACAGCTCGATCGCCTCGCTGCGCTTCTGCATGATCTCGCCGCCGGCGAGCGCGATGTCGAGGGCCGCGGCCATGTGCTCGTAGCCCTGGTAGATCTCGCGCTGGCGCATCGGCTCCTCGAACCACAGGAAGCCGAGCGAATCGAGGATGCGGCCCATCTCCAGCGCCCGGGGCAGGGTGTAGCCGGCGTTCCCGTCGGCCATCAGGTCGATGGTGTCGGGCAGGTCGGCGCGGATCCGCTCGAGCAACGCCGCTTCGTGTGCGACCGGGTAGCGGCCGACGCGGAACTTCATGGCGGTGAAGCCCGCACCCACCACCCGCTCGACGTCGCCCGGCCACGTCTCGGCGGGGTCCTTGCCCTCCACATAGCCGCCGAACGCCGCGTAGATGCGGACCTTGTCGCGCACCGGGCCGCCGAACGATTCGGCCACCGACACCCCAAGCTGGCGGGCGCGGAGGTCCTCCACGGCGATGTTCATGGCCGATGCCGCGTAGGGGTGCTCGGCCGACCAGCGGATGGCCGTCGACAGCTCGCGGGTCGCGCTGCGGACCGACCGATCAGCACGGGCGCCACCGCTTCGATGATCGCCGGGATCCCGGGCACGAGGTAGGTCTCGCCCCAGCCCGATCGTCCGTCCGCGTCGGTCAGCTTGACCAGGACATAGGCGTGGCTGCTCGACAGCGCGATCGACGGCCCGGTCCGCGGATCGAGCGTGTGGCTCACGACGAAGCTCTCGACCCGCTCGATGGTGCGGCCCTGATCCGTTGTGGACGACATCCTTCAGTACCCTCGTTCGACGTGCACGCGATTGCGCAGTGGTTCGCCGGCGGCGAACCGCCGGAGGTTGTCGGTCACGAGCGCCCGGACCGCGTCCTCGCCGCCCGAGCCCGAGACATGCGGCGTGATGACGACGTTGGGCCGTCCCCAGAGCGGGCTCGACGCGGGGAGCGGCTCCTCCTGGAACACGTCGAGCACGGCGCCACCGAGGCGGCCGGCGGCCAGCGCCTCGTCCAGCGCGGCCTCGTCGACGACCGGTCCGCGACCGGTGTTGATCAGCCAGGCATGCCGGGAAGTGCCGCGATGACGTCGCGACCCACGACACCGGCGCTGTCGTTGGTGAGCGGCAGCGTGATCGACATGAAATCGGCCTCGGCGGCGACCGCCGGAAGGTCGGACAGCCCCACGATGCGTTCGGGGATGGAGCCGTCGGGATCGCCCGTGCCCGCCACCCGGAAGCCGTCGTCGGCGTGGACCGATGGGTTGGCCTTCACGGCGATGACGCGGATCCCGAATGCCGCCGCGAGGCGGGCGATCTCCCGGCCGATCCCGCCGTAGCCGACGATGACCAGCGTCGATCCGCGGACCTGCCGCCCGCCGAGCGCTCCCTGGTCGGCCGGCCATGCACCGAGCGCTGCTGCGCGTTCCGTGCATCGACTTGCTCGGCGATGCGCAGGATCGCCCCGATCGTGTACTGGGCGATCGGGACGGCGTAGACGCCACGGGCGTTGGTCAGCTCGATCCCCGCCGGCCAGGCTCGGGTCGCGCCGGGACCGACGAGATTCTCGACACCCGCGGATAGGACCTGCATCCAGCGCAGGCTGGGCGTGCGTGCGAGGTCGCTCGGGAGCCGTGCCGCGATGAGCGCGTCGAGGTCGTCCGCCGCGACCTCGTCGACCGCGGCCTGCGCGGCCTCCTGACGCACCCGGAACGTCAGCCGCGGCGACGCGGCCTTGAACGCGGCGACCATGTCGTCGTCGATCGGGAACGCGATGCCGACCCGGAGGTTGCGGTCGGCATCGCGCCACTGGGCGGGACCCGCCGCGTGCTGCGCGCGCCGCCTGAGGCGGTCACGCGTACTCGACCACGCCGGGCTTGTACGGGTACCGCTCGGCGAAGTCGTCCGGCAGGGTGATCCCGAGGCCGGGCTCGGAGGGCCGCTCGATGAACCCGTCGGCCAGCGTCACGGGCACGGTCAGCAGCTCCTTGCGCACGTTGTCGGGCGCGAGCACGTACTCGACGAACCGCGCGTTCGGGCTGGCGAACGCGACGTGGAGGTTGGCCAGGAACCCCGGCCCGATCGCGGCGCCGGTGTGCACGATGAGGCCGACGTGGCGTTGCTCGGCCAGCCGCGCGACATCGCGCGTGATCCCCGACGCCACCGACGTGCGTCGCGTCCGGCTGGACGTAGTCGAGCGCATCGAGGTCGAGAAAGCGGCGGAACTCGTCGACGCCCGTCAGGCACTCCCCGCCGGCGATCGGCACGCGCGTCGCGCGTCGAAGCTCGGCGTAGCCCTCGGGGTCGTCGTAGCGCAGCGGCTCCTCCATGAACAGCAGGTCGAACGGCTCGATGGCGCGGGCGAGGTCGAGCGCCGTGGAGCGCGACCAGGGCTCGCGGACCTGCACCGCGTGGCAGTCGGTCGCGAGCTCGACGTCCGGCCCGAGCGCCTCGCGCAGCGCCCCGAACTTGGCGCGCTCGTCGGCGACGCGGCTCGCGGTGCCGCCGGCATACCAGGTGCCGTACGGCGGGGTGCCGGGGGTCGTCGTGAAGCCGCCGGGCCGCCTGTCGAAGCCGGTCCCGATCTTGAGCCCGCGGAAGCCGAGCGAGTTGTAGCGGAGGGCCTGGGCGACGGCCTGCTTGACCGGCCAGGTCCCCGTGCCACCCGAGGCGTAGAGGGGGAGTCGATCGTGGGCGGGCCCGCCGAGCAGCTCGTGGACCGGCTTGCCGGCGACCTTGCCCGCGATGTCCCAGCACGCCATCTCGAGCCCGGACAGGACCGACAGCCCGAGACCGGTCCGCGCCCACCAGAGCGAGCGCTGGTAGAGCTCGCGGAACGTCGCCTCGGGCTGGCCGGGGTCGAGCGGCAGGGCTCGGAGGAGGTGGGCGTAGTAATCGATCAGCGGAGCGACGACCTCGGCATGGAAGTAGCCCATGATCGTCTCGCCCACGCCGGTGACACCCTCGTCGGTCTCGACGACGACGAGCGCGGCGGACCGTCGAACGGCTCGCCCGTGGCCCAGAACGGGTCACCGGTCCAGGGCGCCGTGACCAGGACGGACCGGACGCCGGTCACGCGCATCGCGGGACGCTCAGCCGGCCGCGTCGACGACGAGGTCGCGGGGCACCGAGGCGATGTCGGCGATGCCGCACATCCCGGCGTCCTCGGCCAGTCCCGCGCGGAACGCGTCGAGGACCCGGGCGACGCCGTGGGGACCGCCGAGCGCCATGCCCCACATCACCGGCCGCCGACCATCACGGCGCGCGCCCCGAGCGCGAGCGCGATGAGGACGTCGCCGCCGCTGCGCACGCCGCCGTCGAGGTAGACCTCCAGGCCGCGCGCGCTGCCGACGACGTCGGGCAGGGCGTCGAGCGTGGCGATGGATCGTTCAAGCTGCCGTCCGCCGTGGTTGGAGACGATGATCCCGGCCGCGCCGGCATCGGCTGCGCGGGCCGCGTCGTCGCCGGTCATGATCCCCTTCGGCACGATCGGGAGGGACGTGACCGACCGGAGCCAGGTCAGGTACTCCCAGGTGTTGGTGGCATCGAGCCCCGGCGAGCTCTCGAAGTGGGCGAACTTCGCGCCGGCCGGCAGCCGGAAGCCGATCCGCGGCGAGGTGTGGTTGACCCCGAGCGGCGTGTTCACGAGCGGGACGATGGCCTTGATGCCGGCGGCCTCCGCACGGGCGATCACGGCCGCGAGCGCGTCCCGATCGTCCCAGTTGTAGAGCTGGAACCAGAGCGGCAGGTCGGGGTTCGCGCCCGCGATGTCCTCGATGCTGGTCGTGGCGTTGACCGCGACGGTGAGCAGGCCGCCGGCCCGCGCGGCGCCGCGGCCATCGCCATCTCGGCGTCCGGGTGCACCGCGCGCTGAAGACCCATCGGCCCGATCAGGACCGGCGACGCGACCTCGCTGCCGAGGACGGTCGTGGCCGTCCTGACCTCCGAGACGTCGACCAGGACGCGGGGGCGCAGCCTTCGCCGCCCGAATGCGGCCTCGTTGTCGCCACCGAAGTCGGCACCGGAGCCGGAGCGGATCCATTCATACGTCGGGGTATCGAGGACGTAGCGGGCGATCTCGCCGAAGGTCCGTGGGTCGAGCCGGTCGAGCAGCTGGTCGGTCATCGGGGCAGCCGGGCGGAGAGCATCGAGACCTCGTCATGCAAAAATGGGACGGGTCGGGTGACCTGTTGTAGATTGTCGACAATCTATGGTTTGGCTCGGGGGTGCGTCAAGCCGGAGCGTCGACCGCGACGCGGTAGACCGAATCGGGAGGGAATGCCGTGGCGATCGGGTCCAGCCTGCCACCGGTGGAGCGACGGGTCCTCCGTCATGAGGTCCTCCTGGGGCTCCGGAGCGGCATCCTCGCGGGCGAGATCGTGCCCGGCACGAGGCTGCTGGAGGTCCCCCTCGCGGCCGAGCTCGGGGTCAGCCGCGGACCGGTCCGCGAGGCACTCCGCCAGCTCGAACAGGAGGGCCTCGTCGAGTTCTTCCCGCATCGTGGCGCCGTGGTCGTCGGCGTGGCGGACGCCGAGATGGCGACGATCTACGGGATCCGCGGCCTGCTCGAGGAGCGGGCATTCGCGAAGGCCTGCCGGGTCATCACCGACGACGAGCTGGACCACCTGGGCGAGACGGTCGAGAAGATGGTCCAGGCGAGCGAGGCCGGCGACGTGGCCGCCGTCACCGAGCACGACATGTACTTCCACGGCCGGGTGGTCGAGCTGTCGGGATTCCAGTACCTGCGCCGGTTGTGGACGAGCATCGAGGGCTGGTCCGCCTGCGCACCGCCAACGACGTGGACGCCTGCAGCAGCTGGCGAATCCACCGAGTGCACGGGATGTCCTCGTCCCGCCGTCGGTCGAGCATCGCGAACTCGTCGCCGCGCTCCGCAGCCGGCGTCCGGCCACGGCGGCGAAGGAAGCCCGGATCCACATCACGCGGGCAATGGAGCGCCTCCACGACGAGGACGCCGGGTGATCGCGAGGACCGAGGTCCTCGTCCTGACCCATCGACTCACGCGGCAACGGCTCTTCGGGACGGGATCCAACACCACGCGGGATTCGGTCGTGGTGCGCCTCGAGGATGTCGACGGGCGGATCGGCTGGGGCGAGACCTATCTCGTGCCAGGCGCGGTCGAGGCGGCTCGGTCGATGACGGACGGGTGGGCCGGGCAGGATCCCGATGCGGTGGCGGCATCGATGGCGGCGACACCGGGGTTGCATCGCTGGGCGCTCGGCGGGGTGTCGATGGCACTCGACGACCTCCGTGCACGGCGGCGCGGCGTCCCGGTGTCGGCCCTCTACGGCGAACGCCTGCGCGGGCGCGTGCGGGCGTATGCCTCGAGTCGCGGCTATGTCGACGGCCAGACACCCGAGGCGGCCTGGGCGGACGAGGCCGCGGCGACCTGGGACCAGGGATTCCGGGCCATGAAGCTGCGTATCGGGCGGTACCCGGTCGATGACGAGATCGCGGGATCCAGCGCCTGGTCGCCGGCGGTCCGGCGATGACCTGGATGGCCGATGGCAATGGGGCGTACGACCTGCGACGAGAGCCGGCGGCTCGGGGCCGCGCTCGACGCGCTCGGGTTCCGCTGGCTCGAGGAGCCGCTGCCGACGAACGACTACGCCGCCTACGCGCCGCTGGCCGGGGAGCTGCGGATCCCGCTGGCCGGTGGCGAGATCCTCGAGTCGGCCGAGGCAGCCGCGCCGTACCTGCGGGGCCGGTCGTTCGACCTCGTGCAGCCCGACGTGTCGATCTGCGGCGGGATCGGGGGCGTGCTCGAGATCGCGGCCGCGGCCGCCGACGCCGGCGCGTTCACGGTGCCGCACGCGTGCAGCGGGGCGATCGCCCTGGCCGCGACCCTGCACATCCTGGCGGTGCAGCCGCTGGCCGCCGATGCGCCCGCCTGGGCCGAGCCGATCCTGGAGCACGATGTCGGGGAGAACCCCATCCGGACCGACCTGCTGACGACACCGCTGCACGCTCGACGACGGGTGGATGACGATCCCTGACGGGCCGGGGCTCGGCGTCGACGTCGACGAGGAGGTCGTCCGACGTCTCGCGGCGTGACGGGCGCGGCCTGGCGCGGCCGTCGGGTCGGCGGCGACCGCCGGATGCGCTGCCGCGCGGCGCTCGATGCCAACTTCGCCGCCCTCATCCGCTGGTACGGCTCGCGGCCGGGTGGCGAGGTCGTGGATCACGGCGACGTGGTCACCTGCTCGACCGGGCTCGCGTTCCGGGCGGTGAACGGCGCCAACAGCGTGCGGTTCGATGCCGCGAACGTGCGACGAGCGCGTGGCGACCGTGCGTGCCTGGTTCGCCGATCGTGTCGGGCCGTGGCGCTGGCTCGTCGGCGCGACGTCCACGCCGCCCGGGCTTGGGCGACGCACTCGTCCGGGCCGGCTTCGAGCTCCTGAGCGACAGCCCCGGCATGGCGCTGGACCTGCGCGGGTTCGTCGGCGAGACCCCGCCCGGCGGGGTCACGATCGACACGGTCGACGACGAAGCCGGCGCTCGCGATCTGGGCCGACATCAACCGACGCGGGCTCGACCTGGACGCCGAGCGGGCGGCCGCGTGGCACGCGGCGCAGGATCGCGCGATCGCGCCGGATGGGCCGCTGCGGAACTGGATCGCGCGGCTGGACGGCGTGCCGGTCGCGGCCGCGGCGCTGTTCGATGGCGCCGGCGTGGCCGGGGTCTACAACGTCGTGACCGTGCCGGAGGCCCGCCGCCGCGGGATCGGCCGCGCGGTCACGAACGCGGTGCTCGACGAGGCCGTTGCGCGCGGCCACACGCTGGCCGTGCTCGGCGCGTCGGACCTCGGGCTGCCGGTGTATCGACGGCTCGGGTTCCGGGAGGTCTCACGGCTGCGGTCGTACGCGCTGCCCGGGTAGGCCGCGGACGCGTTTGCCCGACCTCGGCGCGGCGCACGTGCAGCGCTCGTGTCGCGCTCGGATGCGCCGATACACCGCCAAATGTCATCGATCGGGAACGTTAGGCGAGGCTCGCAGGGCACGATCGCGACGAGATCGAAGGGGCGCACGAGCCCGCCGTAAGCGTGGATCAGGTCGACAACATGCCCGGCCGAGCGTCCGGAAGGCGCAGGACGGCGCCTAACGTTCCGTGGAGGGGCATCTGGCGGAGTTCGCGTCGCGGCTCGCCGGTCGCTCGCGGCCGAGGATGCTGCCCGCCGGGCCCCGCCCGCGGCCCGCGGTTACGGACCCGCGCGGTACTCGTTGCTCCGCTCGAGGCCGGACCGCGAACGCCATCGCCGGCGTGTTCCAGGCCACGCCGACGCGACCCTGGCGATCGAGCGTGATCAGGCCGCCGCGAGCGTCGCGACGCGCGAGGGTCGCGAGCGCCCGCTCCGCGGCGGCCTGGGGGTCCAGCCCGCCGCCGATCAGGTCGGCGGCCGTCTTGGCGAGCACGAGCGGGATGATCCGCTCGCCGTGCCCCGTCATCGACACGGCGCCCGTCTCGTTGTCGGCGTACAGCCCGGCGCCGATGAACGGCGAGTCCCCCACCCGCCCCGGTGGCTTGAACGGCATCCCGCCGGTGGACGTGCCGGCCGCGAGGTTGCCGGCCCGATCGAGCACGACCGCGCCCACCGTGTCGCGCCCGAACATCGTGCGCACCCAATCCGGGTCGGGGGCGGCGCGGCGTTCCTCCCAGCGGGCCCGCTCGAGATCCGACGCGATCTCGGCCGGGTCACAGGTCTCGACCCCGGCACGCTCGGCGAACCGCCGCGCCCCGGGCCGGCGAACACGGCGAACGGGCTCTCCAGGACGCGCCGGGCGAGCGTGATCGGGTACGGGACGCCCTGCACGGACACGACCGAGCCGACCTCGAGCGCGGCGCCGTCCATGATCCCCGCGTCGAGCTCGATGTCGCCGTCCTCGTTGAGGGCCGATCCTCGGCCGGCGCCGAAGATGCCGGATCCCTCGAGCTCACGAACGGCCCGCTCGACGGCGTCGAGCGCGCTGCCGCCATCCTCGAGCACCTGCCAGCCCGCCCGCGCGGCCGCCAGGCAGCCCTCGCGATGGCGGAGCCATTCGTCGCGCGGGATATCGAAGGCGCCGCCGTGGACCGCGATCGCCGGGTCGTGCCTTGTGTGAGGCCTCGCGTCGTGGCCGATCGACGTCATGTGCCCAGTATCTCGCCGAGCGGTCCCGTCGACTTGAGCCCGTGACCGGTCATCGCGACGACGACCGTCCCGTGCAGCGCCGCCGCGTGTGACAGGCCGGCGTGCGCGGCCGCCGACGTCGGCTCCACGAAGACCCCCTGTGCGAGCAGGCTGCGCACGGAGGCGCGGATCTCGTCATCGGTCACCTCGACGATGTCGCCACCGGTCTCGCGGATCGCCGCCAGGATCTGGCGTGATCGCGGCGGTCGCGCGATCCGGATCCCCTCCGCGATCGTCGCCGCCGGATCGACCGCGACGGCATCGGATTCGCCCGCCCGGAACGCGCGGGCAAGCGGCGCGCAGGCGTCGCTCTGGACCCCGATGAGCCGCGGGACCGTGTCGATCAGCCCGGCGTCGCGGAGCCGGGCGAAGCCGATGTGGACGCCGAGGAGGAGCGTTCCGCCGCCGAGCGGCGCCACGACGGCATCGGGTGCCCGGCGCCCCAGCTGCTCGAAGACCTCGTACGCGAACGTGGCGGTGCCGGCGAGGAACGCCGGATGCCAGAGATGCGAGGCGTAGGCGACGTCGGGCCCGGCCTCGGTGGCCGCAGCTCGCGCGGCGTCGCCCGCGGCGGACCGTGGACCCGGCACCGTCACGACGGTGGCCCCGTATGCCCGGGTCTGGAGCAGCTTCGCGGGTGAGGCATCGGCGGGCACGAAGATGCGCGCACGGAGTCCCGCCCGGGCGGCGTACCCGGCGAACGAGGCCGCCGCGTTGCCCGACGAGTCGACCACGATCTCGCCGACGCCGCGCGCCCGCAGCCATGCCACGGTCACGGCCGTCCCACGGTCCTTGAACGAGCCGGTCGGCAGCGCGCCCTCGAGCTTGGCGAGCACGGTCCGGTCGCGGTCGCCATGCGCCGCCGCGTCCGCCAGCTCGACCATGGCCGTCGTCGGCTCGCCGAGCATCACCGGTTCGGCGTCCGGCAGCCAGCCCCGATAGCGCCAGACCCCGGCCGCCGCCTCGTCGGCAAGGGTCGCCTCGTCCGCGGCTGGCAGCTCGAGCTCGAGGGGCGATCCGCAGGTCGAGCACTGCCACGGGGCGCGACCGAGCGCCTCGGCGCCGCACGACCCGCAGCGCAGGTCGATCAACGACGCCTCCTGGGCATCGAGCTAGGCCTCGAGCGGCAGGGTCACCGCAGCGCCGCTCGCCGCCGAGCGATCCGCGGCCTCCACGATCGCCACCGCGGCACGGCCGTCGGCACCGGTGACGACCGGCTCGCGGCCTTCCGCGATCGCACCCGCGAAGTCCTCGACCTGGGCGGCGAAGCCTTCGAGGCGGTTCGGATCGAGGTAGTCGCCGAGGAAGTCGAAGGCGACCTGCTCGGTCACCAGTCGCCAGCCATCACCGTCGGCCAGGTTGACCTTGCCGTAGTGATCCGCCTCGATGATCCCGCGCGATCCGATCACCCGGGTCCAGTCGCTCGGCGCGAGCCCGGGCTCGGGCGCTTCGTACGTCATCAGCAGGTGGGCCATCACGCCGTTCGCCATCGTGACCTGGACCATCGCCGACAGGTCGACCGGCGGCGGCGTGCCGTAGGTCCGGTAGTCGGCGTAGACCCGGCGTGACCTCGGAGCCCGTGAGCCAGCGCAGGGCGTCGGTCTCGTGGACGCCCCAGTCGAGGAACTGCGACCCCTCGGCCGGATCGAACGCCCAGTCCTTGCGCGGGATGATGATCCGCCCGGTCGCCTCGTCGATGATGTCCTCGAGGATGAACGACGTCCAGGTGCCGCGCATCTCGATCATCCGGATCTCGCCGATCGACCCGTCGTCGACGAGTCGCTTCATCGCCATCGGCGCATGGCGGAAGCGCGTCACGAAGTTGACCGTGAGCTGGACGCCGGCCGCCTCGCAGGCGGCGATGATCTCGTCGCACTCGGCCGTCGAGAGGGCCATCGGCTTCTCGATGTAGACGTGCTTGCCGGCCGCCGCGGCGGCCATCGCCTGGTCGCGGTGGGCGGTGTGCGGCGAGGTGATGACGACGCCGTCGACGTCGTCGCGCGCGAGCATCGATTCGAGCGACGCGTCGGCGGTCACGCCGAACTCCTCGGCCGTCGCCGCGGCACGCCGGCCGCCCCAGACGGACACGAGATGGGCGTTGGGGACGTGGCGGGTCAGGCATGCCGCGTACGTCCGGCCCATGTAGCCCGAGCCGATCAGCCCGAACCCGACCGACCTGCCGCCGCCGGTCATGCCGGGCCTCCCGCGCCCGCCGAGAGGTCCACGCCCCGGACGAGCGCGTCGACCTTGCCGCCCATCCGCTCCGGTTCGCCGGGGAGATCCTCGGCCGGCGGCAGCCGGCGGAACGGGACCGCGAAGACCGCGTCGAACGCCTCGGCATGGCGCGACGGCCAGCCGATGTCGAGCGCGTAGCGCAGGCCCTGGTTGACCTCCCATTCGACGAGATCGCGCGGCCACTCGTCCTCGAGGCCGCGGGTCATGATCGCGGCGAGCTCGGTCTTGCGCGCCACGACCGAGGTCGGCAGGTCGATCCAGGTGTTCGGCTTGAAGTCGAGCGTGGTCGACGCGATCGGGTAGCGCAGGACGCGGCTCTTGAACGCGAACGTGCCGGCCAGGTCCACGGCGTCGAGCATCGCCCGGCCGACGGTCGTGTGGTCCGCGGTCCAGTCGCCGGTCGCCGGCGGCCCGAAGACGTAGGTCGGGTCGTCGCTCGCGCAGGATGTCGGCGAGCGATTCCTTCACGCGCAGCGCGTCGTCCGAGATGCGGTGGTAGGGCGCGTCGAGGAACTCGATCGTCGCGCCGAAGGCCGCGGCCACGTCGCGGGCCGCCGTCTGCTGGATCGACGACACGGCCACGATGTGGATGTCGTCATCGGCGTGGGTGATCAGCGTGCCACCGAGGCCGTAGATGAAATCGTCGGTGTGCGGCGTGATGACGAGGATGTCCACGGGAGCCCTCCAGGAGCGGATCGGTGGTGACGGGACGGCCGGGTCAGTCGTCGGTGGCGCCCTCGCGCACGACACGACGGAGGGTCTCCGACGACGATTCGTCGCCGCCGAGGAAGGCAGGTTCGTTGGCCGCATACCAGGCGCGCATCTCGGCCGCGGTGAGCCCCGGCCGGTCGAGCAGCTCCGCGACCGACGCCTCGAGCGCGCGGAAGCCGGGCAGGCCGGCGATCACGTCGTCGGCGGCCTCGGTGGGCACGCGGATGACGCCGGTCCGGTCGGCGACGAGCAGGTCCCCGGTCACGACCCGGAGCGGTCCGACGTCCACGGGTCCGCCGAAGCCGGCCATCCGCATGTCGTCGTAGGCGGGCACGACGCCCGTGGCGTAGACCGGCATCCCCAGCCGTTCGATGCCCGCGATATCGATGATGCTGCCGGCGACCACGGCCCCGGCCGCGCCCAGCACCTGGAACTCGCGCATCATCCCGTCGCCCGCGATCCCGCTGCGGCCGGGTCGCGTCCCGACATCGACCTGGACCGAGATGACCGGCTTCGGCATCAATTCGAGCAGCTCGAGGAGGGCGAGGTAGTCCTCGTTGGGGGCGTCCGGCTCGCCACCGGTCCATTCGGAGGTCAGCGCGTACCCGACCACCGTGCCGAGGTCCGGGAACAGGCAGCGCAGCTCCGGGCCGGAGTACGACCCGGGCTCGGCCCGCCCGAGGCCCTTGAGCACGTTGTAGATCGTGGCCGCATCGAGCTCCCGCAGTGCCTCGATCGTCGCGGGTGCGACCGTCGGGATCGAGAAGGCGGGATCCGTCACGCCGAGAGGGTCCCCGCGGTCGGTTCGAGCCAGTCGGCGTACTGCTCGTCGAGCAGCCGGCGGCAGGCGCGATAGTCGTCGTCGGTGAACCCGCGATACGGGGACAGCAGGCGGAGCGGGAAGTCGGGCAGCATCCCGAGCTTGACCAGCATCTTGTCGTAGGCGCCGTCCATGTGCGGACCCGGCGCGGGCTGCGCCCACAGCTTGGCGCTCATGCGTCTGGAAGTCGTGCTGGAGCTGCATCAGGGTGCCGGTGTCGCGGTCGCGACCGGCCTCGAACAGCGCGAACGTCATCCGCGGCGAGAGCTCGGCGTAGGAGGCCAGGAGCGAGCACTCCCCGAACATCGCGCCGTGCGGGAAGTTGCCCTCGCCCATGAAGTGCTGCAGCTCGCCGGCGTTGCGGATGAGCTCCTCGGCCGCCGCGAGCCCGCCGCCGGTGGTCTTGGTCGCGACGAGGTTGGGGACCTCCGGGATGATCCGCGCGTAGTCGGCACCGGCGAGGACCCGCTTCGTTCGCGGCAGGTTGTAGTGCAGGAAGCGCGAGTCCGGGAAGCGCCGCAGGTGTCGCTGAAGAAGCGCAGCAGCTCGTCGTCGGCGAGCGGGCCCCAGGACGGCAGCGAGATCTGGAAGATCCGGAACCCGACGTCGTGGGCGTACTCGATGCGCTCGACGATCTGCGCGGTCGACAGCCCGATGACGCCGACCATCGCGTTCACGTCGGCGCCGCTCGTCTCCTCGTGGAAGACGTCGACGACCGCGCGGAACCGGCGCGTGTCGACCGCGTAGCCCTCGCCGCCGGTCCCGAACACGTAGCAATGCGTGAACCCGGCGGCGAGCACGAGCCGGACCTCCTCGCGCAGGACGTCCTCCATCAGCTCGAACTGCTCGTCCCACGGCGTCGGGCAGGCGACGAGGATGCCCTGCGGGTAGCGCGCCATCAGGCGACCGCCGCGGGGATGCGCCCGCCGGTCTCGAGCAGGCCGAGGACGTATTCGGCGGCGAGTCGATGGAGGTCGTCGATCGCGTCGCGCGACGTCGCCGCCACATGCGGCGTGACGATGACGTTCGGGAGGCCCGCCAGGGGATCGTCGGCACGTGCCGGCGGTTCGGTCGCGCGCACGTCGAGCGCCGCGACGGCGACGCGTCCGTCGAGCAGCGCGTCGGCGAGGGCCAACTCGTCGACGTGTCCGCCGCGGGAGATGTTGACGATGATGACGCCGGGCTTCACGAGTTCGAGCGCGTCGCTCGAGATGAACGGCGGCGAGCCCGGTGTGTACGCCGCACACAGCACGATCGCGTCGGCGGTGCGCAGGAGCTCGTCCCGATCCACGAGATGGAGGTCGCCGTCGTCCGACGCGGCGATGAACGGATCGAACGCGATGGTCCGGAAGCCGAACGCCCGCGCCTTGCGCGCGACGAGCCGACCGATCCGCCCGGCGCCGACGACGCCGAGCGTCTGGCCGCGGAGGCGTCGGATGGACCCCGTGATCGATCGGTCGCCGGCCGGCCAGTCGCCGGCGGCCGTGGCCGTCGCGAGCGGCAGCAGCCGCCGCTGGGCCGCCAGCAGAAGGGCGAGGCCGTGATCGGAGACTTCGTCGGTGCAGTAGTCGGGGACGTTGCGGACCGGGATGTCGCGGGCGGCCGCGGTCGGGCCATCCACCTTGTCCATCCCGATGCTGTAGCACAGGATCCCGACGCATCGCTCCAGGCTGGCCACCCTCGTCGGCGTCGAGCCGGCCCACCCCCGTGACGATCACCGCGTCGGCGGTCCGGATCGCCTCGTCGGCCTCGGCCGCGTCAGCGGGGACCACGAGGTCCACGCCACGCCGGGCGAGGATCCGGGTCTCGAGGGCCCACGACCACTCGCCGGGGATCGGGTCGAAGATGACGACCCGCGGGCGAACGCCCGTGCTCGTGGCAGACGCCACCGACACTCCTCCTTCGTCTGTCCCGCGCCCCGAGGCGCCGCCACGTTCGGACGCGGGTGCGCCCGTCACTCGATTGTCGATTGTTGACAATCTTGGCTCGCCCGGAGCCGCGTCGTCAACGCCGTGCTGTCCGGTCGGTCCCTCGCCTTACGCCGAGACGCCGGGGCGTGTCCGGCGGGCAGCCAGGACGCCGAGGACATCCTCGGCGGCCTGCAGCATCCGGGCCACGTCCTCGTCCGTATGCGCGGCGGTAAGGTGGTTGCGCTTGAGATTGAGCGGCAGCATGAGGAACCCGCGCTCCGTCATCTCGCGATGGAAACCCACGTACAGCTCCGCGTCGCTGGTCAGCGCGTCGTCGAAGGAGCGCACGTCGCGGTCAGTGAAGTAGCACACGAACACCGAGCCGAAGCTCACCGGTCGCGCGGTCAGCCCGACCCGATCCGTGATTCCCTCCAGCTCGCGCTGGATGTGCGCCCCGAGCTGGAACAGCCGGCGATGGATCCCCCGGCCGTCGGCCTCGAGGATCTCGATCGTCGCGAGCGCGGCGGCCATGGACGCCGGGTGCCCATTGAACGTGCCGCCGAACATCACGGTGCCGTCCGGGCGCGTGTTGAACCGTTCCATCAGGTCGGCGCGGCCGACGAGCGCCGCGATCGGGTAGCCGTTGGCCATCGCCTTCGCGAACGTGGACAGATCGGGGATCACGCCACACAACGTCTGGTAGCCGCCGAGGTCGTGGCGGAAGCCGGTCACGACCTCGTCGAAGATCAGGATCGTCTCGCTGCGCGGCGGTCGTGCGTCGCAGCGCGTGCATGAAGGCGTCGGTCGGGATGACGCAGCCGATCGTGTGGATGATCGGCTCCACGATGACCGCGGCGATCTCCTCGCCACGCTCCTCGAAGAGCGTCTCGAGCGCATCGATGTCGTTGAACGGCAGCACGACGAGCCAGTCGAGCGCCTGCGGCAGGATGCCATCGGAGATCGGGTCGGTGGTCCCCACTCGTTCCGGCAGGCTGATGACATTCGCGGCGATGTAGTCGTGCCAGCCGTGGTACGCGCCCTGGAACTTGACCACGAGGCGACGGCCGGTCGCCGCGCGGGCAAGCCGGATCGCGTGGTACGTCGCCTCCGAGCCCGTGGACGTGAACAGGACCCGCTCGGCGGACGGGACGTGCTCCTGGATCTTCTCGGCGAGCTCGACCTCGAGCTCCGTGGAGCCCGCGCCGACGACATCGATCTCGGCCGAGGTCTCGGCGACCCGTTCGCGGACGCGATCGTCAGCGTGACCGAGGATGGTCGGGCCGAACGCCGCGTGGAAGTCGACGTACTCGCGGCCGTCGGCGTCCCAGACGTGACTGCCCTTCGCGCGCGTGAAGACCCGCGGTGGGTCGAGGAAGCGGAGGCTCGACGACACGCCGCCCGGGATGATCCGCTGTGCGCGCTCCGACAGCAGCTCCGACCGGGCGGTGCCGGACGTCATGTCGCGCGGTCCGTCGCCGTCAGGTTGTACATTGTCGACAATCTACGATTGACGCTGTGGCGCGTCAAGCACGGGCCATCGGGCGCCGACCCCGATTGACAGGGCTCGCCACAGGCTCGTAGCGTGTCGATCGTCTACAACCGCGACGCCGACCATCCGCGAGCGGCGACGGGTGGGCCGCCCGACCCAGGAGGACCAGTGATGACGGTCATGGAACGCACGGGAACGGTCTCCCACTTCATCGGCGGCGAGGCCGTCGAATCAGCCTCCGGTCGGACGTTCGCCTCCATCGACCCCGCGACGGGCGAGGAGATCGCCCAGGTCGCGTTCGGCGACGCCGAGGACATCGATCGCGCCGTCGCGGCCGGGCGCGCCGTATTCGAATCCGGCGAATGGGCCAAGGCGTCGCCCGGCCATCGCGCCAACGTCCTCCGCCGCCTGGCGGACCTGATCCACCAGGACGCCGATCGGATCGGGGCGATCGAGTCGCGCGACACCGGCAAGCCGCTCGGGCAGGCCATCGCCGAGGTCAACCTCGCGGCCGACTTCTTCACCTACTTCGCCTCGCACGCCGAGCTGCCGAACGGGCGCACCCATCCGGCCGACGCCGGCTACTTCGTCTACTCGATCCGCGAGCCGTACGGCGTCGTCGGCGCGATCACGCCCGTGGAACTACCCGTTCCTGCTCGCGTGCTGGAAGACCGCGCCGGCGCTCGCGGTGGGCAACTGCGATCGTGCTCAAGATGGCCGAGCAGACGCCGCTCTCGACCGCGGACCTCGGGCCGCTCGACGCTCGAGGCGGGCATGCCGGCGGGCGTGTTCAACATCGTCCACGGCGATGGCCCGACGACCGGCGCCGCGCTCGTCGCCCATCCGCACGTGCCGAAGCTGACGTTCACCGGCTCGACGACGACCGGCCAGGCGATCCTGCGCATCGGCCGCGGAGCACATCAAGAGCGTCCACCTCGAGCTCGGCGGCAAGACCCCGAACATCATCTTCGCCGACGCGGACATCGACCAGGCGATCGCCGGCTCGCTGTTCACGGCCTTCTACAACACGGGCCAGATCTGCACGAGCGGCATCGCGCCTGCTGGTCCAGCGCGACGCGACGCCGACGGATCGTCGAGGCGTTCGTGGAGCGCGCGAAGGGATCAAGGTGGGTGATCCGCGGTGCCGCGACCTCGCAGCTCGGGCCGCTCGATCGAGCGAGGAGCAGTACCAGCGCGTGACCGGCTACATCGAGGAGGGTCGCCGCGGCGGGGCGCGACTGGCGCTCGGTGGCGGGCGGCCGCACGTGCCCGGTCGCGGGCGGCTACTACGTCGAGCCGACGATCTTCGTCGACGTGACGCCGGACATGCGGATCGCCAAGGAGGAGATCTTCGGGCCGGTGCTGTCGGTGCTGACGTTCGACGACGAGGACGAGGCGATCCGGATCGCCAACGACGTCATGTACGGCCTGGCGGCCACGGTCTGGACGACCGACCTCGGGCGGGCGTTCCGGGTGGCCGAGCAGATCGATGCGGGCATCATCTGGACGAACTGCCCGCACTACCTGCCGGTCAACGTGCCGTACGAGGGCCACAAGATGTCGGGCCTCGGCGAGGACCTCGGGGTGGAGGCGCTCCAGACGTTCACCCACCTCAAGACCCATTGCATCAACTTCGGCGGCGGGAAGATGGGCTGGGCGTGACCGAGGTCGCCCGGAGCGTGGGGCCGCCCGCGACGGGTCCGCACCCGGGCTCGTCCGCCGGCGGGCACGCCCGCACGCGGGCTCGCCGTCGCCGAGGCCCATCGAGCCGGCGGCGGCCCCGGCACCGATCCGATCGTCCGCTCCCTGTTCCGCCGGCGCCGGGCATCACCTATCTCGACACGGCCACGTACGGCCTGCCGCCGCAGGCCACCGTCGACGCGCTCCGGAGGCGACGCTCCGGCCTGGCAGGCCGGGCCAGGGCAACTGGATCGGACTGGGATCGGCCGACCGGATCGGCGCCGCGCCGACTTCGCGACGCTGATCGGCGCCGACGCGGCCGAACGATCGCCACATCCCCGCGGCGTCGGTCGGGACGGGCTCGTCGCCGGGCGCGCTCGCGCGCCGGCGACGAGGTCGTCGTGCCGGCCGACGAGTTCACCTCCACGCTCTTCCCGCTGCTCGTGGCCGAGGAGCGCGGGCGCGGTCATCCGGGAGGTGCCGCTTCGAGGAGCTCGGCGACATCGATCCGGAGCGGCACGACGCCTCGTCGCGGTCAGCCTCGTCCAGATGCAGACCGGGCGGGTCGCGGACCTCGCCGCGATCCTCGAGCGCCGCCGAGGAACGGCGCGCAGGTCTTCGTCGACGCGACGCAGGGCGTGCCGTTCGTGGCGCTCGATCGCCGATCATCTGCCGCAGATCGATTACCTCGTCTGCGCGGGCTACAAGCACCTGCTCTCGCCGCGCGGCACGGCGTACCTCTACGTCCGCCGCGATCGCTGGGACGACCTCGAGCCGCGCAACGCGAACTGGCGCGCCGCCGACCAGCCGTTCGACCGGTACTTCGGCGGGCCGCTGACGCTGGCACCGGACGCGCGGCGGTTCGACGTCTCGCGGGCGTGGTTCCCGTGGGTCGGTGCGACGGCGTCGCTCGCGCTGCTCGCCGAGTGGAAGGCGGCTGGCGTCTTCGGGAGCGTGCTGGGCCTCGCGAGCGCGCTGGCGGATCGGTTGGGCGTGCCGTGGTACGGCGGCTCGCTCGTCTGCGCGCCGCTCGCCGATGGCGAGGCCGCGCGCGGTGCGCTGGCTGCGGCCGGCGTGCGGGCGTCGGTCCGCGGGACCGCGATCCGCTTCGCGGTCCACGTCTACAACACCGAGGCGGAGCTCGACCGGGCCGCGGAGGCGATCGCGCCGTTCCAGGGCCGCTGACCGTCAGGGTCGTCACCACCGATGGGACGCTCAGCTGCGGTCGAGGACCGGGATCGGCAGGTAGAGCGGGAGTGCCAGCCCGAGCCGCTTCGCGAGGTCGCGGGGTGCGGCCGGGAACGTCCGAGCGGGATGGCTACCGAATAGTGCTGCGGTCCACTGCTCGCGAGTCAGCTCGACGCCACCGGGCGCGGCCTCGTCGGCGGCCGGACTGCCCACCGCCCGCAACAACCCCCCGAGGTCGTTGATCCGGATCATCATCCCGGCCGGGACGACGCGCCGTCGCTCGCGCACACGCTGGTCGAGGATGGTGGCCAGGACGGTCGGCGTGAGGTTGCCGTGGGCGTCGACCTTCGTCCCCGGCGGCAGGTCCTCGAGCGCGTGGCGGATGAGGGTCTCGATCGCCGACGGCTCGCCGCCGGCCTCGATGAGGCCCGGCTTGTTGATCGCGTCGCTGACCACGAGGTACCCGACCGGGCGAGCGCCGCGGACGGCGAGGAGCGTGTGCATCTTCGGGAGCGAGAACAGCGGTGCGTAGTCCGCGTCACCCCGGCGGACGCCGTCGCCGTCACGCTCGTGCATCGCCCGCACGGCCTCGATGTCCCCCGGGTCGGTCACGTCGAGTGCCCTCACGCGGACGTGCTCGTCGTGCGAGAAGCGCGCGGCATCGGCCCCGGTCACCTCATAGGCCACCGCCTGGTGGCGTACGGGGTGATAGCCGCACTGCTCGTAGAACGGGAACGTCTCGACCTGCGTCCACAGGACCGACAGCTCGCAGCCCGCAGCGTGCATCGCATCGATGCAACTGGTCAGGCATCGCGAGGCGTAACCCTTGTGGCGGTGCTCCGGGGCCGTCGCCGTCGGCGAGATGATGCCGACACCCAGGGCGCGGCCACCCAGCGCTGCTCGCCGGGGGAGCACCGGTACGACCGAGGCAAGGTCACCGGCGACCCGGATGACGAACACGTTGTGGAGGTTCGCCGGCGAGTACACAAGGGGATAGTCGGTACAGGAGCGATTGGTCGCTCCCCGCGCGCATCTCCGCATCGACCAGGGCGATGATGTCGGGCACGTCGTCCGGGACGGCGGGCCAGGGGCCATCGACCACTGACGGTCAGGTGCCACGACAGGCTCGCCGGATCGGGTGCGCGGCGACGACCTCCTCGACGATGTTCGCGCCGAGCCCCGGCCGCGTCGGCACGACCAGCTCGCCGTCCTCGATGTCGAGCGGCTGGTCGATGAGGTCCCACTTCCAGGGCACGTCGTCCATGTCGATCTCGAGGATCTCGCAGTTCGGCATCGCCGCGCACAGGTGGGCGTTGATGAGCGTGGCAGCGGGCTCATGTAGTTGTGCGGGCGAGAACATCGTGTCGTAGTGGGCGGCGAGCTCGCAGATCCGGCGCGCCTCCGACAACCCGTTGGTCAGCGTCTCGACCATGACCACGTCGGTGACGTGGCGCTCGAAGAACGGCCGGAACGCCTCGCGCCGGATCAGCGCCTCGCCGTGGCAGATCCGCGTCCGGGTCTGCCGCCGCGCCGCGAGCAGCGCATCCGGGTCGAAGCCCTCGGCCTCCAGCCAGTACAGGTCGAACGGCTCGAGCGCCTTCGCCAGCTGCACGATGCCGCCCATGCGGTACTCCTGCCCGACGTCGAACAGGATCCCCATGTCCGGGCCCGCCCGATCCCGCAGGGCGCCGACGAAGTCGACCGCCGCGTCGATCCGCTACTGGTCGATCGCGCCGTCGAGCGTCGGCGGCAGCCCGGTCGCCAGCCCGGGCACGAGCAGGTTCGTCTTGAGCGCCTTGAACCCGGCCGGCTCGACGTCGTCGACGAGCGCGAGCCACGACGTCGATCGTCCGCGCCGGCTCGACGCCGAGCGCCTCGGGGTCGATCGCGCGATACGACGCGAAATGCGACCAGTACAGCGGGATGCGCTCGCGATAGAGCCCGCCGAGCAGGTCGTAGACCGGCACGCCCAGCCACTTGCCCTTGATGTCGTACAGCGCGATCTCGATCGCGGCGATGACCTTCATCCGCTCCGGGACGCCGGCGCGGCCGGAATCCCACAGGCGGCGGCTGATCAAGTCGATGCGCCGCGGATCCTGGCCGATCAGGTCGCGCCCGACCACGCGGATCGCCTCGGCCGAGCGCGGGTGCGGCCTGCCAGTCGTAGCCCTCGCCCCAGCCGACGATCCCCTCGTCGGTCGTCACCTTCACGAACAGCCAGTCGCGGCCGCCGATGCCGCTGTCGCAGGTCATGGGCTCGATGGCCGTGATCTTCATCGGCAGGCGCTCCGCGCGGAGCGGGTGCGCGCGCACGACCTCCTCCACGATGTCGGCGCCCCAGCCCGGCCGGTCCGGCACGACCAGTTGCCCGTCCTCGATCTCGAGCGGGTGCGTCAGCAGGTCGCTCTTCCAGGGCACGTCGTCGAGGTCGATCTCGAGGATCTCGACGTTCGGCAGGGCCGCACACAGGTGGGCGTTGATGAGCGTGCCCAGCGGGCTCATCCAGTTGTGCGGCGAGATCATCGTGTCGTAGATCTCGGCCAGCTCGCCGATGCGGCGCGACTCGGAGAGCCCGTTGGCCAGGGTCTCGATCATCACGATGTCGGTGACGTGGTTCGGAGGAACGGCCGGAACTGCCTCGCGCCGGATGAGGCTCTCGCCGTGGCACAGCCGGGTCGTGGTCTGCTCGCGCGCCGCGAGCAGCGCGTCGGCGTCGAAGCTCTCGACCTCCAGCCAGTACAGGTCGAACGGCTCCAGCGCCCGGGCGAGCTGCACGATGCCGCCCATCCGGTAGTCGAACTGGACGTCGACGGCGATCCCGATGCCGGGCCCGACGACGTCGCGCAGCGTGCCGATCCACGCCACGGCATCGTCGAGCGTCCGCGTGTCGATCGCGCCGTCGTGATACTGCGGCAGGCGTGCCTTGCCGTCGGGGCCGCCCTCCTGCGATGAGGTTCGTCTTGAGGACCTTGAAGCCCTGGGCGACGACGTCCCGGGCGCCGGCCGCCCATTCCGCGTAGGTGCTGGTCACCGGCAGCTCGAGCACCTCCGGCCAGACCGCACGGTAGGTCGCGAAATGCGACCAGTAGAGCGGGATCCGGTCGCGGAACAGGCCGCCGATGAGCTCGTACACCGGCACGCCCAGCCACTTCGCCTTGATGTCCCAGAGCGCGAGGTCCATGGCGGCGAGGACCTTCATCCGCTCCGGCACGCCGGGCCGGCCGCCGTACCAGATGCGCTCGTTCATGAGCTCGATCCGGCGCGGGTCCTCGCCGATGAGCCGCCGGCCCATCACCGTCCAGCGTCGTCATGAGCGATGCCGACGTGTGCCAGTCGTAGGTCTCGGCCCAGCCGACGATGCCCTCGTCGGTCGTGACCTTCAGGAACCCGAATTCGCGAAGGCCGCCGTCGCACACGAACGGCTCGATCGCGGTGATCCGCATGCCGGTCAGTCCTCCAGTCGTTCGGGATGCGCCGCTCGAACGAGTTCCCGCCGTCGCGCAGCATAAGCTGTGGCATTCGCGCTCAGTGCGGCGCGCCCGTGCGAGGTGGACGGTGGCGAACGACCCGGGCGAGCACACCGACATCGATCGGGGGGCACCCATCGTCGTCCTCGACGGCTACCCGCTCGATGCCGCGCAACGCGCCAGGCTCGAGGCGGTATCGAAGCGCTATCGGTTCATCCACCGACCCATCGACGACCAGGCGACGATCGACGCGTTCGATGGCACCAAGGTCGAGGTCCTGCTCGCCGAATACGTGCCGCTCGACCTGGCCGCGTGGCCGCGTCTGCGCTGGGTCCAGTACTCGGGCGCCGGCGTCGACCCGCTCGGCGAACAGGCGCCGTGGCGCCAGGGCGTCATCGTGACGACCGCGAGCGGCGGCAACGCGGTCCCGATCGGCGAATACGTCCTCGGCTGGTTGCTCCATCACTCGCAGCAGATCGGGGACCTGCTCGAAAACCAGCGGCAGCGGACGTGGGCGACCACGCGTCTCTCGCTGGGGGGTCACGGGTTGCGCGGCAAGACCGTGACCCTCGTCGGCTACGGCTCCGTCGGACGCGAGGTGGCGCGGCTCGCCCAGCCATTCGGCGTCCGGATCCTCGCCGTCAAGGCCCGACCCGATGAACGCATGGACAACGGATTCCGCATCCCCGGCACGGGCGATCCCGACGGCCTGATCCCCGAACGGATCGTCGGCATGGAACGCCTCCCCGACGTCGTCGAGCAGGCGGACTACGTGGTCGTCGCCGCGCCGTCCACGGCCGCGACGCGCCGTGTGCTTGGTGCCGCGATCCTGGCCGCCCTGCGACCCGACGCATGGCTCATCAACGTCGGACGGGGCGACATCTTCGACGAGCCGGCGCTCATCGACGCCCTCCGGGCGCGCCCGTCCGGGGGCGCGGTCATCGACGTCACCGCGGTCGAGCCGCTGAACGCCAAGAGCCCGCTCTGGACGCTGCCGAACGTGATCGTGACCCCGCACGTCGCCGGGTTGCAGCCCGCGACCTGGGCGTCGCTGACCGAGCTGTTCTGCCAGAACCTCGGCCGCTGGGTGGCCGGTGAGGCACTCCTGAATCCGGTCGATCCGGAGCACGGGTACTGACCCGCCTCGGTTGACATTCGGCAGGATTGTCGACAATATACGTATCACGATCCCACGATCGTCCCGATCCCGAGTACACCTCCTCCCGTCGGGCCGAGTGCGCGGGACGGCTGACTCCTCCGCCGTCCCGCGCACCGCCGATCCCCCGCTCCATCCAGCCCGTCGCGCACGGGTCGTACGGAAAGGACGCGCGCCACGATGAGTGTCGGTTTCGGGATCCTGGGCTCCGGGTTCATGGCGCACACCTACGCCCAGTGCCTGGCGAAGCACGTTCCCGACGGGCACCTCATCGCGGTCGCGGGTGGCACCCGGGCCCCATCGCTGGCCGAGGAGTACGGGGTCGCGGCGGCGTCCACCCCCGACGTCCTGCTCGCCCGTGACGACATCGATGCCGTGGTCATCGCGACGCCCCACACCACGCACCTGCCGCTCACCAGGGCGGCCGCGGCGGCCGGCAAGCACGTCTTCATCGAGAAGCCGATGGCCGTGACGCTCGCGGAATGCGACGCGATGATCGCGGCCTGTCGCGACGCGGGCGTCCTGCTCACCGTCAACAACGTCACCCGCCATCGAGCGTCCCCCAACCACGCGAAGCGACTGCTCGACGAGGGCAGGATCGGCGACCTCCGGATGATCCGCGTGCTGAGCTCGGTCGTCGACTACGCACCGGGCGAGGCCGGCTGGGCCAGCGATCCCGCGGAAGGCGGCGCGTGGCTGGACATGGGCGTGCACCAGTTCGACGCGCTGCGCTGGTTCACCGGCTCGGAGGTCGACCTCGTCTTCGCCAGGGTCACCGACTTCGGCGGCCGCGCCGGCCTGCGGCGGAGCGGGATGGCCGAGGCGGTCATGCGCAACGGCGTGCTGGTGCAGGTCCTCATCAGCTTCGAGATGCCGAGCCCCGGTCTCGGGTCGCAGAGCCAATGGACGCTCATCGGGTCGGACGGGATCATCGAATCCGATTCGTACGGCAAGGTCCGCCTGGGCAAGGGCGAGGGCTGGGAGGAGATCTACGAGATGCCGTCGTTCGCGCTCAACGCGGACGTGTACAGCCCGGTCCGGCTCGAGGCGTTCGCGGCCCAGACCCAGTCGTTCGCGAAGGCGGTCCAGGCGGGCACGGCCGCCGCGGCGGGCAACCCCGCGCTCGACGGGACCGACGGGCGAGCCGCCGTGGAGGTCGTCGAGGCGGCCAGCCGATCGTCCGCGAGCGGCGAGTCGGTTCGCCTGCCCATCGCGGCCGCCTGACGTCGGCCGTCACGCCGGCCGAGTCGATCGAGGGAGGAACCAGTCGATGCGGATCCTGGAGCAGACGACGCTGCACGCAGGCGTACCCGGAACGTCGCGGGCGGTCGCCACGTTCCCGGCGTTCGTCGTCCTCGGTGACGGCAGCCTGCTCGCGAGCTACAGCCTCGGCAGCGGCAAGGACACCGATGACCTCGACATCGAGCTCCGTCGCTCGACGGACGGCGGCACGACCTGGAGCGAGCCGGTCACGCCCTTCGAGACGACGGTCGACGGCGTCCGAGGGTCGCTCAAGGCGGCGCCGATCACCCGGCTCGACGGCTCGCATCTCATCGTCGTCGCGCTGTGGATCGATCGCGAGGCATTCCCCGGCAAGCCGCTGTTCGACCCGGTGACCGAGGGCTGCCTGCCGATGTCGATCCTCGTCGCCAATTTGTTCGACGACGGGCATACCTGGACGCCATGGCGGCGGGTCGCGATGCCCGATGACGTCGGGCCGCCCTCGCTGACCAACGCGCTCGTCCGCCTGGCCGACGGCCGGCTCCTCCTGAGCGTCGAGACCAACAAGACCTACCTTGATACGTCGAAGTGGTTCCAGCGCGTGGTCCATTCGTGGTCGAGCGACGACGGCCAGACCTGGACCGAGCCGGTCACCGTCTGTCAGGACCCGACCGGGTGGATCGGCAACTGGGACCAGCGCAAGGCGGTCGCCCCCGACGGCCGGCTCCTGACGGTCACCTGGGTCTATGACTTCGAGGCCGTCGAATACCTGAACGTCCGCCGGCGGATCAGCACGGACGGCGGCGCGACCCTGGGCGAGTACGACGATCTCGGGTTCGCCGACCAGCCGTCGCATCCGGCGATCCTGCCCGACGGCCGGGTCGTGCTGGCGTGGCAGGACCGGTTCCGCTCGGGGTCCATCCTGGCGCTCCAGGCCGCGGCGATCGATGCGCCGTTCGAGGCGTCGAGCGAGGTGGTCCTGTACTCGTTGCGGGACGAAACGCCGTCGGGCCTGGGAGCCGCGGGCGGTGGCGGTGCCAGCGAGACGACCGGCGACGCGCTCATCGAGCAGGGCACGTGGTCATACGGGCTGTCGTTCGCCGAGGCGTTGCCCGACGGCGACGTCGCCGTCGTCCACTACGCCGGCGGTCCCGTGGGCGGCACGGACATCCTGCTGGATCCGCCTCGGGCTCGACGCGTGACTGTGGCGGTCGCGGCGGTCCTGGCCTGCGTGGCCCGCGAGGCCGATGCCGTCGTCGCGGCCCACGCGACCGGCGTGGCCTACGGGCGCAGCAGCAGGACCTCGCCGATCGCCACCACGCACGACATCGGACGGCCGAGCCACGTCACCCAGGCCGGGTTCGCGATACGGCTCGCCCGGCACGCGGACACCATCGAGGAATGCCCGGCCGACCCGCGGCATCGATGAGCGTGCTCATGATGTCCTCGGTCGCGATCGCCGGCGAGGGTCCCTGGGCGAAGATCGGTGGAGCGAGGTCGGACCACTCGGCGAGGAGTCTGGGGCGTCCCCGGTCACCATCTCGCGGACGATCGGCGAGCCGAGTCCGGACCGCTCGAATTGCGCGATCACCGGCGGTCCCAGCACCTCGGCCTCGTCCCACGCCGCCGGGAACAGCCGA
>CAWFPC010000008.1:0-193158 GCA_963817745.1 uncultured Chloroflexia bacterium
GAGATCGTCTGCCCGTGAAGACCCACCCGTATACTCCGCAGCGGATGGACGCAGCACGCGCCGAACCCGATCTGACCGCGCGCCCATTCGACGCGCCCGACGCCACCTCCGCGCGGCAGCTGGTCGATGCCCAGGAAGCCGAGCGCGCGCGCATCGCCCAGGAGGTCCACGACGGGCCTGCGCAGGCCCTCACCAACGCGATCTTCCATGTCGAGCTGATCGAACGGGCGCTGACCGTCGATCCGGCGACCGCCCTGACCGAGCTCGACGGGCTGCGGGACATGCTCAGGCGCGAGCTCGACAACGTGCGGGCGTTCATCGATCGCCTCCGGCCGCCGCTGCTCGACGAGCTCGGCCTGGACGGCGCGATCGAGGCGACCGCCGACGACCTGCGGGCGACGACCGCGATCACCGTGACCACCTCGCTGGCGGCATCGGCCGACGGCCTGGACGACCAGGAGCGAACGGTGGCGCTGCGCGTGGCGCAGGAGGCCATGCAGAATGTCCGCAAGCACGCCGAGGCGACGACCGTGGTCGTGGATACCCAGCAGACGAACGGTGACTGGACGCTGGAGATCCGCGACGATGGCCGCGGCTTCGACCCCGCTGCGATCGCGCGTGGTGGCCGGAACTTCGGTGTGCGGTTCATGCGCGAGCGAGCCGAGCTGATCGGGGCCCGCTTCCACATACGTTCACGACCGGAGGGCGGTACCGTGGTGCGGCTGGAGATCCCGACGGGGGCAAGGATGGGAGCAAAGGAGAACGGATGAGCGCGAGCGAATACGGCGGACCGGACCGCAGACGGGGCGGTCCCGATCGACGGACACCGGGCGAGACCACCCGGATCCTCATCGTCGACGATCACGCGTTGTTCCGGGCGGGCGTCGCCGGGATCCTCGCTCGTGAATCCGACTTCGAGATCGTGGGCGAGGCCGACGACTCGCGGAGTGCCGTCGATCGATCGCTCGAGACGTCGCCCGACATCGTCCTGATGGACCTCTCGCTGCCATCCCCCGGCGGCATCGAGACCACGCAGCGGATCAAGCGCGAGCTGCCGTCCACCGGGATCATCGTGCTCGCCCAGACCGAGGACGAGGACGCGCTGTTCGACGCCATCAAGGCCGGTGCCGCAGCCTTCATCCTCAAGGACGTCGGGCCCGACGACCTCGTCACGATCATCCGCCGCGTCGCGACCGGCGAGTTCCTCATCAACGACAAGGTGTTCTCCAAGCCGGCGGTCGCCTCGCGCGTCCTCAAGGAGTTCCGCGAGCTCGCGGTCTACGGCCAGGAGGCCGCCCCGATCTTCGCGCCGCTCTCGCCGCGCGAGGTCGAGATCCTGGACAACATCGCCCAGGGCATGACCAACAAGCAGGTCGCCTACGCGCTCTCGATCAGCGAGCAGACCGTCAAGAACCACATGAGCTCCATCCTGCGCAAGCTGTCGGTGAACGACCGGACCCAGGCCGTCGTGTACGCGATGCGCCAGGGTTGGATCCGGATGCCCGAGGACTGATGCCCGACGAGACACCGTCACCGACGGCCGCCCTCGACGAGCTGTCGGAACGGCTGGCCGACGACCTCCTCACGCTCGACAAGGAGCTGGTCGAGGTCGACCTGTTGATCGCGCAGGCGAAGACCGAGTCGGCGCGGCACGAGGGCCGCCGCGTGGCCGCGACGGAGAAGCTCGCCACCGTCGGCGACGACGCGGACCCGAAGGAGCGCATCGACGCGCTCACCGCGATCATCACGCTCACGAAGCGCGCCGCGCTCATGGAGACCCAGGTCGACGTGCTCGAGGGCAAGCGGCGCGCCCTCGCCCGCTACCGCGATGGGCTCGCCTCCTACATCGACGCCGTCACCGGGCTCGATCCGGCCGCCCTCGCGGCGCGCGCCCTCGAAGCGCCGACGGACGATGCTGCCCCGGACGCTCCGATGTCGCCGGCGGTCTCCCGCCTCGTGCTCGGCGCCCAGGAGGATCTCCGACGCGAGATCGCCCGGGCGATGCATGACGGGCCCGCCCAGAGCCTGACGAACATCGTGCTCCAGGCGCAGATCGTCGACCGGTTGGTCGTGCGCGATCCGGCCTCGGCGGCGATCGAGGTCCAGCAGCTGATCGCGATGGTCCAGCAGACGCTGGATGCCACGAAGTCGTTCATCTTCGACGTCCGACCCATGGTCCTCGACGACCTCGGGCTCGTGCCGACGATGCGCCGGGCGACCCGGGACCGCGGCCGTCGCGCCGGCGTCCCCGTCGAATTCGATTCACTCGGGCAGGACCGTCGCCTGCCGATGGACCTCGAGAGCGGCCTGTTCCGCATCCTCGACGAGGCGCTCGCCGCGTACCTCGCCGCGGAGCCCGATCGCGTCGCCCTCCGGCTCGACTGGGGCGAGCAGCTGGAGGCGCACGTCACCGCGACGCGGGCGGTCGTCGAAGGCGCGCCGCCGGCGAGCGGCGTCGTGCCGACGATCCCTGGCAAGGACCTGCCGCCGGCCCTCGCCGCGATGATGGAGGACCGTCGCGCCGATGAACGCGACGCCGCCGAGGCGGCCGTCCGCGATGCGGTCGTGCACCTGCCCCCGGCGACATGGCGGGAGATCCAGGACCGGGCGGCATCCATCGGGGTCACGGTGGAGCTCCTCGCCGACGGGGGCGAGCTCCGGCTGCTGGCCGACATCCCGCCGCCCGATGCGGCGACCGCCCCCGGCGACGAAGCCGCAGACCAGCCTGCGGCCGTCGACGTCCCAGCCGGCTGAGCGGGCGATCGTCGTGGGGGCGCGTGCGACCGGGCGAGGTCAGGGCCTGGTCGAGTACGGACTCATCCTGGTCCTCGCCGCCGTGCTCACGGTCGTGTGGCTGAACCTGTTCGGCGGGGCCATCGCGGACGCGCTCGCGGCCATCGGCCGGTTCATCGATGCCGCCACGGGCGGCGCGTGATGCGGGCGCGCACCGGTCACTCCGGCTGGCGCGACCGGTACCATCGAGCCAGTTGTGGGCCACTCTCAGGGCGCGCTATGTTGGCGCCAGCCCTCGATCGAGGGACGAGTACTCATCCAGGAGGCGCACGACATGGCACTTATCGTCAGCACGATCCTCGCCGCCCTTCATCGGGACGAGGAAGGCCAGGGCCTCGCGGAGTACGCGCTGATCCTCGCCCTCATCGCCATCGTCGCGATCATCGCCCTCATCTTCCTGGGCGGCCAGGTCAGCTCGATCCTCAGCGACGTCGGCGACGTCGGTCTAACCGACCACCGACGCATCGAGTCCAGGACCGCCGGGCCTTCGGGACCGGCGGTCTTGTCGTATTTGTGCACGCATCGCTCGGTCACACGGCCACTTGACATGCCAGAGGGTGCCTCGTACCGTGGCCCAGCCTCCGGGCGACCGGGGAGCCTGTACGGAAAGGAGGTACCACCCACATGTCTCAGCTTTTTGCTCTGATCTCGTCCTTCCGCACTGACGAGGAGGGCCAGGGTCTCGCCGAGTACGCGCTGATCCTCGCCCTCATCGCGATCGTGGCGATCATCGCCCTGATCTTCCTGGGCGGCCAGGTCTCTCGATCCTCAGCGACGTCGGCGAGTCGGTCTAACCACCGACGCCAGCTGAAACGCAGACCGCCGGTCACACGGCCGGCGGTCTTCGTGTTTCTGGCGACGCACGGGATGCACCCGGCCTACGGCCTATTGACACGCCCGCACGCGGCCTCCGTACGGTAGCCCCGCCTCCGGGCGACCGGGGAGCCTGCATCGGAAAGGAGGTACCAACTCATGTCGCAGCTTTTTGCCCTTATCTCGTCCTTCCGCACTGATGAGGAAGGCCAGGGTCTCGCGGAGTACGCGCTGATCCTCGCCCTCATCGCGATCGTCGCGATCATCGCCCTTGTCTTCCTGGGTGCCCAGGTCTGCGACCATCCTCAGCGATGTCGGCGAGTCGCGTCTAGACCACCGACGTCTCGACGTCACCGAAACGACCGCCGGGCCCGTCGGGCTCGGCGGTCTTCTTTGTCTCGGATGGCCGTCACGATCCGGCTCCAGGGCGCCGTTGCGCAGGCCTGGATGACGGTCATGGTGTCGGCCGTACGACAGCGCACCACCAACCTTGCACCCAACCTTGCGACACGCATGGTTTCCTGCCGTTTCCTACCAGATGGTCCTAGCCCTTTGGTATAGTCGCGCGGCTTTTGGGCGGTGCTACAGTGGTGCCACCTGTCACACGACTCGGGGAGTACCAACTTGAAGCGTTCTAATCGTCTCGTCCTGCTCGTGGGCGTCTTTCTCGCGATCGTCGCGTTCGTGGGGATCCTGCTGATCGCCCAAGGCGGCGGCGGCGACGCCGGAGGACCGACGATTCCCACCACGGCGCCGCACCGTCATCGCGACGGCGGACATCCCGCTCGGCTCGCGCATCGGCGCCGACCAGGTCACGGTCCAGGTCAAGGACCTCGAAGGGCGGGACGCGGACGCATTCGGCGACACGTCGCAGGTCATCGGGCAGATCGTGCGCCAGCAGGTCACGGCGGGCCAGGCGATCACCCAGCGAACGCTCACGGGTGGCACCCAGGGGCAGATCCTCAACATCGAGACACCGCCCGGACAGCGTTCCATCGCCGTCCAGGTCGACCAGGTCACCGGCGTCGGCACGGTCATCAAGACCGGCGACTACGTGGACATGATCGTCGGCCTCACCGCCGCCCAGTTCCCCGTCATCACCGTGAACCCGGACGACGACACGTTCAGCGTCGTGGGCGGCCTCAACGGCACGAGCGTCAAGCTCCTGCTGCAGGGCATGCAGGTCCTGGGCACGCTGCTCCCGCCGCCGCCGGCGCGCGGACCCGAACGCGCCCGCCCCGTCGGGCGGACCGAGCATCGACCCTCTCACCGGCCAGCAGGAGATCGTGATCCTGTCGGTCACGGCCCAGCAGGCCGAGATCATCAAGTTCGTCCAGATGGACGGCAACGTGTCCCTCGTCCTGCGCTCACCCGAAGACTTCATCGACCCGACCACCGGTCAGCCGTTCCCCGACGGTCCCGTCCCGGACACGACGACCGGCGTCATCCTCAAGACGCTCGTCGATACCCTCGGCGTCCTGCCGCCGGAACTCGTCGAGACGGTCCTTCCGAGCCAGGAGCAGCCCTGATCACGTCCTTCCCGGGCGGCCGGACGGCCGCCACTCCCCGACCCAGGCGCAACGGGCGCGATGGACCGCCAGGTCCCGCGCCCGTCCTGGTCAGGGCCACGCACGCACCCCGCTGACGCACCGACCAACGACATCAACGACAACGAGAGCCGAACCGCCTGATGGCAGACCAGATCCGCGTCCTCATCGTCGACGACATCCCGGAGACCCGCGACCACCTCACGAAGCTGCTCGGCTTCGAGAGCGACATCGACGTGGTCGGCTCGGCGGCGTCCGGCGCGGAAGCCCTCGATCTCGCGACGAAGCTCTCCCCGGATGTCGTCCTGATGGACATCAACATGCCGGACATGGACGGCATCGCCACGACGGAGCTGATGTCCCACTCGGCGCCCGCCGCGTCCGTGATCATGATGTCGGTCCAGGGCGAGGCGGACTATCTCCGCCGATCGATGCTCGCCGGCGCACGCGAGTTCCTCGTCAAGCCCTTCAGCAGCGACGAGCTCACCGCGTCGATCCGGCAGGTCTACGGCCGCGAGCGCGAGAAGCTCAGCCGCATGGTCGTCGCGCCGGCCGCAGCATCGGCCGAACGGCAGCGCGTCCTCGGAGGGGTCCGCCGACCCGGGCATCGTCGTCGCGGTGTTCAGCCCGAAGGGCGGCGTCGGTCGGACGACCGTGGCCGTCAATCTCGCCGTCGCCGCCGCCACCGAGCTCGGCAAGAAGGTCGTCGTCGTGGACGCGTCCTTCCAGTTCGGCGACGTCGGCGTCCTGCTCAACCTGAACCTCAAGAACAAGTCGATCGCCGACCTCATGCCCGAGCTCGACCAGGGGGAGCTCGACTCGCTCGACACGTTCGTGATCAACCACTCCGCGGGGATCCGCGTGCTGCTCGCTCCGCCGTCGCCCGAGATGGCCGAGCTCATCACGCCGAGCGCCATCAAGCGGGTCCTGGAGACGCTCCGCCGCGATCACGACCTCGTGGTCGTCGACTGCACGGCGTTCTTCAACGACACGACCCTCGCGATCCTCGATGCCGCCGACATCATCCTCACGATGCTCAGCCTCGAGATCACGAGCATCAAGAACATGCGGCTCTTCCTCGAGATCGCCGACCAGCTCGGCTACGAGGCCGGCAAGGTCCGACTCGTCCTCAACCGCGCCGATTTCGGCGCTCGGCATCCGGGTCGCGGACGTCGAGCATTCGATCGGCCGCAAGGTCGACGAGACCATCGTCAGCGACGGTCGCAGCGTGGTCTACGCGCTGAACCGTGGCGTACCGTTCTTTCTCAGCAACCGGGAGACACAGGTCTCCCAGGACATCCTCCGATTGGCCCGGTCGGTCGTCGGTGAGCGGACGCATGTCGCGGCCGGCGCCGAGGGCCCAGAAGGCCGCGCAGAAGAAATCGTTGTTCGCATGGCGATGAAGGTGCTCGCACCCGCGGGCAGCCCCACGGGGCATAAAGGGGTGAAGACATGTCCCTGTTGAAGCGGATCGAGAGCGCTCGACCAGGTGGCGCCGGCACACCGGCCGCACCGCCTTCCGGAGAACCCGGACCGAACCTGCCGGCTCCCGCCGGCGGCCAGCCGCCGCCGTCGATGGGGACGGCGCGTCTCCAGTCCCAGGCGCCGGTCCGTGAGTCCTTCCGTGACGTGAAGTTCCGGATCCAGAACCGCGTCATCCAGGACCTGGACCCGAAGCTCGACCTGTCGAACCAGGTCGAGGTCCGACGCCAGATCGAGGAGATCTTCGGCAAGGTCATCGACGAGGAAGGCCTCGCGCTGACCCGTGCCGAGCGCGTCCGGATGCTCGAGCAGATCACGGACGAGATCATCGGCCTCGGACCGCTCGAGCCCCTGCTCCGCGACGAGTCGATCACCGAGGTCATGGTCAACGGCCCGCGCCAGGTCTACATCGAGCGCTCCGGCAAGCTGGAGCTGACCAACGTCGTGTTCCAGAACGACGACCACGTCATGCGCATCATCGATCGGATCATCGCGCCGATCGGCCGCCGCGTGGACGAGTCGTCGCCGATGGTCGATGCCCGACTGACCGACGGTTCCCGCGTCAACGCCATCATCCCGCCGCTGTCTTTGGTGGGCCCGGTCGTCACCATCCGGAAGTTCTCGGCATCGCCCTTCACCGTCGACGATCTGATCCGGTTCGGCACCGCGACCGCAGACATGTTCGACTTCCTTCGCGCCTGTGTGGAGGCTCGCCTGAACATCTTCGTCTCCGGCGGCACCGGCTCCGGCAAGACCACGACCCTCAACGTGCTGTCGTCGTTCATCCCGAACGACGAGCGCATCGTGACGATCGAGGACGCCGCCGAGCTGCAGCTCCGCCAGGAGCACGTCGTCACGCTGGAATCGCGTCCGCCGAACATCGAGGGCAAGGGCGCGATCCCGATCCGCGAGCTCGTGCGCAACGCCCTGCGCATGCGGCCCGATCGCATCATCGTCGGCGAGTGCCGATCCGGTGAGGCGCTGGACATGCTCCAGGCCATGAACACGGGCCATGACGGCTCGATGTCCACCGGCCACGCCAACTCACCACGCGACATGCTGTCGCGCCTCGAGACGATGGTCCTCATGGCCGGCGTCGACCTGCCGCTGCGGGCCATCCGCGAGCAGGTCGCCTCGGCGGTCGACCTCATCGTCCAGCAGAGCCGCCTCAAGGACGGGACCCGGAAGATCGTCAACATCACCGAGGTCCAGGGCATGGAAGGCGACGTCATCGTCATGCAGGACGTCTTCGTCTTCGAGCAGACGGGCGTCGTCGAGGGCAAGATCCAGGGCCGCCTCAAGGCGACCGGCATCCGTCCGAAGTTCGTCGAGAAGTTCGAGATCATGGGCATCAACCTGCCCCCGGGTCTCTTCGGCTTCACCTACTAGTCGAGAGGAGGAAGACCGACCGTGGACCCGCTCATCCTCGGCGTGGCCGGTGTCGCCGCGTTGGCCATCCTGCTGATCGCCGTCGGCGTCGCGAGCTCCGGGAGCTCCGGCATCTCGGACCGGCTGGAACGCTATGCGTCGAGCAAGACCGAGACCAAGGCCGCGTCCAGCTGGCGGCCAGGGGCCGATCACCGACCTGATCGCCCAGAGCGCCGCGCTCGCCAACCTCAACAAGGCGGTCGAGGGGCGCGACTACGGTGCCAACCTGGCGCGCGAGATCGCGCGCGCAGACCTCAAGCTCAAGCCGTCCGAGTTCCTCATGATCCGGGCTGGCATCGACGATCGGCATCCCCGATCGCGATGCTCGTGCTGTCGGTCGTGCTTCCCGTCGCTCGGCAACCCGCTCCTCGTGCTGATCGGCGGCCTCGTCGGGTTCATGCTCCCCAAGTTCTGGCTGGGACGGCGCAAGTCGGGACGCCTCAACGCGTTCAACAAGTCGCTCCCGGACACGATCACGCTCATCGCCAACGCGCTGCGCGCCGGATCGTCGTTCCTGCAGGCCATCGAGCTCGTCGTCCGTGAGTCCCGACCGCCGATCTCCACCGAGTTCGGGCGGGTCATCCGCGAGGTGAACCTCGGCCTGCCGTTCGAGCAGGCCCTCGAGAACATGGTCCGCCGCGTACGGTCGGACGACCTCGAGCTCATGGCGACCGCGATCTCGATCCAGTACCAGGTCGGCGGCAACCTCGCCGAGATCCTGGACTCGATCGCCTACACCATCCGCGAGCGGGTCCGCATCAAGGGCGAGATCCGGACCCTGACGGCGCAGCAGCGCCTGTCCGGGTATGTCGTCGGCTTCCTGCCGATCGGCCTGGCGGGCTTCCTGTTCATCGCGGCGCCGCGGTTCATGGACCCGATGTTCGACCCGGCCGTCGCCATCATCGGCCTGCCGGCCGGCGTCATCATCCTCGCGATCGGTGGATTCATGATGTTCCTCGGGCTTCATGCTCATCCGCAAGATCGTGGACATCGAGGTCTAGCCGTGGAAGTCCTGCCCATCGCCGTCGCCGCTCTCGCGGCCGGCGCCATCCTCCTGATCGTCCTCGGGCTCACCGGCAGCTCGCCGGTCGACCCGGTCCAGGCTCGCCTGAGCCAGCTCGGCACCATGCAGGCGAAGAACCTCGAAGAGCTCGAGCTGCAGGCCCCGTTCATGGAGCGGACGCTGCGTCCACTCGCCCTGGGCCTGTCCAGCCGCATGACCCGGATGCAGTCCGCGTCGTTCAGCGAGAAGACCGAGAAGCGCCTCGCCCTCGCGGGCAATCCCGGTGACCTTCGGGTCGCCGACTGGCTCGGCATCAAGGCCATCGGCGCGATCGTCGGCGGCATCCTGTTCTTCCTGCTGTTCGTCGTCGGCGGCGTCATCGGGTTCCCGTTCCTCATCGGGCTCGTGATGACCGGCCGTCGGCGCGCTCCTCGGCTACACCGTCCCCGAGTTCTGGCTCGGCGGTCGCGTCAAGAAGCGCCAGAAGGCCATCCTCCTGATGATCCCGGACACGCTCGACCTGCTGACGATCTCGGTCCGCGCCGGTCTCGGCTTCGACGCCGCGCTGGGCAAGGTCGTCGAGAAGCTCAAGGGCCCGCTGTCCGAGGAGTTCCGCCGCGCACTCGCCGAGGTCCGCGTCGGCAAGGCGCGCCGCGACGCGCTGCGCGACATCGTCCCGCGCACCGAGGTGGTGCCGCTGACCAACTTCATCGGCGCGATCATCCAGGCCGAGCAGCTGGGTGTCTCGATCAGCAAGGTGCTGCAGGTCCAGTCGGAGCAGCTGCGCATCGAGCGCCGGCAGCGCGCCGAGGAACAGGCCGCCAAGGCACCGATCAAGATGCTGTTCCCGCTGGTCGGGTGCATCTTCCCCTCGCTGTTCATCGTCATCCTCGGGCCGGCCATCATCCTGATCGTCAAGAACCTCAAGGTCTGACGCTGGGGGCCGACGACGCGGCCGGGGCTCCGCGGCGGGCCCGTGTGGCCGCGGCGGTCAGCGATGGCGCGACCGTCGGCAACGAGACGCGCGGCACGCAGCTCGTGGCACGACTCGAGGTCGGGTCGTCGTTGTGGGCCAAGTTCAAGGGCCTGATGGGTCGCCCCGCGCTGCCACCCGGCGACGGCTTGTGGCTGCCCGACAGCAACGGGATCCACATGATGTTCATGCGCTTCCCGATCGATGCCGTGTTCGTCGGCCGCCCGTTGCCGGATGACCCCGGCGTCCGTGTCGTCGTCGCGGCGAAGCGCGACGTGCGCGCGTGGACCGGGCTCGTGCCGCTCGTGCGGGCTGCGCACGGGGTGCTGGAACTCCCCGCCGGCACGATCGCGGCGTCGGGGACCGCCGTCGGGGATCGGCTCCGCTTCGGCTGACATCACGTGGCGTCCGGGGGCCCCGCGGAATCCGGGCGATCGCCGGGCGTGCCGGCGAGCGCCGCGAAATCGGCATCCATCGCGGTGGCTCGTACTACACGCGGCGGACCTTGCCTGAATTCGGCACGCATCAGCCGCGCTCGTAGGGACCGATAACGAACGCCGTACGAAGCCCGAGTGAACACGATTCGCGTCCGAACCGGCCGAGAACGACCCAAGGTCACGCTTGCGCCGTCGATACGACTCGTGGGCGTGTTGTTTGCCGGTTTCTTGCGGCCAGGAGGTCGAGGCCGATCTGCCGTCGCCGTCGCCCGGCACCTGCTCGGATCCCAATGTCGCCTGCCCCCACATGCCACCCGATCGGCAAGCTCGTAAGTCCGGGTAGAGCGGCACCTCCCATGCTCACGGCATGGACGATCGGCGTGTCGGGCGCATCGTTCGCGAGGTGCGGATCCACCGAGCGTGGCGCCAACGCGATCTCGCGGACCGCGCCGGCGTGAGCCAAGGGGTTGATCTCCATGATCGAGCGCGGGCGCCTCGAGAACGTATCGCTCGCTACGCTCCGAACGGTCAGTGCAGCCCTCGACATTCGCATCTCGATCGACGCTTGGTGGAGGTCGGGCGACGCGGATCGACTTCTCGATCGTGGCCACGCGGCACTCGTGGATCACGTGGTCACGAAGTTGCGGGCCTGGGGCTGGGCCACGCGCGTCGAGGTCACGTTCAACGCATACGGCGATCGCGGGTCCGCCGATGTCGTCGGCTGGCACGCCGGGGCAGCGGCTCCTGTTGATCGTCGAAGTGAAGACCGCGGATCCTCGACGTTCAGGAGACCCTGGCGACGTTTGCCCGGAAGGTTCGTGTCCTCCCGCCGCTCCTGGCCCGGGAAGAGGGCTGGTCGGCGCGATCCGTCGCCCGCCTTCTCGTCGTCGCAGACTCGCGCGGCAACCGCGACATCGTCCGCCGGCATGCGGCGACCTTCGATTCTGATCGGGCAGCGCGAGGACGGTGGCGGTGCGTCGGTGGCTCGCGCGGCCCGACGCCAGCGAACGTTCGAGCGGCTCGGATGCGGCACCGGCTCGCGGCTTCGGTGGGATCTGGTTCGTGCTGCCGGCAACGCTCGGGACGACCGCTGGCGAGATCGATCGGTCGATCGAGGGTGCGATCGATGCGAACCCCACGGCCGCGCACCGTCGGAACGCCCGCGAGGCCATCCGTGATGGACATCGTCCGGGGCGTGACCGCCAAGGCCCTGGATCTCGCATTCCCCGGAACATGCGTCGGCTGCCGGCGTGAAGGCACCGTCCTGTGTGACGCCTGCGGCCGCGCGCTCGACGCGCGCCTGGAGGCGCCCGCCGGCGTACCGATCGGGCTGCCCGGCGACATCCCATGGCCCCTCCTGCAGCTCGAATGGTGCGCCCCGTTCCACGGCGCCGTCCGAGCGGCGCTCCACGCGATCAAGTACGGCGGCGAGCAGCGCATCGCGACACCGCTCGGGGCGGCGATCGCGCGGCGATGGGCGCGCGTCGGGCGTGGGCGCCGAGATCGTGACCCACGTGCCCGTCCACGCCGACCGGGCACGGATGCGCGGGCTACGACCAGGCGGCCCTGATCGCCGCGGCGGCCGCCACCGACCTCGGGCTCCCGTGCCTGCCGCTGCTCGAGCGCCGTCGCGCGACGATCGCCCAGTTCGACCTGGACCGACGCGACCGAGCCACCAACGTCGCCGGTGCGTTCGGCGTGCGCGCGGCCGCGCTGCCCGGAGCGACGTCGCCGCGCTCCGCGGCCGATGGATCCTGCTCGTCGACGACGTCGTGACGACCGGCGCGACGCTGGCGGCCTGTGCGATCGGCATTGCTGGCCGTGGGTGTCCTGGGCGTGTCCGCGATCACCGTCGCCCGCGAGCGTTGAGACCGTCGCGGGCCAGCCCGCTCGGCCGGCCCCTGAGCGACCCGGGGCTATACTCGACGCAACGCGCCCGACCCCCGACGCACGCCCCGGAGGTGACGCATGCGAACCATCGTCAAGGGCAAGAACGTCGAGATCCCCGACCGAGTTCGCGATTACGCCGAGCGCAAGCTCCACCGACTCGATCGCCTCCTCGACGACCAGACCGACGCCATCGTCGAGTTCTCGAACGAGATGCATCGCAGCGCGTCGGACGCCCACATCGCCGAGGTGACGCTCATCATCGACGGCCAGGTGCTGCGCAGCCACGCCACGGGCATCAGCTACCAGGCGGCCCTCGATACGGTCGTCGACAAGGTGGAGCGCCAGGCCGTGGACCACCGCTCCAAGCCGCGCCTGCGCGCCCGCCCCGAGGAGGAGAAGGAGATCCTTCGGCGGCTTGCCGACGGCACCCGCGAACCCGGACACGAGCGACGGATCGTGAAGACCAAGCGCTTCGCGATCGAGCCGATGTTCGAGGAGGACGCGCTCGCGGCGATGGACGACCTCGGCCACCAGTTCTACATCTTCGTCAACGCCGAGACCGAGCACATCGCGATCCTCTACCGGCGCGATGACGGCGACTACGGCCTGATCGAGCCCACCCTCGGCGGCGGCTACACGGTCGGGCGCGACCAGCGTCGACGGCCGCGGGCGCTAGCACCGCGGCGGATCGACCGCCGTCCTTCCCTGACCCGCGCGGCGCACGGAGCCGTCCCGCGATCCGGCGCGTCGTACGATGCCGCGGATGCTTCCCGACGGTCGACGGCTCGGCGCCCACCTGCCGCTCGGTGGTGGCATGGTCAAGGCCGTCGAGCGAGCCCACGCCATCGGCGTCCAGGCCCTGCAGATCTTCAGCGACAACCCGACGGCCTGGCGGCGGCGCGCCGCACCGCCGGCCGAGCTGGACGCGTTCCGCGACGGGCTCGCCGCGTATGACATCCGACCGACCGCGATCCATGCGGCGTATCTCGTCAACCTCGCCGGACCGGGCGACGACTTCTTCGGCCGATCCGTCGCGATGCTCGCCCACGAGCTGCGCGGCGCCCCGTCCTTCGGCGCGCGCTACGTCAACGTCCACATCGGGTCGCATCTCGACACCGGCGTGGCGGCCGGAGCACGACGCATCGGTGAGGGCGTGGAGCTGACGCTTGCCGAGGTGGACGCTGCGGACGGCGTCATGCTCGTCCTCGAGAACTCGGCCGGGAGCGGGTTCGGGCTCGGTGCCGACGTCGGCGAGCTCGCGTCGATCGCGGAGGCGATCGCGGCTCGCGGGATCGACGACGGCGGGTCGGGTTCTGCCTCGATACGGCCCATGCGTGGGGCGCCGGGATCGACATGGGCTCGCGTGACGGGATCGATGCCTTCCTCGCCGACTTCGATGCCCGGATCGGGCTGCGCCGCCTGGTCATGGTGCACCTCAACGACACCCGCTCGGAGCGTGGCTCGCGCACCGACCGCCACGAGCACCTCGGCGCGGGCCGGATCGGCGAGGTCGGGCTCGCGCACGTGCTGACGCATCCGTCGCTCGCGCACGTGACGTACTACCTCGAGACGCCGGGCATGGACGAGGGCTACGACGCGATCAACGTCGCCCGTGCCTTCGCCCTCGCCGAGGGACGGCCGCTGGAACCGCTGCCGGAGGGTGCCCTCGACGTGCGGAGCAGCCGGGCGCGGACGGCGCCGGCATGACGGCTGGCACCGGCCGCCTTCGCGGGTTCGATCGCCGCGACGTCCTCGTCCTGCTCGGGTTGCTGGCCCTCGCCGCGTTGCTTCGACTCCCCGATCTCGCGACGCGTGGCACGTGGGACGGCGACCAGGGTCACGACATGCTCGTCCTGCGCGCCTTCGTCCGTGACGGCGTCGTGCCGCTGCTCGGTCCGCCGACCTCGATCGGCGACTTCCACCACGGGGCGCTGTACTACTACCTGCTGGCGCCGGCGGCGGCACTCACCGGAGGCGATTCGCCGCTGGCGATCGTGACGATGATCGCGCTCGCGGGGATCGCCGCCGTCGGCGTGACCTGGTGGCTCGCGCGTGCGATCGGTGGATCGGTCGCCGGTGCGGTGGCGGGCCTCGCGATGGCGATCTCGACCGCCGCGGTCGATGAATCGACGTTCATCTGGAACCCGAACCTCATCGCCCTGTCGAGCTCGATCGCGCTCGCCGGCGCGTGGCGGGCATGGACGACGCGCAGTCCGCGATGGTGGCTCCTCGCCGCATTCGGCACGGCCGTGACGATGCAATGCCACGTGCTCGGGATCGCGTTGCTGCCGATCGTCGGGGCGCTGCTCGTGGCCGACGTCCGGCGTCGTGACGCGGCGGAGCGCGGCGGCGTCCTGCGTGCCGCACTGGGCGGTCTCGCGATCGTCGTCGTGGCGTACGTCCCGTTGGCGATCAACGAGCTGACGACCGACTTCGCCGAGCTTCGCGCGGCGCTCGACTACGTCGCCGGTGGTCGGGGCGGTGGTGGGCACAAGCCTGCCGGTCCGCTTCGGGATCGCCGGGCGTCCGGGTCGTCAGCTGGCCGCTCGTCGGGTTGATCACGACGGCGTTCCCGGCGGCGGTGCTGACGACGAGTGCCGTGGTCCTCATCGTGATCTGGCGCTGGCGGTCCGCGGATCCCGGCGAACGGGTCGCGGTCCGCTGGCTCGGGCTGGGCCTGCTCTGGTCCGTGCTGTTCCTCGACGATCGCCGCCCCGAGCCTGGCGAGCGTGGTGGCCGGGCTGCCGAACGACCACTACCACGCGTTCGCCGACCCGATGGTCTTCGTGCTCGTTGGCCTGGGCGTGGCGGCGGCCGTGCGACCGGTCCTGCCCGGATCCGCCCGAACCGCGCGCATCGCGACCGCGGGCAGCGCGACCGCGGGCAGCGCGACCGTCATCGCCGTCGTCGCGCTCGTGGCGTTCGTCGCGCTCCTCGGCTGGAACGTCACGCACCAGCCGCCGTCGGTCCATCCCGATGGCGGCTTCCCGGCCGGTCAGATCGCCGGCGACAAGGTCGATGCCGCGCTGACGGCGGCGGGCATGCCCGCGGGACCGTCCCGCGCTGCTTCGATCGTTGCCGGAGTTCAAGTCGACCGAGGCGGTCGCCTATCCGCTCGTCCGCATCGGCCGCTCGGTCCTGGCCGAGACCCCGATCGGGTTCGCGCCGGGCTCCGTGGCGCCAGGCGCGACGCCGACGTCGATGCCGCTGGTGCTGCTGTGCGACCAGTTGTTCGCCGAGACGCTGGCCGCCGACTGCGGCGGACCCGCCGAGGCTGCCGTCACCGCCGATGCCGGCGGTCCGGGCTCCGGCGTCGGGGCGGACCCGTCCGGCTGGGGGCCGCTCCTCACGCGGTTCGAGGCAGCGCCCGGGCGGTTCGTGTCGGTCTACGGCCCGGCGTCACCTGGCTGAGGGAGCGGCGGCGGACCCTCGCAGCTCCGCTGCTCAGCGCCCCGGACATGAACGAACGCCGGCGCCCCAGACGCCGGCGTTCGTTGTCCCCGAGACCCGGATGTGGAGGGCGTCCGGGCCAGTGCTGATAAGCGCTAGTAGCGGCCGGGTTCCCGGCCGGTGGATCGCTGGATCGAGCGAACGGTCGAGACGGCCGTCCCGGAGGCGACGCCGCTGGACGGCGGGCCGCCGACGCGACCGACGGTGAGCGGCCGGCTGCTGCCGACCGGTCCGCCGAGCGCTCGCTCGCTGGTTCGTCCGGGGACGCTGCCACCGGTGCTTGTCGTGTCCGACGGGAAGGCGCGGCCGTAGCGGCGCATCCGGACCGCGAGGTAGTACTCCATGACCTGCCGGACCTGCGGCTCGGACAGGAGATCGTCGGCGCGCAGTGCGTACTCGACCCGCGCGGTAGGGTTCGCGGCGCCTGCCGCGACGAGGCCCAGGTACTGCGGGGTGTCGGCATCATCACGAAGCTCACGGAGCCCGCGAGCCAGTTTCGTGGCCGTGCCGAGCGACGGCATCCGATCGCCGCGGATCAGCCGGGAGATGGTCGAGTGATCGACCCCCGACTGCTGAGCGAGCTGGCGTTGCGACATCTTCTTGGCCTTGAGCTGTGCTCGAAGCCATTCGTTGAACGCTCGGCCGTTTTGGCTGGTCATCGTAGGACTGGGCGCTCCTGGCGGCGTGTTGCGGGCGGTCGATGCCGCTCGACTCGTGCCTCGATGCGTCGATGATGCTGAGACGCCGAGTCGGGCTGTATCACCCGTTGGTACCGTCAAGGGGTCCGGCACGGGCCCAATCGGACGGTTCGGTGTTGTGCAGTCGTCGTCGGTCCGGTCCGGACGTGACGAGAGACTCCCCCATGACCAAGGTACGTGGTCCGGTTTCGCATGGATGTTCACCCGCACGCTGGGGGAACGTTGCAGTCCTGTCGCAGCCCGTGTCTCCACGAGGGGCGGCGACGCGGTTCAGGCGGGCGCCGGCGCCGTTTCGACGATCCGGCCGTTGCCGCTCGGCTTGCCCGAGACCAGGTACACGATCGAGCCCACCACGATGACCGAGAAGACGCTGATGACGCGGTCGAGGAGCGCGATCGCGGTCGCCTCGGGCAACGGGACCCCGTAGGCCACCGTCAGGACGCCGACGACCCCGGCTTCCACGATGCCAAGCCCGGCGGGGCTCAAGGGGACGGCCGTCAGCAGCGAGCCGACGAGGGCGACGAAGATCGCGCCCGACAGGCCGACCGAGACGTCACCGAAGCCGAGCGCCTGGATGACGAAGAAGAGGCGCAGTCCCTCGGTCATCCAGATGAGGCCGGTCAGCAGCCCGAGGATCGGCAGCTGGCGCATCCCCAGCGCACCGAAGACGCCCTCCTCGAAGCGGTCGTACAGCTCGAGCACCTGGTGGGGCAGGAACGGCAGCGCGACGATGATGCGCCGGCCGAAGTTGCGCATCGTGAACAGGCCGATGGCGAGGATGGTGACCACCACCAGCGCGACGCCGAACACGATCTGGATCGACACCGGAAGGCCGTCGCGGAAGCTCCAGAAGCCGGCAGCGATCCCGAGCAGCGCGATCGCGAAGAGATCGAGCACGCGTTCGATGAACACCGTGCCGAACGTCCGGCTCAGCGACGCGGTGCTGTTGATCTTGAGCAGGTAGGCGCGATAGACGTCACCGAGCTTGGCCGGCACCACGCAGTTGACCAGCCAGGACAGCAGGATGATCTCGGTGGAGTCCTTGACGGGGACGCGGATGCCGGTCCCACGGAGCAGGATCGACCAGCGCAGGCCGCGCATCGGGAAGCCCATGTAGAACACGGCGACGGCCGCCAGGATGAGCAGCGGGTTCGCGGCGAGGATGAGGTCCGGGCACGACCGCGAGAGCGGCGGCATTGAGGCTGACGAACCCGGCGATGATGAGGATCGGGATGGCGATCGAGATCAGCGTGCGCGGCTGCCGCAGCCGTCGCGCGAGCGACATCTGCTCGGCGTCGGGCACCGCCTCGCCGTTCCCCGCGCGGGCGGGGTCGGTCCCGGTCGCGGATGCGTCGGGTTGCGGATCGGTCGAGGTCGACTGCGCGCCGGGAACCAGGCGCGGGTCGATCGCGGGGGTAGCCTCCATCGACTCGGAGGGTACGGAATCATCGGACGCACCCGCCATCCGCCGATGGTCCTGCCCGTCGCCCCCGGCCCCGGTCACGGTCGCGTCTCGGGATGCGGCAGCTCGCCGGTCTGTGGCTGGATACGGCCGTTCCCGCGCGTGCGCTGGACGAGCTTGGCGATCGGCGTCCACAACCGGATGAGGTAGCTCGCCCGGCCCGGGACGATCTCGGCGGTCGACAGGGCGGCGAGCAGGCCCGCAGCCGTCGACGGATCGCCGTCGAGGGCGGTGTACGCGACGCCGACCTCCATCACCGAGTGCGAATCGGACGCCGCGACACCGGCGAGGCCGTGCTCCTGCGCGAATGCGGCCGCCTGCTCGTTGCCCTTCCCGAGTAGCCGGGCGTTGTGGACCTCGACCCAGTCGACGAGCCCCGCGAGCGACGCCAGGCGGGCGTCCTTGCCGAGCGATCCACGCCACGCGTCGAACGGATGCGGGATCCCGACGAGCCCACCCTGCTCGCGCGCGGCCGCGATCGAGTCCGCGGCCGACAACCCGGGCGGGACGGCGCGCTCCAGGAAGGCGCAGATGAGATCGCCGTCGGCGGTCTTCACTTCCTCCCCGACGATCACCGTGAGTCCCGGTGGCGCGGCATCGCGGGCTCGCAACGCCCCGTCGATCCGGTCATGGTCGGTGACGACGAGGTGCGTCAGGCCACGGCTCGCGGCAGCCCGCACGACCTTCGCGGGATCGGCCAGGCTGTCGAACGAGGCCGACGTATGACAGTGCAGGTCGATGAAGGCCCGGGTCATCCGTCGGGGGGTCCTCGCTCGGCGCACGGCGCCCGCCCACCGGACAGCGCGGCTGGTGCGCGGGACCGCGGGTGGCGCCGGGCGAGGGTCCGGCGGAGCGAGCGCTAGGCGCAGCGCCGGAGCGAGCGGAGGCCGCGCGAGCGCCCGGCGACAGGACCCGACGCAGGGTCCCGGCACGTCAGATCTGCTGGACGAGCGACTTCTTGAAGAAGTCGAAGTGCTCGAGGGCGATGCCGGTGCCGAGTGCGACGCAGTCGAGGGAGTTCTCGGCCACGTGGCAGGGGACGCCCGTGACCTGGGTGAGCAGCTTGTCGACGTTGCGCAGCAGCGCGCCGCCGCCCGACATGACCATGCCCTTGTCGATGATGTCGCTCGACAGCTCGGGCGGGGTCTGCTCGAGGACGGTCCGGACCGCGGCGACCAGCTGCTGGAGCGGTGCCTCGATCGCCTCCATGACCTCCGACGAGGTGATCGGGATGGTGCGCGGCAGGCCCGCGATCAGGTCGCGGCCGCGAACCTCCATCGTGAGCTCGCGCTCCAGCGGCAGCGCGGTGCCGATCTGGATCTTGACCTCTTCCGCCGTCCGCTCGCCGACCATGAGGTTGTACTTCTTGCGGATGTACGTCGCGATCGATTCGTCGAACTTGTTGCCACCCACACGCAGCGAGTGCGACACGACGATGCCGCCCAGCGCGATGACCGCGATCTCGGACGTGCCGCCGCCGATGTCGATGATCATGTTCCCCGACGGCCCGCTGATGGGCACGTTCGCACCGATCGCCGCGGCGAGCGGCTCCTCGATGAGGAACGCCTCCTTGGCGCCGGCCTTGAGCGCGGCGTCGCGGACCGCGCGCTTCTCGACCGAGGTCACGCCGGCCGGCACGCTGATCATCACCTCGGGCCGGCTGAAGCCGATCCGGCCCTTGGTGGCCTTGTTGATGAAGAACCGCAGCATCGCCTCGGTGATGACGTAGTCCGCGATGACCCCGTCCTTCATCGGCCGGATGGCCTGGATGTTGCCGGGCGTGCGGCCGATCATCTCGCGGGCTTCCTCGCCGACCGCGACGATCCGGTTGTCGTCCGACACCGCCACGACGGACGGTTCGGTGATGACGATGCCTTTGCCCTTGACGTAGACGAGGACGTTGGCCGTCCCGAGGTCGATGCCGATCTTCATACGCGTTGCTCCGTGGTCCCTTCTGCCAGGCGTTCGATCCTGGCTCCGAGTTCCAGGAACTTGCCGTCGATGTTCTCATAGCCCCGGTGGACGTGATGTGCACCGTGGATGGTCGATGTCCCGTCGGCCGCGAGCGCGGCCAGGATGAGCGAGGCCCCGGCCCGCAGGTCGCTGATGTCGACCTCCGCGCCGCGCAACTGCGAGCGACCGGTGATGGTCGCGTGGTGGTTGTCCGCGATCTCCACCGCGGCGCCCATCCGACCCACCTCCGCGAGCCACTCGAGGCGGTCCTCGAAGATCGCCTCGTGGACGCGCGACGTGCCCTGCGCCTGGGTGAGCAGCACGCACGTCGGCGGTTGGAGGTCGGTGGCGAGGCCCGGGTAGGGCGCCGTCTCGACGTCGCAGGCTCGAAAGCCCGTGCCGTGGAGCGCCGTGCCGTCGACTTCGATGGTAGTCGACGCCACACGAGACGCCGACGCCGGCACGGCCCATCGTCTCGATGAACGCCCCCAGATGGTCGCACGGGGCGCCTTCGAGTGTCACGCGGCCGCCGGTGACGGCCGCCGCGACGATGAACGTGCCCGCCTCGATCCGGTCCGGGATGACCCGATGCTCCGCCCCACGAAGCCGCTTGCGACCCTCGACCTCGATCGTGTCGGGCGCCGTCCGGCGGACCGCGGCCCCCATCGACACGAGGAACGCGATGAGGTCGTCGACCTCCGGTTCCTGGGCGGCCGGGCGGATCGTGGTGCGACCCTCGGCGAGCGTCGCCGCGAGCATGGCGTTCTCGGTGCCCATGACCGACACGAACGGGAACGTGATGTCGCCACCGCGCAGCCGCCCGGGCGCCTTCGCGAAGTAGTAGCCGTGGCGGTAGTCGATCTGGGCGCCGAGCGCCCGCATCGCCTCGACGTGGAGGTTCACCGGTCGCCGGCCGATCCGGTCGCCGCCCGGGTTGCTGATGATGACCTCGCCGAACCGCGTGAGCAGCGGCCCGAGCAGGATGAAGCTCGCGCGCATCCGCGCGGCGGCTTCCAGCGGCACGAACAGCCAGTCGACGTCGCCCGCGGCGACCTCGTAGACGTTCGGGCCGGGATGGTCCACGACGACCCCCAGCTCGATGAGCGTCTGCGCCATGACGCGCACGTCCTCGATCTCGGGGACGTTGGTCAACCGGCAGCGTTCACCGGTGAGCGTCGCCGCCGCGAGCAGCTTGAGGGCGGCATTCTTCGCCCCGCTGATCTGCACCGTGCCGCTGAGTGGCCGGCCACCCTCGATCCGGAAGACCTCGCGGGCGACCGGCTCCGGGCGGTACTCCCACTGGAACGGCCGCGCGTCCGCCATCAGCCCAGGCCTATCCGCGGCGCCGCGGACCCTCCCGGTGGCGTCGCTCGGCGACGCGGATCCGGAGGAGCGCCTGCTGCAGCTGGGCCCGTGCGGCACTGAGGTCCGCACCTTCGTGGAACCCGGTCTCGAGCGCGCGCTCGGCCTCGCGACGCGCTTCCTCGGCCTTCGCGAGATCGATCTCGCTGGCCATGTCCGCGGTCTCGGCCATCACGACCACCTTGTCCGGTCGGACCTGGAGGAAGCCGCCGACGATGGCGAACGCCTCCTCCTCGCCGCCCTTGCGGATCCGCAGCTCGCCGATCCCGAGCATCGACACGAGCGGCGCGTGATGCGGCAGCACCCCCAGCTCGCCCTCGGAACCGGGCAGGATGACCGCATCGACTTCATCCGAATATGCGAGCCGCTCCGGGGTGACGATCTCGAGCAGGATCGTCATCGCGCGCCTCTCGGACTCGAGGCCGGCGAGGCGGGTGGCGCCGGCCGGGTCGCGGCGCAGCGAGCGCTAGGCGCAGCGCCGGAGCGAGCGGAGGCCGTGAACCGGGCGGCGACAGGACCCGCCACGAGGGACCTCACGATCCTAGCTTCTCCGCGTTGGCTCGGACGTCGTCGACGGTGCCGGCCAGGAAGAATGCCTGCTCGGGGAGGGTGTCGGTGTTGCCTTCGAGGATCTCCTTGAAGGACGCGACCGTGTCCTTGATCGAGACGTAGGCGCCGGGGCGGCCGGTGAAGACCTCCGCCACGAAGAACGGCTGGCTGGCGAACCGCTGCAGGCGTCGGGCGCGGGCGACGGTCGCCTTGTCGTCCTCGGACAGCTCGTCGATGCCGAGGATGGCGATGATGTCCTGCAGGTCGCGGTAGCGCTGCAGCACGCGCTTGGTCTCCTGCGCCACGTCGTAGTGCTCCTGACCGACGACGTTCGGGTCGAGGACGCGCGACGTCGAGGTCAGCGGATCGACCGCGGGGTAGATGCCGAGCTCGGCGATGTTCCGTTCGAGGCGGATCGTCGAGTCGAGGTGGGCGAAGGTCGTCGCGGGCGCCGGGTCGGTGTAGTCGTCGGCGGGGACGAACACGGCCTGGAGCGACGTGATCGAGCCCTTCTTGGTGGACGTGATCCGTTCCTGCAGGCCGGCCATCTCGGTCGCCAGGTTCGGCTGGTAGCCGACCGCCGACGGCATCCGCCCGAGCAGTGCCGAGACCTCGGAGCCCGCCTGGGTGAAGCGGAAGATGTTGTCGATGAACAGGAGGACGTCGCGGCCCTCCTCGTCGCGGAAGTACTCGGCCATGGTCAGGCCGGTCAGGGCGACCCGCTGGCGGGCACCGGGCGGCTCGTTCATCTGGCCGAACGCGAACGCCGTCTTGGCGAGGACGCCCGACTCGGTCATCTCGTGGATGAGGTCGTTGCCCTCGCGACTCCGCTCGCCGACGCCGGCGAACACCGAGTAACCGGCATGCTCCTGGGCGACGTTGCGGATCAGCTCCTGGATGATGACCGTCTTGCCGACGCCGGCGCCCCCGAAGATGCCGATCTTCCCGCCCTTCTTGAACGGGCAGATGAGGTCGATGATCTTGAGGCCGGTCTCGAAGACCTCCACCTCGGTCGACTGCTGGTCGAAGGCGGGCGCACCGCGGTGGATCGGCAGGCTGGCGGTCGCGTTGACCGGGCCCTTGTTGTCGATGGGCCGGCCGAGGACGTCGAACACGCGGCCGAGCGTGGCCTCGCCGACCGGGACCGTGATCGGTGCGCCGGTGTCGAGCACCGCCACGCCGCGCGCCAGGCCGTCGGTCGTCGTCATCGCGACGGAGCGAACCCAGTTGTTGCCGAGGTGCTGCTGGACCTCGCAGACCAGCGAGTCCTGGCCTTCGCGCAGGATCTCGACGGCATTGAGGATGGCCGGCAGCTGACCGGCGGGGAATTCGATGTCGACGACGGGTCCGGTGATCTGGATGACCCGGCCGGTGGCGGTGGGGGCGGCGGTCGCCATGGTGTGGAGTGCCTCCTGCGTCGCGTGCGTGGACGTCTGCGTCAGCGGGCGTTCGCGCCGGACGCGATCTCGATCATCTCGCGGGTGATGTTGGACTGACGGACCTTGTTGTACGAGAGCGTCAGGTCCTCGATGAGGTCCTCGGCGTTCTCGGTCGCGTTCTTCATCGCGACCATCCGGCTCGATTCCTCGCTCGCCTTCGACTCCAGCACCGCCTGGAACAGGCGGGTGGCGACGTAGCGCGGGACGAGGCGTTCCAGGACCGCGGCGGGTCCCGGCTCGAAGATGAACTGGTTGCCGGGGATGCCCTCGGTGTCCTCGGATGCCCGGATCGGCAGCACCTGGATCATCTCCGGGCGCTGGGTGAGGGTCGTGACGAAGCGGCTGTAGATGACGTCCACCGAACCGTACGAGCCGGCGAGGAAGTCGTCGGTGATGAGGCGGGCCAGCGGCAGCACGTCCGCGAACGACGGCCGATCGCCGAAGCCCGCGAAATGCGCCTCCATCGGGACGCCCGCTCGGCGCATCGCGTCACGGCCCTTGCGGCCGACGGTGACGACGGCGAGGTCGCCGGGGCGCTCGGTGATCTCGCGTGCCGCGTAGCGGATCGTGTTGGTGTTGAGCGGGCCCGCGAGACCGCGGTCCGTGGTGATCAGCACGATCAGGCGCTTGCCGCCCGCGCGCTCGGCGAGGAGCGGGTGGTCCTCGGCGCCCAGCACGGCCGCGAGGTCGGCGAGGACCTCGTCGAGCTTCTCGCTGTACGGACGCGCCGAGAGGGTGGCGTCCTGGGCACGCTTGAGCTTCGACGCGGCGACGAACTGCATCGCCCGCGTGATCTGCTTGATGTTCTTCACGGCGCCGATCCGGCGCCGGATATCTCGCTGGCTAGCCACTGCGTGGCCCTCGGTGGCCGCCGCCGCTGTCATCACCGCATGGCGGCGTTGTCGGCTGCGCGCGCTCACTCACGCAGCTTGGGCTGCGCTCGCTCACGTGCTCCCCTCCGCCTTGCCCTGCGGCGCCCCAGCGGCGGATTCTTGGTTCGGTCATGAGCTAGGCCAGGAAGCTCGTGCGGAACGCGTCGGTGGCGGCCTCGAGGGCCTTCGCGAGCTCGTCGGTGAGGGTCTTCTTCTCGCCGAGCTCCGTGAGGATCTCCGGCTTCTCGGTCTCGAGGAAGCGGTAGAACTGCGACTCGAACTCGCGCACCCGCGCCGTCGGCACGTCGTCGAGCTTGCCGGTCGTCGCGACGTACAGGATGGCGACCTGCTTCTCCACGGCGAGCGGCTGGTACTGCGGCTGCTTGACGATCTCCGACAGCTTCTCGCCGCGGGTCAGCTGATCGCGGGTCGCCTTGTCCAGGTCGGACGCGAACTGGGCGAATGCGGCGAGGGCGCGGTACTGCGCGAGGTCCAGCTTCAACGGCGCGGCGACGCTCTTCATGGCCTTGGTCTGCGCCGCCGACCCGACGCGCGACACCGAGATGCCGATGTTGAGGGCGGGCCGCTGGCCGGCGTTGAACAGGTCGGTCTCGAGGAAGATCTGGCCGTCGGTGATCGAGATGACGTTGGTCGGGATGTACGCCGACACGTCGCCGGCCTGCGTCTCGATGATCGGCAGCGCCGTCAGCGAGCCGCCGCCGTTCTCCTCGTTCATCCGGGCCGCTCGCTCCAGGAGTCGGCTGTGGAGGTAGAAGACGTCACCCGGGTAGGCCTCGCGGCCCGGCGGGCGGCGCAGCAGCAGCGCCATCTCGCGGTACGCCCAGGCGTGCTTGGAGAGATCGTCGTAGACGCACAGGGCGTCCTTGACGAGGCCCTGGCCGGCGACTTCGACGCCGTTCTCCATGACCTCCTCGCCCATGGCCACGCCGCTGTACGGGGCGATGTACTGGAGCGGCGCGGGATCCTCGGCACCCGCGACCACGACGATCGTGTGCTCCATCGCGCCGTACTGCTCGAGGACCGCGACGGTGTTCGCGACCGTGGAGAGCTTCTGGCCGATCGCCACGTAGATGCAGACGAGCCCCTTGCCCTTCTGGTTGATGATCGTGTCGATCGCGATCGCGGTCTTGCCGGTCTGGCGGTCGCCGATGATCAGCTCGCGCTGGCCGCGGCCGATCGGGATGAGCGCGTCGATCGCCTTGATGCCGGTCTGGACCGGCGTGTCGACCGACTGGCGGACGATGACGCCCGGTGCGATCCGCTCGACCGGACGGGTGGTCGTCGTCGCGATGGGGCCCTTGTCGTCGAGCGGCCGTCCGAGCGCGTCCACGACGCGGCCCAGCAGTGCCTGGCCGACCGGGACCTCGACCACGCGGCCCGTGGTCTTGACGGTGTCGCCTTCCTTGATCGCCGACGCGTTGCCGAGGAGCACGGCACCGACCGTCTCCTCCTCGAGGTTGAGCGCCATGCCCATGACGCCGCCGGGGAATTCGAGCATCTCCGACGCGAGCGCGCCATCGAGCCCGTAGATCTGGGCGATCCCGTCGCCCACCTCGACGACCGTCCCGACGCTGCGGGTCTCGACGCCCGAATCGAACGAGTCGATCGCGGACTTGATGATGCTGGTGATCTCGTCGGATCGGATGGCCATGCGTGCGATCTCCTAGAGGGCGCCCGAGATGAGCCAATTCCGGAGCCGCTCCAGGCGGCCTCGGACGCTCCCGTCGATCAGGCGGTCGCCGACGCGCACGACGAGACCGCCGAGCAGGCTCGGATCGATCTGGACGTCGAGGGCGATGCGGTTGCCGGTGGATTGTTCGAGCCGCTGGGTCAGCGCCCGGGTCTCGTCTTGGGTGAGCGGCGCGGCGCTCGTGACGGTGGCGTGGGTCAGCCCCTGGCGCCGATCGTCGAGGCGGCGGAACTCGGCCGCGACGCGGGGCAGCTGCTCGATCCGGCCGCGCCGGAGCAGGAGCTGGATCATGTTCTGCACGGGACGCGAGGCACTGCCCTTGAGCAGGCCGGCGACGGCCATCGACCGCTGGTCGAGCGGGATCGCCGGGTTGGCGAGCGTCCTCGGGACGTCGTCGCGGTCGAACAGGGTCGCGGCCGCGTCGAGCTCGGCTCGCCACGCCTCGACCGTGCCGTCACGCTGGGCCACCTCGAAGGCGGCCTCGGCGTAGCGGCGCGCGGCGCTGTCCCGTCGTGCCATCAGTTCCTCGACTCGTCCTGCGGCGCCGTCGCGAGGAATTCCTCGACCAGCCGACGCTGTCGGGCGTCGGTCATCGATTCCCCGACGACCCGGCTGGCGGCAGCCAGCGCGAGGTTCGCGACCTCGCCTCGGAGCTCGCCGATGGCGCGCTGCTTCTCCGCCTCGATCTCGTCGGCGGCGCGGACGCGCATCCGTTCGAGCTCGGCACGGGTCGCCGCGATGTCCGCGTCACGGGTCTCCTGGGCGACGCGTCTGGGCGCGTGCCAGGATCTCGTTGCTCTCGCGGCGGGCTTCCGCCAGGGTCGCCACGCGCTCCGCCTCCGCGCTCTCACGATCGGTGCGGGCTTGCTCGGCGTCCTTGAGGCCCTGTTCGATGCGTTCCTTCCGGTCCGCGAGCATGCGCGTGACCGGCTTCAAGGCGAACGTCCAGAGGATGGCGAAGAAGAGGAGGAAGTTCAGGCCGCTGACGATCACCCAGAACAGGTTGATCTGGAACAGCGCCGGTTCGCCCCCTGCCTCGGTGGCCAATCGGACGACCTCGCGTCCGGATCGGGACACGACGGCCATGAGGTCCACGATGCTCTCTCCGTGCCCGATGGATCAGGCGGGCTGGATGAAGATGGCGAGCAGGCCGACGACGATCGCGAGGACGCCGAGGCCCTCGGCGAATGCCGCCAGGATGATCGCGATGCCGCGGATCTGGCCGGCGGCGTCGGGGTTGCGACCGATCGCGGTTGCGGCGAGGCCGCCGAGGATGCCGATGCCGATGCCGGGGCCGATGACCCCGAGGGCGGCAAGACCGGCGCCGATGTATTCCATTGCGTGACTTCCTCCTATCGCCCCGGGCCTGACGAGCCCGGGTTCATGAGACCGATGGTCGGTGGGCGTCTGCGACGCCTCAGTGGGCGGGCTGGAGCGTCGAGGGCTCCTGTCCGTGCAGGGATTCGAGCGCCTCTTCGGCGACGTGGCCCTCCTCGTGGTCGTGGCTCTCGATGGCGAGCGTGATGAAGACGAGGGTCAGGACGCTGAAGATGAGGGCCTGGATGGCATTGAGCAGGAAGTCGAGCCCGATGAGCCCGACCGGGATGATCGCGAGGGTCAGGCCGGTGATGACGCCCAGGGCGACCTCGCCGCCGTAGATGTTGCCGAAGAGTCGCATCGACAGCGTGATCGGCTTGACGAACTCGAGCATGAGCTCCACGAGGCCGACGAACATCGCGATGAGGCCCGCGCCGATGCCCGGCCTTGAACTCGTAGATCGGGAAGAACTTGCCGAGGTAGCCGCGGACGCCCAGCTTGCGGAAGCCTTCGATCTCGAAGATCGCGAACGACACGAGGGCCAGGCCGAGCGTGATGTTGACGTCGCTCGACGGCGCACGGAGCTGTTCCAGGCGACCGACCGGCGGGACCAGCCCGATCCAGTTCGAGAAGAGGATCAGCACGAAGAAGGCGAAGAAGATCGGGACGTACGGGAGCGCCGTGGGTCCGGCGAGCCCGACCCCGAAGCTGCTGAGCGACTCGTAGAGGGTCTCGAACGCGTTCTGCCCGCGTCCGGGGATCAGCTTCCGGCCGCGCGTCATGAGGATCGCGGCGATCAGGATGCCGCCGATGACGAGCCACTGGGTGAAGATCGTCGAGCTGATGCTCGGGTAGAACACGATGAGCTTGTCGGCTCCGGGAGCCGGTTCCGATGTCAGCGGCAGCACGACGTGCGGCGCCGGGAACTCGAGCGTCCCCTCGATGAAGCACACCGGGAACGCACACGGGTCGCCGGGTGCGCCTTCCCTCGGGAACGGCGGCACGAGGATGAGGGCGACGATGTTGAGGACGATGACGACACCGATGAGCGTGAACCACCGGCTGGACAGCCCTCGCCCCTTGGGCGTTGGCGCGGGGCTTGGGTCGTCGGCGACCGCGGCGGTCGCGACAGGCTCAGTCGTCACGCTAGCTCCACACACAGGAGCGCGGCGTCACGCCGCGCTCGGGTCCTCCACCGCCGGTCGGGACGTGACCGGCTAATCGATCGTCTTCAGGAACCGGCTCACCAGTCTGATGATCGCCACGGTCCCGGCGCCGGCGCCGAGGAAGAAACCGACGATCAAGAAGACGGGGAGGGTCCCCAGCTGCCCATCGACCCAACGGCCTGCGAGCACGCCGATCAAGGTCGTGACCAGGAGAGAGATGCCGATCTCCGAGAAGAGGGCGACATAGGCCCAACCCCGGCCGGGCTCGATCATGGGCGACCTGTCAAGGCGCGCGTAGTGTAGCAGCTGCGCGCCCGGGGCCGCCACGGACGGGGCGGCTCAGCGGAGCACGACGAAGGCGTCGACGATCCATGCGAACGGCCACGTGGACCCGACACGACCGATCGGCGCCACGGCGATCGGGGCGGGCGTGGGTTCCGGGGTCGGCGTCGGGTCGGGTGTCGGCGTCGGGGTCGGGTCGGGCGTCGGCGTCGGGGTCGGGTCCGGTGTCGGCGTCGGGGTCGGCGTCCGGCGTCGGCGTCGGGGTCGCGTCGGGGTCGGCGTCGGCGTTGGGTCGGTCGCGGTCGGCTTCGGCGTCGGCTTGGGCGTCGGGCGCGGCGTCGGCCTCGGCGTCGGCCTGGGCGTGGGCGTCGCCCCCGGTCGCGGTGTCGGGGTCGGTTCGGCGGTCGGCGTCGGCTCGGGCGTGGGCGACGCGGCGACGCTCGCGGATCCGCTCGCCGCGGCGCCGTCGCTCGGTTCCAACGGTGGGCTGACGACAGCATCGGTCGCCACGGCTGCGGGCGTCGCACTGCCGCCGACGATGCGCGGTTCGCTGTCGCTCGGCGATGCGGTGACGCCGAGGACCTCGCCCTCGCGCCGCGGCATCAGCGGACCCAGGACAGCGACCAGAAGGACGATCGATGCGACCCCGAACACGGCCAGGGCGCCGTCACGCCGAAAGCGCGCGCGTGAGGTCACGCCACCGCTCGCGACGGGTGTCAGCGGGTGCGCCTGGCGATGCGCGCTCGTCGTCCGGGCCAGCGGATGCGGCCGTACCGGCGACGACGAGGCGTGTCGGTCGTGCGGTGGTCGGGCCGATGCTCGGCCGCGTCGGCGGTCGGCGGCGGTTCCGCGATCCGTGCCGCGGCTCGATCGGCCTCATGGTCCCGGCGCGTGGCGGTGGGTCGCCCGAGCGCGCGACGGAGGACGTACATCCCGATCGAGCCGTCGACGAGATCGCCGATGACCTCCAGCGGCCGGCGCCGATGGGCGTGGTCGGTCGGGCTCGGCGCGCGCGAGCCACGCACGAACAGCACGCCGACCACAGCCACGACCGCGGCGAACGCGATGATGAGCGGCTCCAGCGGCATGCGGTACCCCGAGTGGTGCCCCGACGATCGCGGCTCGACCGATGCCGGCCGCGCAGTACCGGCGCGATGCTACACCGCTCGACACCGCATCCCACCGCCCCTTGCGGGAGCCGAGCCCCGCACAGCCCACCGGATCGCACCTCGGCCCCGCCGACGCCACACCGCGTGATCGGACGCGGCGGCTACGGCGGCGTGTCGTGGTCGGTTCGTATGCCTCGGCTTCGAGTTCCTCGGGTCGGCGGAATGCGCCCCGGATCGGCCCGAACAGGACGAGTCCCGACAGCACGAACACGCCGAGGAACGCGTACAGCTGGTTCACCTCGGACAGCAGCAGCGCGATGAGCCCGAGCACGACGCAGATGCCGTAGATCACGAGGACCGTGCTGCGGTGCGACAGCCCGAGGTCGAGCAGCCGGTGGTGGATGTGCGAGCGGTCCGCGCTGAACGGGGACCGGCCCTCGCCGCAGCCGTCGGACGATGATCCAGAAGGTATCGATGATCGGGACACCCAGGACCAGCAGCACGACCGCGACCTTCCCGGACCCCAGGATCGACAGGACGGCCAGGGTGTACCCGACGAACTGGACGCCGCTGCTCCCGAGGAAGATCGACGCGGGGTGGAAGTTCCAGCGGAGGAACCCGAGGAGCGCGCCGGCCAGCGCGAAGCAGAGCACGGCGATGAGCGGCTGGCCGACCTGGGTCGTGAGGCTGATGAGGCCCAGCGTGACCGCCGCGATCGAGCGTGATCCCGCTCGAGAGGCCGTCGAGCCCGTCGATCCAGTTGATGCTGTTGATCATCCCGACGATCCAGAAGATCGTGAACCCGATCGCGAACGCGCCTTCGAAGCGGATGCACGCCGCCGCCGAACGGATTCGCGATGAAGTCGATGGTGATGCCGAGCGCGATGGCGAGGACCGCGAGCGCGAGCTGGCCGAGGAGCTGCCAGCGGGCGCGCAGGTCGAACAGGTCGTCGATCGCGCCGAGGATCGCGGCAAGCGGCGCCGCCAAGGAACAGGGCCGTGAGATCGGTCGCCGGCGGTTGCAGGTTGAGCGGCACGGGGACCCAGCCGGCCGCGCCGTTGAGCGCCACGAAGCCCGCCGCGACGAGCAGGAACGCGGCCGCCACGGCCAGTCCGCCGGCGCGCGGGATCGGCGCCGTGTTGACCCGGCGCGCCTCGGGCCGGTCGACGATGCCGTGGCGGAGCACGTAGCGGCGGACGACCGGCGTGAGGCCGAGCGACAGGAGCCCCGCGGCGAGGAAGACCGCGATGATCGGGCCGACGCTCGCGCCGACGTCCTCGATGAAGGTCACGCGGCGGGCAGGCCCGGCACGGGGAACCGCTCGACGATGGAGGTGACCTCGCCCGCGAGCCGGCGCTGGACCGCCGCGTCATCGCGGAGGCGGATGGCCTCGGCGATGATCCGCCCGATCGCGCGCATCTCGTCCTCGCCGAAGCCACGGGACGTGGTGGCCGGCGTGCCCAGGCGGATGCCGGAGGCCGTATTGGGCGGCAGCGGGTCGAACGGGATCGCGTTCTTGTTCACCGTCACGCCGATCTCGTCGAGCAGGTGCTCGGCTTCCTTGCCCGTGACCCCGAACGGCGTCACGTCGACGAGCAGCAGGTGGTTGTCCGTGCCGCCGGAGACGACCCGGGCGCCCTGCTCGGTGAGCGTTGCGGCGAGCGTCTGGGCGTTCGCAACGGTCCGCCGCTGATCCTCGCGGAACGGTTCCTCCGCCGCGAGCTTGAAGGCGACCGCCTTCGCCGCGATCACGTGCATCAACGGGCCGCCCTGGACGCCGGGGAAGACGGTCTTGTCGATGGCCGGCCCGAGCGCGCCCTTGAGCGCCGGGAAGTCGGCCGGGTCGATGCCCTCGGGCAGCTCGGCGCGAGCGAAGATCAGCCCACCGCGCGGCCCGCGCAGCGTCTTGTGCGTCGTGGTCGTGACGATGTCGGCATGCGGGAAGGGGCTCGGGTGGACCCCGGCGGCGACGAGACCGGCGACGTGCGCCATGTCCACGAACAGCAGCGCCCCGACGGCATGCGCGATCGCCGCCATCCGCTCGAAATCCCAGGTCCGCGGGTACGCGCTGGCGCCGGCGACGATGAGCTTCGGCCGGACTTCGTGCGCCTGCGCCTCGAGGGCGTCGAGGTCGATCCGTTCGGTGTCCTGGCGGACGCCGTAGGCGTGGACCTCGTACAGCTTCCCGCTGAAGTTGAGCGCCATGCCGTGGGTGAGGTGCCCGCCATGGGCCAGATTCATGCCCAGGATGCGGTCGCCCGGTCGCAGGACGCTGAAGTAGGCCGCCATGTTGGCCTGGGCGCCCGAGTGGGGCTGGACGTTGACGTGCTCCGGCCCCGGGTAGAGGGCGAGCGCCCGCTCCTGGGCGAGTCGCTCGGCGACGTCGACGTACTCGCAGCCACCGTAGTAGCGCTTGCCCGGCAGCCCCTCGGCGTACTTGTTCGTCAGCCAGCTGCCCTGGGCCTCCATGACGGCGGCCGAGACGTAGTTCTCGCTGGCGATGAGCTCGATCTTGTCGTGCTGCCGCCGGCGCTCACCCTGCATCGCGTCCCAGAGGACCGGGTCGACCTCGGCGATCGACTCCATCGCTCGACCGCTCGAGGCGGAGATGGCCATGGTGCGCACGACTCCTTCCTGCCCGGCGTGCTCCCCCAGGTGCTCCGTCACGCTCGTCCGGCTATCTTCCCACGAACGAGACGCGCGACGACCGGTCCCGACCGACCGCCGGTTCAGCCGGCCCCGCTCCCAGTGGACCCGGGCGGAAGCACCCCGATGGCGTGGGCGACCCCGGCTGCGTCGAGGATCTCGGCGACGCGAGCGGCCGGGACGGCGCCCTCGCGCAGGATCTGCGGCGCGTCGCCGGTGCAGTCGACGACGGTGGAGGCTGGGCCGCCCCGGACCGGGCCGCCGTCGAGCACGAGATCGATCTCCTCGCCGAGCTCCCGGATGATCGCGGCCGCGTCCTCGGCGTCGGGCCGGCCGGACAGGTTCGCCGACGTCGTGGGCAGTGGCCCGAGGGCACGGGCGAGCGCCCGCGGCGCATCGTGATCCGGCAGGCGCAGGCCGATCGTCGGGCGACCGCCGGTGAGCACCTCGGGTAGCGGCCGGTCGGGGCGCTGCGGGACGACGATCGTGAGCCCACCCGGCCACGCCGCCGCTGCCAGCGCGGTCGCCGCCGGCGTGAGCACGCCGACCTCGTCCGCCTGGGATGCCTCGGCGAGCAGGAGCATCACCGCCTTGTCGCCGTGCCGGCGTTTCACCTGGAACAGGCGCTCGATCCCGGCGGGTGTCTCGAGCGCCACCGCGATGCCGTACACGGTGTCCGTCGGGAGGGCCACGATGCCGCCGTCGCGCATGGTCAGGATCGCCTGCGCGCGACCCGCGTCGTCGTCCGGGACGACCCGGGCGGTCACCGGCTCGCCGCGGCCGCCGTGGCGGCCGTTCCAACCAGGGCGGTTTCCTCAACGGTGCCGTCCGCCGGATCGCCTCGTCCGGCGTCCTCCGCCTCCGCGGCCAATCGATCCGCGGCCTCGAGCGCATCGTTCGGATCGGCGAGGACCAGCGCCTCGATCAGCTGGGCGGCCCCTTCGTCCTCGAGCGGCGGCGCGATGTAGCGGGCCGCGGCGCGCACGCCGGCAGGCGCCGTGGGCATCGCCGCGCCGTGCCCGACCTCGGCGAGCATCTCGACATCGTTCCACTGGTCGCCGATCGCCAGCGTCGCGCCGAGCGGGATCCCCAGGCGTCGCGCCAGCCAGCGGATGGCCCGGCCCTTCGACACGCCCGGCGCCACGAACTCCAGGAATCGCGGGTGCGAGATCGTCACGTCCGCCACCCCATCGAACGCCGCGCGCGCGAGTGCGGCCATCTCGGTCGGGAGCGGCGGCTCGCCGACGGCGAGCACCTTGGTCACCGGGTGGGCGATCGCGCTCGCCAGGTCGGGGACGAGCTCGGCGCGGGCGCCCATGAACGCGGAGTAGTCGTCGGCGTTCGGGTCGTCGGCGCGGACGATGAACCGCTCGAGGTGGTTCATGTGCGGATCGAGGCCGTGCTCCTTGGTCCAGGCGACGATGGCGCGCGCGGTCGCCGCGGGCAGCGGCGTGTGGACGAGCAGCCGACCGACGCGTCCCGAGCCCGGGACGGGCATGGCGCGGATGATCCCGCCCTGGTAGCCGACGAGCGGCCCGGTCAGCCCGAGCTCGACGGCGAACCGCATGGCACTCGACACCATCCGTCCGGTCACGAGCGACACCGCCACGTCGCGTGCCATCGCGGCTCGCACCGCGGCGATCGTGCGTGGCCCGATGACGTGGTCGTCGCCGATGATCGTCCCGTCGATATCGAGCGCGATGAGCCTGATCGGGAACTGGGGCGCGCGCGCTCCGGGGGAGTCGATCGGTCATGGCGTGGGCCCGCGGGTCACGACGGCGACCCGCGGCAGACCGGCGAGGTCGGCCTCGACCCGGCACGACCAGCCGGCCAGCCGCTCCCCGACCAGCGCGCCGATCGCCGTCCCCTGGTCCGCGCCGATCTCCAGCAGGGCGACGCCGTCGGGCGAGAGGACGCCCGGCAGTCGATCGAGCAATCGTCCGATGACGGCCAGCCCGTCCGGCCCGCCGTCGAGGGCGAGTGCCGGTTCGTAGGTCGTCGGCAGCGGGAGCGAGGCCATCGCGTCCTCGCGGACGTACGGCAGGTTCGCGGCCACGACGTCCCACGGGCCGGCAGCCTGCGGCGGGACGAGGTCGGCGCCGACGAAGCGCATGCGATCGCCGACCGCGTGGCCGACCGCGTTCTCGCGCGCGAGATCGAGCGCCTCCGGTGAGATGTCGACGGCCGTGATCTCGACGTCCTCGGGGCCGACGCCGCCGCCGACGAAGCTCCGAGGCGATCGTCACCGCGATCGCGCCGCTGCCCGTGCCGACATCGATGAGCCGCACCCCCGGTCCGCCAAGCGGCCGCGCCCCGGACGTGAGCCGTCGCATGGTCTCGGCCAGCGCGAGATCGACGAGCAGCTCGGTCTCGGGACGGGGGATCAGGGCACGCGGATCGACGGCGAAGGCCAGGCCGTGGAATTCCTTGAACCCGCGGATGTAGGCGACGGGCTCGCCCGCCACGCGGCGATCGAGCGACGCCCGGTACGCGGCCGCGGCGTCTGCCCCGACCGGGGCGTCCGGGTGCGCGACGATCGCGGTCCGGTCCACGCCGACGGCGAAGCCCAGCAGCAGCTCGGCATCGAGCCGTGGCGTGTCGACCTCGGCCGTGCGCAGCCGGTCGATGCCCTCGTGCAGCAGCTCCTGGTCGTCGGCATGGTGGTCCGGTCAGAGCCGGATGGTGACGCCGATGTCGCCGACCTTGCGCAGCACCTCCGCGCTGGTGGTCCCCCGCCAGCGGTGGAACAGGAGGTCCACCGATGCGTCGCCGACGCGCAGGTCGGTGAGGGTCACCTTGCCGAGCCAGTCCGGCAGGTGCGGATGGCGCAGCTCGAGCTCGTTGCCGTCCGCGTTGCCCCGCAGCCCGAGCATGGTCGACAGGAACAGGAACGACGCGCCAGCGGCCCACGCCTGCGGCGAGCAGGCGACCGGGTACGGCACGGGCGACGTGGCCTCCATCCGATCGAAGCCGCAGAACAGCTCGGGCAGGCGGAAGTCGGGGAATCGCTGCGCCGCCTCCAGCATCTGGCCGACCAGCCGGTTCGAGGCCTCGTCGAAGCCGTATCGCTTGAAGCCGGCGGCGATGAGCGAGGTGTCGTGGGGCCAGACCGTGCCCGTGTGGTAGCCGATCGGGTTGAAGCCCGCCTGGTCGGACGCCATCGTCCGGATGCCCCAGCCGGAGAAGACGGTCGGCTGCAGCAATCGATCGATCACGTCGCGCGCGCGCTCCGGCGAGACGATCCCCGACCAGAGGCAATGGCCCGCGTTCGAGCCGATCGCGTCGGCCTGGCGCTTGTCGCGGTCGAGCGCCATCGCGTAGTAGCGCTGGTCCTCGACCCAGAACGCCGCCTCGAAGCGTTCGCGCAGGGCGTCCGCCTCGGCGTCGAGCTTCGTCGCGAGCGCCTCCTCGCCACGCATGCGGGCGAGCCCGGCCATCCGTCGCTTGGCGTCGTAGACGTAGCCCTGCACCTCGGCGAGCGCGATCGGGGCGACCGCCTGGGCGCCGCTCCGGTCGCGGATGGCGTCGCTCGAATCCTTCCAGCCCTGGTTCAACAGGCCGCGCTCGGAGCGGCGCTCGTACTCCACGAACCCATCGCCGTCGCGGTCGCCGTAGTCGTCGATCCAGGCGAGCGCGGCCAGCGCGTTCGGCCACAGCCGGTCGACCAGCCCGCGGTCGCCGGTCCAGTCGAACGTCGCCCCGAACAGGACGAGCCAGAGCGGCGTCGCATCGACCGATCCGTAGTACGGCGTGTGGGGCAGCTCGCCGGCCCCGGCCATCTCGCCCGAGCGCAGCTCGTGGAGGATCTTGCCGGGTTCCGCATCGCGCCAGTCGTCGACCTCCTTGGCCTGGTAGGCGGCCAGGATCGGTGAGCGTCTCGACCGCCAGCTGCGGCCGGAAGGCGAGGGACTGGAACGCGGAGATGATCGAGTCGCGCCCGAACAGCGTGGCGAACCACGGGACCCCGGCCGCGACGTAGCGCTGGTCCGGGCCGGGTCCGTCGTTGACGAGGAGCCGGAGGTCGGCGACGGACCGTCGCACCACGAGGTTGAACAGCTCGTGGTCGCTCGTGACCGTCGTCGTGCCCCGCTCCCAGGCGTGATACGCGGCGGCGCCCTCGTCCCCCGAGATCCGCGGCGCGTCGGGGAACAGCGCGGCGAGCTCGGCCCGTCCCGTGGCGGTATCCCGGGGAGTGGCGGGCGCGATGCGCTCCGTCACCCACGCGGTCCAGCGCAGCTCGCGGTCCTGGCCGGGCTCCAGCTCCACGCTCCAGCGGAAGCGGACGGACGCACCCGTGTCGGTGCCGTCGAGCGTCGTCGGATCGACGCTCTCGACGACGGCCGCTGGCTCCGAGAGCTCGAGATGCGTCAGTCGCTGGCACCCGTCCAGACCGTCGTACCGGAACGTGACGCGCCGGTCGGTCACGGCGATCGGCAGCAGCCGGCCGCGACGCTGGCGCGGGTAGCCCCGGACCTCGAAGATGTCGGCGCCGTCGGCGCCGAACTCGAGCTCGATCGGGATCTTGAGCGGTCGCGGCGCGTGGTTGACGATCCGCAGCACCTCGACCGCGCCCTCGGCCGCCACGAGGCGCTCCCGGCTGATGCCGATCGTGCGCCCCACCAGCTCATCGAGCGGGTGCACCTTCGCATCGGGGTTGCGGTCCGCCGACGGGTTCGTCATCTGGATCCCGCCGCGGTAGTTCGCCCCGACCGAGGTCTGGAGCAGGACCGGTCGCTCGCCGCCGACCCGGAGGACCGCACAGGACAGGAGGCGGCTGTCGCCGCGATACAGGCCCAGTCCGCGCGTGTCGGCGTGGATGTCGCCGAACGAATCGGTCAGCAGGTAGACGTTGGCGTGCTTGAGGACCTGCACCGAGCCGAGGTCGGTCGCCCGCGCCACCGGTTGCACCCGGGGCGGCAGGAAGCGGACCTCGGCGGCGTCAGGCGGCGTCATCGGCACCGGTCAGGGTCGCGAGGCGGTCGGCCTGGTCGGCCATCTGGAGCGCGTCGATCAGGTCGTCGAGATCGCCGTCGAGCACGCCCGGCAGGTTGTGGACGGTCTTCCCGATGCGGTGGTCGGTGACCCGATCCTGCGCGAAGTTGTAGGTCCGGACCTTGTCGCTCCGATCGCCCGAGCCGACCATCGAGCGGCGCGCGGCCGAGTCGGCGGCACGCTGCTTCTGGATCTCGAGGTCGTACAGCCGCGACCGCAGCACGGACATCGCCTTCGCCTTGTTCTTGTGCTGGCTCTTCTCGTCCTGGATCTCGACGACGAGACCGCTCGGGATGTGGGTGATGCGCACGGCCGAGTCGGTCGTGTTCACCGACTGCCCGCCGGGACCGGACGACCGCTTGACCTCGATCCGCAGGTCCCGTTCCTCGTCGATCTCGACCTCCACCTCGTCGACCTCGGGCAGGACCACGACCGTCGCGGTCGAGGTGTGGATCCGCCCGCTCGACTCGGTCGCCGGGATGCGCTGCACGCGATGGACGCCGCCCTCGAACTTGAGCCGGCTGTACGCCCCGTCGCCGCGGACCTGGACGATCGCCTCCTTCACGCCGTCGATCCCGGTCTCGTTCAGGCTCAGGACCTCGGGCGTGTAGCGATGGCGCGCGGCGTAGCGCAGGTACATCCGCAGCAGCTCGGCGGCGAACAGGGCCGCCTCGTCACCACCGGCCCCGGCACGGACCTCGAGGATGACGTCGCGGTCGTCGTTGGGATCGCGCGGCAGGAGCAGGACCTTCAGCTCGTCGAGGAGGCGCGTCTCGTCGCCCTCCAGCCGGGCGATCTCGTCGCGGGCCATCGCCCGCATCTCGTCGTCGCCGTCGCCGGCGTCGCGGACCTCGCGGGCCCCGGTCAGCTCCGCGCGGGTCGCCTCGAGGCGCCGGAACGCCTCGACCGTCGGCTCCAGGCGTGCCAGCTCCTGGCCGAGGCGGCGGAGCTCGTTCGGGTCCATGCTGACCTCGGGTCGGGCGAGCTCACCCTGCAGGTCGTCGTATTGCGCGGCGATCTCGGCGAGCTTCGCGTCGAGGTCGCTCATGCCTGGGTCGGTGGCTCGCCCGGGCTGGGGGAGGCGGTGGCTTCGACCACCTCCGCGGGCGTGTCGGTGGCCTTCGGCGCCAGGTCCATCGGCTCGAGGTCCAGCTCGGCGGAGCCGACCGGCACCGCGTTGCCATCGGCCAGCAGCGCCTCCTCCATCGACGCGATGGCGACCTCGATCATGTCGTCGGTCGGGCGCTTGGTCGTGATCTTCTGGACGAGGATGCCCGGCCACATGACCACCCGGATGATCGGGTTGCGGCGGTGCTTTGCCCCGAACTTGAGGATCTCGTACCCGACGGCGGCGATGACCGGGATGAGCAGGATGCGGCTCGCGATCATCACCAGCGGCGGCTGTCGGCCGACCAGCGAGAAGATGAGGATCGACAGCATCACGACGACGACGAGGAACTCGGTCCCGCAGCGGTGGTGGGCCGTCGGGTACTTGCGGACCTCGTCAACCGTCAGCGGATCGCCCGCCTCGAGCGCATGGATCGTCATGTGCTCGGCGCCGTGGTACTGGAAGACGCGCTTGATGTCCGGGGTGCGCGAGATGAGCGTCAGGTACCCGAGGAAGATGCCGACCTGGATGAGGCCCTCGACCAGCGGCTGGGCGAAGGAGCTCGTGGAGCCGGACGGTGGCCACGCTCGAGATGAACAGCGGGATGAGCGTGAAGATCGCGATCGCCGCCGCCAGGGTGACGACCAGCATGATGATGATCGAGCCCTTGCCGAGCTCGACGTCGTCCTCCTCGGCCTGCAGGTTGGCGCTGCGGACCAGCCAGCGCGTCCCGACGACGAGCGTCTCGTACAGCACCACGAGGCCCCGCACGAACGGCCACTTGGATGCCTTCGTGCCGTGGACGCCGGAATTCGAGCCGTTCGGTCGCGGTGACGATCCGGCCATCGGGGTGGCGCAACGCGACGGCGATCGCGTCGCGGCCGCGCATGAGGACACCCTCGATCAGGGCCTGGCCGCCGTAGGCGTAGTTGGGACCGCCGGCGGGCGGGGCCGCGGGCACGGGTTCCGAGGACATGCCGGCAAGTCTACCGGCGATGGAGCGCCATCGGGTCGAGGCGCTCCTGCAGAGCGCGCGATGTCGCCGGCGTGCCGACGGCCCCCGGCGCTGCGCCCGCGGACGCATCGCCAGCCGCCCGGAATTCGAAACGGCCGGCCCGAGGGCCGGCCGTCCAGTCGGTCGCGAAGCGTTCGCTCCGCCGGATCGCAGCGTCAGCTGCGAGCCTGGCGCTCCAGTCGCTTCTGGAAGCGCTCGACCTGCCCGGCGGTGTCGATGATGTTCTGCGTCCCCGTGAAGAACGGATGGCAGTTGCTGCAGACGTCGACGCGAAGCTCGGGTCGGGTGGACCCGACGACCCATTCGCGGCCGCACGAGCCGCAGTGGACCTTCGCTTCGTAGTACGTGGGATGGATATCGGCCTTCACGGCGGTGTTCTCCTCCGACGCCGTCCGCGCAGGGCCATCGCCCCGCCGGTGGTCGCCGGCTATGTGCTGTGGCTGGTGCTGATCAGCCCGGCGCCGGAGCGGTCTCGACCGCCTCGACCCGGATGCGCTTCTTGTCCTTGGTGGCGTGCTCGAACTTCACCTTGCCGGTGACCGTCGCGAACACGGTGTAGTCCCGGCCGAGACCCGTGCCCGGGCCCGAGAGGAACGTCATGCCGCGCTGGCGGACGATGATCGACCCGGCCGGCACGAGCTGGCCGTCGCCGGCCTTGACGCCGAGTCGCTGGCCGACGCTGTCGCGGCCGTTCTTGACGCTGCCGCCTGCCTTCTTGTGGGCCATGAGGTCCTACTCGTCCTTCTTTGTCGCGCGCGGCTTCGCGGCGGGCTTCTTCGCGGCGGGCTTGGCGGCCGCGTCCGTGGACGCGTCGTCGGCCTTGGCCTTGGTGGTCGGCTTCTTCGTGGTCGCCTTGGCCGTCGTGCGCCGATGCCTTCGCGTCGTCGGCACCCTCGTCGGCCTTGGCCTTCGTGGCCGCCTTCGCGGTCGTGGCCTTCTTCGCCGGCGCGGCCGCCTTCGCGAGCTTGGCGGCGAGCTCCGCGTCCTTGGCGGCCTGTGCCGTGGCGGCTTCCTCGAGACGCTGGCGTTCGGTCTTGGCGTCCTGCTGCGCCTTCGCCGCGTCCTTGGCCGCGCTCTTGCCGCCGAACACGATGTCGCTGATGCGCAGGACCGTCAGCTCCTGGCGATGGCCCTTCTTGACCCGGCTGCGGGCCTTGGGTCGGTACTTGAACGAGATGAGCTTGGGGCCGCGATCCTGGCGGATGACCTCGGCGCTGACCGCGGCACCATCGACCAGCGGGCGACCGATGCTCGCGTCGTCGCCGTCGGCGACGAGGAGCACGCGCTCGAGCGTGATCGTCTTGCCGGGCTCGACATCGAGCAGCTCGACTTCGAGTTCGGTGCCGACCTCGACGCGGTATTGCTTTCCGCCGGTCTCGATGACTGCGTACATGGATCCTCAGGACTTCATTTGGCGACGGTGCGACGCGCGCGTGGCGATCGGGCTGTCGGACATGGGATGACGCCCGGCATCAGCCGAGGCGCGGACGGTGGAGTCTACGACCGAACGGCGGTTTCGGTCAATCGAGGGCCGTCGTCGAGCGCCTGCCGCATCCGTCAGCCCAGCTCGTCGGCGAGGACGAGCCGTTCCCGCACGATCGATGTCGCCACGAGCGTTCGACCGAGCTCGTCGCCCAGCGCCCCGACGACCTCCTCCGGCCGCCCGGTCCCGAGCTCGGGATGGAACCGGGTGCGGACCGTGAGCGTGGCCGGCGGCCCCGGATCGCTCACCGCGACGGCCACGAGCAGGGGGCGCAGGTCGTACTCCACTCGCTGTCGCCCTTCGCGTCGCTGGCGCGCGAGGCGCCCGGCGGCCATCACCGTCGTGCAGGCGGCGGCCAGGGCGCCCGGGTCGAGATCGGCGTCGGTGTCGCTGCCCACCTCGACGCGGTAGTCCGCGGCCGCGACGCGACCCGCCAGCGGCGGGCCGGCGAGCCAGACGTCGAAGATGTCGATGAGGCGCCAGCCCTCGGGGAGCCGGCCGTCCAGCGCCTCGCGGACGCGCCACAGCGGCCAGCGTTCGGTGAGGACGAGGTCGATGAGCTCGGCCTCGGCGGACATGCCCAGCGACAGCGGCGCCCCGAACGCGATCCGCGGCCGCGACCGCGCGCCGTCGGTCCGTGCCATCGGCAGGCCGGCGGCGTCGATCGCGGCCTCCCAGGCATCGACGGTCTCGCGCTGGGCCAGCGGTGGAGCATCGGCGTCGCGGGCCACCACCAGCCGCCAGCGCTGGCGCGGCTCGGGCATGCGCGGCGGCGCGGTGGCTCGGCGGACGCCTCGCCCCGCGGCTCAGGCTCCCGCGGGTCGGAGGGGACGGTCATGTCTGGTAGTCTGCCGGACGATGGCCGAGCCCGATCCGCCCGCAACGGACCGGCAGCCCGCCCAGCCCGGCGCCACGGTCACGCCGCCGCCCGTCCCGGCCTGGGTGGCATCGCTGCCGCCGCCCCCGTTCGTCGACCAGAGCGCGCCCGCGTCCGCCCCACGGTTCGCCCCGCTGTCGCCGCGCGTGGCCGTCCTCATCGGCGCTGCCATCGTCATCGGTCTGCTGCTGTGGATGGCGCGCGACAGCGTGCGCCCGTTCGTCGTCGGCCTGCTCCTCGTCTACCTGCTCGACCCGCCGGTCCGCTGGCTCGTCCGGCGCGGCGTGCGACGCAGCATCGCGATCGCGATCGTGTACATCGTCGCGATCGTGGGCTTCCTGGAGTTCCTGAACCTCACGCTCACGCCGCTCGTCAACGAGCTGCTGCGGTTCATCGCCGACTTCCCGCGTCTCGCCGAACAGCTCCAGGCCCAGCTCGAACGGTTGTCCGAGATCTACGCACGGCTGCAGATCCCCGACGCGGTCCGCGAGTGGATCGATGCGGTGATCGCCGGGCTCAGCGAGGGCGGCGCCGCCCCCGAGCTCGACCTGTCGTTCCTGATGCCGCTGGTGACGGGCGCCGGGAGCATCATCGGCGCGATCTTCGGCTACGTGATCCTGCCGGTCTGGGTGTTCTACCTGCTCAAGGACCGCGCGACGCTCACCGGCCAGTTCGACGCGGCCTTGCCGCAGGCGTGGCGCTTCGACGTGTGGGCCGTGCTGCGGATCGTCCAGCGCGTGTTCGGCCAGTGGGTCCGCGGCCAGATCATCCTGGGCATCACCGTCGGCGTGTTCACGTTCATCGGCCTGACGATCCTGAGCATCGTCGTGGATCCGGTCTTCGGGCGGTACGCGATCCTGCTCTCGGTCATCGCCGGGATCCTCGAGCTCGTCCCGATCATCGGGCCGATCATCGCCGCCGTCCCGGCCGTCCTCCTCGCGGCGACCGCGGGCCTCGAGGCCGTCGTCGCGGCGCTCGTGCTGTACACCCTCGTCCAGCAGGTCGAGAACAACTTCCTCGTCCCCAAGATCCAGGGCGACGCGGTCGAGCTCCATTCGTCGGCGGTGATCTTCGCGATCATCATCGGCGGAGCGCTCGCCGGCCTGCTCGGGGCGATCCTCGCCCTGCCGATCGCCGCGGCGATCCGCGATGTCGTGCGCTACCTGTTCCGGCGCCTGAGCCCCGATGCACCGGAAGCGCTGGCCGCCTCCGTCACGGGGTTGGGGCTCGAGGAACGCCTCGCGCTCGATGCGATGACCCCCTGGCGACGCGGCTGGAGCCCGCCCATGACCGCGGCGCCCGACCCGTACAAGATCCTCCAGGTCGATCCCGAAGCCGAGGACGAGGTCATCGTGGCCGCGTACCGCCGGCTCGCGCGCAAGTACCACCCCGATGTCGCGGCGGGTCCCGAGGCCGCTGCCCGGATGTCCGCGATCAACGCGGCCTGGGAGGTCATCGGCGAACCGGCGCGACGCGCGGCCTACGACCGCGAGCGCGCGGTGGCAGCCGCGTTGTCGCGTCGCGGCGACACGACGCACCCCGAAGGGCTCGACGGCGGCGTCGACGGCGACCGCGCACGCGAGCTCCGCCGACGCGTCCGCGGGCCGGCGCGCGAGGCGGACCGTCCCGGCCGACCGAGCCCGAGACCGTGTCGCGCGATTGGTCGAGCGGCCGTTCGTCGGTCGGGGGCGGCTACGACGAGTCGATGCGGACCGCGCAGGGCACCGGTGCGGCCGGCCCCCCGCCCGGCCAGCCATCGGGGAGCGTCCTCAACTTCGGTCGCTACTCGGCGTGGTCGCTCGGCGAGATCGGCCGGGCGGACCTCGAGTACCTCGAGTGGCTCGATCGGATGCCGATCGGCCGGCCGTACCGCGACGAGATCGACGCGATCCTGCGTCGCACCGGGCGTCGCCGCTCCGCCGCGGCCGAGACGCGACCGACGCGGGCTCTTCCGCCGCCGCTGACCGCTCAGGCGGCCGACGTGGCGATGTCCTGCTCGGCGGACGCCCGCGGGACCGCCCATGCCAGCAGGTAGGGCGCAACGATCGTGGTCAGGACCACGGCGACGAGGACGGCCCCGAACAATCCCGGCGCGTCAACAATCCCGCGGCCAGCCCCAGGTTGGCGACGACGATCCCGACCTCGCCGCGGGGCACCATCCCGAAGCCGACGGCCGCGGCTCCCCAACGGCCGATCGAGCGGGCTCCGATCAGCCCGCCGACGACCTTGGTCAAGATGCCGACGACCGCCAGGACGACGGCGAGCACGGCGACGGCCGGATCCAGGAGCACGCCGAGATCAAGCTGAGCGCCCGTCACGGCGAAGAAGAACGGCGTGAAGATCAGGCCCAGCGGCCGCATGTCACGCTCGAGCTCATCCTGGGCTTCCGTCTCGGCTACGACGAGCCCGGCGACGAAGGCGCCGATGATCGCCGCCAGGCCGATCGCCGCGGACACGAGCGCGACGGCGAACATCAGGATGAACGCCGGCACGAGCGGGGTGTCGGCGAACAGCGGCCAGGTGAACACCTCACGCTTGAGGCCACGCGCGCGGCGAGCAGCCGCGAACCCGAGCCCAAGGAGTCCGACGGCCGCGACCACGACCAGCAGCGTCGAACCGGAGAGATCACCGGAGGCCCCACCGGCGACGACGCCGATCAGGATCAACGCGAGGACGTCGTCGATGACCGCCGCACCGAGCACCACCCGCGCGAAGGTGCGATCGAGCACCCCGAGGTCCGACAGGACGCGGCTCGTGATGCCGATGCTTGTCGCGGCCAGGGCGACGCCGACGAAGGCCGCCGAGCCGGGGGGCTCCCCCGTGGCCAGGACGACGCCGATACCGGCGATGATCGGCAGGAGCGAGGCGATGACTGCCGTCAGCACGGCGGGGCGACCGACCGCCAGGAGATCGTCGAGTCGCACTTCCAGGCCGACCGAGAACAGCAGGATCACGACGCCGAGCTCCGCGAGCACGAACGCAGCCTCGCCGGGGACGACCAGCGCCAGGGCTCCTGGCCCGACCAGGAACCCGCCGAGCAGCTCCCCGATGACCGCAGGCTGGCCCAGACGCCGTGCCACCTCCTCGCCGACCTTTGCGGCGACGAACAGCACGAACAGCCCGAGCAGGACGTCGAATGGCGCACCGGTCGCCGATGGCGGTGACTCCGTCAACGTCGGTGGCATGGCGATGGAAGCCAGCATCGATCCGTCCTCAGACGAGGTAGCGGGCGTAGACGTAGACCGTCGCGATCACCAGCGTCACGAGCGTGACCGGAACCCCATAAGCGCAGGAAATGCTGGAACGTGATCGGGTTCCCGGATCGATCGGCGACATTGGCGACGACGACGTTGGCCGAGGCGCCGACGATGGTCGCGTTACCCCCGAAGCAGGCCCCGAGGGCGAGCGCCCACCACAACGGCTCGATCGGGATGCCGGCGGCACCCAGCTCCTGGACCACCGGGATCATCGTCGCGGTGTACGGGATGTTGTCGATGATCGCGGAGGCGATGCCACTCAGCCAGATGAGGCCGATCGTCGTCACCACCGGGTCCCCGCCGGTCAACGCGATCAGGCCATCTGCCACGGCATTCACGATCCCGACATGCACGATCGCCTGGACGAGCATGAAGAGGCCGACGAAGAAGAAGAGGGTCGCCCACTCGACCTCGCGCGAGGACCTTTTCGGCGTGGGACCGGGTCAACAGCATCAGGACCGCAGCCCCGAGCAGGGCGATCGCCCCTGCCTCCAGGCCGAGAGGCGTCGCCAGGAGGAATCCAGCGACCGTGAGGCCGCTCACCGCGAGGCTCAAGCGCATCAGCGCCGGATCCGTGATGAAGGCGCGCTCGTCGAGGGCCAGGACGCTCGCCCGTACCGTCGGGTCGACGGTGAGGTCACCACGGAAGAAGAGTCGCGTCATCGCGAGAAAGACGAGCAGCGCGAGCGTGGCCACCGGCGCCATGTGGATCAGGAAGTCGTCGAACCCCAGGCCCGCGGCGGAGCCGATGAGGATGTTCGGCGGGTCGCCGATCAGGGTGGCGGCGCCACCGATGTTCGCGGCGAGGATCTCGCTGATGAGGAACGGCAGCGGCGAGACGCGCAGGACATTCGCGACGTACAGGGTCACCGGCGCGATGAGCACGACGGTCGTGACGTTGTCGAGGAAGGCGGACAGCACGGCGCAGACCAGGCTGAGGATCAAGAGCAGGCGGTATGGCTCGCCGCGAGCGGCCTTGGCCGACCGGATCGCCAGCCATTGGAAGAAGCCGGTCTGCCGGAGGATCCCGGCCAGGATCATCATCCCTGCGAGCAGGAAGATGACATTCAGGTCGATCGCCCCGAAGGCCTCGTGCTGATCGATGATGCCGAGGACGACCACGAGCGAGCCGCCCAGCAACGCGGCCACGGTCTTGTCGACACGCTCCGTCGCGATGAGGGCGTACGTGACGAGGAAGATGAGCCCGGCGAGCGCGACCTCCACCCGTATCAGGCGTCGTCGGGAATGTCGCCCTCGAGCGCCTCGAGGTAGTGCATCGTGAGTTCGAGCAGATCGAGATAACCCGTCGGCCGGCCATCGTCGTCGACGACGTACAGACCCGAGAGATGCCGCGCGTGCATCTTGCGGAACGCGTCATCGACCGTCGCCGTGCCGCTGATGGATGCGACCGGCAGCATGATGTCCGCGACACGACGCGCTCCGACCTCGCGTCCAAAGCGTTCGGCCTCGGCCAGGTCCGCCACCCCGGCGAGTAGCGTCTCCGGCGAGACCCGTGCCACGACAGTCTCCGCCAGGCGTAGCGTCGGCACCACACCGACGAGCACCCCGGCCGGATCCGTGACGCCGATGAGGCGCGTCTCGGGCCTGGCGGTGGCGAGTCGGACGATCGAGAGCGGGTCCACGTCCTGGTCCACAAGGATGGGCTCGATCGGCAGGTGGCCCATGCACATCGAGACCGGCGTGGACCGTGCGCGCCGAGTAGCGTCGCTCATCGCGGCGATCGCGACCCGTCCGGATGCGGCTCCGATGACGCGACTCCGTGACGCGGGATCGGGGCGCGGCCCACCACTGGCCGGGGCCTCTCGACCGCCGAGACGGTCACCATTCCACGCGCGTCTGGCGGATGTTGATGCTCTGGAGGATGCCGAGCGCGATGGCCATGCTCACGAGGGACGCGCCTCCATGAGTGACGAACGGCAGCGGGATGCCGGTGATCGGCATGATCCCCATGACCATCCCGATGTTCACGACGAGCTGGAACAGGATCATCGACGCGACCCCGGCCGCGAACATCGTCCCGAAGGGATCGCGTGAACGCCAGCCGGCGACGAGGACCCGCCATAGCAGCGCCACGAAGAGCCCGAACAGCACGAGGCCACCGATGAACCCGAGCTCCTCGGCGAGGATGGCGAACACGAAGTCGGTCGTCTGCACGGGCAGGAAGTCGCCCTGCGCCTGCGTGCCGTTGGTCAGGCCCTTGCCCATCAGCCCACCGGCCCCGACCGCGATCTGCGACTGGTACAGCTGGTAGCCCGCGCCCTGGATGTCCGGTGTCGGGTTGAGGAACGAGGTCAGCCGCTCCTTCTGGTAGTCGCGCAGGATGTAGGTCCACGCGATCGGGATCATCGCGATGACGACCGCTGCCAGCGCGGCGAGCCAGCGGATGCTCGCACCCGACATCCAGAGCATCCCGGCGAGGATCGCGAGGAACACGAGCGACGTTCCGAGGTCCGGCTGGAGCATGACGAGGATCCACGGCGGACCGACGAGCAGGCACGCGCCGAGGATCGTGCCGATCCGGTCGAGGCGCGCCTGGTTCGCGGCGAGGTACGTGGCAAGCACGCTGATCATCAGGACCTTGGCGAGCTCGCTGAACTGGAACGTGAACGGCCCGATCGAGATCCAGCGCGCGGAGTTGCCGACGCCGTCGCCGATGAGCAGCGTCAGGGCCAGCAGGCCCAGCTGCAGGCCGTAGACGGGCCACGCCAGCGTCGTCAGCCAGTGGTAGTCGAAGGCGGTCGCGACGATGAACGCCGCCACGGCGATCGCCGCCCACATCAGGCCGCGGGTGAACACCGTCCCGGCGTCGAGTGGCGTGGTCCCGGTCTCGACGCTGTTCGTGTACGCCATCACGAGGCCGATCGCGGCAAGCAACCCGGCGTACGTCGCGAGCTGGAGGTCGAAGGCGCGCCAGGCGGCCCCGACCGATCGCGCGGCCCAATCGGTGACGCGGGCCGGCTCGGCCCGGATGACGCCCATCAGGCGGGGCTCCGCAGGTCTGGTGCCGGGGCGCAGGATCGCTCGCATCAGTAGCTCTGGTAGAAGTTGCCGCGATCGAGCAGGTCGTGGTTGCGGTAGTCCTTCTTGATGTCGTAGTGCAGCTGGTAGAAGTACTTCACGATCTCGGTCGCGGCGTTGCCCTTCGTGCGCGAGTCGTAGGCGAACGCGAGGACCACCAGCTCCGAATTCGCCTTGTCGAACGATCCGTGCTTCGGGTCCTTGGGGACGAACCCGACGAACCAGGAGTGGTACGGCAGGCGACCCTTCTTGTCGCGCGTCCCGAACTCGGCCGTGCCCGATTTGCCGGCGATCTTGATCGGCATGTCGACGAGGTTGTAGGTGTGGCGGAGGGTGACGGTCTCGCGAGCGGCGTTGCGCATGGTGCGCAACACGCTGGCCTTGACGTCCATCTCGCGGATCACCTTCGGCTCGAATGGCCGGATGACCGTCCCATCGGGTCCGACGACCTCGCGCACGATCTGCGGCTGGTACAGCGTGCCGCCGTTGGCCAGCGCAGCGTAGGCGTTGATGAGCTGCAGCGGCGTCACGACGTCATAGCCCTGGCCGATCCCCGCCTGGTACGTCTCGCCCGGGAAGATCGGGGCACCGAGCGTGTCCTGCTTCCACTGGTTGGTCGGGACGATCCCGCCGACCTCGCCCGGCAGGTCGATGCCGGTCGGGGCACCGAAGCCGTATTCCTTGGCCCACTCGCCAAGGCGATCGATCCCGAGCTTGCCGGCGAGCTGGAAGAAGAACGTGTCGCTCGAGTGACCGAACCCGCAGTAGATGTCGCACGGTCCCCAGCCGCGCCGGTTCCATTCGTAGAACTTGGTCGACCCGAGCGTGAGGTAGCCCTTCGTGATCAGGCGGGTCGACGACGTGATCTTCCGATCGGCCAGGGCGCCCGTGCCGGCCACGAGCTTGTAGGTGGAGCCGGGCGGATAGTGGGCCTGCGTCGCGTGGTTCAGGAGCGGCTGATCCGGGTCGGTGACGATCTTCTCGTAATCCTTGTTGCTGATGCCCCGCGCGAAGAGGTTGTTGTCGTAGGTCGGCAGGCTGACCATCGCCAGCACCTCGCCGGTCTGGGGATTCATGGCGATCACGACGCCGCGCTTCATCCCGATCTTCTTCATCGCCCACTTCAACGCCTTCTCGGCGTCCTTCTGGGCCTGCGTGTCGATGGTCAACGTCAGCGACGCCCCGGGCACCGCCTCGTCGACCGTCCGCAGGACCTGCGTGCGACGCCCGCTCGGCGACCGCTGCACGCTCTGCGACCCGTACGTCCCGCGGAGCTCGGTCTCGTACGTCGACTCGACGCCGGACTTGCCGATGAGGTCGTCGGGCTGATAGCCCTCACTGCGCAGGTCCGGCAATTGCTCGGCCGACACCGGGCCGGTGTATCCGAGGATCTGGGCCAGCAGCGGGCCGTCGCGGTACGACCGCCGCGCCTCGACGACGACCTCGACGCCCGGGAGGTCGAAACCGGCCTCGGAGATGAGCCGCGCCGTCGATTCGTCCACGTCCTGGGCCACGCGGACGAGGTCGAAGGTCGAGCCCGGCGTTGCCGTCGATCGTGGCGTGGATCTCCGACGGATCCATGCCGAGCAGGGAGGCGAGCCGGTCGACGACCTCGTCTCGCCGCGGCTCGGGCAGGTCGGCCGGTCGCACCTTGACCGCGAACGTGGCCACGTTGGACACGAGCGGGCGCCCGTTGCGATCGACGATCAACCCGCGTGGGGCCGGGATCGGCTCCAGGACCTCGCGCTGCTGCGTCGCAAGGGCGGCGAGCTGGGTGCCGTTCGCGATCTGGAGGTAGAACAGGCGCGCCGTGAGGGTCCCCACGCCGAGGACGATCACGAGGCCGAACACGAGGAATTGGGAGAAGCGGCGCGCCGGCAGCGGGCGGCCGTCCAGGTATGGATTCACCAGTCGACCCGTTCGGCTTCGACGCGGCGGTCGTGCAGCGAGATCGTGAGCGGCCCGATCAGGGCGGCCAGGACGGCGTCGTAGATCGCGCTGGGTAGGACCGTGCCGATCGGGTCAGCGACTGGGAGCGGGGTGCCGAGCGCACCGAAGGTGAGGAACAGGATCATCGAGTACCCGAGACTGAGGATGAAGACCGCACCGATCGGGACGATGGGCCGCAAGCGTGCGAAGGAACGTGCCAGGACGGAGGCCCCGCCGACACAGAGAAGCAACGCGAAGGCCGAAGACCCCAACGGCCGTTGTGCCAACACATCAAGCGCGAGCCCTCCGACGAAGGCCCAGACAAGTCCGGCTTCCAGACCGACCGCGATCGTCACGACCACACCCAGGACGAGCACCAGATGCGGTGTCGCGTCCCCGATCCGGAGGTATGGACCAACGGTCAGTTCCAGCAATGCCGTCACCACCGCACCGACCGCAGCAAGGAGCAGGGTCATCGTACGGGTCGAATCCTCGGCGAAGCGGCCAAAGGTCGCGCGCCCAGCTGCCCGGCTCTCGACGACCGAAACGGCGGCGACGTCTGCGCCGGAGTATCCCACGGACCGACCGGAACCGGCAACGGTCCGGTACGAACGTCCCGGGGAAGCCGCTCGTGGCGCGCCCGCGGTCGATGATATGCCCGGGATGGCGGCGCGCGTGTTTCACGTGGAACGGCGCCCCGCCGACGTGATTCGCGCACGACCCGTCGGCTTCGGTCGGTGGATCGTCGACGCTCGATCCGGGGCCCGGCCCGTTTCACGTGAAACACCGATCGCACAGCGTGATCCCCGATACGTCACGGGTGAGTGGGACGAGCGTGGCAGCTACGTTCGATCGAGCATCCTCACCGCCCCGCCCGCACAAGAGGAAGAAGGCCGTCTGGTGGTAGAATCGGTATCCGTGAGAGCCCTTCGAGCCATTGACTGACGTGGGCCGCACGATCGCCTGTGCAAACCAGAAAGGCGGCGTCGGCAAGACCACGACGGTGGTGAACCTGGCGAGCTATCTCGCGCTCGAGGGAGACCGCGTGCTCGTGGTGGACCTCGATCCGCAGGGAAACGCGACGAGCGGTCTCGGTATCGACCGCTCAAGCCTGGAACGGTCCGTCTACGACGCGGTCGTCGATGGACAGCCACTCGAGGGACTCATCTCGCGTACGGCCGCCGCCGGTGTCGACCTCGTCCCATCGACGATCGCGCTCGCCGGCGCCGAGGTCGAGCTCGCGACCGCCGCCTCGCGTGAACGACGCATGCGCCGCCTCATCGAACCGATCGCCGCCGACTACGACGTGATCTTCATCGACAGCCCGCCATCGCTCGGTCTCCTGACCGTCAACGCATTGACCGCAGCCGATGGCGTGCTCATCCCGCTCCAGTGTGAGTACTACGCCCTCGAGGGATTGACCCAGTTGCTCGCCACCATCGATCTCGTTCGCAACCACCTGCACCCGGAACTGGCGCTCGACGGCGTCGTGCTGACCATGGCCGATGCCCGAACCAGGCTGTCCGCCGACGTCGCCGCCGAGGCCCGCCGCCACCTTGGCGCCACCGTGTACGACACCGTCATCCCACGGAGCGTCCGCCTCTCCGAGGCGCCGAGCCACGGGCTGCCCATCTCGACGTACGCGCCTGATTCGCGCGGCGCGGAGGCGTACAAGGCGTTCGCCGCCGAGTTCCGCGCACGGCAGCAGCGGCGACATCCGTCCACGCCAACCCTCGAGGAGATCGACGTGATGGTGGCCTCGTGACCGTTCGACCGGAACGAACCCAGGGTCTCGGTCGCGGCCTGGCCGCGCTGATCCCGCAGCGAAGCCCGGGCCAGGCCGGTCCGAACGACATCGCCATCGCCCGCATCCGACCGAACCCGAACCAGCCACGGCAGCGATTCGACCCGGCCGAGCTCGCGACGCTTGCCGAAAGCATCCGCATCCACGGCGTGCTCCAGCCGATCCTCGTCACCGAGACCCTCGACGGATATCAGCTCGTCGCAGGCGAGCGTCGCCTGCGTGCGGCTGCCGCGGCGGGTCTCGACCGGATCCCCGCCGTCGTGCGTGACCTCGATGAGCAGGCCCAGCTCGAGATCGCGTTGATCGAGAACCTCCAGCGTGAAGACCTCGATCCGATCGAGGCGGCGCGCGGGTTCCGCCGGCTGATCGACGAGTTCGGGTTCACGCACGAGCGCATCGCCGAACGCGTGGGCCGTGCCCGCTCGACCGTCGCGAACACGCTGCGCCTCCTCGATCTCGCGCCGACGGTCCAGACGGCCATCGCCACCGGACTGTTGACCGAGGGTCACGGGCGTGCGCTCGGCGGACTGCCGCCGGAGCACCAGGAACGGGTCCTCGACTCCGTCATCGGCCAGGACCTGTCCGTGCGCCAGACCGAGGAACTCGTCCGTCGGCTGCGCGAGCCACGGCCCGAACCGGTGGACAAGCCCGCCCGCGCCAAGGACGCCGACCTGGAACGCGTGGAGGAGGACCTGCGACGGTCGCTCGGCACGAAGGTGAGCCTGGCTCGATCGCGTCGCGGCGGACGGATCGTGATCGAGTACTACAGCGACGATGACCTGGGACGTCTGTATGAGCGTCTGACCGGAGGGACTGCGTGACCGAGGAAGCCATCCGCCCGAAGACCGCGACGGGGACGAACGGGCGCGGCAAGCGCGCGCGCGCCGGTTCCGACTACGACGCCGCCAGCATCCAGGTCCTCGAGGGACTCGAGGCCGTCCGGCGCCGGCCGGGGATGTACATCGGGTCGACGGACGAGCGCGGCCTGCATCACCTCGTGTGGGAGGTCGTCGACAACTCGATCGACGAAGCGATGGCCGGCCATGCGACGACCATCCACGTGACGATCCAGGCCGACGGGACGGTCGTCGTCCGCGACGACGGCCGCGGCGTGCCGGTCGGCAAGCATTCGACCGGCAAGGACGCCCTCGAGGTCGTGCACACGGTCCTCCACGCAGGCGGGAAGTTCGGCGGCGGCGGCTACAAGGTCTCGGGCGGCCTGCACGGGGTCGGCGTGAGCGTCGTGAACGCCCTCTCCTCCTGGATGCGCGTCGAGACGGCACGCGACGGGAGTGTCTGGTCGCAGGAGTACGAGCGCGGCAAGCCGCTCGGCAAGGTCAAGAAGGAAGGACCGCAGGGGACGCGACGAGGCACCCTGACGAGCTTCCGGGCCGACGCCACGATGTTCGAGACGGTCGAATACTCCTTCGACACGATCAGCCAGCGCCTGCGTGAATCGGCCTACCTCACGAAGGGTGTCTGGATCACGCTCATCGACCAGCGGGTCGATCGCGAGCGATCCTTCTACTTCGAAGGCGGGCTCCAGTCGTTCGTCCGCCACCTGAACCGGAACAAGGAGGCCCTCCACACCCGCCCGATCTATGTCGAGCGCAAGGAAGGGTCAACCGCGGTCGAGGTCGCGCTCCAGTACAACGACACGTACACGGAGAACGTCCTCGCGTTCGCCAACAACATCAACACGCCCGACGGCGGCAGCCACGTCACCGGCTTCCGCGCCGCCCTGACCAGCTCGCTCAACGACTGGGCCCGGCGGGCCGGCGTCCTCAAGGACAGCGACACCAACCTCTCGGGCGAGGACGTCCGTGAGGGCCTGACGGCCGTGATCAGCGTCAAGCTGACCGATCCGCAGTTCGAGGGCCAGACCAAGGCGAAGCTGGGCAACCCCGAGGTGAAGGGCCAGGTCCAGACGGCCGTCGCCGACAGCCTCGGCCAATACCTCGACGAGAACCCGGCCGACGGTCGCCGCATCATCGAGAAATGCCTCACGGCCGCGCGCGCTCGCGAGGCCGCTCGCAAGGCCCGTGACCTCGTGCTGCGCAAGGGCGCCCTCGAGGGGATGTCGCTGCCGGGCAAGCTCGCCGACTGCCAGGAACGCGACCCGGCGCGGAGCGAGATCTACCTGGTCGAGGGCGATTCGGCCGGTGGCTCGGCCAAGGCCGGGCGCGACCGCCGCTTCCAGGCGATCCTGCCGATGTTCGGCAAGATGCTGAACGTCGAGAAGGCACGGCTCGACAAGGTCCTCTCGAGCGAGAAGATCCGGCCGCTGATCATCGCGCTGGGCGGCGGGATCGGCGAGGGCTTCGACATCGCCAAGATCCGCTACCACCGGATCATCCTCATGAGCGACGCGGACGTCGACGGCGCGCACATCCGCACGCTGCTGCTCACGTTCTTCTACCGGCACATGCCGCTGGTGATCGAGGCCGGGTACCTGTACATCGCCCAGCCGCCGTTGTACCGGATCAGCACCGGCAAGGTCACGCGCTACGCCCAGAGCGAGAAGGAACGCGACCGGATCGTCAAGGAATTCAACGTCAAGAACCTGTCCGTGCAGCGGTTCAAGGGCCTCGGCGAGATGAACGCCGACCAGCTCTGGGAGACGACGATGAACCCCGAGACGCGGACCCTGCTCCAGGTGGACAGCGAGAACGCCGCGGCCGCGGACGAGATCTTCACGACGCTGATGGGCGAGAAGGTCGCGCCACGCAAGGAATTCATCAAGTCCGAGGCACGCAAGGTCCAGAACCTTGACGTCTGAGGTCCGCGTGATCGATGCACCCGGGGTGCCTCGCTTCGAGGTCGCTCCCCACCGGTGCTTCGCCTGCGGCACGCTCAACACGTCCGGCATGGGTCTCGTCCTGCATGTCGAGCCCGATCGCTGCTGGACAGAGCTCACGCTCGAGGACCGCTTCGAGGGCTGGGAGGGGATCGCCCACGGCGGCATCCTGTGCACGATCCTCGACGAGGTCATGGCCTGGTCGCTGGTCGGCCAGGACAACTGGGGCGTGACGGCCCGGATGAGCGTCGAGTTCAAGAAGCCGGTGCCCATCGGCGCGCCGATCCGCGCGGAAGGGTGGATCACGCGACCGCGGCGACGCCTCGTCGAGGCCGCTGCCCACATCGTCGACGCGGGCACGGGCCAGGTGCTGGCCACCGCCACGGGCCTGTACGTCGCCGCCGACGAGGCTCGCAAGCAGGTCCTCCGCGACCGCTACGGCTTCGTGCCCCTGGACGGCCGGGCGCCCGCCACGGCCCGGGTCAGATGACGCTTCCAGCCGTGCGCGACGCGAGCCCGACGACGCAGCGTGCCGTCGCGTTCGTGGCGGCCCGCAAACCGGACGCCGAGGCCCTCGGCGCCGCGCTCGCGGACCAGGTCGGCGACCCGGACGCGTTCGCGGCAGCCCTCCGCCACGGTCTCGAGGGCCTCGCCGATCCCGAGTATCGCGAGGGCATGCGCTCCGTCGCCCCCGGCATCGGCCTGGTGCATGGCGTGCGTCGACCGTTGCTCGCCGCGATCGCCCGGGGGTTCCGCCAGCAGACCAGGCAGGATCGGCCGACGACGTTGTTGTTCCTCGCCGATCGCCTGTTCCAGGAACCGCATCTCGAGGCCCGCTGGTTCGCGTTCGGTCTGCTCGAGCGGACGCTGGCCGTCGATCCGGAGCGCACGTGGCAGCTCCTGCGCCGCGCGGCGCGCGAGGCGGGCGATTGGGTCACCGTCGACGACCTGGCGCACCCCTACGGGATCGGGATCGCCGCGGAGTCGTACCGCTGGGCCGAGCTCGAACAGCTCGTCTACTCGCCGTCGCGCTGGGAACGACGGCTCATCGGCTCGACGATCGCGACGATGACCCACGGCAACCGGCACACGGGGCGAGGGCGCGGACGTCGTGCCACGATCCCTGGCCCTGCTCGACGAGCTGATGGGGGACGCCGAGCCGGACGTCCAGAAGGCGCTCGCCTGGGCGTATCGATCGCTCGCGGCCCACGATCGCGTCGCCGTGACCACGGCCCTCCGACAGCAGACCGACCTCGCCGTGGCGGGCGCCGACGGCCACCGCGCGTGGGTCGTCCGCGACAGCCTCGCCAAGCTCGACCCCGATGACGCCCGGGAGCTGCGCGATCGCCTCGCCGGCATCCGCAAGCGCAGCGGGGCGCCCTCGACCTCGGAGGCCGCGACCACGGCCAGCCGGTTCGGCGGGTTGCCCGACCCGCTCGACCATCCCGAACCACCGCTCGCGTAGCCAGGAGTAGGACAGCGTGACCGACGATCAAGGCAACGTCCGGATGATCCGCATCGAGGACGAGATGCGGGTCAGCTACCTCGATTACGCCATGAGCGTGATCGTGGCGCGCGCCCTGCCGGACGTCCGCGACGGCCTCAAGCCGGTGCATCGCCGGATCCTCTTCGCGATGGGCGAGATGGGCCTGTCGGCGACGAGCTCGTACCGCAAGTGCGCCGCGATCGTCGGCGAGGTCATGGGCAAGTACCACCCGCACGGCGACGTCGCCCTGTACGACGCGCTCGTCCGGCTCGCCCAGGACTTCTCGATGCGCTATCCGCTCGTCGACGGCCAGGGCAACTTCGGCTCGGTGGACGGCGACGGCGCCGCCGCGATGCGCTACACGGAGGCGCGGCTGACGGCGATCGCCGGCGAGATGCTGGCCGATATCGACAAGGAGACGGTCGACTTCGTCGACAACTACGACGCGACGCAGAAGCAGCCGTCGGTCCTGCCGTCCAAGCTCCCGAACCTGCTCATCAACGGCAGCTCCGGGATCGCCGTCGGGATGGCGACGAACATCCCGCCGCATCACCTCGGCGAGATCGCCGACGCGACGATCGCCCTCATCGACGACCCGGATCTCACCTCGGACGACCTGTGCAAGCACGTCAGCGGTCCGGACTTCCCGACCGGCGGCACGATCTTCCGCTACGAGAAGCAGCGCAACCTGCTGACCGGCGAGTGGGAGACGGTCGACGCGATCCGGCTCATGTACGCGCACGGCCGCGGGCGGGTCGTCATGCGCGCCCAGGTCGCGTTCGAGGAGGTGCGCGGCGAGCGGACCGCGATCATCGTCACCGAGCTCCCGTACCAGGTGAACAAGGCCAGCCTGCTGGAGAAGATCGCCGACCTCGTCAAGGACAAGCGCCTCGACGGCATCGCCGACCTGCGCGACGAGTCCGACCGCGACGGCATGCGCATCTACATCGAGATCAAGCGCGACGCCAACCCGCACAAGGTGCTGAACAACCTGTTCAAGCACACGCCGATGCAGCTCGCGTTCAACATGAACATGCTCGCCCTCGTCGACGGGCAGCCCCAGACGCTGCCGTTGCGCAGCGTGCTCGTCCACTGGGTCGACCACCGCCGCGAGATCGTCCGCCGCCGGACCGAGTTCGACCTCGGCAAGGCGCGCGCGCGGGCGCACATCCTCGAGGGTCTCAAGATCGCGCTCGATCACCTCGACGCGGTCATCAAGACCATCCGCGACTCCGCCGACGTCGACGTCGCGCGCTCGAACCTCATGAAGCGGTTCGACCTCTCGGAGCTCCAGGCCCAGGCCATCCTCGACATGCGGCTCGCCCGCCTCGCGGCGCTCGAACGCAAGAAGATCGAGGACGAGTACCTCGGCGTCATCCAGCTCATCGCCGAGCTCGAGGACATCCTCGCCAACCCGGCCCGGGTCTCGTCGATCATCAAGGACGAGCTCGCGGAGCTCAAGAAGAAGTACGCCGGCGAGCGGCGGACGCGCGTCGCGGACGACGCCAGCCGCGAGATGACCGACGAGGACCTCATCGCCGACGAGGACGTGGTCATCACGATCTCCGGCCGCGGCTACATCAAGCGCCAGCCGGTCGACACGTATCGTCGCCAGCATCGCGGCGGCAAGGGGATCATCGGGCACGTCACGCGCGAGGAGGACGCCGTCGAGCACCTGCTCGTCGCGACGACCCACGACTGGGCGCTGTTCTTCACGAACCGTGGCCGCGTGTTCAGCGCCAAGGTCCACGCCGTGCCGGACGCGAGTCGCCAGGCCAAGGGCATCCCGATCATCAACCTGCCCGGGGTCCAGGTGGAATCGGGCGAGGTCCCGATGGCCACGATCACGCTCAAGGACTTCACCCCCGGCTCGTATCTCGTGCTGGCGACCCGCAAGGGCATCATCAAGAAGACGCCGCTCGAGCAGTTCGAGCGGGTCCGCTCGTCGGGGATCCGCGCGATCACCATCGCCGACGACGACGAGCTCGCGTGGGTCGACATCTCGACCGGTGCGGACGACGTCATCATCGCCACGTCGCAGGGCAAGATCGCCCGCTTCCACGAGAGCGACGTGCGGGCGATGGGCCGCGACGCGGCCGGGGTCATCGGGATCCGGCTCGCGCGCGAGGGCGACTACGTGGTCGGGATGAGCGTCGTCCAGCCGGACGCGGACATCCTCGTCCTGACCGAGACCGGCTACGGCAAGCGCGTGTCGCTGTCCGAGTTCCGGGCGATGCATCGCGGCCCGCAGGGCGTGCGCCTCATCAGCCTCGAGGGCAAGAAGACCGGGCAACGTCGCGGCGGTCCAGCAGGTGACCGAGGAGGACGAGGAGCTGCTGCTCATCAGCGCCGGCGGCCAGGTGGTGCGGACCGACGTCCGGACGATCAACCGGCAGCACGCCCAGGCGCGCGGCGTCATCACGATGCGCCTCAACGAGGGCGACCGCGTGGTGGGCATCGCCGCGTTCCGCGCCGGACTTGCGGAGCAAGACGGCATCGGCGACGATGACGACCCCGCAGCGGGTGGTCCCGGCCAGGCCGGCCCGAGCGGTGGCGCGTGATCCCATGACGAACCGTTGATGTTCATGGGCGGACGGGAGGCGGCGTCGTTGTACGCGGACCAGTTCGAGGTCTACCACGGCAACGCCAACCCCGAGTTGGCGCGCAAGATCGCGCGCTACCTCGGCATGGAGCCGGGCAAGGCCGAGGTGTTCCAGTTCGCCAACGAGAACATCTTCGTCAAGATCCTCGACAACGTCCGCGAGAAGGACGTGTTCGTCGTCCAGCCGACCTCCCATCCGGTCAACCAGTCGATCATGGAACTCCTGATCATGATCGACGCGTTCAAGCGGGCGTCGGCCGGCCGGATCACCGCGGTCATCCCGTTCTACGCCTACGGGCGGTCCGACAAGAAGGACCAGCCACGCGTCCCGATCACCGCCCGGCTCATCGCCGACATGATCACCGTCGCCGGCGCCGACCGGGTCCTGTCGATGGACCTCCACCAGGGCCAGATCCAGGGCTTCTTCAACATCCCGGTCGATGAGCTGACCGCGGTCCACATGTTGTCGCGCTACTTCATCGACAAGCATCTCGACGACGTCGTCGTCGTCACGGACCTCGGCTTCGCGAAGCGTGCGCGGGCATTCGCCGAGCTCCTCGAGGCGCCGCTGGCGATCATCGAGAAGCGGCGCGTCGGCAACCTCGACCGGGCCGAGCTCATGAACGTCATCGGCGACGTGAAGGGCCGGCGGGCGATCATCGTCGACGACGAGATCGACACGGCGGGCACGCTCATCGAGGTCGTCCGCGCGCTCGAGCGCGAGGGCGTGACCGAGATGTACGCCTGCGCGACGCACGGCGTCCTGAGCGACCCCGCGGTCGAACGCATCCGCGACAGCGCGCTGCGGGAAGTCGTCATCACCGACTCGGTGCCGCTGCCGCCGTCCAAGCGCCTGCCCAAGATCACGACGCTGTCGGTCGCGCCGCTCATCGGCGAGGCGATCAAGCGCATCCACCGCGGCGAATCGGTCGGCGCCCTGTTCTCGAGCGAGGTCTCCTTCACCCAGGAGATGCTGCTCTGGGAGGAGGGCGACGAAGGCGGTCCCCAGCTCGGGGGCGGCGAGCCCGACGACGGGGAGCCGGTCATAGCCACGCTCGCGACGGCCGTACCGTCGGGCGACCGATGACACTCCAGCTGCACCGACCCGACGGCGAGGGCGGGGTCGAGCCCCGCCCCGTCGAGGTCGATGACTGGCAGGACCAGCTGCGCTCGCCGCGCTGGGGCAGCGGCCTGCGCCGCGGCAAGCTGCCGGCCCTCAAGAACCCGGAGATGAACCCGACATCGCGGTTCCGCTCCGCGCTCTTCTGGCTGAGCCTCGGCGTATTGACGTTCGTGATCCTCGTCGGCGGGCTACGGCACGGGGTTCTGGGCCTAGCACGCTCGGTCTCGTGCGGGAGGGTCGCGCGGCGACCTCGCCTATACTTCACCGTCCCATGAAGTTCCTCTCCCGTTTCGTCGACTCGAACGACCGCGAGATCCGACGCATCCAGCCGCTGGTCGACGAGGCCAACGCGCTCGAGGCCGAGTTCGAGGCCCTGTCCGACGACGCGATCCGCGCCCAGATCGACGACATCCGGACCGAGATCCACGAGCAGGCCAAGCCCGACGAGCCGTCCGACGACGAGCTGCACCATCCTGACCTCGAACGCCGCCGCGAGCTGAAGAAGGCGCGCCGCAAGCGCGAGAACGAGCGCCTGCAGGCGGCCCTCGACGACGTCCTGCCCGAGGTCTTCGCGATGACCCGCGAGGCCATGAAGCGGACGCTCGGGATGCGCCACTTCGACGTGCAGTTCATCGGTGGCGCCGTCCTCCACCAGGGCAAGATCGCCGAGATGCGCACCGGCGAGGGCAAGACCCTCGTCGCGCCGCTGGCCGCGATCCTCAACTCGCTCACCGGTCGCGGGGTCCACGTCGTGACGGTGAACGACTACCTCGCCCGGCGCGACCCGCAGTGGATGGGGCCCATCTTCCATTTCCTCGGCGTCAGCGTCGGGATGATCACCCACGACGCGTCGTTCGTGTTCGAGCCGGGCCACCCCACCAACGACGAGCGGCTCATCAACCTGCGCCCGGTGACCCGTCGCGAGGCCTACGCCGCTGACGTGACGTACGGCACGAACAACGAGTTCGGATTCGACTACCTGCGCGACAACATGGTCCTCGAGCTCGACCAGCGGGTCCAGCGCGAGCGCAGCTTCGCGATCGTCGACGAGGTCGACAACATCCTCATCGACGAGGCGCGCACCCCGCTCATCATCTCGGGCCAGGCCGAGGAGTCGGCCGACCTGTACTTCACGTTCGCGCGCCTCGTGCCGCGGCTGAAGGAACGGCCCGAGGGCGCCGAGGAGGGCGGTGACTACTTCATCGACCTGAAGGACCGCGCCGTCAGCCCGACCGAGATCGGCATCGACAAGATGGAGGGGTTCCTCAACGTCGAGAACCTCTACGACGCCGACCCGCGGCTGGCGCGCCACTTCGAACAGGCCCTCCGCGCCCATGCGCTGTACAAGCGCGACCGCGACTACATCGTCAAGGACGGCGAGATCGTCATCGTCGACGAGTTCACCGGTCGCCAGATGCCCGGCCGCCGCTGGAGCGAGGGCCTCCACCAGGCGATCGAGGCGAAGGAGGGCCTGCGCGTCCAGCGCGAGAGCGTGACCCTCGCGACGATCACGTTCCAGAACTACTTCCGGCTGTACGACAAGCTGTCCGGGATGACCGGTACGGCGATGACCGAGGCCGAGGAGTTCTTCAAGATCTACAACCTCGAGGTCGTCGCGGTGCCGACCCATCGCGACATGATCCGCGACGACTTCGCGGACCTCGTGTTCCGCGATGAGAACGCCAAGTTCAACGCGCTCATCGACGAGGTCGTGGAGATGCAGGAGGCCGGTCGGCCGGTCCTCGTCGGCACCGTCTCGGTCGAGAAGTCCGAGATCCTCTCGACGATGCTCAAGCGGCGCGGCATCAGGCACGAGACGCTGAACGCCAAGTTCCACGAGAAGGAATCGGGCATCGTCGCGCAGGCGGGGCGCACCGGCGCGGTGACGATCGCCACGAACATGGCCGGCCGCGGCACGGACATCCTGCTCGGCGGCAACCCGGCCGGGCTCGCCTCCGAGGCGCTCCACAAGCGGGGGCTCAATCCGGCCGAGGTGGACGCCGCCACCATGGAGGCCGCCCTCGCCGAGGCGAAGGCCGAGACCGAGGCGGAGCACGTCCAGGTGGTCGATGCCGGCGGGCTGCACATCATCGGCACGGAGCGCCACGACTCGCGCCGCATCGACAACCAGCTCCGCGGCCGGGCGGGCCGCCAGGGCGACCCCGGGTCGTCGCGCTTCTACCTCTCGCTCGACGACGACCTCATGAAGCGCTTCGCCAGCGACCGCGTGACCGGGCTCATGGAACGGCTCGGGCTCGACGACGACGTCGCGATCGAGTCGAAGCTCGTGTCGCGCACGATCGAGAGCGCCCAGTCCCGTGTCGAGGGCTTCAACTTCGACATCCGCAAGCGCGTCGTCGAGTTCGACGACGTCATCAACAAGCAGCGCGAGACGATCTACGCCGAACGCGACAAGGTCCTCCACAACGAGGACCTGACCGAGACGGTCCAGACGTTCATCGACGACGAGATCGATGCGATCGTGGCGGCCGACCTCGCCGGCGACGATCCCGAGGCGTGGAACCTCGAAGGCCTCGCTGCCGCGCTCAACGCGATGGGCCTGTCGGGCGAGGGGACGACCCCCGACGAGCTGTGGGACATCGGTGGCCGCGAGGCCATCGCCGAGCACCTGCGCGAGCTCGCGGACGCGAAGCTCGCCGCCCGCGAAGCGGAGGTCGGTGCCGCCGACTGGGCACAGGTGGAGCGCGTGGTGCTGGTGCGGACCATCGATTCGCTGTGGGTCGAGCACCTGACCGAGCTCGACGACATGCGCCGCGGTATCGGCCTGCGCGGATATGCCCAGCAGGACCCGCTCAACGAGTTCCGGCGCGAGGCGTTCCGGATGTACGAGGAGTTCCGCGACCTGATCCGTCACGGCGTGGCCACCTCGGTCTTCCGGGTCACGGTCCAGCGCCAGCCGCCGCCGGGCGGGGACGCCGCCGTCGCGCAGTCGCTCGCACGCGGCGCGGCCGCGCTCCGTGCCGGCGCGACCAACGGCAGCGGCAACGGCGCCGATGGAGCGGGTACCGCCGGTGGCGCCGGTGGCGCCGCGCCACAGCCCGTGGCCGCGGTCGCGGGGTCCGCCATCCTTCGCGGCTCCCTGCCGACGGAGCCAAAGGTCCGGAACGTGCGCGAGTCGCTCGGCGACCAGCCGCTGCCCGGCGCGGGCGGTGCGTCCGCGGGCGGGGCTGCCGGCGGGGCGGGTGGCGACGCGCGGCCCGGCTATACGCCGACAGGGGAGCGGATCGGGCGGAACGACCCGTGCTGGTGCGGGTCGGGCGCCAAGTACAAGAAGTGCCACGGCCGCTGACCCGCCGTCGCGAATGGGGATCGTCACTCGTCTGCTCGTCCTGGCCACCGTCTCCGGCATCGCCGTCGCCGGCTATACGACGTACCGCATCTGGGAGCAGGGCGGTCGCGACGAGCAGCGACCCGCCGACGCCATCGTCGTGATGGGTGCCGCCCAGTACGACGGGCGACCCTCCCCGGTCTTCGCGGCCCGACTGGATCACGCCGTGGAGCTGTATCGCGCGGGCGTGGCGCCGCGGCTCGTGGTCACGGGCGGCAAGGCCGACGGCGACCGGACGACCGAAGCCGCCTCGGCCCGTGACTACGCGATCGCCCGGGGCGTGGACCCCGACGACATCCTGGTCGAGGACCGCAGCCGGACCACCCTCGAGTCGATCCGCGGTGTGTCCGCGCTGATGAGCGAGGCACAGCTCTCGAGCGCGGTGTTCGTGAGCGACCCCGCGCACATGCTCCGCGTGCTGCGGATGGCCGGCGACGCCGGGATCACGGCCTGGGGCTCGCCGACCCGCACGAGCCCGATCGACGCCGATCCGGTCGCGACGGTCGATGCCGTCATCCACGAGCTCGGCGGGCTTGCCGCGTACCTGCTGGGTGGCGGCACCGTCCTCCGGGGGTCCTGACAGGGCTCCTCCGAGCCCGCCGCGCACGCATCCAGCACGGATTCGCGCATTTCCCCCCTTGGCGGGGGGAGATTGGCCCTGTACACTGTGCCAAAACCTGTCGCTCCGGACCGCTCGTGCTCCCACGACAGGTAGCTCTCAGCCCGTCGCCAGTGCCCAGCGCCGTACAGAGAGGTAGCACGTTGAAGCAGGCCGAGGACGCAGCGTTCGTCGATCTCATCGCCTGTGAACGTGATTGCCGGAATTGCAGCTACGCAGCTGCACTCGACTGCGACGGCAACTGCGGTGTCTGCCCCCACAACGGCTACTGTCCGTGCGTGAACCCCGTCGTCGCTCGGAGCAAGACGGCCCTGCGGCTCATCGAGCTGCGGCCCATCCTGCTCCAGGATCTGCAGGGCCGGAACTAGGTGGACGCGTCCGCCGTCCGCGACCTGGCCGAACGGATCCGATCGACCTCGGGGCGTCTTTGACCTCGAGGCCAAGGCAGAGCGAGTCAGCCAGCTCGAGACGCTGACCCAGGAACCAGGGTTCTGGGACGACCAGCGCGGCGCCCAGAAGGTCCTGCGCGAGGCCAACGACCTCCGGTCCGAGATCGACACGTGGGGTGACCTCCTGACCCGCGCCGACGACCTCGTCGCGATCGTCGAGCTCCTCGACGACACCGCGGATCCGGACCTCCAGGCCGAGCTCGATCGCGATTCGATCGCCCTGGAGACCGACTTCGACCGCGAGCGGACCGCGCTCCTCTTCTCCGGCGAGCACGACGATCGCTCGGCGATCCTGACGATCAGTGCCGGCGCCGGCGGGACCGAGGCGACCGACTGGGCCGAGATGCTCCTGCGGATGTACCTGCGCTGGGCGGAGCGTCATCGCTTCGCGACCGAGATCATCGACCAGCAGGAAGGCGAGCAGGCCGGGCTCAAGAGCGTGACGGTCGATATCCAGGGTCGACGGGCCTACGGCTGGCTGCGGGCCGAGCGCGGTGTCCATCGCCTGGTGCGCATCAGCCCGTTCGATTCCCAGAAGCGCCGCCAGACGACGTTCGCGCTCATCGAGGTCCTGCCCGAGGTCGACGACGATGTCGAGATCGAGCTCGACTGGGACGTCATCCGGGTCGACACGTATCGCGCCCAGGGTGCCGGTGGCCAGCACGTCAACAAGACCGACAGCGCGGTCCGGCTGACCCACGGGCCCACCGGGATCGTCGTCCAGAGCCAGAACGAACGCTCGCAGACCCAGAACAAGGAGAACGCCACCAAGGTCCTCAAGGCGCGCCTGCTGGAGCGCGCCCTCGAGGAGAAGGAGGCGGAGATGCGGGTCCTCAAGGGCGAGCACGTCGAGGCCGGCTGGGGGAACCAGATCCGCAGCTACGTCCTGCACCCGTACCAGATGGTCAAGGACCTGCGCACCGGCTACGAGACCGGCAACACGACGGCCGTGCTCGACGGGGAGCTCGACAAGTTCATGCAGGCCGAGCTGGAGCGCCTCGCGACCGGCGGGGAGTGGCGCGGCGAGGACCCCGAGGCGGCGGCATCGTGAGCGCCGAGGCGCGTGCAGCGAGCATGCGCCCGGACGACCTGCGCTACCGACCGGCGGCCGCGGACGAGCTCGTCGCCTGCGCCGAGGTCTGGCGGCTCGGCATCAACGACTACATCCTGCCGCTCGGCCAGCCGCCCTTGCCCGAGGACACCGCCCCGTTGGTGCGTCTCTACACGCACCTCCAGGCGACCGACCCCGAACGGTTCGTCGTCGCCGTCCGCCCGGATCGCGACGCCCCCGGTGGCGAGCGCATCGTCGCCTTCGCCGCGGCCGTCCTCCGTGAGCGGCTTGTGGTTCCTCTCGATGCTCTTCGTCCTGCCCGAGGTGCAGGGGAGCGGGGTGGGCCGGGCACTCCTGGACCGCGTCGGCCCGCCGGCCGGCCTCGACGTCGTCCGGGCGACCGCGACGGACACGGCGCAGCCGATCTCCAACGCCCTGTATGCCTCGCTCGGGATCGTGCCCCGGATCCCGCTGCTGAACCTCATCGGGACGCCCCAGCGTCGCGACGCGTTCGGCGAGCTGCCGAGCGGCGTCACCCCGGTGTCGTTCGCCGAGCTCGTCGCCGCCGAACCCGGCGGCGCGGGCCACGCGCGCCTTGGCGACGCGGTCGACGAGCTCGATCGCGAGTTGCTCGGCGTCGCCCATCCCGTCGATCACCGATTCCTGCGCCAGGAGGACCGTCGCGGCTGGCTCTACATCGGACCGGACGGCACGCCGGTCGGCTACGGCTACGCGGGGGAGGTCGGGCGGGTCGGACCCGTCGCGGTCCGCGACGAGGCGCTGCTCGCGCCGGTCATCGGCCACCTGACGCAGGCGGTCGTGCCACGTGGCGCCTTCGCGCTGTGGTTGCCGGGAAGTGCCGGCGCGGCGGTGACCGCCGCGCTGCATGCCGGCCTCCGCCTGGAGCCGTTCCCGCTGCTGTTGTGCTGGGATCGTCCGCTGCTCGATCCGACCCGGTACCTGCCGATCTCGCCCGGGTTGCTGTGAGCCCGCGCGCCGGGGCGTCCGATGCCGGCCGCGGCGCCAGGCGCGGTTTGCCCGCTCCGGGCACGGATGGTAGCCTCGTGACGACGTGGCTCCCCCTCCAGTGCCCGCGGACGGAGTCGAGACGATCGTGATCCGTGGCGACCGTCATCGCCAGCGGACTCACCCGCGGAGTCGCCTGTGACCACCGCTCCCGCGCCATCGACGGCGCGCTCACTCCGACGCCGACTACTCGATCGTGGCCGGGATCAGGCCGGCCAGGAACGGGCCGTGCTCGTGCTGCACGATGTGACCAAGCAGTACCCCAACGGCAAGGTCGCGCTGCGTGACGTGGACCTCATCATCCCCGAGGGCGATTTCGTGTTCCTCGTCGGCCCGTCGGGTGCCGGCAAGTCGACGCTCATCAAGCTGCTGATCCGGGACGAGGTCGCGACCCGCGGTGACGTCGTCCTCGACGGGCAGGACCTCGCCCGCCTGCCGCGCCGCCAGGTGCCGAAGATGCGCCGCAAGATCGGCATCATCTTCCAGGACTTCAAGCTCCTCCCGACGAAGTCGGTCTGGGAGAACGTCGCGTTCGCCCTCGAGGTCACGGGCCACCCGCGCGGCCAGATCCCGCGCGCCGTCGACCGCGCGCTCGCCATCGTCGGGCTGACCGCCCAGGCGAAGCAGACGCCCAACCAGCTGTCCGGCGGCGAGCAGCAGCGGACCGCGATCGCGCGGGCCCTGGTCCACGAGCCTCGGCTGATCATCGCGGACGAGCCGACGGGCAACCTCGACCCGCTCATCAGCTGGGAGATCCTGCAGCTCCTCCTGCGGATCAACGAGCTCGGGGTCACGGTCCTGATGGCCACCCACAACGCCGAGGTCGTGACCGCGCTGCGCAAGCGCGTCGTCGCGCTCGAAGAGGGCCGCATCATCCGTGACGAGGTCGGTGGCGCGTACCACCGCGAGGACTGACCGCGTGCTCACGTTCATCGTCTTCAGCGTGAAGCGAGCCTGGCAGGGCTTCTGGCGCAACTCGCTCATGAGCCTCGCGGCGACGGCCACGATGGTCCTCATGCTCCTGCTCCTCGCGGGGTTCTGGATCATCCAGACCGGGTTGCTCGCGGGCCTGGAGTTCACCGAGCAGAAGGTCGAAGTCGTCGCCTATCTCGAGCCGAACGCGACCGAGGGCCAGGTCGCGGCCCTGGCCGAGGAGGTGTCCGCTCGACCCGACGTCGCGTCGGTCACGATCATCTCCCGCGAGGAGGCGCTCGAGCTGTTCCGCGAGCGGATGGTCGCCCAGGGCCGGGAGGACCTCACCCAGTACCTCGACACCAACCCCCTCTACGCGAGCATCGAGGTCAAGCTGACCGACCCGTCGGCCGTCGGCGCCGTGAGCGAGGCGCTCCAGCCCGACCAGCATCCGATCGTCCGCAACGTCATCAACATCGAGGATCTCGTCGATCGCGTGCTGACGATCACGAACATCCTGCGGACCGCGGGCACGGTGCTGCTCATCGTCGTCGGCATCATCTGCCTGTTCATCATCGTGAACACGATCCGGCTGGCCGTCGTCGCGCGCGCCGAGGAGATCGAGATCATGCGCCTCGTCGGCGCCTCGGACGCGTTCATCCGCTGGCCGTTCGTGTTCGAAGGCGCGTTCGTCGGGTTCCTCGGCGCCGCCATCACGCTCGGCGTGCTGGCCGCGGCCGCCGAGCCGCTCGGGCGGCTTCATGATCGAGTTCTTCCGGATCCTGCCGCTCGAGATCGGCTCGCTGACCCGCGATCTCGTCGCGCTCGTGATGGGGGCGGGCGTCGGTCTCGGGATCATCGGCTCGTGGCTGTCGGTGCGGACCTACCTCATCCGCTGACCGAGCCTCGGATCCAGGCGATTTACGCCCGGGGGCAATCGAACGAACTCGGTGTAGGCTTGTCGACCACGCGGACGCACCGCTGCTGAGGGGCCTTCACCGAGTCCATGCAACCGCTCGATCCCGACCCGCGGTCGACCCTCGAGGTCCCGATCGCCCCCGTCGCGCCCGCCGGCCCCGACGCGCCATCCAGCCGCCGCTTCCCGATCCTCCCGGTCGCGATCGCCGTCGTCGCGCTCCTGGCCGGCGGCGCGCTGTTCATGTCGGGCTACTCGATGGGCAGCCAGACCTCGTCGGAGCCCGGCACGCCGCAGACCGAGGAAGAGGCGTTCCGCCCGTTCTGGGACACCTACCACACGATCACCGAGCGGTATGCGGGCGGCGAGGTCGACCGCGACGAGCTCGTGCAGGGCGCGATCCGCGGCATGATCGAGGCCCTCGAAGACCCGTATTCCTCGTACCTGACCTCGCAGGAGTACCGCGAGAGCCTGCAGAGCATCAGCGGCGAGTTCGAGGGGATCGGCGCCGAGATCGCGACCGAGGCTCCCGACGGCACGCAGGGCTGCGCCACCCTGAGCGCGGCTTGTCATCTCGTCATCGTCGCCGCGCTCGAGGGCTCGCCGGCCCAGGACGCCGGCCTGCGCTCGGGCGATCTCGTGCTCGCCACCGACGGCGTCCCGCTCGACGGGCTCACCATGGACGAGGCGCGTGACCGCATCCGCGGGCCGAAGGGCAGCGTCGTCACGCTCACGGTGCAACGCGACGACGCCGACCCGTTCCCGCTCGAGATCACGCGTGACGTCATCGAGCAGGAGGAGGTCATCAGCCGCGACTACGACGACGGCGCCGTCGGGTACATCCGGCTGAACGGGTTCTCCGATCGTGGCGCGACCGAGCTCGAGGCGGCCGTCAGGGCCCACCTGGACGCCGATCGGACGCGGCTCATCCTCGACCTGCGCGGCAACCCGGGCGGGTACGTCACCGCGGCCCGCCAGGTGGCGAGCCAGTTCATCGGGTCGGGGGTGCTGTTCTACGAGCAGGACGCCGCCGGGACGCAGGTACCCACGGAGGCGCTCGCCGGTGGTGCCGCCACGAACCCGTCGATCACCGTGGTCTGCCTCATCGACGGCGGGAGCGCGTCGGCGAGCGAGATCGTCGCGGGTGCGCTGCAGGACAGCGGCCGCGCCACGATCGTGGGCGCAGACCTCGTTCGGGAAGGGCACCGTCCAGCAGTGGCAGGAGCTCACGGGCGAGGGTGGCGCGTTCCGCCTCACGATCGCCCGCTGGCTGACGCCCGACAAGCGCTGGATCCACGACGTCGGCATCGAGCCCGACGTCGCCGTCACGATCCCCGACGACCTTCTCGAGGGTGCCGACCCGATCCTCGATCGTGCCCTGGAGGTCCTGGGCGAGGCGGCGATCCGGACCGGCTCGCGCCTCCTGGCGGCCTGACCCGCTGCGCGGCGCGAGTGCGCACCGGTCACTCTTGCGCTCGCACGCGGCATCGGGTACGGTTTCTGGGAACGAAAGGAGGTGATGTGCAGTGATCGACAGTACGCGTCAGCTGCACCACCTCGCAGGAGATGGCCGTCTAGTCGGACACCCTGTGGGTGGGTAAGCAACTCGAGCGCCGGTCCGCATAGGACCGGCGTTCGTGCGCTCGGCGACATCGCCCGGGCCCTATCCTTCGCCACGACCCACAGGAGCCATCCCATGCGCGACAATTCGACCGTCGCCCTCAATCGAAAAGCCCGCCACGAGTTCACGATCGACGAGACGTTCGAGGCGGGGCTCGTGCTGACCGGCACGGAGATCAAGTCGATCCGGGCCGGCAAGGCGAACATCGCCAATGCCTACGCCCGCATCGAGAAGGGCGAGGCCTGGCTGATCGGTGCCGACATCGCGCCGTTCGAGCAGGGGAACCGGTACAACCACGACCCGAAACGGACGCGCAAGCTGCTGCTCCATCGGCGCCAGATCGACGAGCTGCTCGGCCGGGCCAAGGCGAAGGGCCAGACGATCGTCCCGCTGCGTCTCTACATCACGCGCGGCAAGGCCAAGATCGAGCTGGGTCTCGCCCGCGGCAAGCAGCTCCACGACAAGCGCCGCGACATCGCCGACCGCGATGCCAAGCGCGACGTCGCCCGCCAGCTCGCGGACATCCAGCGCGGCCGCTAGCCCGCGGACCTGTACCGCGTCGGAGGGTCGAGTGACCGGCCTCCGGCCCGCCTCGTGCTATCCTCTTGATACCGAACTGGTGTTCGGTCCTGTGGGGATGCGTGGTTTCGACAGGGCCTGGATACCGGGGAACGCGAGCCGAGGATGCTGCTCAGGCCTCGTTAATCAGGCAGCAAAACGAAGTACCTGGCAACCGCCAGTCGACTCTCGCCCTCGCTGCTTAGGCAGTAAGGTGAGCGTGGAAGCTACCTCCGCCTCGTGGGTAGTGGAAGCGTCACTCAGCGAGGCTGCGATCCGGACCAGCGTCACGTAATCCGGAGCCAAGCCCGATCTAGGGACACGTGACTGGACCGTCCGGCAGAGTGCCGATGCCCGTCCGGGCGGTCGACGACAAACCATCGGACACGCTCGTAGTGGGCTCCGGCGAAGGGTTCTGGACGGGGAGTTCGACTCTCCCCCATCTCCACCATGACACATCGCGGCTTGGCCGTCACAGGAGCTCGGCCGCCGATTGCGGCCGCGAGCGGCGACCCATCGGAGCGTCGCGGGCGGAGGTGCGGCGGACGCTGTTCTGGGCGGACGGCGACCAGCCTGATTGACCCCTCGCTGCCCCGGTCGATACTGGGCGGATGCGACGCCACGGACCAACGGCGATCAGGCTCCTCCCTCAGCGAACGACATCGCCATGGCCGCGGCACGTGACCAGCCGGTGCCTTGCCGTCGCGCTCGCGGTGCTGCTGGGGCCGGGCGTCGTCGGTGTCCCGGTCGCCCGCGCGGCGGACCCCGTCCTGGTAGGTGCCGGCGACATCGCCACATGCTCGACGTCCGCCGATGCGGCGACCGCGACGCTGCTCGACGGGATCGCCGGCACTGTCTTCACGTTGGGCGACAACGCCTATCCGAACGGCGCCGGCGTGGAGTTCCGTGACTGTTACGGGCCGACCTGGGGCCGCCACCGCGACCGCACCCGGCCGGCCGCAGGCAACCACGACTACAACACGCCTGGGGCAACTGGGTATTTCGGGTACTTCGGGGCGCGCGCCGGGCACCCTACGAAGGGCTGGTACAGCTACGACGTCGGCGCCTGGCACGTCGTAGTCCTGAATTCGAACTGCGCGGCGATCGGCGGTTGCGGCACCGGCTCGCCCCAGGTGTCGTGGCTCAGGGCCGACCTCGCTGCGCACGCAAAGGCCAATGTCCTCGCTTATTGGCACCATCCGCGATATAGCTCCGGCGCCCATGGACCGGACCTGTCGGTCCAGGCGTTCTGGGATGTCCTGTATGCGGCCGGCGCCGACGTGGTGCTCAACGGGCACGATCACGATTACGAGCGGTTCGCGCCGCAGGACCCATGGGGGCGCCTCGATGAGACCCATGGCATCCGACAGTTCGTTGTCGGCACGGGTGGCGTCGCTCTGCGAGCGCTCCGATCCAGCGAGCCCAACAGCCAGGTGTTCGCCGTGGCCCATGGCGTGCTCAAACTGACCCTCGGGGCCAGCCACTACGCATGGGACTTCGATCCGATCGCCGGCGTCACCTTCGAGGACAGTGGCACCGGTTCGACCCACGGCGCGCCGCCGCCGCGCACCCGGGCCTCATTCCTCGCATCCTCGGACGCGACGGTCGATCAAGCCAGGCCATCGACCAGGTTCGGGGCGTCACCCAGTCTCGTGGTCGATGGTGACACGGGGAACGGCCTTGATCGTCATGCCTACCTGCGGTTTCGAGTCACCACCGTGACCGGGAAGGTCGATCGCGCTGTGATCCGCCTCTGGGTGACCAACACAACCCGGGACGGCCCGCGTGTCCGACCCACGACGACCGCCTGGTCTGGCAGGACCATCACGTGGCGAACGAGACCCGGCCCAACCGGCACCGCGGTTGACGACGTCGGCGCCCTGGTGGCTGGCACGTGGGCGGAGTTCGACGTCACGTCCGTCGTCGATGGCGACGGTGCGTACGGCTTTGTCCTGCGGCCAACGTCGGGCGACGCACTGGTGGTGTCGTCGCTCCAAGGCGCTCGCGCACCGCGGTTGCTGGTCGAGACGATCCCATAGCGGGCGCCGTGCCGCGGCTCCGCTCGCGACGGATCGGTCAGTCGGCGGCGCGTCCGACCAGGGTGACGCCCGTGATGCGCTGGTAATTGGAGTAGTACTGATCCTTGTGGATCACGTTGCCCTTGCGATCGCGGACCGTGCGCGTCACCCAGACCTGCTTGCCGTCGACCGGGTACTCGATGCGCTTCGACTGGCCCGGCCGCAGCGACGACGTGCGCTGGATCGTGTCGGTCGCGTGGCGGACGTTCTTCACGATCGGCCGGCTGAACGAGACCTTCCGGCCGGTCGGCACGCTGTAGATCTCGAACCTGACGTAGCCCGCGCTGCCGTCCCGGATCTGGTAGCCGCGGATGAGGACCGGGTAGTTGGTGTCGTTGGTGAACGACATCGTCTGCTTGGACGCCTGAGCCGCTGATGAAGACCGTCGCGTCGAGGCCGAGCGGATAGCGGTCGATGTAGTAGTAGTGGTTGCGCCGGGCGCCCATCTCGTAGCCCGCCCGCAGCGCCGCGTTGAACAGCGTCGTGGAGCACGAGCAGATCCCGCCGGCGAGCGCGCCCTGCGGTTCGGTGCGCCCGTTGATGATCGCGCCGCCCTGGCGGTAGCCACGCGCGCGGGTGACCGGCCCGACCGCGTCCCAGAAGTCGAAGGTGGCGCGCGGCGCGACGACGTAGCCGTCGATCAGCCGGGCGGGGATCCAGATGTTCGCACCGAACCCGTTCTTCTCGGTGATCGGGAAGTACGTCGTCCAGCTCGAGATCTTGCGCATCTTCGGCCGGGCGGCCTTGGCCTCGGCCGTCGTCAGGACGGGGTTGGTGACCTTGAGCGAGGGCTCGACGGTGGCGGTCGCGGCGCCGGCCGCGCGCGACGCGAGCATCGTCTCGATCTTGCTGACGGTCGCGTCCTGGTCGAGCTTGTAGCCGGCCTTGCTCGGCGTGACGCCGGTGATCTTGCCGCCGTTCGTCTTGAACGAGGCGTTGACCGCGGGCTTGTCGATCTTCTTGGCGAGCTTCTTGACCGTGGCCGCCAGCTCGGTCGTGTCGATGGACGGGACGAGCCCGCCGTCCGCGGTCGCGGTGAACTTCACCCAGGTCCGCAGCTTCGTCGCGCTGATGTAGGGCTTGTCGCCCTTCACGCCGTCGATGTCGAGGTACAGGCGCGCGGCGATGCGCTCGGCCTGTGACTGGGCGAGGTGCGCCTCGATCGTGGTGACGGCCGGCAGCACGGCACTCACCGGGACCGGGACCTCGATGCGCGCCGGGGCGTCGAGGTCGCCGATGGCGGCGAGCGTCGTGGAGATCGGTACGGTCGCGTCGGCCTCACGGCCGGCGGCACCTGGCACGAGCTGGAAGGCGCCTTCCTCGGGCCGCACGACAGCCGCGTTCTTCGGCCGCTTGGCGAGCGATGCCGCGTAGTCGGAGATCTGTGCCGCGAGCGCGTCCGGGTCGTAGGTCACGCGGGGCTCGATGGTCGCGCCGCGAAGCGCGGTCCGCGCATCGGCGATCACGCGCTCGACCGGGTTGCCATCGCGACCGATGGCCATGGCATCGGCCACCATCGCATCGACGTCCACGCGTCGGCCGAACGACTCGAACGGGATCGAGTGCTCGCCCTCGGGCCCGATCAGCACGACCTCGCCCTCCGAGAGCGAGGCGTATTCGGCCCGAAGCCGATCGGCCGCCGTCGTCGGGTCGAGTCCGGACAGGTCGACCGCGCCGGCGCTGACGCCCGGCAGGACCCGTCCGAGGTACTGCTGGTCGTAGGCGTACATCGCGCCGACACCCACGGCCAGGGCCAGCATCAGCCCGATCAGGAACGCCACCGCGAACCGAAGCCGCGACGACGGGCGCCGCAGCGGTTCGACACCGATGGCGATGGTCTCGGGCGTGGTCGTGGTCATGGGAGCGACATCCTATCAGCCGACGACGTGGGACTCGTGCGGGAATGGGTCATCACAAGACGACAGGCGCGTTGCATCCGTGACGATGTCCCCGACGTCCGTGTTCCCCGCTGGGTCAGCCGGCCCGCGGGACCAGCACGACGCGACGGTTCGGCTCCTCGCCGATGGACTGCGTGGCGACACCCGGGTGATCGCGCAGCGTGAGGTGGATCCAGCGTCGTTCCAGGGCCGGCATCGGCTCGAGCTGGAGCATCTTGCCGGTCTCCACGACGCGGGCCGCGGCGCGATCGGCAAGCTCACGGAGCTGGCGCTCGCGACGGCCCCGATAGTCCTCGACGTCGACGAGGACCCGGGTCCACGCCCCCATCTCCTTCGACAGCATCAGGTTGACGAGATGCTGCAGGGCGGACAGGCGCTCGCCCTTGCGCCCGATGAGCGCACCGAGCGCCTCGCGGTCGTCGCCCTGGGCGACGACGTTCAGGCGGCTCGTCTCGCCGGCAGCCACTTCGACGCCCGCCTCGAACCCGAGGTGGCCGATGAGGGTCTCCAGGATGCGCTGGCCGGCGGCAAGGGCCTCGGGCGAGGCTTCGGCCGCTTCGAGGTCCGCGCGCTCGGCGGCCAGTGAGCCCCGGGCGGCCGCGACTTCGGCGGCCTCCGATGCGGACAGGTCCTGCGGCGCGGCGCGGCGCGGGCCACGATCGTCACGCCGGGGTGGCCGGTCGTCGCGGCGCGGGGGGCGGTCGTCGCGGCGCGGCGGGCGATCCTCACGGGGTCGATCGTCGCGCGGGCGGTCGGCCTGACGAGGCGGCCGGTCGTCGCGGGGTCGGTCGTCCCGGCGCGGCGGGCGGTCATCCGGCTCGCGATCGCGAGCCGGCGGGGGCGGCGGGAGCGGCGTCGATGCCGCGGCGTCGCGCTTCGGCGCGGCGCCACCCAGGGCGGCGCGCGGCGCGGCGACGATGCGCGCCGGCTCGGCGCCCATCCCCAGCACGCCACGGCTGCCGGGCGTCAGGATCTCGAAATCGAGGTCGTTGAGCTCCGCCCCGAACTCCTCGCGCGCAAGGCGCAGGGCCTCCTCGACGGTCTTGCCGGTGAATTCCTTGTAGGCACTCATGTTCAGCGTCGTCTCCCTCGCCGGCCCTGACGGCCCCGCTCGCGGGGGCGGATCGTCTTGTCAGCCGTCGTCTTCTTCTCGGCGTCGGTCAGGATGGCCGCACGCTTGCCGGGCTCTGGTGGGGGTGGCATGGCCACCGGGAACTTCGGGATGTGATCGACGGCGAAGGCGGGCGTCCACCCGAACAGGGGGAACATCGCCCCCCAGCCGACGATCAGGTACTGCTGGATGATCGAGAAGATCGTCGCCGTGATCCAGTAGATGAACAGGCCAGCCGGCAGGAAGCCGCCGTACACGACCGAGATGAGTGGCAGGAACAGCATCGTCTGGCGCTGGATGCGGGCGTTCGGGTCGTCGTTCTCGGGATCGGCGGCGGGCAGCATCATCCGCGACTGGACGAGCTGGAGCAGCGCCGAGATGATGGCCAGCACGCTGACCCCGATCCCCACGATCGAGAACAGCGTCTGCGGGATGGCGATGTCGCCCAGGATCGGCACTTCCGAATTGATGCAGGGGCCGAGCGCCGCATCCGGCATGCCGGTGGCCGGGTTGATGTTCGTGCACTGGATGTCGACGACCTGGACGCCGAACACGGTGAGCATCGCGGTCGGGTCGACGTTCGTCAGGCCGTTCTGGATGACCGAATACATGATGAACAGGAGCGGCAGCTGGAGGAGGAGCGGGAGGCAGCCCGCCAGCGCATTGACGCCGCGCTCCTTCATGAGCTCCTGCTGCGCCATCCGGACTTTCATCGAGTCGCCCTTGTAGCGCTTCCCGATCTCGCGCAGCTCCGGCTGGAGGAGCTGCATCCGTCGCTGCGACACCAGCTGCTTGCGGTAGAGGGGGATGAGCACCGCGCGGACGATGAGGGTCAGCACGACGATGGCCCAGGCGATCGCGCCGGCCAGTCCGAGGTTCGCGAGGAACTGGTAGACCGCGATCAGGATGATGAACATCACCTGGAAGATCGGCGTGAACAACCAGGCGAGCAGGCTGATGGGGTCGGCCCCGGGCTTGGCCGGCTCGAGGGGCGGTGCCGGAGACGGGGTGATGGGCAGACCGTCGGAGCCGGTGGGGGTGGTCCCCGGGATGCACGCGGCGACCACGAACGCGACGAGGAGCAGGAACAGCACCGGGGCGAGCCGGCGCAGCGTCTGGCGGAGCGCGATCACGAGCGGCGAGCCGCGTCAGCGAACGGGGTCATACCCACCCGGGTTCCAGGGGTGACAGCGAGCGATGCGCTTCGCGCCCATCCAGCTCCCTTTCAGTAGTCCGTACTTCTCGATCGCCTGTTCCGTGTAGCGCGAGCACGTCGGCTCGAAGCGGCACGACGCCGGCAACCAGGCGAACACGATGCGATAGAGCTTGATGAGCCCGATCCCGATCCGTTTCATCGACTGGACCCTCCGAGCACGCCGCCCCGGACGAGCGTCCGGTGCAACGCTCCGACCAGCGCGTCGTGGTCGGCCTCGACGATCGCGGGCCGGGCGATGATGAGGACGTCCCAGCCGGGCTGGAACGAGGGCGCCATCACCCTGAGCGCCTCGCGGAGACGTCGACGGACCCGATTCCTTTCGACTGCTCCGCCGAGGCGGCGGCCGGTCGAAAGGCCGAAACGGGTCGTCTCGAGGTCGGTCCGCACGAACCGGACGGTGAACAGGGGGTTGGACTTGGTCGTCCCTCTACCCTGGATCGCCGCGAAGTCCTGCGGGCGGGAGAGCATCGCGAGTCGCGGCGTGGGTATGCCGCGCCCGGTCGTCAGGCCGTCAGCCGCTTCCGACCGCGAGCCCGCCGGGTAGCCAGGATGCGGCGACCCGCTGTCGTCTTCATGCGGGCGCGGAAGCCGTGTTCCTTGGCGCGATGGCGCTTCTTGGGCTGGTAGGTCTGCTTCATCGGGACTGGGGATCCTCTCCATCCGGCCTCGGGGACGGTCGCATCCGTCTTCCCCTAAAGGCACGCAAACGCGCCGGCACCCCACGGGGCGCATGGCGCGTCGTCGTCCGGCGGATGATATGCCCGGCCCCGAAGGGGTGTCAAACGCCACGGACCGGCGCGCGAGACCCGTCGGCGCTCGTGCGCGCGCGAGTGCGTGCTCGGCGAACGGCGTCGTCCGCCGGATCCGGGTCCTGGGAACCCATCGACCTGGGCGCTCGGGGGTCCGGGTCGCGACGTTCGGCGCTCGGGAGCTGGCGAGTTCGGATACCCCATGGGAGTATCGGAGAATCGCCTTGCGACGGCCCGAGCGGCGGTGCTATCCTCTCCGGGCCCTCGGCGCCGGGACGCCACGGGAGACCCGGTCACCTCGCGTTCGAGGGTCCCGGGACCGCAACGCCCGGATCGCCGGCATGGGTACCTCGAGACACTCGCGGACCCAGGTTCCCCGACCACGGACGTGGTCAGTCGCTACCTATCCACGACCACCGTAGTTCAGGGTCCCATCGATCGAATGGATGCCAAACAGGTCTGGCGAGCGGCTCTCGGTGAACTCCAGGTATCGCTGTCCCCGGCCAATTACGAGACCTGGCTGCGCGACACGCGACTGGTGGACGTGGAGGAGCATCGGTTCCGGATCGCCGTCCCCAACGGCTTCGCGAAGGACTGGCTCGAGACCCGCTATCGCTCGCTGATCAGCCAGACCCTCGCCAGGATCGTCGGCTACAGCGTCCAGGTCGAGTTCGTCGTCGCGGCCCCGGCGGGCGCCGGCGAGACACCGAGCGACGGCGCCGCCACCGTCGGGAGCCAGGCGCCGACCGCAGCCGCGCAACCGAGCCAGCACGTCCGCGTGGAGCCGACCCGGGTCGGTGGTGAGGGTGGCGCGACAAACCTCAATCCGCGCTACACGTTCGCCAACTTCATCGTCGGTTCGGCCAACCGCCTGGCCCACGCGGCCAGCCTGTCCGTCGCCGAACGCCCGGGCCATGCCTACAACCCGCTGTTCCTGTACGGCGGGGTCGGCCTCGGCAAGACCCACCTGATGCACGCGATCGGCAACCAGGTGATGGCCCGCTTCCCGCGCAAGCGCGTCGTCTACGCGACGTCCGAGAAGTTCACCAACGAGTTCATCACGAGCATCCAGCAGGGCAAGATCGACGAGTTCCGGTCCCGCTATCGGCGGATCGACCTCCTCCTCATCGATGACATCCAGTTCATCGCCGACAAGGAGCGGACGCAGGAAGAGTTCTTCCATACGTTCAATGCCATCCACGAGGACGGCAAGCAGATCGTGCTCTCGTCCGACCGTCCGCCCAAGGCGATCCTGACCCTCGAGGAGCGGCTGCGCAGTCGGTTCGAGTGGGGACTGATCGCCGACCTGACGGCACCTGATCTGGAGACGCGCATCGCGATCCTTCGGGCGAAAGCCGAGGAAGGCGCGGTCCCCATCACGTCGGACGTCATCGAGTTCATCGCGCGCAAGGTCGTGAGCAACATCCGCGAGCTCGAGGGCGCGCTCAACCGGATCGTCGCCTACGCCAGCATGGGCGCGATGCCCATCTCGATCGAGCTGGCCCAGGCCGTCCTCTCGAACGTCCTGTACAACCCCAAGAAGCGCCAGGTCACGCCCGAGCGGATCGCCCGCGCCGTGTCCGACTACTACAGCGTGCCGATGGACGCCCTGCAGGGCCAGAAGCGCGACAAGGCGATCGTGATGCCGCGCCAGATCGCCATGTTCCTGATGCGCGAGGAGACCGACGTCTCGCTGTTGCGCATCGGCGCCGAGCTCGGCCATCGCGACCATTCGACGGTCCTGCACGCCTGCGACAAGATCACCCGCGAGATCGCCGTCAATGACGAGCTGCGCCGGGAGATCGCCGCGGTCCGCGAGCTCATCTACGCCGACTGAGCGCCGGCCCGCCACGGTCGGTCCGGGCACCCGTGCGACCCCGGGATTGTCGATAACCCCTGTCTGGCGGTGGACAACCGTCTCCCACTGTGGACATCTCGGCCGCGGCGCGTGGGCGAGCGGCCGGGTCGAGGTGGACGATCAGGGCCGATCCGGCGGTCGCCCGCGCCGGCGGGGTCCGCTGTCCACCGTGGGTCCCCGGGCGTGCCCCCGGATGGCGGCGTCCCGTCCACGGGGCACCCGTCATGGTCCACCGTCGATCGCCGCACGACCACGCACGACCATCCACGCGGTCCACACCATGATGACGGTGATGACGGAGTGAGAAGATAGAGAGAAGATACCCACGACCCGGTGGAGGCCCGGCCCGTGTCGCTTCGAACCCGCGACCAGCCCGTCTCGACCCCCGGTCGACCCCGCGATCCCATCCGCAATCATTGTCTGGAGTGAACCCGACGTGAGACTCTCGGTCATGCAGGAGAACCTGGCGCGCGGCCTGTCCGTCGTCAGCCGCGCCGTGTCCAACCGGAGCACCCTGCCGGTCCTGGCGAACGTCCTGCTCAAGACCGAGGATGCCGGTCTCAAGCTCACCGCGACCAATCTCGAGATCGGGATCACCTACTGGGTCCCGGGCAAGATCGACGAGGATGGGGCGACCACGGTCCCGGCCAAGCTCCTGACCGACCTGGTCAACTCGCTCCCGGCCGGCGACAAGGTCGAGCTCGAGGTGACGGCTGGCGACACGCTGCACGTCAAGGCCGGCCGGTTCCAGACACACATCAAGGGCATCGACGCCGAAGAGTTCCCGGCGATCCAGACGGCGGGCGACCGGCCCACCACGCGGATCGCGCAGAACGTCCTCCGACGCGCCCTCGCCGAGACGGCCTTCGCGGCTGCCAGCGACGAGGCGCGACCCATCCTCACCGGGGTCCTGGCCCGATTCGAGGGCGACCAGCTCACACTCGCCGCCGCCGACAACTACCGGATCGCGGTCAAGACCCTGCCGATCCTGGATCCCGTGCCCGAGACGAGCGTCGTCATCCCGGCCCGGGCGCTGACCGAGCTCGGTCGGGTGCTCGCCGACGTCGACGACCCGGTCGAGGTGGTCCTCGCCGCCGGTCGCAACCAGGTGCTGTTCCACCTCGACGGGATCGATCTCGTGAGCCGTCTCATCGACGGCCAGTTCCCGAACTACCAGCAGGTCATGCCGCAGGCCCATGCGACACGCGCGGTGCTCGATCGCGAGGAGTTGCTGCGCGCCGTCCGCCCGGCGGCGCTCATCGCCCATGAATCGGCCAACATCGTGAAGCTCCAGATCGGCGGGGACGGCGAGAACGGGATCACGGTGAGTGCGAACGCGGAGGTCGGCGACCATGTCGGCCAGGTCGAGGCGGCGGTCGAAGGCGACGGAACGACGATCGCGTTCAACGCGCGCTACCTCGCCGACGTGCTGACCAACGTGACGGCCGACCAGTTCGCCCTGGAGCTCAACGGGCCGCTCTCACCCGGCGTCTTCAAGCCGATCGGCGATGACCACTATGTGCACGTCGTCATGCCGGTCCGGACGACCTCGTAGATCGTCGGATCCTCGGGCCGATGGGGTCGCGGAGCTCCCCCTCGGACCTCGGAGCGCGAGCGGCAGCTCACTGTTGAGGGTGCCGGTACCACGTGCTTGATTCGATCTCGGCGCACGGACCTGCGCGGCTACGTGACGCTGGAGGCGACGTTCGCGCCCGGGCCGCACCTCGTGTGGGGACCGAACGCCGCGGGCAAGACGAGCCTGCTCGAGGCGATCGCCCTGCTCGGCTGGGGGCGCTCGCACCGGACGTCGGCCGACGGGGAGCTGATCCGCTGGGGCCAGCCCGTCGGGCGGGTCGAGGGCCACGTCGGTGGCGAGGTGCTGGAGGTCGCGATCACGCGCTCCGGGGCCGACGGCAGCGGCGGGCGCAAACGGATCCGGATGAACGGCGTCGGCCGGCGCTCGAGCGTGCTGGGACGGACGCTGCGGGTCGTGCTGTTCGCGCCCGAGGAGATGCTGCTCGTCATCGGCTCGCCGTCGCTGCGGCGGACCGCGATCGACAGCCTGGCGGCCGCGCGTTCGCCGGCCTACGCAGACGATCTCGCCACGTACGGGCGGACGCTCCAGCAGCGCAACAGCCTGCTGCGCGCCATCCGCGAGGAGACGGCGACCCGCGACCAGCTCCGGTTCTGGGACGGCTCGTTCCTCGAGACCGGCGGACGGATCGTCGAGGCCCGGCTCGCCCTGCTCGACGCGATCGCCGAGCCGCTCGCCGCGGCGCATCGCGAGATCGCCCCGGACGAGGCCGCCGACGGTCTCACGCTCCGCTACGTGACCAACGCCCCGACGCTGGCCGGCGAGACGCCGCGTGAGGCCCTGGCGCGTCGGCTCGTCGAGACGGCCGACAAGGAGGTCTGGAACGGGGCCACGCTCGTCGGGCCGCATCGTGACGACATCGCGTTCGAGCTCGGTGGTCGCGAGCTCGCCGGGTTCGCGTCGCGCGGCCAGCAACGGACGGCGATCCTCGCCTTCAAGCTCGCCGAGCTCGACCTGCTCACCGCCCTCGACGGCCGCGCCCCGTTGCTCCTGCTCGACGACGTCTTCAGCGAGCTCGACCCGGACCGGCGGGCCCACCTCGTGCGACGGATCGCGGCGCTGCCACAGGCGTTCGTCACGACGACCACCCTCGACGACCTCGACCCGGGCCTGCGGGCCATCGCGACGACCTGGGAGGTCCGTGCCGAGCCCGATGGCGCGACCCTCACCCGCGGACCGGGACCCGCATGACCAGCCGGCGCCGCCCGATGACGCGTGTCGGCGACCTCATCCCCGATGCCGCCCGCGCAGCTGGGCCTGGAGGACGAGCTGCGGCTGGCCCGCGCGATCGCGACGTTCGAGCGGCTCGTCGGGGAGCGCGTGCCCGCCGCGGCAGGGTCGTGCCGCGTCATCCGGCTCGAGGGGTTCGCGATCGATGTCGAGGCCGATGCGCCGATCGTCGCCCAGGAGCTGCGCCTGCGGGCGCCCGAGCTCCTGACGGCCTTCGCGAGCGCGCCGGGGGGCATCGGCGTGCGCGGAACTGCGTGTCCACGTCCGCCGCGCAGGTCCCCGCGTATAATCCCCGACACCTGCCAGCCATCTCGGGGCGAGTGTCCGCCGATCCGGCTTGGATCGTCCCGTCGCCCGTCCATATCTACGAGACGCCCGCATGGCCGCCCGACTCCAGTTGAAGCTCGGTCTCGTCGCCGAGCATGACCGCCTCCCCGACTCGCCCGACACGCTCGTCGTCGTCGAGCCGAGCGTGGGTTCGGTCGCGCGCTCCAAGGGGCACCTCTACCTGCTCGTGACCTCGCGGGTGAGCTCGCGCCACGCGCTCGAGGCGACGCGCCTCGCCGCCGAGACCATCCGCAACGAGTACTACTACGACGAGTCCGCCGGGATCCGGGTCTGCCTCCAGAAGGCGATCGCCACGGCCAACAAGCGACTGATCCACCAGGCCGACCGGCTCGGACTGCGCTCGCCCGAGGGCAACGGCCCGATCGGCGTCGGCGTCGCGGTCGTCCGCGGCAACGAGATGTACGTCGCCACGGTCGGCCCTGCCGAGGCGTACCTGATCCGCCAGGCGCGCCTCTCGACACTGCCGGACCCGCATCGCGAACGCGGCCTGCCGTCGAGCGGCCTGGAACCCGACGTCTGGCGTGGCGAGATCTCGGTCGGCGACTCGCTCGTGCTCGTCTCGCCCGAACATGGTCGCGCGGCTCGGGGCGGACGAGCTCAAGGACGCGATGCTCACGCTCCACCCGCAGTCCGCGATGGAGCACCTCCACCAGCGGTTCGTGGCGGCCGACGGCTCCGGGTCGCGACGGCGCGATCGCGTTCGAGGCGACCGAGGTCGCGCCGACCACGCGGGCACGGACCCTCGTCCCGGTCCGCCCGTCAGAGCCGCTTGCCGGTGCGCCGGACCGCTCGCCGATCCCGCTGGCCGACAACGTGCAGGCAGGCGCCGCCGCGCATGACCGCCGCCGCCGGCAACGCCCGGGAGGCCGCCGGCGGGGCGCTGGAACGGGTCGTGGGCCGCGTCCAGGAGCTGATGCCCCGGCGCAAGCCGGCCTACCGCCGGGTGACGCCGCTGGCGTCCCGGCGCGAGACGCAGCGCCGGGCGGCGGTCGCCGCACTCGCGCTCATCACCGTGGTCGGCGGGCTGGGTCTCGCGGTCTACGCCTTCGGCGGTACCGACCAGGAGGGCGCGATCGGGTCGGTCAACGCCGGCCAGGCCGCGCTCGACAAGGCGCGCGCCAACCTGGCCGAGGTGTCGGGCCCCGGGATCGACCTCATCGAGGACGACCCGAACGAAGCCAGGAACCTGCTGACCGAGGCATACGAGGAGCTCGAGAAGGCCGAGACCGCCAAGGTCAGTGCGCGGGTCGTCGATCCGTTGCGGGCCAAGGTCATCGACGGGCTGGACCAGCTGGCCGGCGTGGTGCCCATCACCTCCGCCGAGCTGTTCGCCTTCACCCCGGAGGAGGGCGCCGAGCCGTTCGACCTGCACGCCCTGGTCCGCGGGCCTGACGGCGCCCCATACGTCATCGATGGCACGACCAAGACCGTCTACCGGGTGGACCTCAAGCGCAAGAAGGCGACGGCCGTGTTGCGCGCGGGCCGCGAGGTCGGCGACACGAAGGTCGCGGAGCCGCGCTTCCTCGCCGTCGGCGGACGCGACCTGCTCATCCTCGATGCGAAGAACGTGTTGTGGCGCTGGCGCCCGTCCAACGACGCGGGCAAGGGCACGCTCGGCAAGGTCAGCGTCAACGGATCGCGCGGCTGGGGCGACGACATCGCCGCCATCGGGACGTTCCTGCGAGACGTCGATCGCGGGCTCTACAACCTCTACGTCGTCGACCCCTCGGAGCAGCAGATCCGGGCGTACTCCCCGGCCGCGGATGGCGGCGGCTTCCCGGCCGCGGCGACCGGCTGGCTGGCCACCGCCCGTGCCGTCGACCAGATGAAGTCGCTCTACATCGATGGCGACATCTTCATCGCCGAGGGCGGTCTCCTCGAGCGGTTCACCCGCGGCAAGAACGACGGCTGGGACGCCGGGCTGCCCGACGACGTCCTCCTGCGCCCGGCGCCGGTGTTCAGCCTGCTGACGGGCTGGGGCGGGCAGCGCGAGGGCATCGTGTACGGCTACGACAAGCCGAACGAACGGGTCGTCGCCGTCGACAAGGCCAACGCCGAGTACGTCGCCCAGTATCGCCTCGACAGCCCGGCCTCCGAGGACGGCCCGAGCTGGGACGACCTGCGCGGGATGTACGTCGTCCCCGGCGTCGACGAGGCGCCCCCGACCGTCTTCTGGGTGTCGCCGACGGGGCTGCACGAGGCGACGCTCGGGTCGCTCGAGACACCCGACGCGAGCGGCGCCCCATCGGGCGACCCGGACGCGAGCGCGGAAGCCTCGGCCGAGCCGACGACGCCGTAGCCTGGCGGGGCGCCATGATCCCGCTGCGCGACGCCAACCCGACGCGGCGCCAGCCGTTCGTGACGATCGGGCTCATCCTGACCAGCTTCGTGGTCTTCGCGTGGGAGCTCGGGCTGCTGGCGAGCGGCGGATCCGCGGCCCTTGACGCCTTCATCACGACCTACGGCGTCGTGCCCGCGGAGCTGACGGCCGCGTGGGCCGCCGGGGACGTGGCGTCGTTCGAGACGGTGACCCTGATCACGAGCCAGTTCCTGCATGGCGGCTGGCTGCACGTCCTGGGCAACCTGCTGTTCCTGTGGATCTTCGCCAACAACATCGAGGACCGACTGGGGCGGGTCGCGTTCCTCGGCTTCTACCTCGCGGGCGGCGTGGTGGCCGGGCTGGCCCAGGTGTGGATCGATCCGACATCGACCGTCCCCACGATCGGGGCATCGGGCGCGATCGCCGCCACCCTCGGCGCGTACCTCGTCCTGTTCCCGCGAGCCCGCATCACCTCGCTCGTGTTCCTCGGGTTCTTCTACCAGCTCATCGACGTGCCGGCCGTCATCGTCCTCGCCTTCTGGTTCGTGCTCCAGCTCATCGACGGGATCGCCACGATCGGGGCGACCGAGATGGGCGGCGGGATCGCCTTCTTCGCCCATATCGGCGGGTTCGTGTTCGGGGCGGTGGTCGCCGGCATCATCCGCTGGTGGTCCGGCCGGTCGCGGGGCGGGCGGATGACCGCGGGCGAGCCGGCCGAGCCGGCGGCCGTGGGATAATCACGCCATGGACGACGGACTGATCGAGATGGTCGTCGAGAGCGTTCGGGTCCACATGCTCTCCAGCCGCCACGTCGTCATCCTCAAGGAGACCGGTCGCGAGCGGTATCTGCCGATCTGGATCGGGCAATGGGAGGCGAGCTCGATCGCGATGCGCCTCCAGGGACTGACGCCCGAGCGCCCCCTCACCCACGACCTGTTCGCGAGTGCGCTCGAGGCGCTCGACGCCCGGGTCGCCCGGGTCGTGATCTCCGAGCTCGCCGACGAGACGTTCCACGCGCGGCTGTTCGTCGAGCGTGACGGCCACACCGGGGAGGTCGACGCGCGCCCGTCCGATGCGCTCGCGCTGGCGGTTCGGGTCGGGGCGCCCATCTTCGCCTCGGAAGCCGTGCTCGAGCAGGCGGGCCTGGGCGCTGACGGCGGCCTTGGCGAGGACGGCGAGGAGACCGGTGGCTATCTCGAGACCACGGGCGAGCAGATCGTCGACGAGCGACTCGATGTCTTCCGCGAGTTCGTGAACTCGCTCGACGTGGATCCGGACGCCGACAGCCGGACGGGCTAGCCCTCGAGCGTCTCGCCGAGGATCGGCCCGCCGCGCCGCAGCGCCCGGCCGCGGTTCACCCACATCCGCAGCCGAAGCCACCAGAAGTCGCGCACCGCGCGCAGGATCACGGTCGGTTTCGCACCCGTCGGCGATCCGGCGGTCCGCGGGTAATGCGGGACTCCGACCTCGACCACCGAGGCGCCGGCCGCCCGCAGCTTGATGAGCAGCTCGGCGGAGAAGAACGCGCCGCCCGATTCGACGTGCAAGGCCCTCGAGCGCCTCGCGCCGGAAGAGCTTGCACGCGCAGTCGACGTCCGTGACGCGGAGGCCGAAGAAGATGCGGTTCGCCAGCCGGTAGGCGCGGGCGTAGATCGTCCGGATGAGCGGGTCGGCGCGCTTGATCCGGAAGCCGGCGACGACGTCGGGCCGGTCTGTCGGCGGCGAGACGCGCCGTCAGCCGGCCGAGGTCCGCGACCTTGAACTGGCGATCCCCATCCGTGAACGCGACGAGGTCGAAGCGTGCGGCCCCGAACCCCGAGCGCAGGGCCGCGCCGTACCCGAGGTTGGTCGGATGATGGACCGCTCGCACGATGCCCGGATGCCGTGCGGTCAGCTCGTCCGCGATGGCCTGGGTCCGGTCGCGCGACCCGTCGTTGACCGCGATGATCTCGAACGTGTCGGCGAGCGCCGGCAGCGCCGCGAGCGCCTCCTCCACCAGCCCTTCGAGGTTGGCCTCCTCGTTGTGCGCCGGAAAGAAATACGACAGGCGCGGGACCCGGGCAGTCGTCGGCTCGGTCACGCGCCCGCCTCACGCGGGCCGACGACGCGCGTCAGGCCGGAGGCGTCCTGGCCGTCGAGGAAATCGAGGACGTAGCGCTCATCGAGGAGGCGCAGCTCCGCCGGGTCGAGGCGGATCACGTACACGGGACGCACGGGCAGGTTGGCGTCGATCACGTCGGTGAGCTCTCCAAGGTGTTCGTCGAGGCGGGTGCGATCGTCGACGATGGCCACGTCCGGCCGTCGACCCTCGACATGCTGTGCGTACCATAGCGGCGTCGAGTAACTCCACCACGACAGGACCATCGCGTCGGGCGCCATCTCGAGCAGGGCGTTGTCGACCCAGCGCGCCGCCGTGTCGTCCCGCGACCGGTCCACGCGGGCGTGGCGGGCCTCCAGCGCCAGGGCGGTCGGAGCGAGCAGGATCACCGCGAGGGCCACGGCGAGCAGCACCTGCGCGGCGTCGGGGCCACCGCTGCGCACCCTCGCGGGCCACCCGCGCTTCCTCGTCGCTGGTGGGGTCGGCCCCGAGCGCCGCGCCGACCGCGTCGATCGCGAGCGCGCCGAGGATCGCCAGCCAGGTCCAGCCGATGAAGACCGGCACGAGGTAGTAGCGCTCGATATCGGCGTTGGTGTAGGACGCCGCGAAGAAGCAGGTGATCAGGGCGGCCGAGCCGGTCAGCAGGGCGTAGCGGGGCCGGCGGAGGATCGCCGCCACGAGGCCGAGCGGGACGAGCGCGGCGAGCGGTCCGAACGCCACGACAGCGCGGTTCGCGAGGTCGGCGAGCTTGCCGCTGAGGTCGCCGAACGGATCCACGAGACTGCCGCGGAACTGCTCGGCGAGGACGATGTACCAGAACCCGTCCCAGGTCTGCGGCGTGCCGTACACGAGCGGTGCTCGGAACGGTCCGGCGCGCAGGGGCAGCTCCAGGAAGACGAGCACCACGGTGATCGCCAGGGCGCCGGCGCAGGTGGCCACGAATCGCGGGCGACGCACGATCCCGGGCTCCACGGCCACGACGTACAGCGCGACCGGGAGTGCGAGGAGGAGCGTCAACGAGTGATTGCCGACGGCCAGCCCGAACACGACCGCCGCAGCGACAGGAATCGTTCGGCGCGGCGCGTGCCGGCAGTGTCGGTCGTGTCGCCCATGCCCGCCGGGCCGGTCCCGCCGGTCGCGCGAGCGTCCTCCCAGGCCACGAGCAGGCGCACCAGGACGACGACGAGCAGCAGGTGGAGCGCGTGTGCCTCCGCATGCGTGCCGATGGACCACACGACCTCGGTGAAGGCCAACCCGAGCCCCGCCACCACGCCGAGCACCGTGGACCGCGTCAGGGCCCGGACGAGATCGACCGTGATCCCGGCGGCCGCCGCGACGCACAGCGCCGCCAGGAGGTTCATCCGGAGCGCCGGCTCGCCGAAGGGCGACAGGACGATCGATGCGAGCCACGCCAGCAGCACATACGTCGGATACCCGGTGGGATGGGCGGTCCCCATGAGCGGGCCGACCACCTGCAGCTCGCCGGTGTCCCAGAACCCAACGCCCGGCATCAGCGCGACGCGCACGCCGATGAAGGCGACGATCGCGACCGCGACCGCCGGGATCGATCGTCGCGGATTCACGACCTCACCACCCGAGCAGCACGCCCCACGCCACGCCCCATGCATTGACGGCCACGGAGATGATCACGAGGCCGATGCCGAGCGGCATGGCCCAGCGGCGGCCACCCGCGACCAGGGCCTCGAACCCGATGGCCACGAGGAGCAGGGCGAACGGCACGGCGTCGTTGCTGAACCGATAGCCGAACTGGACCCAGCCCTGGCTGAAGTGCATCAGGTTGACGATGACCACGGCCAGGACCGCGAGCACCGCGCCGCTGACGAGCCGGCTCTGGCCGTAGCGACGGAGCGCCGGGATCAGCAGCAGGAACGCGGGGCTCGTCAGGAGCACGCTCGTGCCGATGTCGCGTGGCACGGCGAGCGGACAGTCGATATCGAATAGGCCACGTGCGGCGCCAGGTTCGGTGCACACCGGGTCGTCGTGGACCCCCAGTGAGTCGGGCAACGCCGTCGGGAACACGTCGGGCAGGGCGAGGAACATGATCGCAGCGTTCTGGGGCAGGTAGCGCGGATCCTCGACGGACCACGACGGCTCGTAGCCGAGGGCCGTGTAGGCGCGTGACTCGAGCTGGTAGAGGTAGTCGTAGGCCGGATGCAACGGATGCCCGGCCGTCACGAGGTTGTAGCCGAGCAGCAGCGCGACCGGGATGACCGCCCCGAGCCCGGCGGACCAGCTCCGCCGCCACCACGTCCCACCCGCGCCCACGAGCATGAAGAATGGAGCGGCGAAGACCACGGTCAGTCGTGCGGTGCACGCGAGTCCGAACAGCAGGCCGATCAGGAACTGGCGCCGATCGATCGCCAGGCGGGATCGCCACGGCGTGGGGGCGGCGAGCGCGTCGGCGTCGACAGGGTCATGCGGCGCGTCGGTGCCTGCATCGACCTCGTCGTACGGCGGCTCGTCATCGGCTGCCGCAGGGTCCGCACGGATCGCGAGACCGACGGCGAGCATCGTCAGGCCGACGGCAACGATGTGCGCCTGGTACCACGTCGTGGCGAGCTGGGCGGTGTACCAGAAGACCGTCCCGAAGGCGAAGAAGATCGTCGTCGCGAGCCGCACCGGCGCTCGGACCGGGAGCCGACCGAGCATCCACCAGCAGATCGCGACGTCCGCCGCGGCAAGGATCGTGAACAGCGTCTGATCGTCGGTGGCGAGACCCCAGATCGCCACGAACGGGACGAGCAGCAGCGCCGGGAGGGGCGGGAAGGGGAGCAGGCCGCGCGACACGCCATCGGGTCGATACGACAGGCAGGACGTCCTGGAAGAAGGCGTTGCCGAACGAACCCGCCGTCCCGGCGACCGGGTAGCGGATCGCCGCGTGGCCCTCGAGGAATGCCGCGGCCTGCCACACGAAATGGTCGTAGTAGCGGTCGGTCCGGGTCGCGAGGTAGATCGAGCCGGCCGCCACGGCCAACAGCACGCCGGCGAGGATGACCAGCCGGCGCTCCGTCCGGGCATCGAGCCACCCGTCCGCCGCGGGGTCCGCCGGGCGACCCTGTGCTACGCTCCGATCCACCTTCCCACGCTCATGCAGGAGCCGCTTATCCCGGTGACTGGCCCCGTACCCGGTGGGTCCGAGCGAGGCACGGGCGCGCCGTCGCGGTCGACCGGGACGCAGGGAGCCGTTGGCGCGATCCTGATCATCCTCGCGCTCGGGCTCGCCCTCCGCCTCATCATCGCATACCTGCTCCCAGGCTCCGGGTTCGAGGTCGACCTCCAGGCGTTCCGCTTCTGGGCGCACAACCTCGCCACGGAAGGCCTGCACGGCTTCTACGAGCGCGATTTCTTCCACGACTACACGCCCGGCTACCTGTACGTCCTGTGGCTGGTCGGCCTGGCCGCGCAGGCGATGGAGAGCGGGGTCGGCGATCTGATCAAGATCCCGCCGATCCTCGCCGACCTCGCGATCGGGTGGCTCGTCTGGTCGATGGTCCGCGAGCTGGGTGGGCGCGATCGCCTCGCCCTCGCTGCCGGCGCGGTCGCGGTCTTCAATCCGATCTCGTGGTTCGACAGCGTCGTGTGGGGGCAGGTCGATGCCTTCGGGGTCGTCTTCGTCCTGCTCGCGTTGCGAGAGCTCTGGCGTGACCGCCCGGAACGCGCGGCGATCTTCACGGTCATCGCCGCGATCATCAAACCGCAGCTCGGCATCCTGGTCCTGCTCGTCGCGGTCGTCACGATCCGGCGGGCTCTGTGGCCGACCGGCGGCGGTGGACGGCAGGTCAGCGCGCAGCCGTGGCGGATCGTGACGACCGGTCTCGCAGGCTTCCTCACGGCGGTCGTCGTGTGCCTGCCGTTCGGGCTGTCGGTCATCGAGTTCACCGCGGAGGCGCCCTTCGTGCGCTCCGGCCTCGTCGAGCAGATCGCCGTGGCGGGTGGCGGCTACCCGTACGTGACCGTGAACGCGTACAACCCCTGGGCGTTGATCCCCTCCGAGACCGGCGAGACGCTGGCCAACGCCGGCGCCTGGGTGTGCGATGCGGCCGGGATGCCGGCTGCCACCTGCGGCGCCGGCGTCGCGGTGTTCGGCGCCATCCCGGCGGTCGTCCTGGGCGCCGTCCTGCTGGTCCTCGCGATGGGGCTGATCCTGTGGATCGCGGCACGCCACCCCGACCGGCTGACGCTGCTGGTCGCCCTCGCGCTGCTCGCCCTCGCCTTCTTCGTCGTCCCGACGCGCGTCCACGAGCGCTACGGCTTCCCGTTCTTCGCCATGGGGGCGATCCTCTTCGCCGTGTCCGGTCGCTGGCGGATCGCGTACGTCGTCCTGTCGATCGCGACGTTCGCGAACATGTACGTCGTCCTGACCACGCTCTACCCCGACAACCCATCGGTCGAGGATTGGCTCGGGATCGGCGGTCTCCTCCGCTCCGAGCTCGGCGTGACGACGGTCGCCCTGGTCCACGGTGCCGTCTTCATCTGGGGCGCTGGCGCAGCTCCGCGATCGGGGCCCGGCAACGGCTGGCCGACGAGCTCGTCGCTGCCAGCGGCCCGATCCGGCGCGATGGCCGGCGGGCCGCGCTGATCGACGCCGCGGGATCCGGGTCGCCGCCGGCCGAGGATCGGACGTGACCGGCATCGTCACCGCTGCCCGAGCCGTCCCCGCCGTCGCCCGCCGTGGTCGGCGATCGCGAGCGGGGCTGCCGGGGCTGGGTCGAGCATGCGCCGTGTCGGCTCCGCTGGCGCTGGTGCCCGCGCCCGCCGGATCTGCCGGATCCGCCGCGGCCGTGTCCGGCGCGTCGGCCGCGACGATCGCCGCCGCGCCGGCGCCGATCGTCCGGATGCCCAGCTGGGCGCCGACCACGACCTTCGCCGACCTCGGATTCGTCGGCTGGTTCCGCGCTCGCTTCCGCGATCAACCGATCCGGCCCGACCGCAGCCGGCTGCTCGTCGGCGAGCGTGGCGGCCGCTTCGACCGCCTCGACGTGTGGATCCTCATCGTCCTCCTGCTGGCCACGTTCGGCCTTCGCCTGTTCCGGCTGGCGGAGCCCTACCAGATGCACTTCGACGAGGTCTATCACGCACGGACCGCGACCGAGTTCCTGCAGTCGTGGCGCTACGGCATCGACAAGGAGATCTACGAATGGACGCATCCGCACCTGGCCAAGTACGCGATGGCGGGCGGGCTCGTCCTCTGGGGCGCGGACCATGTCGATGGCGAGAGCGAGCTCGGCGTGCCGGCACGCGCGGCCATCATCGAGCCACGCCGCGACGATCCCGAGGCGCCCGGCGACCGCGCCGGTGAGCGTCTCCATATCGCGACCGGCGACGAGATCCGGACCTTCGACCTGCGCACCCGCGAGCACGTCGGCACCATCGCGGCGGTCGGCTCGTCGGCGCTCGCCTACGACCAGGAGGCGCTCCAGCTCGTCGTCGGCTTCGATGACGGACGCATCGGCACCAGCGGCGTCGAGGGACTGTTCGCGGATGCGGCGTCGGGTGCCGTCCTCGACGACATCGCCGACCTTGCGGTCGTGGACCACCCGGTCCGGCACCTGCTGGTGGCCGACGGCGGGGCCACGATCATCGCCGCCTCGGACGACCAGCTGACGGCCGTCGACAGCGAGACCGGCGAGGTCCTGTTCACCGAAGGCGATGGCCGGGATCGCCGACCTGTCGGCGGGAGGCACCGGGGCGACCATCGTGGCCGATCCGGCGGCCGTCGAGGATCCGGCGGCGGTCGCGGCACGCCTCGCCGAGATCACCGAAGGCGACGCCGCCGACCTCGAGGCGCGCCTGACGGAGGGCACCGGCGCGCAGGTCGTGCTCGGCATCCCGGGTGACAAGCTGACCCGCACCGAGCTCGACACCGCGCTGGAGGCCGGCGAGCTCGACGGGCGTCGACATCGTCGATCTCCCGCGGGTCGCCGTCGCGATGGCGGACGGCGTCACGTTCATCGATCCGACGACGGGCGGGGTCATGACCAGCATCGCGATGGCCGGCGGCGCGCACGGGATGGCGATGATCCTGGACATCGGCGATCCGAAGCTGTACGTGACCGCCGGCGACACCGTCGAGCCGCGGTACGAGGTCGTCGCCGTCGGTGGCGACTCGGCCGTGGACGGACCCCGACACCTGCGGGCGAACACGTTGCCCGGTCTCGGCAGCCGCGTCGCGTACGACGACGCGAGCCAGCAGGTCCACATCCTGGGCCACGTGCCGGACGGCGGGGCCGACAGCCCGTGGACGGTGTATGTCATCGAGCCGCACGCGGAGGACGCGGTCTACGCGGATGCGGCCCTGCCGGTCGAGATGGAGCCGACGGCCTGGGCCATGGACGTGGAGGCGCGCTACGCCAGCGACGACCGCCAGCAGCTGCTCGTGTTCGGCGCGGACGGCGCCAACGTGAGCATCGACGTCGGCTCGCACGCGTTCGCCTGGCGTCTGCCGGGCGTCATCGCGGGCGTGCTCATGGCCGCCTGCCTGTACCTCCTCGCCCGGATCCTGTTCCGGCGGCGGCTCGTCGCGGGGATCGTCGCCGCGCTCGTGCTGCTCGACGGGATGCTCTTCGTCCAGTCGCGGATCGGGATGAACGACGTCTACGTCGGGCTGTTCATCATGGCCGCGTACACGGTCTTCGCCGCGGTCTGGACGGGCTGGTGGCGCGGCCGGTCCGCGTTCTGGGTGGCGATGCCGGTGATCGGCGTGCTGCTCGGTCTCGCGCTCGCATCGAAGTGGGTCGCGGCCTATGCCATCGGGGCGCTGGTGCTGTTGCTGCTCGCCCGCAGCGCCCTCGGTCGGGCGGTCGCGATCCTGGGGCTCATCGGCATCACGAGCGTCCTCGGCTACATGGCGATCAGCGTCCCGGAGGGGGAGGGGATCGGCAACCTGACGTTCCTGATCATCATGGTCGGGCTGACGCTGGTGGCGACGGTGGTCAACGTCCTCCATCCGGTCGCCTGGTCCGATGACGAGATGCGCTTCGCGCTGCTCGCACCGGCGGCGCTCGGGTGTCCTCGTGTTCTTCGGGGCGCTCGGGACCGGTCAGCTCGATCGCGAGATCGTGCTCGGCCCGGTCACGGTGACCCCGCTGCTCGTCGGCCATCGCCCTGTCGGCGGGCTCGCTCGTCGTCTACGCGATCTTCTGGGCGAGCGGCCGGGTGGGGTTCGGGCCACTCGCGCCGCCGCCCGGCTCCGGACGACCCGATCCGCCTGCTGGAGCCGCCCGAGCCCTGCCCCGACGGCTGGCTGCGGCCGGGCTGGCTCGCCGGGCTGCCCGTGGTCTGGGCCGCCGCGTGCCTCCTGGTCGTCCCGATCGTGGTCTACGTCGTCTCGTACATCCCGTGGGCGCTGCATCGAGAACCACCAGCTCTGGGAGGGCTGGCCGGCCGGTCACGACGGGCAGACGCTCCTGGCCCTGACGCAGCAGATGTACGGCTACCACAACGGGTTGTCCAGCGCGCACGCGGCGTCGTCGCCGTGGTGGGCGTGGCCGTTCGATCTGAAGCCCGTCTGGTTCTACCAGGACAGCTTCGCCGGGAACACGAGTGCCGCGATCTACGATGCCGGCAGCCTCGTGATCTGGTGGTTCGGGGTCGCGGCGATCGCCTTCGCCTCGATCATGGCGTACCGCCGCAAGAGCCTCGCCCTGGCGCTCATCACGGTCGGCTTCGCCGCCCAGTGGATCCCGTGGGCCCGGATCGATCGCGCCGCGTTCCAGTACCACTACTACACCGCCCTGCCGTTCCTGATCCTGGCCCTCGCCTACCTCGTCGCCGAGCTGTGGCACGGCGCGTCGCGCCGGACGTGGGCGATGGCCAGGATCGCGGCGGCCGTCGCGATCATCGCCCCGGCGGCGATGTGGCTGTTCTCACGGCCGCTGTGCGCGTTCGTGGAGGTCACATCGGTCAACCCGGGTTCGCAGGCGTGTCCGGCCGTGATCCCCGAGGCGGTCATCACCGTCCGCACGATCGGGCTGCTCGTCGTCGTGTTGATCGGGGCGATCGCGCTGATCCGGGCCGTGCTCGCGCTGCAGCGGCCCCCCGATCCCGATGCGCTCGACGCGGGCGGCGTGACCGCGGGTGGGCTGCGCTCGCTCGTCATCTCGGCGATCGGTGTGGCGATCGGGTTCGCCGCGGTCGCGCTGCTCCCGGACACCGCGGTCCTGACGTTGACCAGCATCCCGGTCGAGCCGATCGCGCTCATCGTCGGCCTGCCGCTGGCGCTACCTCGCGCTGCAGGTGTTCGCCTCGCGCGACGCCCGCCGATTCGTCACGGGCTACATGGTGGCCGTGGTGGGCTGGTTCGTCGATCGTGTACCCGAACATCTCGGCGCTGCCGCTGCCGTCGGCCGTCGTGAACGCGTACCAGGGCCTGCTGCCGACCTACCTGTACGCGTTCCAGTTCCCGGTGAGCACGGCCAGCCGGGCGGTGCCCGACCCGCTGCTCAGCCCCACGCTGCTGATCCTCGCCGCGGGGATCACGGTGACCTGTCTCGTGCTCGCCTACTCCGCGTGGGTCTGGCGGCTGGCACTCGCGGAGTCGAAGGCACCGACCGGCTCCGAGGCGGGCGAGGCGGACACGCCCGACGGTCTCGCGCGCAGCGGCGGCGCCTGAGGGATCGTCGGCCGCGAAACCGCTCGGCAGCGTGCCGTTGGCCGCCAGGCGACGGATGACGAAGCCGTAGTACTCCTCGACCTTGGCGGTGACGCGCGGCCAGCTGAACTCCTCCGCGCGCGCCTGGCCCGCGGCGCCCATCTGCTCGCGGAGCGCCGGGTCGCGCAGCAACCGATCGATCGCGATCGCCAGCGGCCGCGGCTCGCGCGGCGGCACGAGCATGCCCTCGCGGTCACGACGCACGACGCCCTTGTAGCCGTGGATGTCCGACGCGACGATCGGGGTCCCGGCGGCCATCGCCTCGAGCAGCACGATCCCGAACGACTCGCCGCCGGTCGCCGGGGAGGCGTACACGTCGGCCGTCCGGAAGAGCTGGGCCTTCTCGGCGTCCGACACGCGTCCCAGGAACTCGACCTCCTGCAGCCCGCGGGTCGCGACGTAGCGCCGCGCCTCGCGCTCCTGCGGCCCGGAGCCCACGACGAGGAGCCGCGACCCGGAGCCGGTCTTGCGCAGGATCCGGTGCGCCTTGAGCAGCGTCAGCAGGCCCTTGCGCGGCTCGTGCCGCCCGACGAACAGGACGTTGGGCGTGCCGTCCTGCCAGCGGGCGATCGGGACCGCGTTCGCGTAGCGCGCGATATCGACGCCGTTGGGGATGACCTTGTAGTCGCCGGGGAAGAACCGATCGATGAAATGCCGCGCCGCGGCGCTCACCGCGATGCGGCCGTGGAGCCGGCCCGGCGTACCCGCGCAGGGCCCGGCTGCCGAACTCGTACGACGGCGAGAAGCCCGCGAACGCGTGGAACGTGGCGATGTTGACGCTGGTCGATTCGCGCAGCAGGAACAGCGACAGGAACGGGATGAACGGCTCGTGGAAGTGCAGGACGTCGAACCGTTCGCGCTCCAGCATGTCGCCGATCTGGCCGAGGTAGCGCGGCGAGAACGTCAGCGTCCCGACGGACGCGTTGATCGGCACGGAGAACCCGACGCCGAGCCGGATGATGTCGCCCTCGGACGAGCGCTGCGGTCCGTGGCTGGCGGTGATGATCCGGACGTCGTGGCCGCGCAGGCGCAGGTTCTCGTACAGGTAGCGGACGTGCTGCGCGACCCCGCCGTTCTCGGGGTAGATGTACGGGCAGACGAGACCGATCTTCATGCGTCGTCCAGCCGGTCGGTGCGCCGCGGCCGGCCCCGCGGGCTCGTAGCGCGGCGGTCGCACGCGCCCACCCGGGTAGCCGTGGTCGCGCCCGGTGCCGTCCCGCCGCAGCCGGCCGCCGACCTCGTCGCGTGCATCCAGCGCGCGTTTGCGCAGCTGCCGCCCGAACACCCCGACCTGGCCGGCCGTGCCGTGGAACGAGCCACCGTGCGTCGTCGCGCCCGTCTCGATCGCCCGCCGAAGGTCGGCCGCCGTCCGGCCGTCGAAGGTCGTCCAGCCCGCTGCCGATCGCGTCGAGGGCGTGGGCGTCGCTGTTCCCGACCCGCGCCAGGCCATGCTGCTCGGCGAAGCGCACGACGCGCGCGTGCCATGGGCGCCCGAGCGCGGTCGGGTTGAACGCCTCGATCGCGTCGGGGTGGACGTCGGGATCCGGGTCGTCGAGCAGGCGGCGGATGACCCAGCCCTGGGCGCACAACGGGAACGGGACGAGCGGATGCGCCGGGATCGCGAGCCCGCCGGCCGCATGCACCGCGGCGATCGTCGAACGCAGCGAGCGGTACGGCCGGATCGGACGATCGAGGTAGAGCGCCAGCAGGTGCCCGCCCAGGGTCGTCACCTCCTCGCCGACGACGACCTCCACGCCGAGCCCGCGATCGGCCGCGATCGCCTGCGCGGCGAGGGCCGCATCGATCCGTTCGTGGTCGGTGATGGCGATGACGTCGAGGTCGCCGCGGGCCGCGACGTGGTCCAGGATCGCGACGACGTCGGCGGTCCCGTCGGACGCGACGGTGTGGATGTGGAGATCGGCCCGGCCCGGGCGGTCGGGGTCGCTCATGCGACGCGGGCCTCCGGCGCCGCTGCCGGCGCCTCCGCCTCGGCCGCCTCGAGATCGGGCCAGATCGGGAAGAAGACCGCCCACCACTGCTCGGGCGCGTCCTCGACGATGCGCTCGAACGCACGGGCGATCGCCTCGGTCGTCGCGGTGACCCGTTCGCGGCGCTTGCCGTCGAGCGGGATGGCGATGGGCTCCAGCCGACCGCGATAGCGACCCCGACCGGCTCGCCGCACGCCGACGACGTACGCCCTGCACGTCGGCCTCGACCGCGAGCATGGCGGGCCCAAGGGGGAGCGCGGCCGGGGCGCCGAACAGCGTGGTCAGCGTCCCGCCGCCGGTGAGGTCGCGATCGCCGACCAGGCCCACGCTGCTGCCCGCCCGCAGCGCCGCCAGCAGCTCGCGGCGCGCCGCGCGGAGACCCACGATGCGGACGCCCGCGGCCCCGCGGGTCCGCACGAACCAGTCCTGCAGCCCCTGGTCGTCGATCAATTCCATCGGCGCGACCGCGCCCCCGACGCGACTCGCGAGCAGCAGCGCGGGCAGCTCGATCGCCCCGAAATGGAGGCCGACGAAGATGACCGGGCCGCCGCTGAAGGCCGCGTCGACGACGTCCGGCGTCTCGACGAGCATGAGGCGGTCGATGTCGCCTGGTCCCAGCGCCGGGGTGCGGGCGACCTCGAGGTAGTACAGCGCCGCGTGGCGGAATGCCCGTTTGACGAGTCGCTCCAGGGCTCGTGGGTCCGTCGCCGCGGCGCGGGCCGCCGCCGACCCACGCTCTCGCGCGGCGAGGTCGACCGCGACCCGGCGCAGGTTCCGGCGCGCCTGTGCCGCGCGATCGGGTGCGAACCGGTACCAGGCGTCGCCGGCGAGCTCCGCCGCACGGATGAGCGGCGCCTCGGGCAGGTGGCAGACGAGCCACGACCCGCCGATCAGCAGGCGACCGCGCAGCCACGAGCCCACGCCGCGCCGGGTCATGGCGGGCCGGGGTCCGGCGTGCCGGCCTGCATCAGGAGGCGCGCGGCGCTCGAGATCGGCCGCCTCCTCGGCGGTCGCCGGCCAGATCGGCTTGAAGCTGTACCACTGCTCCGGCGCGGCCGCGATGCTCAGCGCCAGCGCGTCGGCCATCGCCTGGCTCGCGCGCTGGAGCTCGGCCGGATCGGCCGACGTGAGGTCGATCGGTCCGGCCCAGGTGACGCTGAACGTGCCGTCGGCGAGCCGGCGCGTCGTGACCGGGAGGATCCGCGCGCCGGTCTTGGCCGCGAGCGTGGCCGGTCCGGCGGGCAGCGTGGTCCAGGCACCGAACAGGCGGACCGGGATGCCGTCCGCGCGATAGCCCCAGTCCACGAGCAGCGCGAGCATCTCGCCGCGGCGCAGGACGTCGTAGATGCGGCGCAGGTTGCGCCAGGCGATGACGCGGACGCCCCAGGATTCGCGCTCCGCGCGCAGGTGCGCGAACAGCTCGGGGAACGACGAGTCGTCGGCGATGACGCTGATCGGCATGCCATGGCGGGCGATGGCGGCGGCCACGGCATCGTTGTTGCCGACGTGACCCACCGAGAAGATGAGCCCGCCGCCGGCAGGGTTCCCCGTCCACAGGCGCCGGATGTCGTCGGCGTCGATATCGGGCACCAGGGCGGCCCGCGTGTCGGGCGGAGCGCCGGCAGTCGCATGAGCTCGACGAGGTAGCGGCCGTAGCCGTAGTAGGCGCGCAGGGCGACGGCGCGCACACGTCGATCGCCCTGGGGAAGGCCCAGCACGTGGCCGAAGTTGCGATCCGACCAGTGGCGCTTGGTCCCCCAGGCGAGATAGGACGCCTGCGACAGCCGGCCGATCACGGCCGCCGCGAAGTCGGCCGGCAGCGTCTGCAGGAGCCAGGCAGTCGCCTTGTAGGCGACGACGGCGACGCGCTCGACGATGCGCGGACGCTGGCCGCCGCGGCGATGGGGTGCCTCGAGGGGCCGTTCGGGCGCCCTCGGGGCCACGCGCGGTTCGTTGCCGACGGTCACGACGCCGCGGCGGTCTCGACCTTGGCGCGAGCGCCCGCGAGCCTGCGGAGCTTGCGCTTCTCCGGCTTCTCGGTGCCCACCAGCGTCTCGGAGTCATCGCCGCGGATGAACGCTTCCACCCGGTTGAACGCGATGTCGTCGTGGATCTGGTGCGGCGGGCTCTTCATGAAGTACGCCGAGGGCGCCACGAGCGTGCCGCTCAGGCCGCGATCCAGCCCGAGCTTGAGGCAGCGGATGGCGTCCGTGATGACGCCCGCGCTGTTGGGGCTGTCCCAGACCTCGAGCTTGAGCTCCGCGTTGAGCGGCACGTCCCCGAAGGTCGTGCCCTCCATCCGGATGTAGCACCACTTGCGATCGAGCAGCCACGGCACGTGGTCGCTGGGGCCGACGTGGACGTCGTCGGGGTCGAGCTCGTAATCGAGCATCGAGGTGACCGCGTTGGTCTTGGAGATCTTCTTGGACTCGAGTCGCTCGCGTTCGAGCATGTTGAGGAAGTCGGTGTTGCCGCCGAAGTTGAGCTGGTACGTCCGGTCGAGGCGGACGCCGCGATCCATGAACAGGCGGGTCAGCACGCGGTGGCTGATCGTCGCGCCGACCTGGCTCTTGATGTCGTCGCCGATGACCGGCAGGCCGGCCGAGGCGAACCGCCGCTGCCAGTACGGCTCGCGACCGATGAACACCGGGATCGCGTTGACGAAGCCCGACACCCGCGGCCAGCGCCTGCTCCGCGTACCACTTGGTCGCCTCCTCGCTGCCGACCGGCAGGTAGGAGACCATGACGTCGACCTCGCGCTCCTTGAGGATGCCGACGATGTCGGCCGTCTCGCCCGGCGCCTTCTCGATGATCTGGCTGAGGTACTTGCCGAGACCGTCGTGGACCATGCCGCGCTCCACGGTCACCCCGGTCCGCTTGACCTTGTGGAAGGTGTACGTGTTGTTCGGCTTCGTGTAGATCGCCTCGGCGAGGTCCTTGCCGACCTTGTTCTTGTCGATGTCGAAGGCGGCGACGAAGTCGATGTCGCGGACGTGGTAGCCGCCGAGGTTGACGTGCATCAGCCCGGGGACGAAGTCGTCGTCCGCGGCATCCTCGTAGTAGTAGCGCCCCTGGACGAGGCTGCTCGCGCAGTTGCCGACGCCGACGATCGCGACGCGGATCTTGCCGTCGCCGCGTCGGGCGGAGCCCGCCCAGGTGTTCGACGGCGTCGCGCCGTTCTTGCCGTTGCTGCCGTTCTTGCTCACGTGTTCGGTTCTCCGCTGCTCGCCGGCGAGCCGGCATCTGGGGTCGTGGACTGTCGTTTGGCCTGGGCACGGACGTGGACGATCCGCTGGATGACGGTGATGGTGGCGCCGAGGGTGATGATCCCGAGGGCGATGAACAGGGCGAGCAGGCCGGGCGCGATGGCCCCGCCGCCGGCTCCCTCGCCGCCCGTGGTCGGCGTCGTGCCGAGCAGCCCCGCGAGGAGGAGCCCAAGGCTCAGGATGACCAGGCGGATCTCGCGCGGCATGATCCCGACGGCCGCCATGCCGGTGCCCTCGGTGAACCCGAGTCCCTCCGACTTGGCCCGCGCGTAGCTGACCATGACGGCCGACCCGAGGGCGGCGGCCGCCAGGAGCGGGCCGTCGGCCACGCCCACGGCCTGGAGCCCGGCGACGATGCCGATGTAGACGATGACCTCGCCGGCCCGATCGAAGACCGAGTCCATGAACGCGCCGAGCTTGCTGACCTGGCCGGTCGCCCGGGCGAGCGTCCCGTCGAACATGTCGAAGACGCCGCCGACGAAGACGACGATCCCGCCGATCAGCCATTGCTGCATCCCGAGCAGGATCGCGCCGACCACGGTGATGCCGAAGCCGATCAGGGTCAGCCCGTCCGGCGTCAGCCCGGCCCGGCCCATCGCGAGGGCGATCGGCTCGAAGATGGCCTTGACGCGTGAGCGGGACTCGTTGGAGATGGTCACGAGGCCGACCCGAGCTCGGCGAGGCCGAGGATGGCGCGCTCGCGCTCGGCGACCTCGCCGAACGCCTCGGGGCGGAGCGTGCAGATGGTCTCGCGTCCCGACGCGGCGGGTGGCGACCAGGCCGGCCACGCGGAGCCGCTTGAGGTGATGGCTCACGAGCGGCTGCGACAGGCCGACGTGGCGGATGAGCTCGGCCACGCTGGCCTCACCCTCGGCCAGGCGGCGGACGATGCGCAGGCGGTTCACGTCGGCGAGCGCCTTGTGGAAGGCGCGCAGGTCGCGGAGGTCGTCCGGCTGGAGGACCATCGACGCGAGCGTCGAACGGATGCGGGCGGGCGTCGGCACGAGGGAGGGGACTCCTGGGGATGTCGTATCAACGGCGGTTGATATCAACGAATGTTGATGCTACGGCGCTCGAACCGCCGATGTCAAGGCCGGCTCAGGCGTCCCCGAGCGTGTCGCGCAGCGCGCTGATGGAGGGGCTGAAGAAGTAGCCGCCACCGGTCGGGATCACGAAGTCCTCCGTCGTCGTGATCGTGCCGACCGCGAGATCCCGCCCGAACAGGACGCACCTGCGCTGCCGGCCCTGGCCCGGATGGCCGTTCTGGCCGACGAGCATGTCGAACCCGCTCGGGCCACGAGGATTGATCGGGTCGTTCATCCAGTTCGTGGTCAGGAACTCGAACTGGTCGGCGATCGAGGTCTGGTACGACACGAACAGCAGTCCCCGGTCACCTGCCACCGGATCGGATCCGATCGGGATCGAGCGGCGGACCGAAGGGCAGTCCACGGCGGAGGATCCGGCGATCCAGCGCCGCCCGGGCACCGCCGAAGTCGTTCGACGACTCGCGTGGATTCACGTTCCGGATGTGCGCGGCGAGCGGGCACACGAGGCCGACCGGGTCGGGCTTCGCGTTCGACCACCGCCCGTTCGTCGTCGTGCCGTCGGTCAGCTCGAGCGTGCCGGACTCCGTCGCGTAGCCGAAGATGTTGTTCGCCTCCCGGTCGACGCCGAGATCCGGGTCGTCGCCGTCCGGGGCGCGACCGAGCGGGGCGCCACTCTTCCAGCGGCCGACCAGGGCGGCGGCCAGGCGGTCGCTCGTCCAGTCCTCGAAGCCGGGCTCGCGACCGAGGTCGACCGCCGCGTCGTCGACGAAGCGCCAGAACGCGGCGACATCCTGGCGCAGCCGCCGGTAGACCACGTACGACCCGTTCCGGCTCCACGTCGGTCCCGCCTCCTTCACGGGACCCGGCACCAGCGGATCGGCGGACACGCCCGGATAGCCGAACACGAACTCGCCGGGCCAGATCAGCAACTGGCCGGGGAGGTCGTACAGCCAGGCGTCCGGGAGCTGGTGCGGGGCGATGACCCGGTGACCCAGGAAGTCGTCCGGCGCATCCGACAGCCGACCGCGCACACCGGGCTGGGAGATCCCGTCCTGGAAGCCGAAGTGCTCGGCGCCGATGTCGTCGAACTTGGCGCCGCGCTGTTCGTGGAGGACCGTCAGGCCGCCGGCGACGGCATCGGCACGCAGCGCATCGACCCCTTGCGCGACGTGGTCGGCCTGGTCGCCGGCCACGATGCACAGGACGTCGGCCTCGCGTTCCGGTCCGCCGACGACCCAGTTGGACCGGTGGCCTTCCGCATGCGGGATCGGTCGGGTCGCCGAGGAGCGACGACCGAGCGGCCAGGCCCGAGCCGGAACGCCTGATCCTCGAACTGGTCCAGGTCGGCGGCGAGCCGCGTGCGGCCGTCGGCCAGTCGCTGCAGGCCGGCGTAGCTGATGGCGATGTTCAGCCAGACGTCGTCGACGGCAGCCGGTACCGCGCCGACGCGCGCACCCTTCGGGCGGAGGGTCCGGGCCGCACGGACGAGCCGGCGAGAGGCCATGACCCCCTCCAGGGTCGTGACCTGGGGTGCGATCGCGCCGAGCCAGCGCCGCGCGCGATCCACGTCCTCGATCGCGAGGGCGACCAGGACCATGTTCGGCTTCATGAAGCCCGGGAGCGCGTTGCCCTGGATGTCGTGGACGTCCAGGACGGGTTCGAGCGGCGCGGTCCTGGTCGTGTCGGCCGTCATGACGCACGCGTCCAGCGGCGCGCTGGCGGAACGCTGCGCGGGAGCTCCGGCCGCGCGACCACGCGCGCCGAGGTGATGGCCTCGGGGTAATCGAAGATCGGGATCGATCCGGACGGACACGCCTCGCCGGCGAGGACCGAGAACACGACCGACGGGTTCGCCGCGTCGGCGCACGCGCGATACGGCAGACCCGGCCGGTCGATTCCGGAAGCCGGCGCCCACCGCCGCGAGGCCCACGATCTTGATCGTCATGTGCTCGGCGAGCTGGCCGCCCGTCCGGATGGGCTCGCCACCGATGCGCAGGTCGCTGACCGTCAGCCCCTCGCCGGCCGGCACCTCGAACACGGCACGGGCGACGAAGCCGGGCGTGCCGCGCACGATCCGGAACCAGTCGGGATCGATCGGCTCGTCGTTGGGCAGCGTCCAGCCGGTCATGTCGAGGTGGTCCATGTACAGCCCGACCGGGTCCTGCAGCGTGACGGCGTATCCGAGCGCCGCGAGGTGGTTCACGCTCGCGCCGATCGTCGGATCGCTGCAGCGATCGTTCCCGCCGTAGCCGGCGCCGACGATCAGGGCGTCAGGATCGCCCGTCAGCCGCCGCTCCCGGGCGCGCAGGACCGTCGCATCGGCCCCGAGCGTGATCTCGGCCCGCAGCGTGTTGCTGGGATGCGTGAGGTGCATGATCCCGTCGACCGTGTTCCAGCGGTTGTAGGGGTCGTAGCGGCCGTCCCTGCGCAGGTCCGCCAGCTGCACGGACGGGTCGACATGCTCGCGATAGAGCTCGAGCAGGACCTGCGGGTCGCCCGGGAACGACGACGACGGCTGGTCCGGCGTCTCCGCCGGCAGGTCATCGCCGTGCAGGGCCTGCCAGTACTCCGGCGGCTCCGAGGTGAACGTGACGCGGACGATGCGCCCGGCGGCATCCCGCTCCACCCGCCACTCGCAGTACTCGTCCTGGGGCCGGTAGAACGCCCGCGGCGACGCATCGGCGTGCACGGGCGGCGCGGAACCCTGACCCGCCACGCCCGCCCATCGACGCAGCGGCACCGGATCGTCGGCCGTGGCCAGCGCGGCGGCGCGTCCCACGCGTCGGCGAAGCGTGCCCGGGAACGCGTTCCAGGTGATCTCCTGCTCGATCGCGGGTCCGGCGGGCGTGCTCGTCGAGCTGGTCGTAGTACTGGCAGGGCTGGCCGTCGAGAGCGTCGGCCTGGCGTCCGATCGCCTCCGCGAACCAGCGCGAGACGGCATCGCTCCACGTGCTCACGCTGCCCGGGGATCGCGTCGAAGTCGGTGAGATGCGCGGGCGGGTCATGCATGTGTGTTCGCTCCCCCAGCTGATGACCTGCCCCGAGTCTACTGGCCTTCGGTCGGGTTATGGCCGACACTCGGGGCATGGCTCCCCGGTACGCGCTCGTGCTTGCTCGGCGTCTTCGGCACGGGGGTGTTCCTCGCCGGTCTCGAGCTCATGATCACGGCCGTCGCGCTGCCCTCGATCCTGGCCGACCTCGTCGTCGCCGATGGGTCCTCGGCCTGGGTCGAGCTGCGCCGGGCGAGCTGGATCATCAACGGCTACCTGCTCGTGTACATCGTGGTCATGCCGCTGGCCGGCGGCCTCGCGGACCTGTGGGGCGCCCGCCGCCTGTTCCTCGGTGCGCTGACGGTGTTCGTGGTCGGGTCCGCGCTGGCGGGCGCCGCCCAGGACCTCGACCAGCTCATCGCGGCGCGGCTGGTCCAGGCGGTCGGTGGCGGCGTCCTCGTGCCGGTCGGGACGGCGGCCGCTGCCCACCTGTACGACGGCCCGGCGCGGGCACGGGCGCTCGGGGTCATCGGCGCGCTCACGTTCCTCGGGATGGCCGCGGGACCGTTCCTGGGTGCCGCGATCCTGTCGACGGTCCAACCCGACGACGCGCTGGCCGCCGCCGGCCTCGCGGGCACGCGCGATCGCCGACGTGTTGGCACCCGCCTGGCGCTGGATCTTCTACGTCAACGTGCCGATCGGCATCTGTGCGCTGGTGCTGGCCTGGGCCGCCTCGACCGGATGGGAGACGCCGCGTCGGCAGGGCCGGCTGGACGTGCTCGGTGCGGGGCTGTTCGGGCTCGCCCTCGCGGCCGGGCTCATCGCGCTGACGCTCGTCGGCAGCGCCGCGCCGGTCGTGGTCGATGCGCGCCGAACAGGCGGCCGGTGGCGGCCCCCTCGCCGGGCTCGATCCCACCGCCGTTTCGATCGCCCTGGGGGTCGTTGCGGTCGTCGCCACGATCCTGGCGATCTTGCGCGCCCTGCGCATCCCCGACCCGTTCCTCGACGTGCGCCTCTTCCGGCGTCTCGCGATCAGCAGCGCGGCGGTCGTGTCCCTGCTCACGGGGTACGCGTTCGCGACCGCGATCATCGGCGGGGCGGTCTTCGTCGATCGCGTGCTCTACGGCGGTCCGGACGACCAGCGGCTGGCGCTCGGCGCGCTGGCCGGCGCGACGGCGGTCGGGGCACTCGTCTCGGGCTTCCTCGTCCGCCTCGCGAGCTACCGGGTCGTGACCCTCATCGGCCTCGCCCTCAGCGTGGGCGGGCTCATCGCGATGTCGGCCTGGACGCCGAGCGTCGACATCGCCACCGTCGCGCTCGGTCTGGCGGTCTTCGGCCTGGGGTTCGGGTTGACGGTGACGCCACGGTCCACCGCGGCCGTGGAGGCGGCAGGCCGGACGGCGTTCGGGGCAGCCTCGTCGATCGTGACGGTCGCCCGGATGCTGGGCATGGCCGTCGGGCTCGCGATCCTGACGGCCTACGGCTCGACCACGATCGATCGGCTCTCGGCGCAGATCTACGCCACCCCGGACGCCTACCTCGCGATCATCCCCGAATCGCTGCGCGACCGTCCGTTGCGCGACCCGCTCGTCGTCGAGGCGCTCGAGTCCTGGGCGTCCCGTGAGGCGGCATCGATCATGGTCGGGCTGTTCGTCGTGGCGGCCGTCGTGACGGTCGCGGCCGCGCCCGCGGCGATCGCCCTCGGCGGCGGGTCGCGACGGGCCAGGACGGCGCGTATGCTGGCGCCCGATGGCGACCCAGAACCCGGCCTCATCCTCTGACCGATCAGCCGAACGCGCGGTCGCGCGTCGGCGGTACGCCGCGGGTCACCGGGATCCCGGACCGCTGCGGGTCGTGGCGGTCGTCGGTGGGACGACCCAGGAATGGGAGGGCACGTCGGCGCTGGCCCATCTCCCCGAGTTGCTGCGGCAGCCGGACGCGCAGGTGTGGGTCGACCTCACCGCGCCGGCCGATGCGCAGGTGGAGCAGATCGGCTCCATCCTGTCGCTCCATCCGCTCGTCGTCGAGGACATCCTCGAGGGCAACCAGCGCGCCAAGATCGAGACGACGGACGGCGTCATCCACATCGTGCTGTTCCGCCTCGAGTACGGCGACCGCGTGGTCGCCACCGAGATCGACATCGTCCTGGGTCTCGGGTATCTGCTCACGGCCCACGAGGCGGGCTGGGACCCGCGGACGTCCCATCACCTGCGTGGCGACCCGGGCAAGATGCTCGCGCACGGGCCGGACCACCTGCTGTGGGCCATCGCCGACGACATCGTCGACGAGTACTTCCCCTTCGCGGATCGCCTCGGTGACGCGATCGACGCGGTCCAGGACGAGGTCGTGCGGACGACGTCGCCCGACGCGCTCGAGCGCCTGTTCGCGCTGAAGCGCGAGCTCATCGAGGTGCGTCGATCGGCCGGGCCGGTCCGCGAGGTGTTCAGCCAGCTGACGAACCGCGACCTGTCGCTCATCGACGACGAGGAGGTCGTCTACTTCCGCGACGTGTACGACCACGTGATCCGCCTGACCGACGAGCTCGACAACTACCGCGAGCTCGCGGCCGCCACGCTCGACGTCTACCTGACGCAGGTCAACAACAACCTGTCGGTGATCATGAAGCGGCTGACCGGGGTGACGGTCATCCTCGCCGGCATCGGCGCCGTGGGCGGCATCTTCGGGATGAGCGAGGCCAGCAACGCCGGCGGGTTCTGGGTCGTGGCCGCGATCACGATCGGGCTGTCGCGCGGCCGCGGCGGTGTGGCTGCGCAGGATCGGCTGGATCTAGCCGAGCGTCCGTGGTGCCCGCCGGTCGGGCCCGGCGAGCGTCAGCAGCGGACCGGTTTCGCCTTCGGGTTCGCGTCCTTGTGATCGGCCGTCTCGACCGAGATCGGCATCGCGATCACCTGCGTCTTGCCGGGCGTGCCGGCCGGACCCTCCGAGGTCTGGAGCCAGAGCTGCTCGGTCTCCGCGGCCTGGGCGTCGTGCAGGGTGCGCTGATCGCGGCGGACCTCGGTGATCTCGTACAGGAAGCGCAGGTCGTCGCTCGTCCAGACCTCGACCACCATGCCGAGCTGCTTCTTGCCGCTCGTCCTGAGCAACGGCTCGAACATCTTCGGGCGGGCGTGGGCGTACAGGTAGGTCGCGCGACCCTGGCCCGGCTGCCCGAGCTCCTTGATGTACATCGCCACGTTGCAGAACGGGTAGTCGTTCGTGCCCTTGATGACCGCAAGGTCGATGTCGAGCGCCGCGATGCGGACCCGCGTCGCCGTGCGATCGGGATCGCCGCTGGGGCTCGCCGACGGCGCGATCGACGACAGGGGCGGCAACGTGATGAGCGGCGACGGCGTCGGCGCGGCCGTGGCCACCGCGGTCGGCTCGTCCGACGGCGCGGGTTCGGCCGCGACCGGTGTCGTGTACGACAGGAGACCGGCCGCCAGCAACGTCACCCCGAGCGCCGCGAGCAGCGCGGGCAGGAGGCGTGTCCGGATCCGCTCGGTGAGGTCGGCCATGGGCGGCGAATCCTAGCAGCGGTCCCCCGTAGACGCCGTGGGCCGCTGGTACTGGTACCCTCCGCCCGATATGTGGCCCCGACTCGCGATCGTCGCCGGTCTGGTCGCCGGTATCGCGGCCGCAGTGCTGGTCCTTGGGGGGATCCTCGCCTTCGCGCCCGAGCCGTCGCCGTCGGCGACGCCTGTCCCGCAACCGTCGCTCGCGACACCCGAGCCGTCGGCCGTGGCCACCACGAGCCCCGACGCCCGGGAGCCTCGGCGTCGCCGGCCGGCGCGTCCGGGTCACCCGACGCCAGTGCGGCGGGCCTGTTCCACATCGGCGAGACGGCCCCGGCGCTCGTCGTGCCGCAGGTCGGGGGCGGCACCATCGACCTCACGAACCTGCGCGGCAAGCCGGTCTGGGTCAACTTCATGGGCACCTACTGCCCGCCGTGCCAGGACGAGTTCCCGTTGATGAACGGGTTCGCGGCACGGTACGCGGACGACGGCCTCGTGGTCCTCGCGATCGACGTCAAGGAGGAGGAAGGGCTGGTCGCCGCCTTCGCCGAGAGCCTCGACGCGATCTTCCCGCTGGGCCTCGACACGGACGGCTCGGCCGCCGAGCGATGGGATGCCGTCGTCCTGCCGGTCCACTTCTGGATCGATGGGGACGGGGTGATCCGCGATGGGGCACTGGGCGGGATCGGCCCCGACGTCATGGCCCGCGGCCTCCAGGCGATCATGCCGGACGTCACCGTCACGCCGTGACCGGGGCGGCACCCGAGGTCTCGCCGGGGCCGGAGGTGGCGGCCGCGATCGCGGCACTCGTCGCGGCACGACCGCCGCTCCTCGTCGTGGCGGATTTCGACGGGACGCTCGCGACCGGATCGCGCGATCCGGCCGCGGCGACGATCGAACCGCTGGCCCAGCGCGCGTTGCGCGCGCTCGTCCGCCGGTCCGTCGCGCAGCCGGGCCGGCTCCATCTCGCGATCCTCACCGGACGGACGGTCGCCGACGTCGTCGCGCGGGTCCGGGTCGGTGGCCTCGAGTATCTCGGCGATCACGGGCTGCAGGGTGCGGTCGCGCCCCGTGGCGTCAGGCCGGGCCGCCTGACGGGGAGCCCGCAGCCGGGCTTCGAGGGCTACCGCGATCCCGCGGAGCTGCTCGCGACCGGGGTGGCCGCCACGCTCGGCGATCCGCCATGGCTGTTCGTCGAGCGCAAGGGACCGTCCGTCGCCTTCCACGTCCGCCAGGCCGACGACGTCCCGGTGGCCCGTGCCGCGGTCCTCGATGCGATCGTCGCCGTGGAGCAGGCGTACGGCCTCGCGGACCACGGCCTGCTCCCGTATCGCGGCCGCTCGGTCGTGGACCTGCGGCCGGAGCACGCCGGCGGCAAGCGCGAGGCGATGGAGCGACTCATCGAGCGGCACGATCCGGGTGGGGTCGTCGTCCTGGGCGACGAGCTGAGCGACGTCGATGCGTTCGAGGCGGTCGTCGCCGCCGGGTCCGGCATTGGCGCCGGGTCGGCCGCCGTTGCGACCGGCGGCGGCGTCCGTCGCGGGCCGCCCGTCGCGGTGACGGTCGCGGTCCATGCCCATGGAGGACGCCCGGCCCCGGCGGAGCTGCTCGAGCTGGCGAGTGTCCGGCTGGCCTCGCCGCACGAGGTCGGACGGTTCCTGTCGGCGTTGGGTCGGGAGCTGGCGCGCGCCGGTTGAGGCCGTCGGGGCAGGTGCGCCTGGCGTCGGGAGCCTAGTGCGCCGCGCCGCCGCTCCGCGGCCGCGCGCGCCGTCCGCCTAGCCCGGCGGGATCGTCGCGATCGCCTGCGCGGCCTGCGTCGACCATGTCGAGGAGCGTCGTCGGGAACAGGCCGAACAGGATCGTGAGCGTGGTCGCGGCCGCGAGTCCGCCCCACAGCAGCGCCCCGTGGCGCAGCGCGGGCGCATCCGATGCGGGTTCGCGCATGAACATGTACACCACGACGCGCAGGTAGTAGAACGCGGCGGCCGCGGCGTTGAGGACCAGCAGGACGGCGAGCCAGGTCATCGCGCCACCGGCTTCCACCGCGGAGACGATCACCTCGTACTTCGCGAAGAACCCGGCGGTCGGCGGGATGCCGATCAGGGACAGCAGGAACAGGGTCATGAGCGCGGTCAGCAGCGGCTCGCGCCGCGCCAGCCCGGCGAACGTCTCGAGCGACGACGTCACCCCGGCCCGCTTCTGGAGCGCCGCGATGACCGCGAAGGCGCCGAGGTTCATGAACGCGTACGCCGCGGCATAGAAGAGGAGCGCGGTCAGGCCCTCGATCTGGCCGGCGGCGTAGGCCGCGAGCCCGACCAGCATGTACCCGGTGTGGGCGATCGAGCTGTACGCGAGCATCCGCTTGACGTTGTCCTGCGTCAGCGCCACGAGGTTGCCGAGCGTCATCGTCAGGGCCGCGAGCACGATCACGATCGGCAGCCAGAACTCGGCCAGCGGGCCGAGGGCCTCGACGAACAGCCGCAGGATGAGCGCGAACGCCCCGACCTTCGGACCGACCGACAGGTAGCCCGTGATCGGGGTCGGGGAGCCCTGGTACGCGTCAGGCGTCCAGTAGTGGAACGGCACCGCGGCGATCTTGAACGCCACGCCGGTCGTCAGGAACGCCAGCCCCATCGCGAGGCCGGCGGACAGCGGCTCGTTGCCGGCCACGATGTCGGCCAGCACGCTGGCCACGCCGTCGACCCGGGTCGTGCCGGTCAGCCCCCACACGAAGGCGAGCCCGAACAGGAAGATCGCCGAGCTGAACGAGCCGAGGAGGAAGTACTTGATCGCGCCCTCGGTCGAGTAGGAATCGGTCTTGTGGTAGCCCGCGAGCAGGTAGCCCGGCAGGACCATGAGCTCGAGTCCGAGGAACAGCAGCAGGAGATCCGTGGAGCCGGCGATGAGCATCGCGCCACTCATCGCGAACACGAGGATGGCGGCGAACTCGGCGATCGGCAGGTTGCGTGGCAGGAGGTAGTCCGGCGCGAAGAGGATCGTCAGCACGATGATCGAGATGAACAGCACGTCGAGGAACGTCGTGAGCGCGTCGACCGTGTACGCACCGTCGAACGCCGTGGCCTCCGTCGCGCCGACGGCGATCGTCAGGAGGGCCGTGATGCCCAGTCCGAACAGCGCGGTCGCGATCGCGGCCGACGATCGACCGGGCCAGGCGATGTCGACGATCACGATCGCCGCGGCCGTGAGGATGGCCGCGATCAGCGGCGAGAGCGTGACGATGTCCTGGAAGCTCAATGGGCCGCCGCGCCTTCCGTGGCCCCGGTCTCGGTCGGTCGGCCCTGGGCCAGGACCCAGCCGATCCGTCCGAGGATCCCGACGACGAGCAGGCCCAGGATGACCAGCACCATGGTCGGGTCGAGCGCGATCGCCGCGCCGGAGCCCGCGGCCTCGAGCGTCGTCGTCGACGTGCCCGGCAAACAGGTCGAGCAGGAGGCCCGGGCTGGATCCCGAACACCACGACGAGCGTGGCCAGCGGCACGAGGGTGAGGACCTCGGTCGGCGTCATGTCCGTCAGGTGGTCACCGAGGCTGGCCAGGAAGTCGGACACCTCGCCGAACACGATCCGGCCGTACATGTACAGCAGGTAGCCGGCCGCCAGCACCATCACGACGGTCGCGATGGCGGCCGCCAGCCGGACTCACCTCGAACGTGCCGACGAGGGTCAGGAACTCCCCGACGAAGCCCGACAGCCCGGGCAGGCCGGCCGACGCGAACACGAAGAACCCGAACACCGCGGCATACACCGGCATGCGCGCCGAGAGGCCGCCCATCTTCGCGATCGTCCGGTCGTGGGTCCGTTCGTAGATGACGCCGACGAGCAGGAACAGGGCGCCGGTGATGAGGCCGTGGTTGATCATCTGCAGGATCGCGCCCTGGATGCCCTGCTCGGTGAAGACGAACAGGCCGAGCGTCACGAAGCCCATGTGGCTGACCGACGAGTAGGCGACCAGCCGCTTGAGGTCGGGCTGGACGAGGGCGACGATCGCGCCGTAGATGATCGCGATGAGCGAGAGCACGATGATCGCCGGTGCGAACGTCTGCGCGGCGTCGGGGAAGAGCGGGATCGCGAACCGGATGAAGCCGTACGCCCCGAGCTTGAGCATGATCGCGGCCAGGATCACCGAGCCCGCGGTCGGCGCCTCGGTGTGGGCGTCGGGCAGCCAGGTGTGGAACGGGAACATCGGCACCTTGATCGCGAAGGCGAGGAAGAAGGCCAGGAACGCCCCGAGCTGGAGCGCCGGTGCGAAGCCGCCGGTCGGGCTCATCGCGAACTCGCGCAGGACCTCGAAGTCGAACGCGCCGGTCCAGTCGCCACCCTGCGTCGTCGAGAAGGCGTACGCCGTCGCCAGGATCGCCACGAGCATGAGCAGCGAGCCGACGAGCGTGTACAGGACGAACTTGATCGTCGCGTAGATGCGGTTCGCGCCACCCCAGATCCCGATGATCAGGTACATCGGGACGAGGACGATCTCCCAGAAGATGTAGAACAGGAACATGTCCAGCGCGAGGAAGACGCCGATCATGCCGACCTCGAGGACCAGGAACGCGATCATGTATTCCTTGATCCGGGTCGTGATCGGCTTGAAGCTCGCCAGGATGCTGATCCAGGAGAGCGTCGTGGTGAGCACCAGCAGGGCCGCGGACAGCCCGTCGAGCCCGAGCTTGAACTGGATGCCGAAGACCGGGATCCAGTCGTACGTCTCCTCGAACTGGAACCCGGGCGACGTCGGCAGGATAGCCCAGCAGGATCCACAGCGAGACGACCCAGGTCGCGAGCGCGAAGCCGAGCGCCACCGGTCGGGCGTACGACGCCGGCAGCACGGCCACGGCGATCGCGCCCAGCAGCGGCAGGAACGTGACGAGCGTGAGGATCGGCAGGCTGCTGATGTCCATCGTCAGTTCCCGGCCAGCAGCAGGTACGAGCCGGCCATGACGATCAGCCCGATGGCGATGCCCAGGGCGTAGTTCTGCACGCGCCCGGTCTGGACCTGGCGCAGGCCGCGACCCGGCCCCGACCGTCAGGCTCCCGATGCCGTTGACCGTGCCGTCGACGACCTCGCGATCGAACCACCACATGGCGTTCGCGAGCCGGCCGCCGATGACCATGAACAGCAGGTGGTTGAGCTCGTCGAACCACCACTTGTTGAGCGACGCGCGATACAGGAACGACACGCCCGGCTGGGAGGTCAGGTCGCGGACGCGCTCGGGTCGGGCCGGCAGGTGCAGGCCGCCGAGGTCGAGGCCGAAGAAGCGCCAGGCGAGCGCGACGCCGATCGCCGCGACCGTGACGCTCGCCAGGATCAGCCCACCGTCGATGCCCGCGAGCTGGTACTCCTCGTGGGGCAGGTGGAGGATCTCGTCCGCCTCCGCGAACACGGGCTCGAGCCAATGGTGCAGCGTGCTGTCACCCAGCGGCAGCCCGAGCGCCATGCCCAGGAACGATCGACGGGATGGCCAGCAGGATGAGCGGGATGGTCATGACCCACGGTAATTCGTGGACCTTGTCCCAGACCGCCTTGGGGCCGCGGAACTCGCCCCAGAACGTCATGCCCATCAGCCGGAACATGTAGAACGCCGTGAGCAGGGCCACGAACAGCCCGACGCCCCACACCCACAGGAAGCCGAACTTGAACGCCTCGCCCAGGATCTCGTCCTTGGAGAAGAAGCCGGCCAGCGGCGGGATGCCGGCGATCGCCAGCGAGCCGATGAGCATCGTCGCGTAGGTGATCGGGATCTTCTTCGACAGCCCGCCCATCCGGCGCATGTCCTGCTCCTCGTGGACGGCATGGATGACCGAGCCCGACCCGAGGAACAGCAGGCCCTTGAAGAAGCCGTGGGTCATGAGGTGGAAGATCGCCGCCGTGAACGCCCCGACCCCGAGTGCCGCGAACATGTAGCCGAGCTGGCTCAACGTCGAGTACGCGAGCACCCGCTTGATGTCGGTCTGGGTCATCGCGATGGACGCCGCGAGGATCGCGGTGAAGATGCCGATCCCGGCGACCACGACCATCGCGTCCGGCGCCGAGGCGAACAGCGGGTTGGCGCGCGCCACGAGGTACACGCCGGCGTTGACCATCGTGGCGGCATGGATCAGGGCCGACACCGGGGTCGGGCCCTCCATCGCGTCCGGCAACCAGACGTGGAGCGGGAACTGGGCGCTCTTGCCCATCGCACCGGCGAACACGAGGAGCGCCACGACGAACAGCGGGATCGGGTTGGCGTCGCCCTGCGCCAGCAGCTTCTCGATCGACTCGCGGATGTCGAGCGTGTGCTCGCCGTCGACGGCTGCGGTGTTCACCCAGATGGCCATGATCCCGAGCGCGAACCCGACGTCGCCGACGCGGTTGACGATGAACGCCTTCTTCGCGGCAAGCGCGGCGGACCGCTTGCGGTACCAGAAGCCGATGAGCAGGTAGCTCGACAGGCCGACGAGCTCCCACGCCACGAACACGACCAGCCACGAGTCGGCGAGGACCAGCAGCAGCATGCTGAACATGAAGAGGTTGAGGTAGGCGAAGAAGCGCCAGTAGCCCGGGTCGTGCGCCATGTACCCGATCGAGTAGACGTGCACGAGCAGGCCGATCGTCGTGACGACGATGAGCAGGCAGGCGGTCAGCGGGTCGATGAGGAAGCCGACCTCGACCTGGAACTCGCCGGCCGGGATCCAGGTGAAGAAGTGGACGGCGTAGCCGTGGGTGTCCTCGGAGCCCGGCAGCAGCGGCGCGTTCCCGCTCAGGACGCTGTAGACGAGCCCCATCGCGATGACCCAGACCGCGAGGATCGCGAGGACCGGGATCCAATGGGCCTGCTTCCCGAGCCGCCGGCCGATGAGCGCCGTGATGGCGAACCCGGCGATCGGCAGGACGACGAGCAGCGGGATCAGCGTCTCGACGGTCACTGGCGCATCGCGTCGTATTCGTCGACGAGCGGCGTCTTCTTGTTGCGGTAGATCGCGATGACGATGGCGAGGCCGACGGTGGCCTCGGCGGCCGCGACGGCCATGACCATCAGCGCGATCACCGAGCCCTGCGCACCGAGGGCCGGGATGAAGGCCCCGAACGCGACGATGGAGAGGTTGACCCCGTTGAGCATCAGCTCGATCGACATGAGCATGCTGATCGCGTTGCGCCGCGCCAGGAAGCCGAACGTCCCGATCGCGAAGAGGATCCCCGACAGGACCAGGTATGCGTCGAGGCTGTCGCTCACGACGGGCCGCCCGGCTCGCGCTTGGCGAGGAAGACGGCCCCGATGACCGCCGCCAGCAGCAGCACGCTCACGATCTCGAACGCGAGCACGAAGTCGGTGAACAGCACCTGCGACATGGCGTCGGTCGCCAGCCGGATGCGCTTGTCGACCTCGCCCCAGTCGGTCGCCGAGATCGCGAGCGCGATGAGGACCGCGATCACGACCGCCGCGATCGCCGCGGGACCCGCCTGCGTCTGGAAGACGAGCCGCGCCGGCGCGTCCTTCGTCTGGGTGAGCATGATCGCGAAGAGGACGAGGACGCTGATGGCGCCGATATAGACGATGACCTGCGCCGCACCGATGAGCGGGGCGCCCATCAGCACGTAGATCCCGGCGAGCGCCCCGAAGCAGACGATCATCGCGAGACCGCAGCGGATGATGTCGCGCATCGTCACGACGAGGAAGCCGGCGCCGATCATCACCGCGGCGAGGATCCAGAACAGCGCGTCCTCCCAGTCCTGGCCGAGGAACACGAGCATGAGCACGGCGACGCCAAGGACGGTGCCCAGGACCACCAGCGCGACGAGGATGGCGAGGAGCGTGCGCATCGGGCGGGCGCTACTCGTGCCCGCCGGGGCCGAGGGCGGCGACCGCCCCGTGGCCATCACCATGCCCGTGATCGTGGCCATGGCCGTTGCCACCGTTTCCGGCCGGGGTGCCCGCGACCGCGGCCGGGAGCACCGGGAGGAATCTGGTCGTGTCGATGACGCGGCCCTCGGCCGCGGCCCGGCTCGCCCAGTCGCGCTCGCGCCGGATGTAGGTGACCTCGGTCTCGCGATCGATCGACGCGAGCGCCATGAGATCGATGGTCGGCTCCGCCCGACCGGTATGGGCGAGCTCGATGTCGCCGCCGTCGCGCAGCGCGTCGTACGGGCAGGCATCGACGCAGATGCCGCACAGGATGCAGCGGCTCTCGTCGACCTCGTACTTCTCGAGGACGCGCGGCTTGGGCATGAGCGCGCCCGTCGGGCACGTCTCGGCGCAGCGGCCGCACGACACGCACGGGGTGTCGTTCAGGCTCATGTCGAGCGGCGTGGTCACGAGCGTGTCGAAGCCGATCCGCATGAAGTCGTAGCACGCCGCGCCGACGACCTCGGAGCAGACCTGGGCGCACCGGCCGCAGTCGATGCAGCGTGACGGCTCGCGCAGGATGAACGCGTGGGAGTCGTCGCGGATGTAGTCGTGGTTGACGCCCGTGAAGCGGTTCTCGGTGACGCTCCGATAGCCCGCGCCCTGGTGGTGCGCCGGTTCGAGGGTCTGGAGCGTCGTGCCGTACTCGATGCCCAGCCGTCGCAGGTCGCAGAAGCCGATCGCCTCGCAGGTGCACTGCAGGCAGCGGGTCGACTCCGCGATGGCGGCCTCGCGGGTGTACGGCAGCTCGTACTCGATATAGCTGCTGTTGCGGAGGTCGGCCTCCAGCGCGGTCATCCGGTAGCGCGGTTCCTTGACCTCGCTCGTGAACGGCACGATCGACAGGAACTCCGGCTGCGGCTCGGCCAGCGTCTGGCGCGTCCGGATCGCCGACAGGTCCAGGCCCTTGAGGAAGGCATCCACCGCGTACGCGGAACGCCGTCCCTCGGCGACGGCCTGGACCACGGTCGCCGCGCCGATGCGCACGTCACCCGTGCCGAAGACCCCCGGTCGTCCGGTCTCGAAGGTGACGGCGTCCGCCTTCAGGCGCCACTGCTTGGTCTTCTCTGGCCCCTCGTTGCCGGGCTGCTCCAGCCAGTCGAGCTCGGGGCCCTGGCCGATGGCCAGCAGCACCCGGTCGCAGGGGATCGTGAACTCGGTCCCGGGCGCGGGCTCCGGCCGTCGGCGTCCGGACGCGTCCGGCGCACCGAGCGCCATCCGGATGAACTCCACGCCGGTCACGTTCCCGTCGTCGTCGACCATGACCCGCGTCGGGCCGGCCTGGAAGATGGCGGTCACGCCCTCCTCGATGGCCTCGTGGACCTCGTCGGCGGCCGGCATGTCCTTCATGTCGCGGCGGTAGACGAGCGTGACCTCCTTCGCGCCCTGGCGGACCGAGGTGCGCGAGCAGTCCATCGACGTGAACCCGCCACCGATGACGACGACCCGCTTGCCGACGTGATCGGGATACGGCAGCCCGAGCGTGGCCGTCCGCAGGTACTCGAGGCCGTCGAGCACCTCGGCGGCGTCCTCGTTGGGGATGCCGAGCTTGTTCGTGTCGTAGCAGCCGATGGCGACGACGACGGCATCGAAGCCCTGGTTCGGTCAGGTCGTCGAGCGAGAAATCGCGCCCGAGTCCCGCGTTGCAGACCATCTTCCCGCCGAGACGGGTGACCAATTCGTACTCCGCCTCGAGCACCTCGACCTTCGGCAGGCGGTACTGCGGGATCCCGTAGCGGAGCATGCCGCCGGGCGCCGGGTCGCGCTCGAAGACCGTCACGTCGTGGCCGGCGATCAGGAGGTAGTAGGCGGCGCTCATGCCGGCCGGCCCTGACCCGATGACCGCGGCCCGACGGCCCGACTTCACCTGCTGCTCGAACGGGACCGGCGGGTCCACGCCGTCGTCCAGCATGGACTTGAGGACCTGGTCGCCCGCGTAGCGATGGGTGTCGCGGATGGCGATCGCCTCGTCGACCTCGTCGCGCCGGCAATGCTCCTCGCACGGTGCCGGGCAGACCCGGCCGAGGACGCTGGGGAACGGGATCGTCCGCTTGAAGATCCGTGCCGACTCGCGGAAGTCGCCCTCGGCGTTGGCCTTGAGGAAGCCCGGGATGTCGATGTGGCTCGGGCACTTGTTCTGGCACGGCGGCAGGCAGTAGGCGTTGTGGTCGCTGAAGATCAGCTCCAGGTTGGTCCGGCGCAGCCGGCGGACCTCCTCGGTCTGCGTCTGCACCTTCATCTCGGGCTCGCAGGTGCGCGAGCACGAGATCGGCGGATGCTCCTCGCCCTCGACCTCGACGACGCACATGCGGCACGCCCCGAACCCGGGCAGCTTCGGCTCGTAGCACAGGGTCGGGATCTCGATGCCGTTGTCGCGGCAGACCTCGAGGATCGTCTGGCCCTCGTAGCCCTCGACGACGCGGCCGTCGACCTCGATACGGATCCGCGGGGTGGACTGCGGCCGCTGCGGCGACTGGGTGTCGAGCAGCCGCTCCGCCAGCGAATCGGCGTTCGTTCGGGCCGTCGTCGTCGGAAGGGGGCGGCCGTCGGGGCGGGCGATGGTGTCGGTCATCAGGAGGCCTCGGTCGCGGCCGGCACGGGTGGGCGGGCAGGGTCCAACTCGGATGCGAAGTATCGCATCCCGCTGGTCAGCGGAAGGGTGGCCAGGCGCTCGTGGTCGCACAGGGCGGACGCCACGATGTCGGCGGCGAGATCGATGGCCAGGGCGTCGTCGGTGGGGCGGGTCAGGCCGCGCTCGCGGCGATCGACGATCTCGGCGAGGCGCTTCGTGCCGATCCGGCACGGGATGGTCTTGCCGCACGCCTCGGTGGAGCAGAAGCGGGTCAGCACCCCGATGAGCTCCACGAGATCGGTCCGGTCGTCGACGACGACGAGGGAACCCGAGCCCGAGATGCGCGCCCGCGGCGCGCAGGGTCGCGAAGTCATAGGGCGTGTCGAGCGCATCCGGGGGCAGCAGCCCGCCCGACGGGCCGCCGACGAGCACCGCCTTGAGCGTTCGCCTGGCCGGCAGCGCCCCGCCGAGGCCGACGATGTCGCGCAGCGGCGTCCCGAGCGGGACCTCGGCGATGCCCTGGCCGCTCGGCGTGCGAACCTGGACGAGCACGGTGCCCGGGCTGTCGCTCGTGCCGATCGCCCGGAAGGCGTCGGGGCCGTGGCGCACGATCCAGGGGACGGCGGCCAGCGTCTGGACGTTGTTGACGACCGTCGGCATGCCGAACAGCCCGCGTTCCGCCGGATGGGGTGGCCGCTGCTCGGGCTGTCCACGCTTGCCCTCGAGGGCCTTGAGCAGGACGGTCTCCTCGCCGAGCATGTACGCGCCCTGCACGGGCCGCACCGTGATGTGCAGGTCGTGCCCCGACGCGAGGACGTTGCTGCCCAGGAAGCCGGCATCGGTCGCGGCGCCGATGGCCGCGGCGACGCTCGCGATGACCTCGCTGTCCTCGGCGCGGACGGCGATGAACGCCTCGGTCGCGCCCACGGCGTACGCCGCGATCGCGAGGCCCTCGACGACGGCGAACGGGTCGCGGACGAGCAGCGTGCGATCGGTATGCGAGGCGGGATCCGCCCCGTACCCGTTGGCCACCACGTAGCGACGGGGCGCCTCCGTCCGGACCGCGGTCCGCCACTTCTCGCCGGTCGGGTAGCCGGCACCGCCTCGCCCGCGCAACCCTGACGCGGCGATCGTGGCGATCACCGCGGTCCCGCCGAGATCGCGCAGGGCCATCCGGAGCGCGTCGAAGGCGCCGTCCGCCACCGCGGCATCGAGGTCCGTGGGATCGGTGGCGCGCGCCCGCGCGAGGAGGATCGTCGGCCAGTCGGCCGGCGTCGTGAGGAGTTCGGTCATGGCGTTACGCCCTGGCCGGAGCGCCGGAGCGCCCGCCCCCATCCGACGTCTTGCCGCGCCCGCCGCGCCGGCCACCGCCGAGCGCGCTGTCGAGGGCCGCGAGATAGCTCGACTTCGGGCGGACGTTGGTCGCTCACCGCGGTCGCCTGCTCGACCGATGCCGGTGGCTCGAAGCGCAGGTGCGCGTAGTAGCTCGCCGTCCCGTAGATCATCGCGTACCAGGCGCCGGTGGCGTGGCTGATGCGCTTGAGCGCCGCCACCGGGAGGTAGCCGTAGGCCGTCTGCGTCGCCTCGAGGATCTCGAGCATGCGGGCCGGATCGTGGTCGTACTCCTCGAGGATCGTGTCCACGACGGCGAGGTCGACCGGCGCGAACGGCACGTACGCCGGATCGGGCACGGGCCGGCCGGAGCGACGCAGCGCGGATTCCTCGCGGCGCTCGCCGTACGTCTCCGACGCGCCCCAGTGGACGTGGTAGCGCCCGCGGGTGTCGATGCCGCCCATGTCGATGCATTCGATCGGACACGCCTGGGCGCACTGGAAGCAGGTCTCGCACTTGAGCGTGCCCCACTCGTCGTAGAGCAGCTGCAGCCGGCCGCGGAACTTGTGCGGGACGTCGACCCGCACCTCGGGGTACATGACGGTGACCTTGGGCTCGAAGAAGCGGCGCAGGGTCAGGGCCATGCCCTTCGCGATGCCCAGGCCCGGGATGAGCGTCATGGCCGCAGCGTCTTGAAGACGACGATGGCCGTCGCGGTGACGAACAGGTTCAGCAGCGACGCCGGCAGCAGCCACTTCCAGGCGAAGTCCATGAGCTGGTCGATGCGCACGCGGGGCAGCGTCCCGCGCATCCACACGAACGTGAACACGAAGACGTACGTCTTGCCCATGAACCAGAGGATACCGGCGACCCAGTCGAGGCCGATGTACGCCCACGCACCGATCAACGTCACGATGAACAGGTTGGCGAGGACGAACCCGGCGATGAGCGCCTGCCAGCCCTTGACGCGTGAGCTCGCGAGCCACACGGGCGCCGCGAAGAGCAACGTCAGGACGACCGGCACGATCCCGATGAACAGCAGCAGGCCGATCCCGGCGGATCCGGGGTCGATGTTCAGCTCGATCGGCCACGGCCACGGGAACGGCGCGTTCCAGCCACCGAAGAACAGCGTGACCATCAGCGCCGACATGATGAAGACGTTCACGTACTCGGCGAAGAAGAAGAAGCCGAAGCGCATCCCCGAGTACTCGGTCGCGAAGCCGGCCACGATCTCGGAGTCGGCCTCGGTCAGGTCGAACGGCGTGCGGTTGGCCTCCGCGGTCGCGGCGATGAAGAAGATCAGGACACCCAGCGGCTGCTGGAAGACGTACCACTCGGTGAACCAGCCGGACTGGTTCAGGACGATCTGGTTGAGGCTCATCGTGCCGGCCAGCAGGATCAGTCCCACGACCGACAGCGTCAGCGGGATCTCGTAGCTCACGACCTGCGCCGCGGCCCGCAGGCCACCGAGCAGCGAGTACTTGTTGTAGCTCGCCCAGCCGCCCATCAGCAGCCCGACGACCCCGAGCCCGCCGATCGCGAAGAAGTACAGCAGCCCGAGGTTGAAGTCCTGGCCGTAAAGGCCCGGGGCGAAGGGGATGACGAGGAGCGTCATCACGCTGGCGAGGTAGACCACCACCGGCGCCCAGGTGAAGACGATGGGATCGGCCCCGGTCGGGGTGAAGTCCTCCTTCATGAGGACCTTGAGCCCGTGCACGACCGACAGGAGCGAGCCGAACGGTCCGACCCGGTCAGGGCCGATCCGCAGGTTCATGAGGGCGATGCCCTTCATCTCCATGTAGATGATCAGGAACGCCGTCGGGATGGTCATCAGCAGGATGACGGTGACCGCCACGACGAAGCGGACGATCGGCAGGTTGTCCTCGAGGATGGCGAGGATCGGCCCGCCGAGGATGGCGATCGCCGCGACGAGCCCGATCGTCATCGCGATCAGCAGCGGGACGATCGTGAACACGACCTTCCCCGGGAGGGTCAGCCGCCCCCAGCCCTTGGCGATGACCGTCATGTCGATGCCCCAAGCCGGTGCTCGGACGAGTCAGGCGAAGGCGGCGGGGAGCACGAGAGCGAGCGCACTCCAATGTGCGTGAGCGAGCGCGCGGACCCGTCAACGCACGCATCGGCCGTCCCAGTGCCGGCGTCACTTGTCGACGCCGCCCATGATCGGATCCAGCGAGGCCATCACGGCCATGGTGTCGGCGATGAGGTGACCTGGCGTCATCACGCCGACGGCCTGGAGGTGGATGAACGAGGGATCGTGGATGCGCATGCGGAACGGCTGGTCGGTCCCGTCGCTCATGACGTACGCCGCGTACTGCCCGCGCGGTCCTTCGATGCCGGCGTAGGCGCGTCCCGGACGCGGGCGGAGCAGCCGCGGTAGCTTGGCCGTGACCGGCCCGTCGGGCATCTCGTGGAGGCACTGGTCGATGATCCGCAGGCTCTGCTTGATCTCGTCCATCCGCAGCAGGTAGCGCGCGAGGCAGTCGCCCTCGGTCCGCGTCGGGATGTCGAAGTCGAGCTCGGGGTAGGCGCTGTACGGATGCGCCCGCCGCACGTCGAAGGGCACGCCCGGTCGCCCGCAGGTTCGGGCCGGTCATCACCATCCGCAGCGCCGTCGCCGATCGATCTTGCCGAGGTCGCGCATCCGGCGGACGAAGATCTCGTTCTCGTTGAGCAGCGCGTTCCCGGCCTCGATCTGCTCGGTCGCGTGGCTCATCCAGTCGCCGAGACGGCTCAGGAACTCGTGGTTGAGGTCGCCGTTCACCCCGCCGATGCGGAAGTAGTTGAAGAGCATCCGCTGGCCGGTGAGCGACGCGAGCATGTCGACGATCTCGTCACGCTCGATGAACGACCACAGGATCGGGGTCAACCCGCCAAGGTCGAGCGCCATCCAGCCGAGGAACAGGGAATGGCTGGCGATCCGGTTGAGCTCGGCCGAGAGCACGCGGATGTACTCGGCCCGGCGCGGGACCTCGACGTCCAGGAGCTTCTCGAAGGCCATGACGCCGGGCCATTCGCAGAACAGCGAGCTGACGTACTCGAGCGGGTCGAGGTAGCAGATCGCCTGGTGGTAGTCCGCGTTCTCGCACAGCTTCTCGACCCCGCGATGGAGGTAGCCGAGCACCGGGTCGAGGTCGACGACCTTCTCGCCGTCGAGCTTGAGCACGACGCGGAGCACGCCGTGCGTCGACGGGTGCTGCGGGCCCATGTTGATGAGCATCTCGCCGTCGCGCAGCGTGTAGAACTCGGCCTCGCGCTCGGTCCGCGGCGGGTACGGCGGGACGGGCTCGAACACGCCGAGCTCGCGGTCGAGCGTGACGCGCGGGTCGTCGGCGGAGGCGTGGCCGGGTCGCGGGGTCGTGGCGGTCATCTCGGGTCCTTGGCGGTCGCTGGGGCGGGGGTCAGCTGCCGGACCGGCGGACCGGGGCGGCCACCGGTGCATCGTGCGGGGTATGGGTCCGTTCCATCGGCCGAACGCCGCCACCCGGCGAGCGGGCCGCGTCGTCCGCGAGATAGAAGTCCTTGCGCAGCGGGAAGCTCGTGTAGTCGGGCGGCATGTAGATCCGGCGCAGGTCGCGATTGCCCTCGAACGTGATCCCGAACATGTCGTACGCCTCGCGCTCCATCCACTCGGCGCCCTTCCACAGGAAGGTCACCGACGGGACGCGCGGATCGTCGCGCGGCATGCCGTCGGCGATCACCCGCAGCCAGTCGCTCGTGGAGTCGCTCCACAGGTGGTAGACGACCTGCATCACGCTGCCGGTGTCGACCCCGGCGAGATCCGCCAGGAACTCGAACCGCAGGTCGGGCTCGTCGTGCAGCGCGGACATCACGCGGACGACGTCGCCCGGCGCGATGCGCATCTCCGTCTCGTCGTGGCGCTGACGGATGGGTCCGGTCAGCTCGGCGGCGAAGCGCGCCTCGAGACGCGCCTTGAAGGCGACATCCACGCCTAGACGTCCTCCGGCACGTTCGGTCCGATCGCACGCTCCGGCCAATGACCGCGGCGGTCCTTGACGAGCTGCTGGAGCTTCATCATCCCGTAGATCAGGCCCTCGGGCCGCGGCGGACAGCCCGGCACGTAGACATCGACGGGCATGACGCGATCGATCCCCTCGACCGTCGCGTAGCTCCGCTTGTAGCGGCCGCCCGAACAGGTGCAGTCGCCCATGGCGACGCACCACTTCGGCTCGGGCATCTGCTCCCAGAGCCGGACGAGGGGGCCGGCCATCTTCGTCGTCAGCGTGCCGGCGACGATGAGCACGTCGGCCTGCCGCGGACTGGCGCGGAACGGGAACATGCCCCAGCGATCCATGTCGTTCTTGGATGTCGCCGTCGACATCATCTCGATCGCGCAGCACGCGAGCCCCGACAGCAACGGCCACAGGCTGTTCATCCGGATGAGGTCGAGGACGTAGTCCGCCTTGGTGGGGATGACCTCGAGGACGCCGCTCCAGCGGCCGTCGTCGCGCCGCCCGAGGCCGCTCGCCTCGTATTCGCGCAGGTGGGTGATGTCGCTCTCGCGGCCGCCGTCGTAGGCGGCGGGATCGGCCGCCTGCCAGAGCGTGTTCGGGACGACGATCGGCGCGAGCACGTCGCGCGAGGACGTCGTCGCGACCGCGCTGTCCGGAAGCCTTCGTACCCTTGCCGCTCCGTGTCTTCGGGGTCATCGCCACGACAGGGCTCCCTTCCGCCAGGCGTAGGCCAGGCCGAGCAGCAGGATCACGACGAAGATCAGCATGCTGATCAGGCCACCAAGCAGCAGGTCCTGGAAGGCGATCGCCCAGAGGTAGATGAACACCACCTCGATGTCGAACGCCACGAACAACAGGGCGTAGATGTAGAACGACAGGCCGAACCGGCCGTGGGTGTCGCCGTAGGTGTCGATGCCCGATTCGTAGGGCAGGCCCTTGTGGACGTCGCCTCGGTTGCGGTGGGAAACGAGCCACGCGGCGCCGATCGTCAGGAAGACGAAGCTGACGCCCGCGAAGGCGAAGCCCACGACGTACCAGATGCCAGTCAATCGAACTCCCTTGCGGGGGCTCGCCACCGGCGCCGAGGCCGGACCCGAGACCCCCTGGGCGGGCGTGGGGCGCACCGCACGTCGGTCGCCCGTGCCCAGTCCATTCTAGCAGCGGGCACGCTCGCGCCGGGGCGACGGCGAGGGTGGGCGATCGGGGGTTTCGGAGCCGGGACGACGCTCGGTGTCGGGCGCGTCACGGGAGTGGGATCCGCGCGCGTGGCCAGGGGCGCGCGGCGACATCTGGGTCCCGGCGATGGAGGAGGTCGGGGAACGAAGCGCGCCGAGCGCGCGTGCAGGTTCGCGCTCCGTTCCCCGGCGGTGGGCCGTGCGACGGCCATGGCAAGCGTGGCGGAGCGGGCCTCCGGGCTGCAATAGGGCATTCGCCCTATATCGCCTACTGATCCGGTGGGAGATCGGCGCTCCCCCGGCGGCGGTTCGGCATGCGGAACGCGAACAAGCCGAGCGGCGGGTAGTCGGCCGATCCCGGCCAGTCGCGCCCGAACGCCATCACCCGGAACCGGCCCATCGCCCCGGGATCCAGGAGCCGCATGAGCGATGCGCGCAGCGAGGCGTAGGCCTCGAACGTCGTCGCCGGGATCGCGCTGGATGCGTCGCAGCCGATCCTCGATCCCGAGGCCGATGAGTGCCTCGGCCTGCGTCGTGATGCCGACCGTCGTGAGGTCCGCCGCCCGGGCGGCCCGTTCCACGGCCGTCACGTCGACGTGGGCGGTCAGGTCCTGGCGGCCGACGTGCCGGTACGGATCGTCGTGGACCTGGTGACGGACGTACGCCCGGAGCGTGCCGTCCCGACGCCGGATCGGGTCGTACAGCTCCACGGCGGGTGCCCCGTAGTCGATGCACAGGAGCAGCCCGCGTCGGAGGGTCGCCGCCGCCCCTGCGATCCAGCCGTCGAGCGCCAGGCAGACCTCGGCCGTCTGGCCGTCGACGAGCTCGATCCGCTCGGCGGCGAGCCGGACCGCGAGATCCGGCGTCGACGTGGCGGTCTCGACCTCGGCGAAACTGTCGCCGTCCAGCCCGACCGAGACCTCGACCAGCGCGTCGCCCCGTCGACGGACGCGATGCACGGGGAGGGCGTCGAGGACCTCGTTCGCGAGGACGATGCCCTCGATCGTCGGTCGGGACGTGGCATCGCCGCGGACCGGACGTGCGGCCGTCGTCGTGCGCGGCGATCCGCGAGGCGTGGCCGGCGTCCTCGAGCGCGTCCCGGAACTGGAGCAGCCGCCGCGGGTCGACCTCCACCGGCTCCCAGCGAACCGCCGTCGGCCAGCCCGGAACGGTCGGCGACGAGCCCGTCGAGCACGGCCGTCGCGAGGGCGCCGGTCCCGGCGCCGTGCTCGCGGATGACGAACGGGTCGGGCCGCCCCAGCCGCTCCCAGACCTCGGTGAACCCGCTCGCCAGCGTGTAGCCGAAGATCGGGTGGAGCTCGGGCGCGGTCAGGAAGTCGCCGTCGCGGCCGGGCCGCGCCGCCTCGGCCCGGTAGTACCCGCCATCCGGGTCGTACAGCGCGAGCTCCATGAACCGGGCGAACGTGATCGGCCCGTCTCGCCGGATCTCGTCGCGGATCCGCTCGGCGAGCGCCTCGTCCTGTCCGACGTCGGCACGGTCGGTCGGCGGCTCGCGGCGGAGCTCGATGCGTGGATCCATCGCCTGCGGATGCTAGCCGGGTCGCGCGGGCGCGGCGTGCGCGCCACCTCGGGCCTGCCGCCGAGGGCGAGGCGGAGCCCGGGACCCACGAGCGTGTGCCCACCAGCAGCACCGGGATCGGTGCGGTGGCGGCCGCGGCCGTGAGCTCGCGCAGCCATGGGTCGACGATGCGTTCGTGGAGCAACAGGTCGGACGCGAAGCGATCCTCCGACGAGGGCCAGCCGGACTCGTCGGCGCCGAGGCGGTGGGCAAGGAGCACGCGCGTGTCGAGCACGGCCGCCTCGCCGAGTCGCGCGAGGTGCGCGCCCAGCGACGAGGGGCCGTCGCGCTCGAGGAGCAGCCCGAGACTCGACGCCGGGTGCCGCTGACCGGGTCGCGGGGCCGCTGCGGAGGCCGCGCTCCTCGACGAGCGCCCGTGTCCGCGATGCGGTCCCGCCTTCGAGCCAGCGCAGGGTGTCGCTCGAGAGACGACCGGCGACCAGCAGCTCCGCCCCGGGGTCCGCGGCGATCCGCCGGACGGCGGCCAACCGCTCGTCGACCCTGGACCGACGTCGCCCGGCAGCGAGCCGGCCCAGCGCGCCCCGAGGAGGACGAGATCCAGCGGCCCGTCGATATCGACCCCGAGCCGCCACGATCGACGACGGTCGGCGACCGGCACGCCCGCGACATCGGCCAGCCAGCGCGGCAGCGCGTTGTCGGTGGCGAGGTCCGGCAGGTCGGCGAGGGTCGTGTGCGCCCGGGCGATGGCCACGACGTCGGCCGAGTAGCGGTTGTTGGCGAGGGCGCCCGGATCGCGGCGCCGGCGACGGCCACGAATGCCCGCCGGTCGGCCGCCGTCGCCAGCGGGATGGCCCCGGAGCCGAGGACGACCAGCCCGCCGTCCGGCGGAACGTCGCGAAGCAGCGCCCGCAGCCGAGCGCCGAACGGCCTGGCGTCGAGCGGATCCGAGACGATGCGGACCGATCCCGCGCCGGCGGCCAGGAACCCATCGCGATGGCGCGCCGCGAGGCGGGCCCGGGCATCCGAGACGCACCGCGTCAACGGCCCCGCGCCGGGATCCGCGCTGGGGGTGCAGGATGACGACGGTCACATCGTTCGGTGGCACCGGGCGAGTCTAGAGGCAGGTCGGAGGGTGACGTGGTCGAGCGCCGGGTCCGCGCCTACATCGGCCTCGGGGCCAACGTCGGCGATGCCGCGCGCACGCTGACCGATGCGGTCCATGCCCTGGCCGCGCTGCCGGGCTGCCGACTGCGCGGGGTGTCGGCGCTGTACGCCACCGCGCCGTGGGGCGTGGCTGATCAACCCGAGTTCCGCAACGCCGTCGTCGCACTCGACGTGCCGGCGGGACCGACGCCCGAAGCGGGAGCGCTTGCCCTGCTCGCCTCGCTCAAGGATCTCGAGCGAGGGGCCGGACGGCGCCAGCGGGCGCGTTGGGGCCCGCGCGAGCTCGATCTCGATGTCCTCGTGTTCGGGCGGCACCGGATCTCGGTCGAGCGAACGCCGGCGGCCGCGTCGCTCGATGCCGCCGTCGATCCGGCGAAGGCCGCGCGCCGGCTCGAGGTCCCGCACCGCGACGCGCGGGAGCGCCTGTTCGTCCTCGCGCCCGCTGGCCGATCTTGCCCCGGTCTCGTGCCGCCGGGCTGGGGCGAGACCGTCGAGACCGCGCGTCGACGCGTCGCGGCCGCGGAACCGCCGGACGCCGTCCGGCGTGTCGGCGCCTGGGATGCCGCCGCGGGTCGCTGGCGGCCGGTCGCTCAGCCGAGGTAGCGCGTCGGCAGCGTCGTCTCGTTGACCGTGCCGTCGGGCGCACGCTCGACCCGGTATCCGCGCGCGTCCGGCCGGGACGCGACCACCTCGGCGAGTCGATCGCCGTCGAACACGAGCGCGGCGCCGTCGTCGGCGGCGTACCCGTCGCCCAGCCGACCCTCGGCGATGAGCCGGTGGTACGTGGGGCGGCGGGTCGGTTCGCCGTCGTAGTGCGGGCTGTGGCTGCCCGGCACCAGCCCGAGCCCGTCCTGGAGGGCGTCGAGCTCCAGCCCGAACGAATCGGTCGTGCCGCCCTCGAACCAGCACAACGACCCGGCCGACAACCCGGTCATCACGACCCCGGCCATCCACGCGACACGCAGCGCGGCATCGACGCCGTGGACCCGCCAGACCGCGAGCATGTCGGCCGTGTTCCCGCCACCCACGTACACGACGTCCTGGTCGAGCAGGAACGAGCCGATGTCGGGCACCGTCCGCTTGAACAGCGCGAGGTGGGTCGCCTCGGCCCTGCGCGCGAATGCCGCGTAGAAGCTCGCGACGTAGCTGTCGGAATCGCCACTGGCGGTGCCCAGGAAGCAGATCCGTGGCCGCTCCCGACCGCGGTTCGCCCGTGCCAGCGCGAGCACGTAGTCATCGAGTGACGGATCGTCGCCATCCATCGAGAACCCGCCGCCGCCCATGGCGACGATGCTCCGCCGTGGAGCGCCGAGATCAGGGAGTGACGACGCGGAACCCGATGTGCTCGTCGGCATAGTTGGGCGGATCCTCGTAGTGGCGGTACGCGGCGCGGGCGACGAACGGGTTGCTGCCCCACCAGCCGCCCTTCTCGACCTTGTTGCGGCCGCCGTCGGGACCGGTCGGATCGACCGCCGGACTGTCGGCGTAGTATCCCGCGTCCAGCCAGTCCGCCACCCATTCCATCGCGTTGCCGGCCATGTCGAGCGCCCCGACCCAGCTCGCCCCGTCCGGATAGCTGCCGACCGGTGTCGGGCCGGTGCTGTCGACGACGTTGGCGAGCGCCGGATCGAACGTCGCGCCCCACGGATAGGTCCGCGAGTCGGGTCCGCGCGCCGCGAACTCCCACTCGGCCTCGGTCGGGAGCCGGCCACCGCGCCACGTCGCGAACGCCTCGGCCTCCCACCACGACACGCAGCGACGCGGATGCTCGGGCAGGGTGCCCTCGCAGGTCGCCGGCAGCGTCGCGGCGTCACGGTGGCCCAGCCACTTCCAGCCGCCCTCCGACCAGAGGGCCTCCGTGGTGTAGCCCCCGGCATCGACGAAGGCCGCGAAGTCGGCGTTGGTCACTTCGTCGACGATCGAGCCAGAACCCCGTTCGAGAGCGTGACCTCGTGCTGTGGCTGCTCGCTCGGGAACTCGTCGACGACCCACGCCGGCGGCGTCTCGGCGGTGAGTGCCTCGATGGTCGCCGCGTCCGTGCCCATCAGGAACGTGCCGGCCGGGACCCAGACCTGCTCGGCACCGGTCGGATCCGTGCGGACATCGCCGAGCGCCCCGGGCGCGGTCGAGGTGCGGCGCTCGGGGCGACGGCCGCCGACGGCGAGGCCGCCTGGCTGGCGCCGCTCCGAGGCTGACGGTGCACCGGCTGGGCGCAACGCTGCCGACGGCCGGACCACTGCATGCGGCAAGGAAGAGGACGATCGGGATGAGCGTCAGGCGGGCACGCATCGGGGGCTCCTCCCTGGGGGTCGGTGGGCAGGCCGATCACACCGAGGCGACCACCCGGTGTCGCGGCGCAGACGCCGGGGAACGGGGCCGGGTTCCCGCGGGGGTTCCCCTCGGTCGCGCGGTCGGGGGCCGGCTCGCCGCCGTGAGCCCTCAGCCGAGCCGCAGGTTCGGCAGGACCTCCTTGCCGAAGACCTCGATCCACTCCGGCTGGTTCCGGCCGACGTGATGCAGGTGGATCTCGTCGAACCCCAGGTCGACGTAGTGCTGGATGTTCTCGATGTGGCGGTCGAGGTCGCGAGCTGATGAGCATCCGGTTGACGAAGTTCTCCGGCCGGACGAGCTTCGCCATCGCGGCGAAGTCCTCGGGGTTGCGGATGTCCTGCTTGGGGAAGGCCATCCCGCCGTTCGGCCACTCCTTGATGGCGATGTCGGTGGCCTCCTCGTCCGTGTGCGCCCAGCTCATGTGCAGCTGCAGGATCTTCGGCATGTTCGTGGGGTCCTTGCCGGCCTCGCGCGCCCCGAGGTCGTTGTTCTCCCACAGCTCCTTGAGCTTCGCGTCGGCCGCCCGACCGTGATCATCCCGTCGGCCAGCCGGCCGGTGCGCTTGGCGTTGAGCGGGCCGGCCGTCGCGACGTAGATCGGCACGGGTCGCTCGGGCAGGGTGTAGAGCTTGGCGCTCTCGAGCGTGAAGTACGCGCCCTTGTGCCGGACGACCTCGCCGGTGAACAGCTTGTTGATGATCTCGATCGACTCGAACATCATCGCCGAGCGGACGCCGACCTCCGGCCACTTGCCGCCGACGATGTGCTCGTTGAGCGCCTCGCCCGCGCCGAGGCCCAGCCAGAACCGGTCCGGATACATGGCCCCGAGGGTGGCGGCGGCCTGGGCGATCACCGCCGGGTGGTAGCGGAAGCTCGGACAGGTGACCCCGGTCCCGAAGCGCAGCGTCGTGCGCGCGCCGAGCGCGCCCATGAACGTCCACGCGAACGCGCTCTGGCCCTGCTGCGGCGTCCACGGATGGAAGTGCTCGCTCACCATGAACCCGGCGTCGAAGCCGGCGTCTTCGGCCTGGGCGCACCAGTCGAGCAGCGGCGTCGGATGGAACTGCTCGAGCATCGCGGCGTAGCCGATCTTCGTCATCAGTGCGGGCTCCTCGGGTCGGGTGGCGCTGGGGTCGGGGTCATCGTACGGTGGCGGCGAGGACGTCGGCCGCGCGCCACGCGTCGTGGAACGAGTTGTACAGCGGGATCGGCGCGAGCCGGAGGATGTCGGGCTCGCGGAAGTCGCCGACCACCCCCGCCCGCTCGATCGCCGCGAGCCGCGCCCGTGCGTCCGGGAGCCGCAACGACAGCTGGGCGCCGCGGGACGCCTCGTCGCGCGGCGTGATGATCTCGGCATCCGGCACGCGTGCGTCGATGAGTGCCTCGAAGTAGCCCGTGAGCTGCACCGACTTGCGGCGGATGGCCGCCATCCCGACCTCGTCGAAGATGGCCAGCGACGCCGCGATCGGCGCGAGCGCGAGCGGCGATGGGTTGGACAGCCGCCAGCCGTTCGCGTCCCGCTCGGGGCGGAAGTCGTCGGTCATCTCGAAGCGCGTCGTCGGGTCGTTGCCCCACCAGCCGGCGAGACGCGGGATCGACGTGTCCGTCGCGTGGCGGTCGTGGATGAAGATCTGGCCGACCGAGCCCGGGCCGCCGTTGAGGTACTTGTAGGTGCACCAGGCCGCCACGTCGACGTCGGCGTCATGGAGCGCGAGCGGGACGTTGCCGACCGCGTGGGCGAGATCCCAGGCGGCCACCGCGCCGGTCGACCGCACCGCGGCGGTCAACCGCGGGACGTCGTGGACCTGGCCCGTCGCGTAGTTGACGCCGGCCAGCAGCGCGAGCGCGAGACGGTCGCGGTGCTCGTGGATCGCCGCCTCCAGGTCCTCGACCCGCACGGTCGCCTCGCCGTCGCGCGGCCCCACGACGATCCGGTCCGTCGCCGGATCGCGGCCGTGCGACCGGAGGAACGAATCGACCGCGTAGCGATCGGATGGGAACGTCGGCGCGTCGATGAGGATCGCCGTCCGCCGGCCTGCGGGCGATAGAACGAGGCAAGCAGCAGGTGGAGGTTCACGGTCAGGGTGTTGAGCATGGAGAGCTCGTGCGCCGCTGCGCCCACCAGGCGCCCGGTCGCGGCGCGGAGCGCGTCGTCGGCCTCGAACCAGCCGGCCCGGTCGAAATGCCCGTCGACCCCGAGCGTGGCCCATGCCTCGAGCGCGGCCTCGACCGCCGCACGGGCCGCGACCGGTTGGGCGCCGAGCGACTGCCCGGCGAGGTAGACCTTCGGGACCCCGTCGGCGTCGGTCGGCAGGCGGAACCGCGCGCGCTGCGCGGCCAGCGGATCCGCGGCGTCGAGCGCGGTGGCGTGCTCCTCGCCCAGGTCCACGGTCGGTGTCGCCGGCCGCGGCCCTACAGCCGGACCCGTGGCGGCGAGTCCCGATCGAACATGTGGACCGTGTCGATGAAGCGGACCTGCTTCGAGCGGTACGCCATCACGACCGAGTGGGTCCGCGCGCCGCCGCCGAAGAACCGCACGCCCTCCAGCAGGTCGCCGGCCGTGACCCCGGTCGCGGCGAAGACGAGCGTGTCGCCCGATGCCAGCTCCTCGGTCCCGTAGACCCGGTCCTCGTCGCCGTGGCCCATCCGCGCCCCGCGCTCGCGTTCGTCGTCGCTCCGGTAGCGGAAGCGCGCCTGGATCTCGCCACCGAGGCAGCGCAGCGCGGCTGCCGTGATCACGCCCTCCGGGGCGCCGCCGATGCCCATCACCGCGTGGACGCCGGTGCCCGAGACCGCGCACGAGATCGCGGCCGACAGGTCGCCGTCGCCGATGAGCTTGATCCGCGCACCGGCGGCCCGGACCTCGGCGATGAGCGTCTCGTGCCGCGGCCGCTCCAGGATGACGACGGTGATGTCGCCCGACGTCCGGCCGAGGGCCTTCGCGATCGCCCGGATGTTCTCGCCCGGTGGCAGCCGGATGTCGACCTTGCCGGCCGCGATCGGGCCGACGCAGAGCTTCTCCATGTACGTGTCCGGCGCGTGCACGAGCCCGCCGGTCTCCGACGCCGCGAGGACCGTGATGGCGCCCGCCTGGCCGTGGGCGACGAGGTTGGTGCCCTCCAGCGGATCGACCGCGATGTCGACGCTCGGGACGCGTCCGACTCGGTCGCGTGCCCGACGCGCTCGCCGATGTAGAGCATCGGCGCCTCGTCACGCTCGCCCTCGCCGATGACGATCCGGCCGGCGAACTCGATCTCGTCCATGGTCCGGCGCATCGCCTCGGTGGCGGCCGCATCGGCTTCGTCCTTCTCGCCACGGCCCATGTGGCGGGCCGACGCGATCGCGGCGGCCTCGGTCACGCGGACCATCTCGAGGGCGAGCATCTGCTCGAGGCCGGATGACTCCCGGGTGTCCGTGATCATCGTCGGGTCGCTCAATGTCGGAAGTGGCGGCGGCCGGTGAAGACCATGGCCAGATGATGCCGGTCGGCGACCTCGATCGCCATCTCGTCGCGGATCGAGCCGCCCGGCTGGATGATCGCGGTGACCCCGGCCGAGGCCGCGATCTGGATGCCGTCCGGGAACGGGAAGTACGCGTCGGACGCCATCACGGCGGTCTTGGCCCGGTCGCCGGCGCGCCGCAGCGCGATCTCGACCGAGACCTGCCGGGACGCCTGGCCGGCGCCGATCCCCACCGTCGCGCCGTTGCGCGCGAGGACGATCGCGTTGGACCGGACGTGGCGCACCGCACGCCACGCGAACAGCAGGTCGGTCAGCTCCTCGAGCGTCGGGCGGCGCGCGGTCACGACCTGGAGATGGCCGCGGTCGAGGCCGAGCTCGTCGAGGCTCTCCACGAGCAGGCCGCCGGCGACCCGCTTGAAGTCGAGGTTGGCGATGCCGTAGTCGCGCATCCCCTCGGTCGGGTCGGGCGGGACGGCGAGGATCTCGAGACCGGCCTTGCCGCGCAGGATGCCGAGGGCCGCCTGGCTGAAGCCCGGGCGCGATGACCGCCTCGTACGAGTTCGCGGCGATCTCCCGGGCCGTCGAGCCGTCGAGCTCGCGGTTCACGCCGACGATCCCGCCGAACGAGGCGACGGGGTCGGTCTCGAGCGCATGGCGGTACGCCTCCACGAGCTCGTCATGGGAGGCCAGGCCACCGGGTCGGTGTGCTTGACGATCGCCACGGTGGGTGACGTGTAGTCGCGCGCGATGCGGTAGGCGGCGTCGAGATCGAGCAGGTTGTTGAACGACGGCCGGTCGCCCTGGAGCTGGGTCGCGTCGGCGAGCGTCGCGCTGCGGTGCGTGGTCTCGCGATACATCGCGGCGTGCTGATGGGGGTTCTCGCCGTAGCGCAGGTCGTCGACCTTCTCGAGGACCATCGCCAGGCGCTTGGGGAAGGGGTTGCCGGCGATCTGGTTCAGGTAGGCCGCGATCTCGGCGTGGTACGCGGCCACCGTGCTGAACGCCTCGGCCGCGAGCTGGGCGCGCACCTCGGGGCTGATGTGGCCGAGCCGGCGCAGCTCGTCCACGATCGTCGCGTAGTGGGCCGGATCGGCGACCGCCGCGACGCCCGCGGCGTTGCGCGCTGCCGCGCCGAGCAGGGCCGCGCCGCCGACGTCGATCATCTCGATCGCGTCCTCGATGCCCACGCAGGCGGGCGCCCACCTCGGGCGCGAACGGCTGGACGTTGACGACGACGAGATCGATCAGGCCGATCCCCTGCGCCTCGAGCTCCGCGAGCTGATCGGGGACGTCGCGCCGGGCGAGGATCCCCGCGTAGACGGCCGGGTGGAAGGTCTTGACCTGGCCGCCGACGAGCGGCGGGACCTGGGTCAGGTCGGACACGCTCCCGACCGCGACGCCTTCGCTCGCGAGGTACTCGCGGGTACCGTCGGTCGCGACGACATCGACCTCGAGCTCGCGCAGGTCCCGCGCCAGCGCAGCGATGCCCTCGCGGTTCGCGACTGACAGCAGGGCACGCACCCGGCTCTTCCTCCTCCGCAGCGACGTCGACGGCGCGATCCCTGGGCGGATCCGCCGGGTCCCGGGCATCGAGGCACCATCCACCCCGCCGGCCGAGTATAGCGTCCGACGTGGCATACTCCGTCGACGTCGCAACCTTGCGACGGCCTTCCCCAACCACTCCGAGTCGCGAGGTCCAGCGTGACGCTCCCGCCCTGGGATTACCTCTTCACGTCGTTCAGCGGCCCCAACTTCCCCGACATCTTCCACCCGACGTGGATCGCGTCCGCGGTGCTGCTCGTCGTCCTCGCGATCCTCTACAACCTGCGAACGCGGGCGCTGCATCGGCACCCGCCGTTCACCGAGATGTGGGAGTGGCTGTGGTGGACCGGGCTGATCACCTTCAGCCTGATCATCGTCGAGTCGTTGTTCATCTTCGACTACATCCTCGTCCTCGCCACGCAGATCATCGGGATCGGGACGATGGTCTGGATCCGCTTCATCCGGTTCCCGCCGATCCTGCGCGCCCACGAGGCGCGGCTGGCCCGCGAGCGCTACTACACGAAGCAGAAGTTCGCCGACCCGGAAGCGACGATCCGCCGCCGCGGCGGCCGTCGCCAGCCGCAGCGCCGCCGGCGCCGCTGACCCGGGTCCGGACGGCGGCAGCGACGCGATGCCGATCGAGATCCGGCGCTTCGGTGTCGGGCATCGTCGACCGGACGGTCCACCCGGCACGACCGGCGTCCAGGGCCAGGTGATCCATTCGGACGGTCGCGGCCTGGTGACGGAGCTCGCCTTCGCGCGCGGCGCCCGGATCGAACCGCACGCCAACCCGAACACGACGTGGCTCGTCGTCATCGAGGGTGGCGGCTGGGTGGGGGTCGGCGACGAGGTGACGCGGATCGCGGCCGGTGAAGCCGCGCTCTGGCCGGCCGACATCCCGCATGCCGCGTGGACCGAGCACTCGGAGATGCGCGCCATCGTCGTCGAGTTCGGCGGGGCGGACGACGCCGATATCCGCGGCCTCATCGAGGGACGGGCGCGCGAGCTGCTCCCGGGTGAGACCGACCCGGCCGCGCGTGCCGAGGGCACGTTGACCGGTCCGGGCTCCACGCCCCCGCACGATCCGACGGCCGGCGAACCGGCCTGACCTGCGGACGGCGAGCCGTGACACGACGAACGGCGACCGCGAACCCCGACAGATGAAGCCGGTCGACCCGGAGGATCGACGGGCTTGAACGTCATCGCGTGGGAGGCGCCGTCAGCGCTCCATCCGGGCGAGGTCGTCGAGGAGCTCGAGGAAGCCGTGGACCTCGTCCGTCGGGGGCAGGCCCTCGGCCTCGAACGCGGCGATCTCGGCGATCTCCGCGAGGTCGAGCGGTCCGACCCAGCGACTCTCGCGCAGGACCTCCGCCGTCGCGGCGACGATCGCGTCGAAGCGGAAGTGCGGATCGGCGGCCTCGAACGAGCGCGTGAGCTCCGCGACATGGAGGTCCCGCGACAGGTCGCGCGACCGTCCGTCATCGGGATCGGTCCAGCGCAGCCGGATGGTGGCCAGCCGGTCCCCGTCGCCGACGTCGTCCCGGAAGCGGACGCGCATACAGCGCGGTGACCGCATGGCCGGCACCGATCGCCCCCGCGTCGACGCTGTCGTCGGTGAACGATCCGTCGTCGATGGCGCGGTTCTCGTAGCCGACGAGCCGGTAGGCCGCGACGATGTCCCGGTCGAACTCGACCTGGGCCCGCGCGTCGAGGGCGACGGTCTGGAGCGTGCCCGTCAGGTCCTCGGTGAACAGCCGACGCGCCTCGTCGAGCTGGTTGACGTAGGCGTAGAAGCCATCGCCCTGGTCGGCGAGCTGCTCGAGCAGGACGTCGTTGTAGTTGCCCATCCCGACCCCGACGGAGACGAGCTCGATGCCGGCCTCGGCGTCGCGGCGGATCCCCTCGAGGATGGACTCGGGGTCGGTCAGGCCGACGTTCGCCACGCCATCCGACGCCAGCACGACGCGATCGACATCGTTCTCGCTCAGCGTCTCGCGGGCAAGCTCGTAGCCGAGCCGCAGGCCCGCCTCGAGGTTCGTCGAGCCACCGGGTCGGAGCCCGTCGATGACGTCGAGGATGTCGCCTTCGCGGGTCGCACGCGTCGGCCCGAGCAGGACGCGGGCATCGTCGCCGAAGGTGACGATGGCGACCGTGTCGCCCTGGTCGAGCTCGGCGACGAGCAGCCGCAGCGCGTCCTTGACGAGCTCGAGACGGCCTTCCCGCTCCATCGACCCTGACGTATCGATCACGAACGTCAGGTGCGCGTCGTCGCGCGCCCGCTCGCGGACATCGCGCGCCTGCAGGCCGATGCGGACGAGGAGCTCGTCGCGTTCCGTGAAGGGCGTGGGGCCGCCGTCCGCGACGATGGCGAAGGTCTCGTCCTCGGGCGTGGGGTAGCCCTGGTCGAAGGCGTTGACCCATTCCTCGACCCGCACGCTCGCCGGATCGGGCAGGTTGCCGTCGTCGACGTAGCGCTGAGCGATCGTGTAGGAGGCCGTGTCGACGTCGAGCGCGAACGTCGAGACCTCGTCCTCGTCGGGGTCGACGAAGGGGTTCGTGCCGGGATCCTGGTACGTGACGTCGGGATACGGCGTCGCGCCGACGGGTTCCGGTGGAGCGAAGCTCGGCGCGTGATGCTGCGGGTCGGGTGGACGGGCCTCGGTGCCCGCCGATGCCCCCGAGGAGCCGGAGGCACAGCCCGCCGCCACGAGGGCGAGAGCGACCAGGGACAGGACTGGCTTGCGCATGGCGCAACCTCCCTGCGGGGAGCCGCGAAGGACTCCCTGCCGTCATGGGCGGGGCCGACGCAGCGGACCCGCAGGTCCCGGAGCGGTCGCCACCAGTGCGCCGTCGGGCCGCCGCCTTGACGCCGGGTGCCGGCGGGCGGTTCCCGTCGTCGCCCGTCGCCCGCGCCCGTCGCCCGTCGCGCCTGGGTCTACTCGTCCGCCGTCGGCAACGGGCTCACGGTGCCCGACAGGCGGCGCACGATCGCGCCGCGCATGGCCCGGACCCGTGGCGTGCGTACCATCCGGCGCAGTCGGCGGCGAAGCCGTCGCCATCGCTGGCGCGGGCCGGTCGCGATCGCGCCGGAACGGACGGTCACCGCGGCCGGGTACCGTGTCGCCGCGACCCGGGCATCGAACAGCGACGGATCCTCGCCCGGTTCGAAGACGTGGCCGAGGCCGTGCCGCGCCAGGTACGCGGTGAACGTCGCGAAGCGCGCCGGATGGCCGGCCAGCATCGGGCCGTAGTCGGCTTCGTCGTACAGGTCGGCCGCGTCGACATCGGGCGGGACGTCGGCCATGACCTGGTGCGGGATCTCGAAATACCGGGCGATCTCGAGGGTCCGCGTGTCGTGCGCGAACACGTAGGCCGGGGTCCCGGCGAGCAACGCGCTGATGTTGCCGTGGATCCGCGTCCCGAACGCGAAGTCCATCCCGCGGAGCGTCTCGAGCCACGGCCACGGATCCACGAAGAACCGCGTCCGATCGTCGCGAAGCAACGGGTGGTCGAGGTGGTTCGGCATCGGGTCGATCTCGCCGGCGATGGCGTCGTCGGCGTCCGTCGCGCGTCGGCGGTCCGCAGCGGTCGGCGCCGCCCTGCGCCGGTCGGCGGATTGCCCCACAGGAGTCGCTCCAGGCTCTCGAGGTCCTGCGGGATGTAGATGAGGTTCGGATAGCGCTCGGCGTGGGCCAGCGCGATCGGACCCATCCGCTTGACGTACGGCGAGACATTCAGCGCGATCCGCGCATCGGCGGTCAGGGTCGGACGACGCTTGGCGACCGGGAGCCGGTCGCCGTGGAGGAACATCGATGGGCAGCCGATGACCTCGACGTCGTTGAAGCCGAGCCCCTGCAGGTACGAGGCGGTGAACTCGCCGCGGACCCCGATCGACGGCCCGTGGTCGAGGACCGCCGTGACGAAGCGCCGGATCGCCGGCTCCATCCGCACGAGCCGGTCGGTCTTGAAGCTGGCGTTGGACTGCGCGCCGACGCCGAGGATCACGACCGGGATCCGGAGCCGCTCGATGAGCTGGCTCAACCGGATGAGGTTCGCCTCGTAGGAGATCCGGAAGGCGTTCGCCAGCGGGATGACGTAGGCGTCGTAGCGCTCGTTGATGCGGTCGGCGGCACCCGGGTCGATGACGAAGCGGTCCACGTCGACGGTCGCGCGACTCGTCGGCGAGGAGCTTGTAGGCGGCCTCGAGGAAGATGAGGTTGCCGCTGTTGCCACCGATCATGTCCGCCTCGAGGGAGGCCTCGGGCGAGACGACTTCGAACGGGTCCTTCCGGGCACGGAGGAGGAGTCGCTGCATCGGCCCAACCTTATCGTGCGCGCCGGGTGGGCCGTCGGAGGTCCGTTGCCGATCCGCCGGCGGACCGCGTCGTCAGTCCGTGGCGAGCACGCGCCCCAGCTGGCTGAGCACGCGTGCGGTCGCGCCCCAGACGGACAGGCCGTCGACCTCGTACGAGCCGTAGCGCAGCGGCCAGCCGCGGATCGTCCGCTCGACCATGTCGAAGGGTGCCTCGGGCAGGAACCGGGCCAGGGGCGGCTCGACGATCCGGGCGACCTCGGCCGGTGCGGCCCGCATCACGGGCCGGCGCTCGGCCAGGGCGAGGATCGGCGTCACCTCGAAGTCACTCACCGGGATCCAGAAGCGGCCGAGCGTCCCGACGACCGTCACCCCCGCCGCGTCCACGTCGAGCGCCACCTCCTCGGTCGCTTCGCGCAGCGCGGTCGCGACGGCGTCGGCATCCTCGGGCTCGGCCTTGCCGCCAGGGAAGCTGACCTCACCGGAATGGGCCTGGCCATCGTTCGTCGTCCGCTCGATCAGGACGACCCGCGTCTCGCCGATCGCGTCCGGGTAGAGCAGCACGAGGACGGACGCGGGTCGACCCGGGCGGCCCGGTGGCGGCGTCCGCGGCGGGCGCTGGTCCAGCCCGCCGACGAGCACGGGGATCACGGCGGCTGCCGGCTCCGGCAGGGGATCCGGCAGGCTCTCGAGGCGCGCGGCGACGTCAGCGAATCGCATGGACCGGCGCGGTTCGCCGCGTCCCGCCGCTAGTTGACGAGCTCGCCGTCGTCGCGCGAGCGACGGACGGGTGGCAGGTCAAGGGGCGACTGCCGGAGACCCGGAACCGACCCCGGCCGCCGCCGTGTCGCCGTTCCGCGTGCGGGCGTCGCGACGCGTGCCGTCGGCGACGACCGTCGCGCCCTCCGTCGAGAACACGAGGGTGCCCGACACGAGGTCCGCATCGGCGTTGATGCGGTCGCCCGGGTCGGAACTCGCCGGCGACGAGCGCCCGCGCGAGCGGGTTCTCGACCAGGCGCTGGATCGTGCGCTTGAGCGGTCGAGCCCCGAACGCGGGGTCCGTGCCCTCGCGGACGATGAACGCCTTCGCGGCCGGCGTCAGCTCGAGGGCCAGGTCCTGCCCGGCGAGCCGCTTGGACAGGTCCGTGAGCAGCAGCTCGACGATCGAGGCGAGGTCGGCGTCGGTCAGCGCGTGGAACACGATGACCTCGTCGACGCGGTTGAGGAACTCCGGCCGGAACTGGGTCCGCAGGGCGTCCGTCACCTCGCGCTTCATCTGCTCATACGCCGCGTCGCCGACCTTGGCGTTCGTGGCCGCGATGGCCGACGAGCCGATGTTGCTGGTCATGATCACGACCGTGTTCTTGAAGTCGACCGTGCGCCCCTGCGAATCGGTCAGCCGGCCGTCGTCGAGCACCTGGAGCAGGACGTTGAACACGTCCGGGTGCGCCTTCTCGATCTCGTCGAGCAGGACGACCTGGTACGGCCGCCGACGGACGGCTTCGGTCAGCTGGCCGCCCTCCTCGTACCCGACGTAGCCCGGGGGCGCGCCGACCAGCCGCGAGACGCTGAACTTCTCCATGTACTCGCTCATGTCGATGCGGACGATCGCGTGCTCGTCGTCGAAGAGGAACTCCGCCAGGGCGCGCGCGAGCTCGGTCTTGCCGACGCCGGTCGGGCCGAGGAACAGGAACGAGCCGATGGGCCGGCGCGGGTCCTTGAGCCCGGCACGGGCGCGGCGGACCGCGTCGGACACGGCCTGGATGGCCTCGTCCTGGCCGACCACCCGGTCGTGCAGCCGGTCCTCCATGTGGATGAGCTTGGCGGTCTCGGCCTCCATGAGGCGATTGACCGGGATGCCGGTCCACGCCGCGACGATCTCCCCGATGTCGTCGGCGTCGACCTCCTCCTTCAGCAGCGCGCCCGGACCCTGCAGGGCCGCCAGCGCTTCCTCCTGCTCGCCCAGCCGGTCGAGCAGCTCCTTCTGCGTCTCGTACTTGAGCCGGGCAGCGGTCGCGAAGTCGGCCTCGCGCTCGGCCTGCTCGATCCGGACCTGGAGCGACTCCTGCTCCGTCTTCGTGGCGCGGATCGCGGCGATCGCCGCCTTCTCCGTCTCCCAGCGCTGCTTCATCCCGCCGACCTCCTCCTCGAGGTCGGCCAGCTCCTTCTCGAGGGCCTCGAGTCGGGTCTTGCTCGCGTCGTCGGTCTCCTGGCGCAGCGCCTCGCGCTCGATCTCGAGCTGGATCCGGCGTCGTTCGAGCTCATCGATCTCGACCGGCATCGAGTCGATCTCCATGCGCAGCCGCGACGCCGACTCGTCGACGAGGTCGATCGCCTTGTCCGGCAGGAATCGGCCGCTGATGTAGCGGTCCGACAGCGTCGCCGCGGCGACGAGCGCCGAGTCGGTGATGCGCACGCCGTGGTGCACTTCGTAGCGCTCGCGCAGGCCACGGAGGATCGAGATCGTCTCCTCGACCGTCGGCTGATCGACGAGGACCGGCTGGAAGCGGCGCTCCAGCGCCGCGTCCTTCTCGATGTGCTTGCGGTACTCGTCGAGGGTGGTCGCGCCGATCGTGTGGAGCTCGCCGCGCGCGAGCATCGGCTTGAGCAGGTTCGACGCGTCCATCGCGCCTTCGGCGGCACCCGCGCCGACCACCGTGTGGAGCTCGTCGATGAACAGGATCACCTGCCCGTCGGAGTCCTTGATCTCCTTGAGCACGGCCTTGAGCCGCTCCTCGAACTCGCCGCGGAACTTGGCGCCCGCGATGAGGGCGCCGAGGTCGAGTGCCCAGACCACCTTGTCCTTGAGGCCCTCGGGCACGTCGCCGCGGATGATCCGCTGGGCGAGGCCCTCCACGATCGCCGTCTTGCCCACGCCCGGCTCGCCGATGAGGACCGGGTTGTTCTTCGTCCGCCGGCTCAGGACCTGGATCGATGCGCCGGATCTCGTCGTCGCGCCCGACGACCGGGTCGAGCTCGCCCGACCGCGCCTCGGCCGTCAGGTCGCGTCCGTACTTCTCGAGGGCGGCGTAGGTGCCCTCGGGGTTCTGCGAGGTGACGCGCTGGCCACCGCGGACGCTCTGGAGCGCCTGCAGGATCGCCTCGTGACCGGACGCGTGACGCTCCAGGAGGGCCTGCCCCTCGCCACCGGCCTCGCTCACGCCGAGGAGCAGGTGCTCGGTCGAGACGTACTCGTCGCCCAGGCGTCGGGCCTCGGCCTCGGCACGCTCGACGACGGCCTTCGCGCGCGGATCGAGGCTGAGCGAGCCGCCCTCGATCCGGGCGCGCTTGGACAGCACCGCGGCGAGCTCGCCACGGAACGTCGGCAGGTCGACGCCGAGTCGGCGGAGCGTCTCGGCGGGGATCCCGTCATCGGGTTCGACGAGCGAGCTGAGCAGGTGCTCGGCGTCGAGGACGGGGCTCTGGAGCCGCTGGGCGGTCTCCTGGGCCGCGATGACGGCCTCCTGGGCCTTCTGGGTGAAATCGATCGAGTTGCATCGGCTAGGTCTCTTTGCTGCGTGGGTCGGGCTGGTTCGTGAGGTCGATGAAGGTCCGGGCGGCGTCGCGCGCCTCGTCCGACAGGGGCGTCGGGAGGACGACCCGGACCCGGACGAGGACGTCGCCGTGGCCGTCCGCGCGGAAGCGGGGGAGACCCCGGCCACGGAGACGGAACGTGCGGCCGTTCTGGGTGCCGGCCGGGATCGTCAGGAGCACGCGGCCCTTGGGTGTCGCGACCGGGACGTCGGCGCCGAGGAGCGCCTCCCCGAGCGTGAGCGGCAGCTCGCGCTCCAGGTCGGCGCCCTTGCGCTGGAAGACCGGGTCGGGGCGCTGCTTGACGACGACATGGAGGTCCCCGCCGCCGGGCGCCTTGCCGGTCAGGCGGATGCGGGTGCCGGTGTCGGCACCTGGCGGGATCTTGACCTCGAGCCGTTTCCCGTCGATCTCGACGAGGCGGGTCGTGCCGTGGAAGGCCTCGTCGAGGTCGATCTCGGCGACGGCTTCGGCTGTCGCGCGCGGCCGGGCGGCGGGCCGTCGCGGTGGCACCGCGTGCCCTGTCGCCACCGTCCCCGTCCAGGCGCATGCCGGCGAGGATGTCCTCGAAGGTCGGGCCGCCCGTCGGTCGTCGCCCGCGGCCGGGTCCCTCGGCGACCCGCCAAGCGGCTCGGACGCGCCACCGAAGAACGCGTTGAAGAAGTCACTGAACTCGCCGGCGTCCCCGGCGTGGAGTGGAACTCGTAGCGGACGCCGCCCCGGGCGCGCCACCGAACCCGGCGAACCCGCCGCGAACGGATCCGCGCCACCGGGCGCCCGGGTCCACCGTCCACCGCGCGCGGCCGTCTCCGGCCGTCGCACCGGCCCGCGCGTACTGCCTCCCAGTCCTTGCCCAGGCGGTCGTAGAGCGACGCGCTTGTCCGGGTCGGACAGGACCGCGTTGGCTTCGTTGATCGCCTTGAAGCGTCGTCTCGGCGTCGGCGTCCCCCGGCTTGGTGTCGGGGTGGTGCTGGTCGGGCGAGCTTGCGGAAGGCCTTCTTGATCTCGGTCTGCGACGCGGTCCTCGGCACGCCGAGGACCGCGTAGTAATCCTGGTATTCCATGCGCTCAACCGATCGGCGAGGCTCGACCTCGGCGTCGTACCTGAGGCGACCCCATGATCAGTGTCCGTCGACCACGACGGGTGGCTGGTCGGTGGGCGGGAAATTGCTGCGACGGACGGTCGGCTGCTTGGCGGGATCCGGATCCAGCTCGTCGTTGCCCTTGACGACCTTGGGCGGCTCGGCGACGAGGGGCTTCGGCTTGCGCCGGAGAGCCGCCTCGAGCACCTGCTCCATCGAGTCGACGAGGACGAGCTTGATCGACTTGCGGATCTCCTCGGGGATGTCCCGCAGGTCCTTCTCGTTCTTGCGCGGCAGGATCACGATCTTCGCACCCGAGAGGTGCGCCGCCAGGATCTTGCTCTTGAGTCCGCCGATCGGGAGCACCCGGCCGCGGAGGGTGATCTCGCCGGTCATCGCCACGTCCTTGCGGACCGGGATGCCGGTGAGGGCGCTGACCATGGCCACGGCCATCGTGATCCCGGCGGACGGACCGTCCTTGGGGATCGCCCCGGCCGGGACGTGGATGTGCAGGGTGTTCTTCTCGAAGATCTCCCGGTCGATGCCGAGGCTGCGGGCATTCGCCCGGGTCCACGACAGGCCGGCCCGTGCGCTCTCGCGCATGACCTCGCCCAGCTGGCCGGTGAGGATGAAGTCCTCGCGACCCTCCATGCGGGTGACCTCGATGGCCACGACGTCGCCGCCCACCTCGGTCACGACGAGGCCGGTCGCGGCCCCCGTCTGGTCCTCGGATTCCAGCTCGCCGTACTCGAAGCGCTGCGGTCCGAGCAGGTCGGCCAGCTTCTTCGCATCGATGACGGTCTTGCGCTTGCGACCCTCGGCGACCTGCCGGGCGATCTTGCGCATGACGTTGGCGATCTCGCGCTCGAGGTTCCGGACCCCGGCCTCGTGCGTGTACGAACGCACGAGCTCGGTCATCGCCTCGTCGGTGATCTCGATGTGCTTGGCCTTGAGGCCGTGGTTGGTCATCTGCTTCGGGATGAGGAAGCGCTTGCCGATCTCGATCTTCTCCTGCTCGGTGTAGCCCGGCAGGTGGACGATCTCCATCCGGTCGCGGAGGGCCGGCGGGATCGGGTCGAGCAGGTTCGCCGTCGCGATGAAGAGCACCTTGCTCAGGTCGAACGGCACCTCGAGGTAGTTGTCCTGGAAGGTGTTGTTCTGCTCGGGATCGAGGACCTCGAGCAGCGCGGACGACGGGTCGCCCCGGAAGTCCATGCCGATCTTGTCGACCTCGTCGAGCATGAACACCGGGTTGTTGGACCCGCTGGTCTTGATGCTCTGGATGATCCGACCGGGCAGGGCGCCGATGTACGTGCGCCGATGGCCGCGGATCTCCGCCTCGTCGTGGATGCCGCCGAGGCTCATGCGCACGAACTTGCGGCCCATCGCCTTGGCGATGGACTTGCCGAGCGACGTCTTGCCGACGCCGGGCGGTCCGACGAACGCCAGGATCGGGCTGCGGATCTCGTCCGCGAGGGTGCGCACCGCGAGGTACTCGAGGATGCGCTCCTTGATCTTCTCCAGGCCGTAGTGGTCCTCGTCGAGGACGCGCGCGGCCTCCTTGATGTCGAGCTGGTCGTCGGTCGAGACGTTCCACGGCAGGCCGACGAGCCAGTCGACGTAGGTCCGGATGACCCCGACCTCGGGGCTGGCCGACGGGATCCGGCTCATCCGGTCGATCTCCTTGATCGCCCGGGCCTTGATCTCGTCCGGCATGCCGGCGCCTTCGACCTTCTCGCGGAGCTCGTTGATCTCCGCCTGCTGCGGGTCGTCCTCGCCGAGCTCGCGCTGGATGGCCTTGAGCTGCTCGCGGAGGATGTACTCGCGCTGGGTCTTGTCCATCTCGGACTTGACCTCGGACTGGATCTTGCCCTTGAGCTCGAGGATCTCGACCTGGTGGGCAAGGAAGTCCGTCACCAGCTTCAGGCGCTCGGCGACATCGATCGTCTCGAGCAGCTCCTGGCGCTGTTCGGTGGACATGTCCGGGCTGTAGGCGACCATGTCGGCCAGGAGCCCGGGTTCGGTGATGTTGCGGGCAGCGACCGCCGCCTCGGGCGGCACCGGCGCGCCGTTCGCGACGTACTGCTCGATCTGCGCCTGGACCGTGCGCATCAACGCCTGGATCTCGAGGCCGTCCGGGGTCTCGTCGGGGAGCTCCTCGACGGTCGCGCGCAGGTACGGGCTCGATTGCGTGAACGCGTGCACCTTGAGCCGCGACTGGCCCTGGACGATGGCGCGGACGGTGCCGTCCGGGAGCTGCACGACCTGGGCGATCTTGGCGAGCGTGCCGATGGTGTAGAGCTCGGAGAGATCGTCGATCTCCTCCTGCTCCGCCTGGCGCTGCGTCACGAGCGCGATGGGTCCGCCCTCGGCGACCGCGGCGTTGAGCGCGTTGACGCTCTTGTCACGGCCCACCTGGAGCGGCACGATCATCTCGGGGAAGATGACCGTCTCCCGGAGTGCGACGAGGGGCAGGTCGCGTGGTCCGGTGATGATGGGGTTCGTCCTGCTCCTCGACCGGGTCGGACGGTCGCTTTGCCATCGTGGCTTCTCCTAGCGATTCGCTGTGGCGTCGACCGGGCGTTCCCGGGTCGGCTGTGTGGTCGTGTCGGTGGGTGCTTCGGTCGTCGCGGCCTCCGCGACGTCAGGCGACGGCGTGGGGGTGGCCGCGGATGCGGTCCGTGGTCGGTGACTGGCGAACGCGCTGCGCGTCGCCGGTCCCCTCGGCGTAGAGGGCCTCGAGGATCCGCGCGCCAAGGCGCTCCTCGAGCTCGAAGAGGATGCGGATCCCGGCGAGATTGACCCCGCGCTCGCGCGTCAGGTGGCGGATCCACAGGATGCGCCGGATGTCGTTCTCGCTGTACAGGCGGATGTTCGTCGGAGTGCGCGCGGGGCAGAGGAGACCCTCGTCCTCGTAGATGCGCAGCGTGCGTGGGTGCGCGCTCACGAGGGTGGCCGCCACGCTGATCACGTAGACGGGGCGCTCCGGGTCGCGCTCTGGTCGGGGGCTCGCCATGGTGCTTGTGCGGTACTCCGGTGTGGTCGAGGGATCGGTCCGTCCGGGCATGCCCGGGTGGATACGGTGAATCCTAGAACGTTGACAATGGCATTGTCAAGACTCTTGGCACGGAACCGGGATTGAGAATTCCTTTGCCGCACGGCGCTTCGCGGTCGGCGTCGCGCGGTCCGCCGACCCCGCGTCGACCATGCGCCGCCGGCCGTCGAGGGCGCGCCCGGTCGCGGTGATGATCCTCGCGCCCGGCGCCGCGGCGACGAGGCGGCGACTCCCGTCAGGCGGCCGTCAGTTGGCGGCGACCGCCTCCGGATCCCCGATCAGCTGGTCGTGCAGCGTGTCCTGGCATTCCTGCTTGCCGATGGCGATCACCTTGTCGCCCTCCAGCAGGACCGTCTCCGGGCGCAGGGGCGACGCGATCCCGTCGCGGATGACCGCGAACAGCGAGCAACCCTCGGGGATGTCGAGGTCGCGCGTGGCCCGCCCGATCGCCGGCGAGCCTGCCTGCAGGTGCGCCTCGATGAGCTCGAGCTCGCCCTCGCCGAGCGCCGCCAGGTGGAGCAGCTCGTGGACCGGGATGTCCTGCTCGATCGAGCCGAGGATCATCCGTGTCGGGCTGATCAGCTCGTCGACGCCGAGATGACGGAACAGGGATTCGTTCGTCGGGTTGTTGACCCGCGCGATCGTGCGCGGCACGTCGAAATGGTGCTTGGCCATCTGGCAGATGACCAGGTTGTCCTCGTCGTCGCCGGTCACTGCGGCCACGACGTCGGCGCGGTTGCAGCCGGCCTCGCCGAGGTACTTGCCCTCGCACCCGTCATGCGCGATCACGATCGAGCCGATCTCGTCGGCGATCTGCCGGGCGCGCTGCGGGTCCTTCTCCATGAGGGCCACCTCGTGGCCCGAGTCGATGAGCTCCTTGGCCAGGTAGTACCCGACCTTCCCCCCGCCGACGACCAGCACGAACATGGGTCAGGCCTCCGCGACCGCGCTCGGCGCGGTATTGCCGGCGGGTACGTCGGTGTGTCCGGCGCCGCCGTGTGCGCCGCCCGGGTGGTGCCCCGTGGGCGCGAGCATGCTGGCCAGGCCCGATGCCCCCAGACCGAGATAGCCGTTGACCGCGTCGAGCATGAGCCCCGTCCGGCACAGCGTGGCGATCCCGAGCTCGGCGTAGGCCTTGGCCCGGACCGGGTCGTTGATCTTGGCGATGACCTTCGGGACCCCGAGCGCCTCGGCCGCGAGCTGGGCCGACATGACGTTGCGGTTGTCCCCCTCGGTCAGGGACAGGAACACGTCGGCGCCCTGCGTCCCGGCGCGGCGCAGCACGTCCTCGTCCGTCCCGTCGCCCCGGATCGCCGTCCCCCCGAACGACGATGGGAGGCGCTCGAAGGCGCGGGTATCGATATCGAGGATGACGACTTCGTGGCCGTCGGCATCCCAGCGTTCTGCGGCGGACGCGCCCACGCGCCCGCTGCCGACGATGACGATCTTCACGATGGCTCCTCGCTCATCGGCTCGCGCACCACCCAGACGGTGCACGGCGCGTTCTGCAGGATGTACGGGACCGTTCGCCCGATGGCGAAGTCGCCGCCGAACCGGGTTCGATAGGGGAGGCCGACCACGAGCAGGTCGGCGCCGCGTTCGGTCGTCTCGTCCACGATCGCCGCGGCGACGTCGCGGGCCTGCAACAGGACCGGTTCCATGTGTTGCTTGAAGCTCTCGGCGATCCCCTCCGCGACGTCGAGCACGCGCTGGACCTCCTCCGATCGACCGGCGATGTCCGCGTCGAGGGGCAGGGTCCAGTCGATCTCGACGACGTGGACGGCGATGAGTTCGGCCTTGGTGCGGCTCGCTTGTTCGGCCACGAGGCGCACGATCCGTGCGTCGCTGGAACCGCCGTTGAGGGCGAGGACCGCCCGTCGAAAGGCGGGGGCGTCGGTGTCGGACATGGGCTCCGCGTGGGTCGGGCGGGTCCGGGACGAGACGGTCCCGGCGGGTGCGGCCGAACGGCGGTCACGATACCACCGCACGCGCCCGTCGGTCGGCCGGTCGGCACCGCCGATGTGGCGCGGCCGCGGCGCCGCGCCTGCCTCGTCCGTGTCCCGCGGGCGTGCGGTCTAGTGCTCCCGCCGATACGGGACATCCGCGATGACGGTGTGCTCGCGACCGAGGATGGCCGCCTTGAGCCGTCGAGCCGTCTGGTTGTACAGCAGGCGGTCCCACCAGTGGCGGGCCACGTACTCGGGCAGGACGACGATCGTGACCGGCGTCTCCTTGTCGGGCGGCCACGCCTGGTCGAGCACGTCGAGGTACGCCAGCACCGGGGAGATGACCGCCCGATACGGCGATTCGACGATGACCAGCGGCACGCCCGGGATCTGCCGTTCCCAGCGTTCGCGCAGCGCGTCGCCGACCTCCGGGTCCTCGGTCACGAACACGGCCCGGACGTCGCGGCTCATGGTCCGTCCGAACTTGACCGCCTGGATGACCGCGCGGTTGATCCCGTTGATGGGGATGACCACGCGCTGCTCGCGATGCGGCGCGTCGACCACGAGATCGTCGCGGACGTGGAGCTCCTTCTCCTGCGCGGTGTACTCCCGGCGGATGAACAGCATCACGGCCACGAGGATCGGGATGAGCACGATCACGAACCACGCGCCGTCGAGGAACTTCACGCTCGTGACCACGATCGCGACGATGCCGGTCGCGACGCAGCCGACGGCATTGACGGTCAGCCGTCGCCGCCACCCGTGATCGCGCGTGCGGAGCCAGTGCCGGATCATGCCGGCCTGGCTGATGGTGAAGTCGATGAACACGCCGACCGCATAGAGCGGGATCAGGGCATGGGTCCGGCCACCGGCCACGACCACCAGCGACGCGGCGATGATGCCCAGCAGGATGATGCCGGTCGAGAACGCGAGCCGGTCGCCGCGAAGGCTGAACTGGCGCGGGAAGAAGCCGTCTTCGCCGAGGACCGCGGCCAGGCGCGGGAAGGCCGCGAAGGACGTGTTCGCGGCGAGGAACAGCAGCAGCGCGGTGAACGCCTGGAAGGCGAAGAAGGCGACCGAAATCGCCGTAGATGATCCGCGCGACCTGGGCGATGACCGTCTGCTTCGGCTCCTCCATCGGGTAGACGGCGAAGTTCGTCGCGAGGAACGTGATGCCGATGAACAGCACGGCCAGGATGCCGGCCATGACCATGATCGTCGTCGCGGCATTCTTGGCCTCCGGCGGCTTGAACGCCGGCACGCCGGTGGCGATGGCCTCCGTCCCGGTCAGGGCCACGGCGCCGGACGCGAACGCACGCAGCAGGAGCACGACGCCGACCGCCTGGGCCGTGACGGTGGTGCTCTCCACGATCTCCGGGGGTGGCGGCTGGCCACCCTGGCCGAGGATCAGGATCCGGTACGCCCCGATGCCGATCATCGTGAGGGCACCGAACAGGAACAGGTACGTCGGGACCGCGAAGATGTTGCCGGCCTCGCGCACGCCGCGCAGGTTCGCGACGGTGATCAGGCCGATGGCCAGCACCCCGATCTCGACCCGGATCGGATCGAGACCCGGGACCGCGGAGACCAGCTGCTCGACCGCGGATGACGTCGAGACCGCTGCCGTGAGGTTGTAGTCGATGAGGAGTGCGGATGCCGCGATCAACGATGCGATCCGCCCGAAGTTGGCCTTCGAGACCGAGTACGACCCGCCGCCCGTCGGATACGCGATGCAGACCTGGCGGTAGCTGAACGCCACGATGCCGAGGAGCACGGCGATCGCGATCGAGACCTCCATCGCCAGGCCGATCGCCAGGGCGCCCGCCCCGGCCAGGGTGAACGCGAGGATGATCTCCTCGGTCGCGTAGGCCGACGAGCTGATCGCGTCCGAGCTGAAGATCGCGAGCGCCTTGCGCTTCGGCAGGCGCTCGCCCAGCTCCTCGTCCTGGTGCAACGGACGGCCCAGGACGACGGCGCGGATCTTGGCCATCATCCGCGCGCCGGGCGTCGTCGGGACGCTGGCGGCCTCCTTGGCGGTGAGCGTGCCCTCACCCGTGTAGCGGAAGTAGGGGGCGTGCGGACGCTCGACGCGGACCCGTCGGTCGCCCGGTTTGCGGCCCTGGAGCGGCCGTCGGCCACCGATCACGGCTGTCGCTCAGAACCCGAACGAGAGCCGGTCGGCGAGACGGGCCGGCAGGCCGACCGCTCGCATGGCCGCCTGGACGGCGCCGATGTCGTACGCCACGCGGTGCCACGTGATGGTGGCGGCATCGGGATCGAGGACGAGGTACGACGCCGCCGGGTCGCCGTCGCGTGGCTGCCCGACGCTCCCGGGGTTCGCGAGGACGCGGTGGCCCGCGAGATCGAGGCTGGCGCCGTCGCGCGGCTCGACGATCGCGAGCGGCCCGTCCGTGTCCTGCGTGAACGCGATCGGGACGTGGGTGTGGCCATGCAGCCCGTGGGTCGTCGTGAGGGCGGCGATGTTGGCGACGGCGGCCTCGTCGGACACGATGTACTCGCGCATCGGGTCACGTGGGCTGCCGTGGACCAGGGTCATGTCGTCCACGACGAGCCGGTCGGGCAGGCCGCCGAGCCAGTCCCGCGTCGACGGGGCGATCGTGTCGCGGGTCCACTCCGCGGCCGCGCGGGCCTCCGGGTTGAACCAGGAGATCTCGGTGCCGCCGAGGGCCGCCGCGTCGTGGTTGCCCCGCACGCCGACCGCCCCGATATCCGCCAGGCGGGCGACCACCCCGTCGGGGTCCGGCCCGTAGCCGACGACGTCGCCGAGGTGCCACACGGCGTCGACCGCTCCCGCATGGGCAAGGATCGAATCCAGCGCGACAAGGTTGCTGTGGATGTCCGACAGGACCGCGATCCGCATCGGCGGTCAGGGTAGCAGTCACGCATCGACACGGAGCGCACCGACGCGCCATCGGTCGAGGATGCGCGGCGCGGCGTCGGCCGCGGCCAAGGTGGTCGGATCGACGGCGACGTCCGTCGGGAGCGGCTCGCACACGTATCCCATGGCACGACTCCTGTGGCTTGCGTGCCATGAACGTTGCGGCGCCGCTCCCGGCGTCGCCTCCTCTCGCACCCGGAGCGCTGGGTCGGTCTTCCGCCATCCATCCGGTTCACGGCTGGGTCTCCCCGAGCCCCTCGTGGACGGCGTTACCCTTCCTGTTCCCAGTGCGGATGCCGGACGCTACGGCGCCGGTGTCGGGGCGTCAACCGGGTTATCCACCAAGTCGTCCGCAGGCCACCGATTCGTGGATAAGTCAGGCGGTCCGGGCGATGACGGGATCACGGTCCGGACGCGGGTCGTCGCGCGTCGTGCGGGCCTTGCGCGGACCGGCGATCGGGCGGTCGCCGGGATGGTCCTGCCGGTCGGCGTCGCGCAGGATCCGGCGATGGCGGAGCCGCTCGGTCTCGCTCGCGAGCACGACGTCCATGACGGTCGCGACCGCGTCGTCGGCGAGCGCCGCGGTCCCCGGCAGGACGAGCACGAAGCTCGATCCCGCGCCCGCCACGCTCGCGACGTCGAGTTCGCCCGCCATCGCCGTCGCGAGCTCGCGCGCGATCGGCAGGCCGAGCCCGGTCCCGGTCACGCGTTCGTGCCCGGGCATGCGGTAGAAGCGCTCGAAGATCCGTTCCCGGTCCTCGTCGTCGATGCCCGGTCCGTCGTCGCGCACGGCGATCACGGCGACGTCGCCGGCGAACCAGCCGGCGAGCTCGACCGGACTGCCGTCGCCGCCGCCGAACTTGATGGCGTTGGCCGTGAGATTGGTCACGATCTGTTCGACGCGACGGCGATCGCCGGTCGCGGCACGCAGGCGGGGCGGCGCCGTCAGGAGCAGGTCGCAGCCGCGATCCATGGCGATCGGCTGGAGTCCCGCGACGACCGCGGAGAGGGTCTCCGCGACCGAGAAGCGCTGGACCTCGAGGTCGATGGAACCGGATTCGAGCCTCGCGAGATCGAGCAGGTCGCCGACGAGCCCGGCCATCGAATCGACGATGGTCCGGCCGCGCTCCAGGAACTCGCGCTCGATGGCCGGATCGTCGATCTCGCCACCGAGCAGCAGGTCGAGATAGCCCGACAGACCGGTGAGCGGCGTCCGCAGCTCGTGCGCGACGGTCGACACGAAGCGGTCCCGTTCGGCCTCTCCGGCCCGAAGGTCGGCGAGCGCGCGTTCGGTCGCGAGCGCGTCAGTCACGAGGGCGAGGGCGACCGCGGCGTGGCGGGCGAGCGCCGGCGGGAGCCGTTCCGCGAGCTCGGAGGCGTCGACGGGCTCGCGGAACTCGAATCCGAGCGTCACGTCCCCGGCCGACGGGATGGCCAGGAGGGCGTAGGACGCGCGGCCCCGCGATCCGACCGGCCGGTCGGATGCGTTCACCAACTCGTCGTGGCGCCCGGATCGCGATCGCGATGGACGCGGGGTTCTCCGCGGCACGCCGGATCCGGGAGCGGGGAGCCGAGGCGTCCAGCCATGCGCCGAGCTCGCGGGCGGCCGGCGCATCCGCGTCGTCGTCGGCGGTGACGGCCACCCGTCGGATCGGCCCATCGGCGACGACGGCGGCACGCGCCGCGCCGACCGTATCGGCGAGCAGATCGAGGAGGTTCGCGAGTCGCGTCTCCGGTGGATCCGCGGCGACGAGGATGTCGAGTGCGCGGGCGAGCAGCCGCGTCTCCTCATGGGCGACACGGTCGACAGCCCGTCGGGACGCGCGGCGTCGGTCGACGAACGGAGGCGGGGCGGCGACGCGCGGATGCACCGCGGTCGGACGCGCGGGAACGGGATTCGTCATCGAGACCGATGGTGGCTGGACGCACCGCATTCGCGAAACCACCCGACGGACGCGCCGGATCCGCCGAAGGTACCGGCGCCTCCGGCGATCGACGCCGGTCGGACGGTCAGCTCGAGCGCGCGGTGCTGCGAACCGGTCGACCGAGCGTGCGGCGGACGACGTCGATGACCTCGTCGACGTACTGGTCGGCCTCACCGCGTTCCGCGGCCGTGCGAACGCAGCCCTGGACGTGGTCCTCGAGCACGAGGATCGAGAGCGAATCGACCGCGGCCCGCAGCGCCGCGGTCTGCTGCAGGATGTCGACGCAGTACTCCTCGCGTTCGATCATCCGGGCGATGCCACGGACCTGTCCCTCCATGCGCGACAGACGGCGCATCAGCTGGGCGCGATCCTTGGCGTAGCTGTGACGGAAGTGCGCGGGATCGGGTGCCGGCGCGGGGCGCCGGCCGGTCGTGGTGGCCATGCCCGCATCATACCCCCCGGGGGTATGGCCGGCAAACCGGCACCGGCCGTCCCCGTCGCGCCGGTCGACGCTCGGGTAGACTGGCGGCCGTGGATCCCAGTACGCCATTCGCCCACGCCAGCGAGGCGGAGATGGCCCGCATCCTGGACTTCTACGCGGTCCGCTGGGACTACGAGCCGCACACGTTCCCGATCCTGTGGAACCTCGACGGCGACGTCGTCGAAAGCTTCTCCCCGGACTTCTACCTGCCCGATCTCGACCTCTACCTCGAGATGACGACCCTCCGCCAGAGGCTCGTGCGCAAGAAGAACCGCAAGCTGCGACGGCTGCGCGAGCTCTACCCGGGGGTCAACATCAAGCTGTTCTACGCCCGCGATTTCCGGGCGCTCATGCTCAAGTACGGCAAGCTCGCGCTGTTCGATGGCCTCTCCGGCTCGTCCGGCCAGGTCGCCGATCCGTACGGCGATGCGGCAGCGATCGACGAGGCGGCCGGCCTCCCACCGTCGGTCCGGCCGGCGATGCGGCGCCGTGATGCGGCGGTCGCGGCGTCCGCCACGCGGACGTCGGATGAGTTGGCGCCGGCGGCCGGCCGCGCATCCGGCGCGGCGGTGCCGCGATGACGGTGCCGACGGTGGACCTGCACGCCGACATCGGCGAGATCCTGCTGCCCGAAGCCCGCATCGCGGACAAGGTCGCCGAGCTCGGGGCGCGGATCACGGCGGACTACGCCGGGCGGCGGCTCACGCTCGTGTCGGTGCTCAAGGGCTCGCTGCCCTTCATGGCCGACCTCATGCGCGCGATCGACCTGCCCCTGCGTATCGACCTCATGGAGGTCAGCTCGTACGGCGGCAACGCGACCGAATCGTCCGGACTCGTGCGGATCCTCAAGGACCTGTCGGCGACGATCGAGGGTGAGGACGTGCTCATCGTCGAGGACATCATCGACACGGGTCTCACGCTCAACTACCTGATCCGCTACCTGCGCGGCAAGAACCCGGCGTCGCTGCGGATCTGCACGCTCCTCGACAAGCCGGCGAGGCGTCTCGTGGAGATCCCCGTCGACTACATCGGCTTCACGATCCCGGACCAGTTCGTCGTGGGCTACGGCCTCGACTACGGCGAGGTGTATCGCAACCTGCGGTTCGTCGGCGTCCTGCGCCCCGAGGTCTACGCCGGCCCCGACGCGGATCCCGTCGAGGCGGGTGGGGCGCCCGACGCGTGACCATGCACCGGCGACCGCTGGGTCGCGGTCGGACGATGGCCGCGATCGGTGGGGTCGTGATCCTGGTCGGTTGCGTCCTGCCCTGGTGGCGGCTCGGCGGCGAGACGGGCATCCCGGCCGTCGGCGGCAACGCGTTCGAGGGGAGCGGGATCGTCGTCTTCCTCGTCGGCGTCGCGACGCTGGCGCTCGTGGCGCTGCCCTACGCCGTCGGTGACCGACCGACCGCGATCGACCGCTGGCTGTCGTTCGCGCTCCTGGCGATCGCAGGCTGGATCGGCCTGGGCTGGCGGATCGTGGATCTGATCCTGACCGGGGCCTTCCGCTTCACCGAGCCCGTCCAGGTGTTCACGAACGGCCCCGGGTTGTGGATCGCCGGGATCGGTCTCGTCGTGCTCTCTCGAGCGGCCTACCAGATGACCCGCGAGCCCGCCTACCGCTGACCCGCGCCGACGAGCGCGGTGCGCAGGTCGAGCACGTCCGACGCGGCCTCGATCAGGGCCGGATCATGGGTCGTCGCGAGGATGGTGACCCGGCTGTCGTCGAGTGCCGCGAGCAGTCGCGCCACGCCGCGCGCGCCGGTCCGGTCCAGCGCGGCCGTGGGTTCGTCGAGGACCAGCAGGTCCGGGTCGGCCGCCATCGCGCGGGCCAGCGCGACGCGGAGCCGCTCACCGGCCGACAGGCCGGTCGGCAGCCGCTCGGCATGATCGGCGAGCCCGAATCGATCGAGCGCCGCGCGGGCACGCTCGCGCGCGTCCCGGGCCGTCACGGCCGCGGATGGCGAGACCCAGCTCGACGTTCTCGAGCGCCGACAGGAACGGCACGAGATCGCGCACCTGGTCGACGATGCCGATGTGGGCCGCCCGGAACCGCGCCAGGCCGTCGCGGTCGAGGGTCGCGACGTCGCGGCCCAGGGTCGTGACGCGTCCGTCGGTCGGGCGGTCCAGCCCCGTCACGAGACGCAGGAGCGTGGTCTTGCCCGAGCCCGATGGACCCGTGACGACATGGAAGCCGCCACGGCGGAAGGCGGCGGTCGTCGGCGGCAATCCGAGCGATCGGCCGGCGCCGTCGCCGTAGTGCCGGGTCGCGGCCTCGAGGACGACCGCATCCCCGCCATCGGACGCGCGGATGGCCGGCGCAAGCCGCGCAGCCGCTTCGGGGACCGCCGGGGCGAGCCAGCCCAGCGTGTCCTGGCCGCGTCGGGCGGGGTCGCCCGGGGGTCCGACGCGCTCGGCGATCGCCCGGCCGTCGGCGACGTACACGACACGATCCGCGATCCGCTCGACGAGCTCGTCGTGGGTCACGATCAGGCAGGTGGTCCCCTCCGCCCGGACGAGCTCTCGCAGGACGTCCAGGATGCGTTCGGCGGTCGCGCCGTCGAGCTCGCCCGTCGGTTCGTCGGCAAGCAGCAGGGCAGGCCGCGCCGCGAGGGCGACCGCGAACGCGATCCGCTGCTGCTCGCCACCCGACAGCTGGTGGCGATAGGCATCCCCTCGGTCGGGCAGCCCGACGCGGTCCAGGAGCTCCTCGACGCGCCGCCGTCGGTCGTTCGCGCCCATCCCCCGGAGCGCGAGTGGCATGGCGATCGCGTCGGCGATCCGCAGGTACGGGGAGAGCGCCTGCCGGTAGTGCTGCTCGACGACCCCGACGCGCTCGCGCCGGTGAGCGTCCAGCTCACGGTCGGTGGCCGCCGCGAGGTCGCGTCCAAGGACGACGAGGCCGCCCGCGGACGGGCGATCCAGCCCGGCGACGAGGCGCAGGAGCGTGGACTTGCCCGAACCTGACGGTCCGACGACCGCGGCGACCTCCCCGGTCTCGACCCGAAGATCCAGGCCGCGGAGCGCGGCGACGGGCCCGCCGGCCGACGGGTGGATCCGGATCAGCCCGGTGGCGCGGATGGCGTCAGCCATCGAGGTGCTCCGTCCCCGTACGCCAGGCGCCGGCCGGCCTGCCTGTCGCCGCTCCGCCACGTCGTTCCCCGAGCGTGCGCCCGCCCGAACGTCCGCCGAGTGAGCCACGCCGCGATGACCGCCACGAGTGTCAGCACGACGGCCACCACGACGATGATCGGCACGACCGGGATGACGACGACGAGCGGCGGGATCGGCAGCTGGCCTTCGGCCGTCAGCGACAGCGCCGCCGTCACGAACACGGTCAGGACCACGCCCACCACGACCCCGGCGAGCGCGCCGCCACCGGCGAGCCAGCCGTCCGAGCGAGGGCGTGCCAGCGCAAGCGTGGACGGCGTCACGCCCTGTGCCTCGAGATCGGCCAGTTCGCCGCGCTCGTCGCGGAGGTCGGTCACCGTGCCCAGGATCAGGCCACCGACCGCGAGCACGAGGCCGGCGATGGCGGCGAGGACCAACGCCCAGACGATGCCCTGGCTCAGCGGATCCCCGGCCCGTTCCGCGACGAAGTCGGAGCGGGCGGACACGTCCGCGAACCGGAACGGCGCGTCCCCGAGCGCCGTGCGGACGCCGGCCAGGCGCTCGGGATCGTCGACGCGCAGCCACATCTCGTTGGGCTGCCCCGCGCCCGGCGTCGCGCTGCCGAGCGCGACCAGGAACGGGTCGAGCGGCACGATCATGAAGCGCGGCCTGGCCGCGACGACGGTCGGGGCGCCGGTCGCGACCCCGACCACGCGCAGCGGGATGCGGCCCTCCGCCCCCACGTGCAGGTCGAGCGATCCGTCGGCCGCCGCGGTCGCGGCGAGATCCGGACTCACGATGACCGGGAGCGCGATGCCGTCGGTCGGCTGTGGAGCGCGCACGATGACCGTCGAGACGGTGAAGATCTCGAGGGCGATCGGATCGCTGCCGGTGAGGCCGTCGAGACCCGTGAAGACGATCGTCGCGTCGTTGCGCTCGTGCTGGTGCTGGCCGCCGATGATGAACCGGTTGTGGCTGAAGATCAGCGCGGTGAGGGTCCCGCCGCGGGCGCCGGGCAGCAACGGGGCGCGCGCCTCCGTCATCCCGTCGCGCAGCGTGCCCATCTGGACGACCGTGCTGTCGCCGTCGTCCGTCGCGACGACGGCCGCGAGCTTGAGCGGGTCGCCCGTGTAGCGGAACATCAACGCGAGCTCGGCGGCGTCGGCCGGGAGCCGATGGCCGGTCGGCCGCCACCCGCCTTCGGGCGCCGGGAGGGCCAGTCGTTCGGCGAGCTCGGCGACCGGTGTCGCGGAGAAGTCCGAACGCCAACCCGGTGACGCCGCCAGGGCGGTCGGGTCGATGCCCAGGATCTCGACGGGGCCGTCGGGCTGGCTGTCGGTGTGATCGCGGTACACCGGCACGGCGGTGACGCCGTCACCCAGCGCGGCGTACCGATCGGTCGGGACGACGGATCGACTGATGGACAGCCCCGTCCCGAGCTCGATGACCCGCAGGTCCCCGCCGGAACGGTAGGCGGCCGCGTCGTCGATGCCCTGGCGCAGGCTGGCCGACCAGCCCATCGCGAAGACGATCGCGCCGAGGCTGAACGCCAGGAGCGTCAGGGTTGCGGCGGGACGGCCCGGCTCGCGGGCGACGGACAGCAGGGACAGCCGAAGCGGCAGCGGTGCCGTTCGAAGCCGGCGGCTGAGCGCGCGGAGGACCGGGGGCAGGACGGCCAGGAACGCGAGCGCCAGGAGGAAGGCCAGCATCGGCGGGAGGAGGATCACGACGGGATCGGCGAGCGAACCCGCCAGCCGCTCCGCGCCCAGCGACCCGGTCGTCGCGAGCCCCCAGCCAAGGAGCACGACCACGGTGACCGCGACGATCCCCGCGGTCCGCTGTACGCCGGTGCGCGGCAGACCGGGCGCCGATGCCACCGCGTTCGAAGCGACCGCCACGAGCAGCACGGCCGATCCGGCGGCAATCGCGGATGGCGCGAGCAGGGCACCGCCGACGATCGCGAGCGGCTCGGCGCCGGCCCACGCGGCGAGGGCGGCTACGACAAGCGCTCCACCGAGCCAGCCGATCGCCGCCCCGATGACGGCCGGGATCGTGGCTTCGAGACCCAGGAAGAGCAGGCGATCCCGCCGGCGTGCACCGACCGCGGCGAGCCGGGCGGTCTCGGCGGCGATGTCGTCGCGGACCATGAGCGCGAGGAAGACCGCGAAGGCAAGGAGGATGGCGACGCCCAGCGAGCCGATCAGCAGCAACCGGCCGCGCGCGGCGTCGGCGCGGGTGAGCTCGGTGGCGATCAGGTCGCTCGGGGAGGTCACGCCGAAGCTGGAATCGCCGCGCGTCACCTGGGCGCGCGTCGCCTCCACCGCCGCGTCGCGGCGGTCGCGGTCCACGGGTGGATCGCGCCGGGATCGATCGGCGCGGTCCAGACGTAGGTCCGCCCGGTCCCGGCGAGGGCGGGGCTGCGGGCGATGGCGTCGACGCCGTTGACGAGCAGGACGGCCGGTCGCTCCCGGCCGGTCTGGTAGTCGCCGCCGCGCGGGTCGCTGCCGAACGGCCCGCGTTGATCGATATCGCCGAACGGCACGACGGCGTCGAGCTGGCCGTGGCCGACGATCGCGAGCTCGACGCCGGGCGCCGGCTGGGCCGTGCTGAACCCGACATCGGGCAGATCCGTGGCGAGCAGGACGGCCTCGCAGCGGTTCCCGTCGAGACACCGGGCGGGCGCGCGACCGTCGGTCAGCTGGAGCCACTGCTCCGGGTCGTCGACCGCGATGACGAGATCCACGAGCGAGGCCCGCAGGTCGCGCAGCTCCATGAGGATCACGCCGCGGACCGGGTTGCCGGTATACGGCTCGAGATGGACGAGCGACGCGCTCGCCGCACTGTTCGAGGCGTCCAGGTCGGTGGCCGACGGCGAGAAGCTCGAGATCCGGACGACCGGACGGTCCGCACCGGTCCCGGCCATCGCTCGCGCCAGCGTCGCGTCCGCGGCCACGAGCCCGATGCCGGACACGATCGCGACGAGTCCCACGGCGACAGCGATCGCCGCCACGGACAGCGCCGTCGTGGCGCCGCGGCGGCGCAGGCGGGCGGCGACGAGCGCAGGCACCGGTCCCAGCATGGCCACGGCAGTGTGCCTGAAACGCGACGATGGGTCAGCCGCCCAGGACGCGCCGGCGCCGGTCAGCCGCCCAGGTACGCCTTCTGGACCTCCGGATTGACGATGAGCTTGTCCGAGGCGTCCTGGAGGACGATCTCGCCCGTCTGCAGGATGTAGCCGCGGCGGGCGATGCCCAGCGCCATCAGCGCGTTCTGCTCGACGAGCAGCACCGTCGTGCCGGCCGCGTTGATCTCGCGGATGATGTCGAAGATCTGCTCGACGAGGATCGGCGCGAGCCCCATCGAGGGCTCGTCGAGCAGGAGCAGCTTCGGCTTGGCCATCAGCGCTCGGCCGATCGCCAGCATCTGCTGCTCGCCGCCCGACAGCGTGCCGCCGTTCTGGCCGAGCCGCTCCTTCAGCCGCGGGAAGAGCGTGTAGACCCGCTCGAAATCGGCGTCCAGCTCGGGACCCTTCGTCCGCTGGAACGCGCCCATCTGGAGGTTCTCGCGAACGCTCATCCGCGGGAAGATCCGGCGGCCCTCGGGTGCCTGCGAGATGCCCAACGAGACGATCTGGTGGGCGCTCGTCCCGTCGATCCGTCCCCCATCGAACATGACCTCGCCCTGGCGCGGGCGGAGGAGGCCGCTGATCGTCTTGAGCGTGGTCGACTTGCCGGCCCCGTTCGCCCCGATGAGCGTGACGATCTCGCCGGGCTCGACGGACAGGGTGATGCCCTTGAGCGCGTGGATGTTGCCGTAGTAGGTGTGGACGTCGCGCAGCTCGAGGAGGCTCATCGGTCAGCCGGCCTCCGCCGCGCCGCGACCCAGGTACGCCTCGATCACCCGGTTGTCGGCGCGGACCTCGGCCGGCGACCCCTCGGCGATCTTCTCGCCGTGATCGAGCACGGTCACCCGATCGCTGATGCCCATCACGACCTTCATGTCGTGCTCGATGAGCAGGACGGTCAGGCCGAGCCGATCGCGCAGCTCGCGCACGAAGTCGGTCAGCTTGCGCGTCTCCTCGGGGTTCATGCCGGCCGTCGGCTCGTCGAGCAGCAGCAGCTTCGGATCGGTCGCGAGGGCGCGGGCGATCTCCAGCCGGCGCTGGTCGCCGTAGGGCAGGTTGCGCGCGAGCGTCTGCGACCGACGCTCGAGACCCACGAGCTGGAGCAGGTCCATCGCCTTGTCGTGCGCCTCGGCCTCCTCGCGCTTGATCGAGGGCGGGCGCAGGATGGCGCCGAACCAGCGGCCCTTCAGGCGATGGTGCAGGCCCACGAGGACGTTCTCCTCGGCCGTCATGTTGCCGAACAGGCGGATGTTCTGGAACGTGCGGGCGACGCCGAGGCGGACGACCTCGTGTGGCTTGCGGCCGGTCAGCTCCGTGCCGTCGAACGTGATCCGGCCCTCGGTCGGGATGTAGAGCCCGGTGATCATGTTGAAGAACGTGGTCTTGCCGGCGCCGTTCGGCCCGATCAGGCTGACGATCCCGCCGCGCGGGATCGTGAAGTCGATGTCGCTGACCGCGACCAGGCCGCCGAAGCGCTTCGTGCAGCCGGTCGCGACGAGGAGGTCGGCGCCGTCCGCGTGGGTCGTGCGATCCGCCAGCGGCGCGGTCATCGCGTGTCCTCGGGCAGGTCGCGGTCGCGGATGGCGTCGGGCGGGGTGTCCGCCCCGAACGCGGCCTGTGCCGCCGATCGCGGGTGGTGTTCGAGGTCGTCGACCAGGTCGAGCTCGCCCTCTTCGACCGCGACCTCCTCCGCGAAGGCCAGCTCGTCGGCCGTCCCCTGCGTCTCGTCGGCGGCGACGCCGATGCCGTGCATCTCCGCCTTGGCCGTCTCGACCGGGAAGAGGCCCTCCGGCCGCTTGATCATCATGATCGCGAGCACGACCCCGAAGATCAGGTAGTTGTAGTTCACGAGGCTGAAGTCGCTCAGCAGGGCGATCCCGGTCGCGTCACCGACCGCATTGATCGGGTCGTTGAGGACGGTCTCGCCGAGATAGCGCAGCAGCGTCAGGTTCACGTACTGCACCACGAACGCGCCGATGACGACGCCGCGCAGCGATCCGATGCCGCCGAGGATGATCATCACGACGACGATGATCGAGACGGCGAAGTTGAAGCTCTCGGCGAAGATCGCGGTCTGGTACGCGCCCGTGAACGCGCCGGCGAACCCGGAGAAGCTCGCGCCGAGGGAGAACGCGAGGAGCTTGCGTCGTGACCGTGTTGATGCCCATCGCGGCGGCGGCCGTCTCGTCCTCGCGGATCGCCATCCATGCCCGACCGAGCTTCGAGTCGCGCAGCCGCATGCACACGAAGAACGTGATCGCCAGGAGCACGACGATCAGGTAGAAGGACGCGGTCGCGTTCTGATTGGAGAACACGATCGCATCGCCCCACGGACCGGCGATGGGTATCGTGGGTGGGTCGATCGGGTTGATCCCCACGTTGCCGCCGGTCAGGTTGGCGTTCGGGCCGATGAGGATGGCGCCGCCCGAGGAACGCGGGCAGCGCGAGCGTGAAGTCACCCAGGTTGCGGAAGATGATCCGGACGATCTCCCCGAACCCGAGCGTCACGATGGCGAGGTAGTCGCCGCGGAGCTTGAGGGTCGGAGCGCCCAGCAGGATGCCGGAGACCGCCGCGAACGCGACCGCGATCCAGACGACGATCCACCAGCTGATGTGGATGCCGAAGTGGGGCGACGCCAGGATCGCCGTGGTGTACGCGCCGATGGCGTAGAACGCGACGTACCCGAGGTCCAGCAGGCCGGCGAAGCCCATGACGATGTTGAGGCCGAGCGCCAGGATGCCGAACGTCGCGCACTGGATGAGGACGGCCGTGCCCGGCCACGGGATGAACGGGAAGGCCGCCTCGAGGTTGCGGTAGATCAGCGGGTAGACGATCGCCAGGATGAACAGGCCGATCACGATGATCGTGTCGCGGCGCTTGCGCTCCATGCCGCGGAAGGGATCGAAGCGGGGCCGGGACCGCGGCTGCACGAGCTGGGTCATCAGGCGCGCTCCGACGCGCGTTCGGACAGCAGGCCCGTCGGACGGAAGACCAGGACGAGGATCAGGATCGAGAACACGATCACGCTCGTCCACTTCGCCTCGAGGAAGCGGTCGGACATGGCGCGCGATGATGCCGATGACGAGACCACCGAGGGTCGCGCCCGTGAGGTTGCCGATGCCGCCGAGGACGGCGGCCGTGAACGACAGCAGCCCGAACTGGAAGCCGAACTGGAACCAGGTCTGCCCGTAGTAGAGCGCGACCACCAGGCCCGCCGCCCCCGCGAGCGCGCCGGCGATGAGGAACGTCAGCGAGATGGTCCGGTTCACGTCGATGCCCATGAGGCCCGCCGCCTCACGGTCCTGGGCGGTGGCCCGCATCGACTTGCCCTGGCGGGTGCTGCCCACGAACCAGCGCAGCAGCAGGAGCAGAGGGATCGTGACCGCGACGACCAAGACCTCGTCCACGCCGAACCACGGGGAGCCGTCCGGGAAGATGGACGAGGTCGGTCTTGGGGAGGACCGGCTCGACCGCCGTCTGCGATGGCCCGAGCAGGACGAGGCCGATGTTCTGGAGCACGAACGACATGCCGATCGCGCTGATCAGGGGCGCGAGGCGCGGCGCGTTGCGCAGGGGCCGATAGGCCACCCGTTCGATGCTGGCGTTGATGCCGGCCGTCAGGAACATGATGATCGGCAGCGCGAGGAACGTGAGGAGCAGGGCCAACGTGCTGGCGGCCGGGATACCCATGCCGACCACGATGATCTCGGTCGCGAAATAGGTGAACGCGGTGCCGAGCATGAAGACGTCGCCGTGGGCGAAGTTGATCAGCTCGAGGATGCCGTAGACCAGCGTGTAGCCGATCGCGATCAGCGCGATGATCAGGCCGTTCGTCAGGCCGATCGTGAGCGCCTTGACGAGTTCCTCCACGCCCTCCCCTCAGCGAGGTCGGTATTCCGGATAGTGGACGGGCCGGCCGCCCGGCGAAGCCGAGATGGCCGGCCCTGTCGAGCCTGGACCGATAGGTCCGGGCGCTACTTGATGATCTTGTCGAACTTGAACTCGCCGTCGGTGATGATCAGGCCCGACATGTCGGTCAGGCTGGTGTCGCCGTCGGCGTCGAACGACCAGGTGCCGAGGATGCCCGGCGAAGTCCTTGGTCGCCATGATCTCGTCGCGGACGAGCGCTCGGAGGGCCAGGACGTCGGCCGGGTTCTTCGCGGCGGCGCGCTCGATCGCGGAGAACACGACGTTCGCCGCCTCGTACGCGTATGCCGTGTAGCCCTCGGCGGGGTTGTCCGGGTACTTCGCGTTGTACGCCGTGATGAACTCGGCGCCCTTGCCGGTCAGCTGATCCGGCGGGACGGCGCCCGTCGTGATGTAGCTGCCCTCGGCGGCCGCCGCGGCGGCCTCGAGGAACTCGGTCTCATACACGCCGTCGGGGCCCATGAGCGCCACGTCCGGCATCGCGTCGCGCAGGTCGCGCCACAGCTGGCCGGCGTTGTTCTGGGTGATCCCGCCGTAGTACACGAGATCCGGGTTGGTGGCCTTGATCTTCTCGGCGAGGGCCTTGTAGTCGGTCGCCTTGCCGTCGATGCCGTCGCGGCCGAGGACTGGTCAGGCCGTTCTCCTCGAGCTTGCCTTCGAAGACGTCGGCGAGGCCCTTGCCGTAGACCTCGGTGTCGTCAAGGACGTAGACGGTCTTGAAGCCGAGCTGCGAGGCCCACAGCGCGCCGGCCGCGCCCTGCAGCAGGTCGTTCGGGATGACGCGGGCGTAGTTGCGCGTGCAGCCGTCCGGGTAGTACTTGTCGGGCTCGCCCGCGCTCGAACGGCTTGGTGAGGCCGACGTCGGTGTTCGCCGGGCTGACCATGCCGATGCCCTTGGCGCAGAGGATCGGGATCGACAGCTTGGCCGCGCCCGAGTTCAGCGTGCCGATGTAGGCCACGACGCTTGTCGTTGGCGACGGCGTCATTGGCGTTCTTGATCTCGGTCTGCTCGTCCCACTTGCCGGCGGCGGCCGTGGAATCGTCGACGTCCTTGTAGGTGACGTTGTAGCCGGCGACGACGCCGCCGCGCTCCTCGAGCGCCATCTTGATGGCGTTGGCCATCGTGTCCGTCTGGGCCTTGCTCGAGCCCTGACGGGGGAGCGATGACCAGACCTCGATGGTGCCCTTGGTTCCTGCACCGCCTCCGCCGTCGCCGCTGCACGCGGCGAACACGAACAAGGCGGCTGCGGCGACTGCCCCAACCCTGGTGAGCTTCATGCATTCTCCTCCTGATGTCCGGATCGTCCGGCGGTCCCGGAGCGACCCACGGTCGGAGTCCCCTGGCCTCGGCCGGCATGAGACGCACGTCTGCCGCCCGTCGCCCTCAGGCCCGCTTCCTCGGCGACGGTGCCCTCCCAGGGCGTCGGCGGGGGCGGACGGCGGTGCGTGACGGACGGCGACACATGTCCATGCTCGGGCGGCGCGCAGGTGACCGCCGAAGCGATGCCGTATCATAGCCACCGGCGACCCGAATGCAACCACCGGTCGGCCGCACCCTGGTCGCGCGTCACGTGACGCGTCGTGAGCGTCGACATCGCTCGCCGACCCAGGGCCGACGGCCAGCCGGTCCGACGAGGTCGGAGCCCCGGTCGAGGGGAGACGGTCGCCGCCCTGCGAGGTACGAACCTTCGGCGTGGAATACCTGGTCCGAGCCGCCCGCGTCACGGACATCGATCGACTCGTCGCATTGAGCGACGAGGACCTTCGCATGGATCGTGTGCCCGGCACGCTCGGCGCCCCGGATCTGCTCCGCCAGCTCGTGTACCTCCCGCAGGCCAGCGTCTACGTTGCCGAAGCGCAGCGGGTCGTCGTCGGTGGTGCCGTCCTGGCACTCCGGCCGTCCGTCCGCGCGGGGGGATACGTCGGCACCATCGATCTCCTGGTCGTCGATCCCGACCATGACGCGGACCGAGTCACGGGCGCCCTCCTCGAAGAGGTCATCCGTTCGGCGAGCAACAAGGGCTGCACGGTCGTCGAGGCAACGAGCCCTGACGACCCGGCAGCCATCAGTCGCTGGACGGCAATGGGCTTCGAGCTCGCCGGCCCGCGCATCCAACGAACCGTGGCCGCGGTGGGTTCCACCACGCGCCGCACGTGAACCATCGTCTCCGCCGAGCAGCGCGATCGCGCCGGCCGAGCGTCATCACCGATCCCAAGGAGTCAACGTGGGCAAGAACGTCGCCGTCTTCGTAGACGTCGCGAACATCTTCTATGCGGCCAAGGCCGCGGGCGTGGACATCGATTACGTCACGCTTCTCAAGTCGGCCTCGGCAGGCCGCGACCTCGTGCGCGCATACGCGTACACCGGCCTCGATCCGGACAACGAGAACCAGCGCAACTTCCATGACTTCCTGCGCCGCAGCAACTACAAGGTCGTCAGCAAGGACATCCGCAAGTACGGCGACGGCAAGGTCAAGGCCAACCTCGACATCGAGCTCGTCGTCGACATGATGAAGACGGCCCGCAACCTCGATATCGCGATCGTCGTGTCCGGCGACGGCGACTTCGCGCCGGCCATCCGCGCGGTCCAGGAACAGGGCGTCCGCGTCGAGGTCATCAGCTTCCGCGGCAACACCAGCTCCGACCTCATGGAGGTCGCCGACCTGTTCACCGACATCACCCAGCTCGCCAAGGTCGAGCGCGGGTCGCGCTCCGGACGCCGGGTCGCCGAGGACGACGCCGACCTGTCGATGACCGAGGTCCCCGACAAGCAGACCGAGGGCACCGGCGCAGGCCGCGGTCGCGGCGGACGCGGCCGTGGTCGCGGCCGTGCCGGCGAGGTCGAGCCCGTGACCGCGTCGCGCGGTCGAGGCCGTGGCCGGACCGTGTCGGCCCCCACGAACGGGGTCGGTCATGACGTGGCTGGGGCACCCGTGGCCCTGCCCGGCGAGAAGCTCTCGCGCTCCGTGGGCGGCGGCCTGACCGAGGCCGACCTCGCGGCAGCCGAGGTCTTCACGCTCGACGACACCGGCGAGGCTGGCGAGGCGACGGAACGTCCGGACGGCCTCCCGCTGGAGCTCGACGGCGACGAGCCGCGCCGCCGTCGACGTCGCGGCGGCCGTGGACGCGGCCGTGGACGCGGTCGTGACGAGGCCCCGCTCGAGGCCGGGGTCAGCGCCGCGGTCGACCAGCCGGTCGAAGCGGCACTCGACTTCGACCAGGACGAGGACGAGGACGACGTCGACGTCGAACCCGTCGCCGCGCCGCGCGGCCCGCGCACGACCCCCTTCGGGTCCGTGTGGGATTCGCAGATCGGCACCCCGGCGCCGTTGACCGCGAGCCTCGTGCCGCTGGCCGACGACGAGGACTTCGACGAACCCGAGATCCCCGAGTACCTGATCGCCGAGCAGCGTCGGGGCGCCAATCGCTCCGGCCAGTCCGGCGCTCGCGGTGGGGTCCGTGGTGGTCGCGCCGCGTATCGATCCGCGATCGACCGTGAGCGCTATGGCCGCGGCGGAGGTGGTGGCGGCGTCAACCGCTACCCCGACGTGAGTGCCCGAACCGGCGCGCCCGCCAACGGCGGTCAGTCGGGTCCCGCGCGCGACGACCGGTCGTACGGTCGGGACCGCGGGCCGCGCGACGATCGGCCGCGTTCGACGGCACCCCGCGCGTCGAGCGAGCCGTGGAGCGAGGTCCCGCCCGAGCTCGAGGCCATGCTTCGAGCCCAGGTGGCGCAGAAGCCGGGTGCCCCGGTCGAGCGTGCCCCGCAAGCCATGCCGCACGACGGCGGCGCGCCGGCACCTGCGCCGACCGGTGACGCCGAGTTCGCCGATCCGGAGGCCACCGCGGCGACGGAGACCGCACCGAAGCGTCGGACGTCGAGCCGCAAGCCGGCCACGACGAAGTCGACGAAGGCGACCGAGGCGTCGGTCGTATCGGGTGACGAGGCCGCTGCCGAGCCGGCGGCTGCCCCGGCGGCCAAGCGTCGGACGTCGACGCGAAAGCCAGCCGGCACGACGGCCGCGGAGCCCGACGGCGCCGCCGCCGACGCGACCGCTGCCGGATCGGCCGCCGCCGCACCGAAGCGACGGTCGACCAGCAAGGCCGCGTCGAGCACGACGGCCGTCGCGGCCGTCGATGGCTCGGCCGACGCTGCGACCGACGCCAAGCCCGCGCCGAAGCGGCGCGCGCCACGCAAGTCGGCGACGGCCGCGACCGAGACCGCCTGACCCACGCCGTGGACGGCATCCGGACCCGGGGTCATCCCGTCGCGCTCGCCGCGGTGGGAACCATGATCCAGGGGCGGATGCCCCACGCGGTGCTGTTCGTCGGTCCTGCCGGCATCGGCAAGACGACGCTCGCGGGCGACCTCGCCGCCGGACTGCTCTGCACGGCCGATCCGCCGTCTGCCCGACCATGCGGGGCGTGCCGGTCGTGTCGGCTCGTCGCGTCGGGTGGGCACCCGGACGTGCATCGGCTCGCGCCTGACGGCCCCGGCCGCCAGGTCGTGATCGGTGGGCCCGGTTCGAAACAGCGCGGCATCCGCGATCTCGTCACCGAACTGGCGCTCCTGCCCGTGGAGGGTGGCGCCCGCGTGGCGATCATCGAGGGCGCGCACCGCCTCAACGAGGACGCCCAGGCCGCCCTGCTCAAGACCCTCGAGGAGCCACCTGCGGGCGTGATCCTGATCCTCTGCGCCGACGCGGAGGAGCCGCTGCTGCCGACCATCCGGTCACGCTGCGCGCGGATCCGCCTCGGACCGGTCGGACCCCGCGACATCGAGGCCCTGCTCGTGGAGCTCGAGGCGGCCGACGCACCGCTCGCGGCCCGGCTCGCCAGGATCTCGGGTGGTCGACCGGGGGTCGCGCTGGCGTGGGCCCGCGAGCCCGACGCGCTGCTCGCCCGCGACGAACTGGTGAGAACGCTGCTCGACCTCATCGATGCGCCGGTCTCGGCTCGGCTCGCTGCCGTCCGCGCTGCCGCGACACGGGCCACGATCATCGCGACGCTCGCCGACGGGGCATCGGACAAGCCATCCGGGCCCGCGGCGGCGGTCAGGCGACCGCGCCGCGGCTCGACGACCGGCGCGCAGCCCGCGACCGCCGCGCCGGATCCCAGCGACGTCCACCCCGGATGCGGGCGACCCCGCGACGACCGGGGATGCCGGCGCCGACGACGGCGAGGCCACGGACGGGGCGCTCGCCGTCCGGAGCCCCGCGTCGGAGCGACGCCGCGCGGCCGAGGCCCTCGTGCTGCTCTGGACCGACGTCGCGCGGGACCTCGCCATCGTCCGGTCAGGGCCGGCGGGCGCCGTCCGCGATCCGGTGCTCCTCGACGAGACCGCCGCGCTGGCGGCGCGGCTCGATCCGGCCGACCTCCTGGCCTTCCTCGAGCACGCCGGTCGGGCGAGCGTGCTCCTGCGCAACAACGTGTCGCCGGAACTGGTCCTCGACGACCTCGCGCTCGCGTGGCCGCGCGTCATCCGCGCCGTGGCGTGACGCCCGACGACCAGCAGCGTGCGCGACTCGACGTCTCCGTCCGTGGTCGCGTGCAGGGCGTGGGCTTTCGCTACTTCGCCCTGCAGCTCGGGATGGAGCTCGGGCTGCAGGGATGGGTCGCCAACGAGGCGGATGGATCGGTCCACTGCCTGGCCGAAGGCCCGCGGCCGGTCCTGGACGCCTTCCTGGCGTCGCTGGAGGTGGGTCCACCGGCCGCGATCGTGGAGCGCGTGTCCCCCATCTGGACCCCCGCCGTGGGTGGTCTGGGGCCGTTCGCGATACGGAGCGGTGCACATCGGGGGGATTAGGTGATGACACCATCGGGGTCACCCGACGGGACCGCTGGGCTATTCCCAGACGCACCGGCCGGTCGCATCGTTGCACGACGATGGAGCAGCATTCCCCAGCCGAAGAGCTCCCAGCCCTGTATCGGGCCATCCTCGACCGCGTCGCCCAGCTCGAGGGCGCAGGCGAACGCAGCGAGGCGGGACGGATCCGTTTCGAGGCTACGCGTGCCTATTCGCGTGCCTGGGACCGGCGGGCGTATCGGCAGCTCGACGCACTCCTCCGACGCGCGGGACGACCGACCGCCTCGGAGCGCCTCCTGGGTCGCGGCGTCGGCCGGACGATCCGTCGACACCAGGTCGCGACCGCTCCGGAGCGCTGAGAGCCGTCGCACCGTCGCGCGGTCGCGCGCGTCAGCACCCACATGGTCGTAGGCTTTGCCGCCATGACCGACCCGGATCCCGACACCCTCGACGCCGCGATCGCCCGCGCGGTCGACGCGTACGCGACCCTCACCGAGCTCGGAGAGCAGATCGAGGACGAGTGGTCGTACGTCACCGACCTGTCCGACGCGTGGAGCGCGAGGCTCGAGGTTGTCGCGACGGCGCGCGGCAGGGAGGACCTTGACCCGGACGTCGACACCGCGATCGACCGCGCGATCGAGGAGATCGGCCGGATCGAGGATCCGCACCGCGCCATCGATTGGCTCTCGACCTTCCCGCAGGTCGTGCTCGTGGCGCTCGGGGAGACGCCGTGAGGTTCCAGGACGCGGCACGCGACGGTCGGTCCGTCGTCTACGCGGGCATCCAGGCCGATCCGCTCGTCAGCCGCGCCGCCGACCTGCTGGTCGACGCCTCGCCCGCCCAGCGGGTGCTGGCCCGTGCCGTGATGAACGGCGAGACCACGGACCCTGCGACCTGGATGGCGATGTTCCCGACCCTCTTCGGAGCGTCGGCCCCGGCCGACGAACGCGTCCGCTCCGAGGCCATCCTGGCCGCGTCGGTGGAGGTCGCCGACCGTGGCGAGCAGGTCCGCAGCCAGGTCCGCGGCGCCCTCATCGAATCGATCACCGCGACCATGCTGGCCCGGCGCGTCGGTGAGGCGGCGGTCCGCCGCGAGCGGCGGATCCTGTTCGACGGGGTCGCCGCCGAGATCCATCCGTACGACGTCACGGTCGAACGAGACGGCGCGGCCGAGGCGTTCGACTGCAAGTGGGGCGCCCGCGGCATCAACGCCGATGTCCTGCACCAGCTCGACGACGCGCGAACGCACGCCGCCGACGAGGACGAACGGTTGGACGTCGGGCTCGTCGTGTTCGATGCCGAGCGGTCGTGCCGCGTCCGGCTGGAGCGCGAGACCGCGCCATATGCCGGGACCCGGCTGTACACGCTGGAGACGCTCGACCGACTGGGTGAGGCGTCGTGAGCGGTCGCGAGCCCGACAGCTGTTCCGCCCCCTTCCGCGTCCGGTTCGACGAGGCGGGCCCGGACGGGCTGCTGCGGACCTCGGTGCTGTTGCGCTACGCCCAGGACCTGGCCTGGTACCACTCCGCGGAGCGTGGCTTCGATCGGGACGTGGTATCGCGAGCGGGAGCTCGCCTGGCTGGTCCGCGCCGCCGAGGTCATGGTCGAGGGCCCGATGCGGGTCGGCGACGCCCTGACCGGCACGACCCGGGTCGTCGGGTGGCGACGGGTCTGGGCCCGCCGACGGACCGAGTTCGTCGACGCCGACGGCGTCTCCGTGGCGTGGGTCCACATCGACTGGGTGCTGCTCGATGGACGCGGCGCGCCGACGCGCATCCCCAGTGACTTCGACGGCGTGTTCGGGGCGCCGGACGCCTCGTTCCCGCTGGGACGGGTCGCGCTCGAGGCGACGCCGGCGACGGCCGACAAGACGATCTTCACCGTCCGCCCGCAGGAGCTCGATCCGATGGATCACGTCAACAACGCGGTCTATGCCGACTGGCTCGAGGAACGCATCCTGCACGCGGAGCCCGAGGCCGGCGAGGCCGCGATCCGCGCCATCCCGCGTCACGCCCGCCTCGAATACGCGCGGGCCGCCGAGCCGGGGGCAGCGATCGTCGCCGAGACGTGGCGGACGGTCGTGGACGACGGGGGCGATACGTGGTCGTGTCGCATCGCGACGCCGGATGGCACGGAGTTGCTGCGCGCGACCTTGACCTGACCCGGTCCGACCGACGGCGGTTGCCATCGGCGACCCGCCGAGCCGATACTCGTGCGACCGCACATGACAGCCGCTGACGACGAGCTCGAGGATCCCTCGGCCCCGGAGACCGGCTCGGTCACTGGACTGGACGCCACCAGCGACACGCCGGCCCGGGCGCGGCCGGCGCATGTCGCGAGCCAGCCACCCCCGGCGCAGACGCTCGAATCGATCGGCCGGCTCGCCGGCGTCATCGCCCACGACTACAACAACCTGCTGTTCGCGATCGGTGGCTACACCGAGCTGCTGTTGCAGGATCTCTCGCCCGAGAACGAGGCGGACCTCGACATCGCGGCCGTGCGGGCGAGCGTGAGCGCCATCGCGCAGGCCGCCGAGCGCGCCGCCGCACTGAACGCACAGCTGCTCGCGTTCAGCCAACGACACGCTGGCTCGGCATCCGGCCTTGACCTGACCGAGCTCCTGTCCGACATTGTCGCCATGACCGATGTCCAGCTCTCGCCGTTCGACGCCCACCTCGAGGAGATCCTCGCCGCACCCGCTGACGACGGCCGGGTCGAGTCCATCGTCCGGCGACCGGCGGTCGATGCGCGCGAGATCCTGGACGAGGCGACGCTCGACGAGATGCTCGGGCTGGTGGGCGATCGCTGGGCGGATCGCGACGTCTTGACGACCCCGTCCTACCTCTCCGCGCAGGTCACGGTCATCAGCACGCGGGTCCTGGCGGCCCTCGAGCCCGATCCGTCCCGCTGGCCGCTGGCGGGGGACCAGCTCTACGTCGACCTCGACCTGGGCGTCGAGAATCTCCCCGCGGGCACCCGTCTCGCCGTCGGCAGCGCGGTGATCGAGGTCAGCGAGACGCCGCACACGGGCTGCTCCAAGTTCAGCGCGCGGTTCGGTGGCGACGCCCAGCGCTGGGTCAACTCGGCCACGGGCCGTGCACTGCGGATGCGCGGTCTCAACGCCCGTGTCATCGAGACCGGCGTCGTGCGTCCGGGCGATCGGATCCGGAAGGTCTAGCCCTCGAGCACGGACAGGATGTTGCCGGCGGGGTCCTTGCACCAGGCGATAGGCGGACCCCATTCGCGCACGATGCCGCGCTCGTCGTGCGGCTGGCCTTCGTAGCGCTCGAACACGATCCCGGCTGCGGTCATCCGGTCGACCGCCGCCTCGACGTCGTCCACCGGGAAGTTGAGGACCGTAAAGCTCGCCGGCTGGTGGTCGTCCTTCGGATAGATCAACACCTTGCCGCCACCCGCCAAGTGCAGCATCAGCATCCCGTTGTCCTCGGTCACCTCGAGCCCGAGGGTGTTCGCGTAGAACGTCTTGCTGGCCGCGATGTCGTTGGACGAGAACCCGGCGTAGGCATGGCTGTCGCGGAGCATCGTGTCCTCCCACGGTGATGGGAGCCCAGTTGATCGGGCCCTACCACCAGAGACGGCCGGGCAGGCCGCGACTCATCGGTCGTGGCGTCGATGGTGCGCATCCCGCACGGCACAAACGCGGCAACGTTCGCCGACTCGTCAGGCGGGTTCGTACGTCGTGATCACCACGCCACTCGGCGTCTTGATGGCGTCCGCGAGCCGCAGTTCCGCCGAGGCGATACCGTCGTCGAAGAGACGCCGGCCCGTCCCGAGCACGAGCGGATGGATCAGCAGCGTGTACGCGTCGATGAGCTTGTGCGCCATCAACGACCGCACGAGCTCGCCGCTGCCGAGGATGGCGAGGTCCTGGCCCGGCTGCGCCTTGAGCCTGGCGACCGATTCCGCCGCATCACCCGACAGGAGCGTCGAGTTCTCCCACGGGAGCCGGTCCTCGAGCGTCGTCGACACGACGAACTTCCTGGTCTTGTTCAGGAGGTCCGTGAAGGGGTTCGGCTCGGGCTGCTTCGGCCAGAAGTCGTGGAACTGCTCATAGGTCCGTCGTCCGAAGAGCAGGTCGGCCTTGCCCATGCCCTTGCCCATCTCGCGACCGATGACGTCGTCGTTGAACGCGGCTCCCCAGCCGCCGTGCGCGAACCCGCCGCGTCGGTCCTCGTCCGGGGTCCCTGGTGCCTGCATGACGCCGGTCGTGGGCATGAGGCGCTCGCGCCAGCCGGCATGCCAGTGTCGGCGACTGCCGGCGCGTCGTCGAGGGTCGCCAGGCGGAGGGTCACGGCGGGCGAGTCACCGGCCGACGGCCCATCAGCCCTGGTCGTGAGAAGACGCGGGCGGATCGGCGATGAAGCCGGCGCCCGCGTCCCGACGACGTTGCGGAAAACCCTCTCGCTCAGACGCCGCGGTCGGCTCGACTTCGCCGAAGGCCGCCTTGACCTCGCGGCTGTTGAGGTACAGCAGGATGATCACCGGCATCAGCGCCATGCTGAACCCGATGCCCGTGCCCGGGAACTGGAAGAAGGCAAGGGCGGCCTCGAAGAGGCTGAACCCTGCCACGACCATCGCGAAGACCCGCGCCCACGGCTGGAGCGCCCAGAGGCCGCCGGCGACGAGGATCCAGGCGATCCCGGCGATGATCGCGAACCAGCCCCACAGGCCGACCGATTCAAGCGACGGGATATCGCCGAAGAGCCCGAACCAGTCGAAGCCGAGGACCCGTAGACCGAAGAACAGGTAGCCGAAGCCTGCGAGCGCGGCAAAGAAGCCGATGACCGAGATCAGGATGGGCGGGTTGCGCACGGACGAACTCCTCCTGTCGGACAGGGTGGGCGACGGGCCCTGTCATCGCCAAACGGGGCGTTTGGTCCGCCACATCATGGCAGCAGCATCGCACCGGTCAAGACCGCGATCGACAGGATCGCCAGCAGGATCAGGACCGGCCAGACGAAACGGAGCCACGTCCCATAGCCCACGCGGGCGATCGCCAGCCCGCCCATGACCACGGCCGAGGTCGGCGTCACGAGGTTGACCAGCCCGTTCGCGCTCTGGTAGGCGGTCACCACGAGCTGTGCCGGCACCTCGGCGAAGCTCGCGAGCGGCGCCATGATCGGCATCGCCACGGTCGCCAGGCCGGACGATGACGGGATCAGGAACGAGAGCGGCAGGAAGATGACGTACATGAGGTTGATGAACGCCACACCGCCGAGCCCGCCCATCGCCTGCTCCGCCGCGTTGAGCACGGTGTCCGTGATCAGCCCGTTGTTCATGATCACCGTGATCCCGCGGGCGATGCCGATGATGAGGGCGACGCCGAGGAGGTCGCGAGCGCCGTCGACGAAGGTCGACGGTGAAGCGTGGTCTCCGACATCCGGCTGACGAGCGCCGATGAGGATCGCGAACAGCAGGAACGACGCCGTCATCTCCGGGAACCACCACCACAGGGTCGGCAGGCCGATGCCGAGGTCCTCCCAGGGGATGACGCCGTAGATCATCACGACGAACGCGAGGATGAACAGGACCAGGGCCGCCTTCTGGCCGCCGGACAATGTCGCGGCCCGCTCGTCAGCGTCGTCGTCAGCACCGGCGTGGAACTGGGCCTCGTTCGCGGCTTTCTGGTCGGCCACGAGCGACTGGTCGGGCTCGGCCTTGACCCGCGCGGCATAGCGCATCACGAAGACGATCCCGATCGCCGTGCCGACGACGAGGATGATCAGGCGGCCGACGATCCCTTCCTCGATCGACACGCCCGCGAACCCGGAGGCGATGCCCGTCGCGAACGGGTTGATCGTCGAGCCGAGGACGCCGATGCCGCAACCGAGCAGGAGGATCGACGCCGCGACGAGCGAGTCGTAGCCGGCCGCGATCATGACCGTGATGATCAGGGCGTAGAACGCGAGGCTCTCCTCGGCCATCCCGAACGTCGTGCCGCCGATCGCGAAGACGATCATGAGGATCGGGATCATCAGCCGCTCGCGACCCTTGAGCCGCGCGACGATCCGCGAGATCCCGCCCTCGATCGCGCCGGTCTTCATCGTCACGCCAAGGAAGCCGCCGATGACGAGGATGAACAGGGCGACGTCGATGGCGCCGAACAGCTCGCCGGAGTTCCAGACGCTGATCGAGCCGTCCTCGCCCTCGATCCCGTAGAGGCCGTTGATCGGGGCCATCAGCGAATCGACGACGATCCGCTGGGGGTTCTGCGTCGACGGTGTGGTACGTGCCCGGGATCGGCTCGCCGTCCGCGTCGACGTCGTATGCGCCGGCCGGGATGAGGTACGTCGCGATCGCGGTCAGCACGATCAGGATGAACAGGATCGTGTAGGCGGAGGGCAGCGCGAACCCGCGACGCGCCTCCGCGCCGGTGTCTCGGCTTGCGCGGCTGCGGTCATGCGGGACCTCCCTCCAGGCGCGGGGACTCCGTCGGTTGGATGCCGGGTGACGATGCGGGCGGCTCACCGGTCGGCTGCGACGTGCTCGATCCTGAACCCGGTGAAGCCGTAGATGAGCGAGATGACGGGACTGGCCAGGTTGAAGAAGCAGAACGGCAGGTAGGCGATCGTGGCGACGCCGAGTGCGGCCGCCATGTAGGCGCCGCAGCTGTTCCATGGCACGAGGGGAGAGGTGACGGTGCCGGAGTCCTCGACCGCGCGCGACAGCATCCGCGGCGCGATCCCGCGGCGGGCGAACTCGGCGCGGTAGACCCGGCTCGGCATCACGATCGCGACGTACTGGTCGCCGGCCACGATGTTCAGGCCGATGCACGTCCCGATGACGGCCGCGAGGAGTCGGCCGGTCGTCTTCGCGCGAGCCACGATGGGCGTGACCAGCCGATCGAGGAACCCCGCCTCCTCCATGATCGCCGCGTAGCTCAGTGCGCCGAGGATCAGCCAGATGGTCGTCAGCATGCCGTCCATCCCGCCGCGCGAGAACAGGCCATCGATCATCTCGTTGCCGGTCGTCGAGACGAAGCCGTTCGCCATCGCCGCGTAGATCGCCTCGATCGCGACGAGCAGTGGGCCCTGGTCCGGCTCGTTGACGAACGCCGCGACGAGCTCCGGCTGCGTGAACGACGCGAGGGCGCCGGCGAACAGCGCGCAACTGAAGATCGACAGGAAGGGCGGGACGCGCCGGACCGAGAAGACGACGAGGACGACGAGCGGCAGCAGGTTGAGGAGGCTGATCGAGTACTCGCCGGCAAGCGTCGCCTGCGCACTCGCCGAGTCGAAGCCGGGACCCGAGGCGGGGGTCGTCAGGCCCAGGATCGTGAAGAGCACGAGCGCGATCACGACGGCCGGCCCGGACGTCCAGATCATCGCCCCGATGTGCTGGTTGGTCGTCACCCCGCCGACCATGGACGGCACCAGGACCGTCGTCTCGGACACGGGCGTCATCTTGTCGCCGAAGTACGCACCGGAGATCACCGCCCCGGCGGCGATCACCGGGTCGGCGCCGACCAGCGGGGCGAGCGCGACGAACGCGACGCCGAGGGTCGCCACGGTCGTCCAGGAGCTGCCGATGGCGAGCCCGACGAGGCCGCACACGATCGCGGTCGCGGGATAGAACCAGGTCACGCTCAGCAGCCCGAGGCCGTAGTAGACGACGGTCGGGATCGTTCCGGCCATGTTCCACGTCCCGATGAGCGCGCCGACGGCGAGGAGGATGAACAGGGCGCTCATCCCGGAGGACACGCCGCCGACGGCCGCCTCGCGGATCCGGGCGACGCTGTAGCCGTTCTTGAACGCCACGAGCCCCGCGACCACGGCGCTCGTCAGCAGCGCGACCTGCAGCGGACCGCTCGTCGCGTCGGTCCCGAACAGGGCGATCGTCAGGACGATGAGCCCGATCAGCGTGACGAGCGGGATGAGGGCGTCCAGCAGGGACGGCGCGCGCGGCGACGACGCCGCTGGTGACGTGTCCGCGGCGGTCTCGTCAGTCACGAGCCTGGCCCCTTTCCGAATGGCGATCGGTCGCCACCGTCTCAGCCGACCATGTCCACGGTGATCGCCGCCGGAGACGCGTCAGGATTCCCGCGCTCCGCGCCGCCGCGCGCGAACGCGAGGAGCCCCACGATCCCGAGCACGGCGATGATGCCCACGAGCCAACGGGTCGAGCGGTCCATGGCGTCCTCCCTCAGATCGGGTCGCGGGCGATCGGGCAGGTCATGCAGTGTCCGCCACCGCGGCCCTTGCCCAGCTCGAATCCCTCGATCGTGACGACCTCGACCCCGGCCTCGCGCATCTTCGAGATCGTGAACGTGTTGCGCTCGTAGGCGACGACCACGCCCGGCTCGAGCGCGACGACGTTGTTGCCGTCGTCCCATTGCTCGCGCGCCTGCTGGTAGGCGTCGCCGCCGGTCTCGACGACATGCAGCTTCCTGATACCCAGCGCGTCGGTCACGGCCGAGACGAAGTCCTTGTCCGGTCGGACGTCGAGCGTCCCGGGCTTGGAGCCCGGCCGCAGGCTGATCGCCCGGATGCCCTCGACGACCTTCGGGTAGGCCGTCGCCTTGTCCCGGTCGAGCAGGGTGAACACCGTGTCGAGGTGCATGTGGGCGCGGTCCTTGGTCATGACCGCGGCGATGACCCGCTCGGCGGCGCCCTTGGCGAAGAGGGCCTTGGCGATGCGCTCGATCATCCGGCCGGAGGTGCGCTCGGACATGCCGATGGCGACCGTGCCGTTGCCGATGATCTCGACGTCGCCGCCCTCCAGGGAGGCCTGGCCGAAGTCCTCGACCTGGAACTTCTCGTCCTCGCCGAGCTCCGGATACCAGTACTCGAACGCCGGTGTCCTGGAAGCGCGGGTGGGCGCGGTAGATCGCGGCCATGTTGTAGGCCTCGCGCCGGCGGGCGGGCCAGTACATCGGGTTGATCGAGACGCCGCCATAGATCCAGCACGACGAGTCGCGGGTGAACAGCGTGTTGGGCAGGGGCGGCAGGACGAACAGGCTCTCGTCGTCGATGGCCGCCCCGATGAGCGACGTCTTGGCCAGCTTGCCGAGGTCGAGCCCGGACTCGGCGACGGTCAGGCCGCCGATGAGGTGCCGGGCCAGCGCGTCCGGCGGCAGGCGCGTACAGGGCGGCGCGGACGTCCTCGACCAGGCTCGGGCCGACGACCGCTTCGGCGGCGACGACCGAGATGAGCCGCTGGCGGGCATCCTCGCTCGCCGCGAGGGCCTCGCCGAGCAGATCCTGCACGTACAGGACCTCGACGCCGCGCTCGCGCATCCGGCGACGAACTGGTCGTGCTCCCACTGCGCCCGCTCGACCCACAGGACGTCGTCGAACAGCAGCTCGTCGTGGTTGTCGGGGGTCAGCCGCTTCAGGCTGAGCTCGGGCCGGTGGACGATGACGGTTCGGAGCTTGCCGACCTCCGAGTGCACGCCGAGCGAGGTCATCCGTCGGTTCCCTCCATCACCTGGGTGCCGCCGGTGCCGGCGACGAGCGCGTCGATGTCGTCGAGCGAGCCGATCGCGGCCCGCTTGCCGGTGGCCAGGGCGAACTCGGTCGCCGCCGCCACCTTGGGTCCCATCGAGCCGGCCGGCAGGTCCATCGCGTCGAGCTCGGCCGGCGTGGCCCGCCCGATGCGTGCCTGCGTCGGCTGGCCCCAGTCGCGATAGACCCCGTCGACGTCGGTGGCCATCACGAACAGGTCGGCGTCGAGCTCGCGCGCCAGCAGGCTGCGTGGCGAGGTCCTTGTCGATGACCGCCTCGACCCCGACGAGCTGACGCTCCGCGTCGCGGGCGTACATCGTCGGGATGCCGCCGCCGCCGGCGCAGATGACGACGGCGCCCTGCTCGAGCAGCCAGCGCATCGGGCGGATCTCGAAGATCCGCTTGGGCCGGGGCGAGGGCACGACCCGTCGCCAGTACTGGCCGTCGGGCTTGACGGCCCAGCCCTTCTCGGCGGCCAGGGCCTCGGCCGCGGCCTCGTCGTAGATCGGCCCGACGAACTTGGTCGGGTCGGTGAACGCCGGGTCGTCGGGGTCGACCTCGACCATCGTCAGGAGCGTCGCGAGCGGCCGCTCGATCGGGCAGCAGGTTGCCGACCTCCTGCTCGACGAGGTAGCCGATCATGCCCTGCGGTCTCGGCCCCGAGGACGTCGAGCGGATAGGCCTCGACGTCCTTGTAGGCGGCACCCTGCAGGGCGAGCAGCCCGACCTGCGGGCCGTTGCCGTGCGAGATGACGAGCTCGTGGTCGCGCGCGACCCGGGCCAGCGCGCCCGCGGCGACGCGCACGTTGGCGCGCTGGTGGTCGGCGGTCATCGGCTCGCCGCGCTTGAGCAGGGCGTTGCCGCCGAGGGCGATGACGATGCGCATGTGGACGCGTGCTCCCTCAGTCGCCGAGCGTGGCGACCATCACGGCCTTGATCGTGTGCATCCGGTTCTCGGCCTGCTGGAACACGATCGACCGCTCGGACTCGAAGACCTCGTCCGTGACCTCCATGCCGTCGAGGCCGAAGCGCTCGAACATCTCCTCGCCGACCTTGGTGTGGCGGTCGTGGAAGGCGGGCAGGCAGTGCATGAACTTGACCTGCTTGTTGCCGGTCTTGGCGACCAGGTCGGCGTTGACCTGGTACGGCAGGAGGAGCTTGACCCGCTCGTCCCAGACCGACTTGTCCTCGCCCATCGAGACCCACACGTCGGTGTACAGGTAGTCGACGCCCTTGACGCCCTCGGCCGGTGTCGTCGGTGAGGGTGATCCGGGCGCCGGTGTCGTCGGCGATGCGCCGGCACTCGGCGACGAGCGTCGTCGCCGGGCCACAGGGCCTTCGGGCGCGCACAGCCGCACGTCCATGCCCAGCTTGGCCCCGCCGACGAGCAGCGAGTCGCCCATGTTGTTGCGGGCGTCGCCGAGGTAGCAGTAGGCGATCTGGGTCAGCGGCTTGTCGATGTGCTCGGTCATCGTCAGGACGTCGGCGAGGATCTGGGTCGGGTGGAACTCGTCGGTCAGGCCGTTCCAGACCGGGACGCCGGCGTACTCGGCGAGCTCCTCGACGATGCCCTGGCCGAAGCCGCGGTACTCGATGCCGTCGAAGATCCGGCCGAGCACGCGGGCCGTGTCCTTCATCGACTCCTTGTGGCCGATCTGCGAGCCCTCGGGACCGAGGTACGTCACGTGGGCGCCCTGGTCGTAGGCGGCGACCTCGAACGCGACGCGGGTCCGCGTCGAGGTCTTCTCGAAGATGATCGCGATGTTCTTGCCGCGCAGGCGCTGCTGCTCGTAGCCGCCGTACTTGGCGCGCTTCAGGTCGCGCGCCAGGTCGAGCAGGAAATGGATGTCCCGGGGGCTGAAGTCGAGCAGCTTCGTGAAGTTGCGGTCGCGCAGGTTGTACCCCATGGATCCTCCCAGCCGACCGCGTTCGCGATCCCTTCAGCGACAGGCCCGACTCCGTGCCTGGGTGGGCAGGGCGCCCGTCATACGCATCTATCTCGACCAGAATACAGGCGCGGAAGTCGTGAAACGTCAACCGGTCGTTAACATCCCGATGCGGTCAGCGGATGCGACCCTGAGCGACTCGTGCTCGGCCCGTGATGCCGATCAGGGCGACGGCAGTCCGATCCACTTCTGGACGTCGAGGAGCGCCTGCTGGCTCACGACGAGGAAGCCTTCCTGGGGCCGGTCGAGATCGAGCACGAGCGTCAGGACCGCGCCGAGCGCGACGACCAGCACGACCGCACTCAGGAGGCTGCGCGCTCCGGAGAGGCCCGCGCTGTAGCCGACCATGCCGAGCGACAGCGACCGAACCCGCCAGGAGGACGAGCAGCACGGTCTCGGGCACGCGCGCGTAGAGGCCCGAGACGATCCGCTGCTGGTTGAGGCTGACGATGTCCGTCAGCGACTCGCCGAACGAGGAGACCAGGTCCGGGCTGTGGCCGCTGCGGGCCACCTCGGCGGCGATGGCCCACATCTCGGCGTGCAGCTCGGCCGACCGCTGGATATTCGCCTGGACCGCGGCGGGATCCTTCGTCGCGATCCGCAGCGGCAGGTACTCGCGCAGGTGCTCCCGCATCTGTTCGGCCTGCGGGATCGGGCAGGTAGTCCGCCTGCAGGTAGGTCTTGCCGATCGCGTTGGCCTCGGCCACGACCAGCCCACGCCGGGCGTCGAAGCGGTCGGCCGCCAGGCCCATCGTCACCGCGAGCAGGAACGCCATGAGTCCCAGCAGCGAGCCGACGAGGACACCGGTGGGCGCTTCCTGGTTGCCCGGCATCCGCTCCTGCCACCAGACGCCGATCCGGAAGCCGATCTCGTACACGGCGAACGTGACGATCGCGAAGACCACTGGGAACCAGAGGATCGGGATCTGAATCCAGGAGCTGTGTGGTCATGGTCCCTCATGCCGCCCGACCGCCCGCGCCGAAGGCCCGGGATCGCGGCGTCCATCGTAGCGGGCGGCGGCGCCCGTCTAGCGAGGCGTTTCGAGCGCGGCCAGCTCGCCGCCCGCACCGTCCATCGCCGCGGCCGAGCGTCGCCCGAGCAGGTACCAGGTCTCCATCTCGCCCTTGCCCTTGATCGAGATCGTCCCTCGCGGCTCGCACACGAACTCGTCGTCGATCAGGTCGCGGGTCGCGCGGGTGATCTGGATCCGGCCCGGGGTCCCCTGCGATTCCATCCGGCTGGCGATGTTGACGGCATCGCCCCACAGGTCGTACAGGAAGCGCTTCCGGCCGATGACGCCCGCCACCACGGGGCCGGAATTGATCCCGATCCGCAGTTCCAGGTCGAGGTGTCCCACCCCGTCCTGCGAGCGCATGGCGTCGACCATGTCGAGCGCCATGAGCGCCAGCGCGCGGGCATGATCCGGCCGCGGGGACGGGACGCCCGCGGCGACCATGTAGGCGTCGCCGATGGTCTTGATCTTCTCGACCGCGTACCGCTCGGCCAGCATGTCGAAATGGCTGAAGAGATGGTCGAGGATGCCGACCACCTCGGCGGGTGACAGCTGCTCGGAGCGTCGCGTGAAATCGACCACGTCGGCGAAGAGGATCGACGCCGAGGTGAACTGGTCGGCGATCGTCTCGGGCTCGGCCTTCAGCCGCTCGGCGATCGGGCGCGGCAGCACGTTGAGGAGCAGGTTCTCGGCCTGGTCCTGGGCGATCTGCAGGGCCGTCAGCGCGTCCTGCCGCTGTTTGGCAAACAGCGCGAGGAGCGTGAACACCATCGTCCCGCCGACCGCGATGTTGAGCGCCAGCATGAGCGTCGTGAACCACATCGGCAGCGGGGAGATCGTGCCCAGGATCTCGCCCGCGACGCCGCACCCGAGGAAGACGACCAGGAACGCGACGTACCAGCGGATGCCGGCTCGCACGCCCATGAAGACGAGCGCGCCCATCGGGGCCAGGATGCCCCAGATGCCGACGCCCGTGGAGGTGATGAACCCGCCGAGCGGGATCATCGACAGGTTCGGCGCGAGCAGGATGTCGAGGAGCTCGACGTGCAGGAACAGCGCGAAGTCGCGCGTCCGGGCGAAGAGCGCGATCGCTCCGAGCGAGATGCGCGAAGTACACGAACGCGAGCACACCGGACGGCGCGCCGAGCGCGAGGTAGAGGCCGCCCCACAGCAGCGAGATCGGCAGGATCAGCACCGACACGACCACGAGGAGCGCCTTGCGGACGCGCGTCTCCTCGTCGTCCCGGCTGTCGGCGCCGATGGCGGCCAGGCGCGCGAGCGCGGACTCGAGGAGCGTCCGGAGCGAGCTCACGGGCGGAGGGTACACACCCGGGCGCGACGGTTCGCGGCAGGACCCCGGGCAGATCCTGGCGCGCCGACCCCGGAGCCGGACGGTGGCGAAGCGACACGTGGCCCGTCCGCAAGGGGCCGGTCGGCACGTGGCTGGGCGAGCTGGCCCGAGGACGCTGCGAGATGCCGGTAGGCCGCAGCGAGGGTCCGATGGGTCCCACACCAACCGATCGCCACGCAATTCGACGCACTGCTGCCGCCCGAGATGGCCGCCCAGGCCGAGCAGGTCGGCGTCCGCAAGGCCCGACTCGACGCCGTCAGCCTGTTCGCTCTGGCCGTCCTCGCCGGCGCCTTCATCTCGCTCGGCGCGATCTTCGCGACGACGGTCAGCGCCGGGGCCGGCGACCTGCCGTATCGGCCTCGTCCGCCTGCTGGCCGGGCTGGCCTTCTCGCTCGGCCTGATCCTGGTCATCGTCGGCGGCGCCGAGCTGTTCACCGGCAACACCCTGATCGTCATGGCCTGGGCGAGCGGCAAGGTCGGCTCCGGCCACGTGCTGCGGAACTGGTCGATCGTCTACGTCGGCAACCTCGTTGGCGCGCTGGCCACGGTCGCGTCATGTTCGTCTCGGGCCAGTACGACCTTCGGCAACGGCGCGTCGGGTCGGCGGCCCTCGCGATCGGGAACGCGAAGGCGGTCTCGACTTCGTCCCGGCGATCGCGCTCGGGATGATGTGCAACGCGCTGGTCTGCCTGGCGGTGTGGCTGACCTTCAGCGCCCGGACGACGACCGACCGGATCCTCGCGATCGTGCCGCCGATCGCCGCCTTCGTCGCCGCGGCTTCGAGCACAGCGTCGCCAACATGTACTTCATCCCCGAGGCGATCGTCATCCGGACCTGCGCGCCGGATCGGCTTCTGGGCCGCCATCGACCGCGCCCGGCCGACTACCCGAACCTCACGTCGGAGGCTTCTGGTGGCCAACCTGCTCCCGGTGACCATCGGGAACATCATCGGCGGCGCGCTGATGGTTGGCATCGTCTACTGGTTCGTCTACCTCCGCGGGGTCCGACGCGACGGCGCTGACGGACCCAAGCGGCCGGCTCAGGCGCAACTCCGGCAGCGCAGTGAGCAGGGCCGCGGTCGGGTCCCTCCTCGAGCGACTTCTTCGCTGCGCGTGGTGAGGGATCGCGCTCACGCTCCCAGAGTCGACGGCGACCTCCGGGTCTCGGGTATAGGGCGGCGCGTTGATCTCTCGGCCACCCTTGAAGAACCGGCCGCTGACGCCGGCGTACTCAGGTGAGAGGCCGAGCCGCGCGATCGCTCCGCGGCTCGTGCCGGTGACGCCGAGGCGAGCCAGGTCGCCCAGCGCAGCGGCGCCGGGGCCTGGCGCATGAGGTCGGTCCGGGCGAGGCCCGGATGGATGGCGTTGGCCGTCACGCCCGTGCCCTCGAGTCGGCGGGCGAGCTCGAACGTCAACAGGAGGTCGGCCGACTTCGATGCGCCGAAGGCGGAAAGGGCCCGAAACCGGCGCTCGCCCTGCAGGTCGTCGAAGTCGAGCTTGACGGTCGATGGTGCGGAGAGGATCAGCAGCGCGCCGGCGCGCTGGCGACCAGGTGGTCGCGAAGCAGGTTCGTCAGCAGGAACGGCGCGAGCTGGTTCGTCGCGAACATGGTCTCGAGACCGTCGGCCGTGAGCGTCCGGTGCGACGTGAAGACCCCGGCACAATGGACGAGGAGCGTCGAGCCGCGGGAAGGCGGCGACCACCTCTCCGCGAGCCGGCGGACGTCGGCCTGGCTCGACAGGTCGGCGACGAAGACTCGAACGGCTGCGTTGCCCGTGGCCGAGACGATCTCCGCCCGGACATCGTTCGCCCCGGGTCGCATCTCGCGCGACGATCCCGACGGTCGCGCCCGAGGACGCCAGCGACTCGGCCAGGGCCCGCCCGATGCCCGAGGTCGAGCCAGTCACGAGCACAGTCGATCCCGTCCCGGCCAAGCCGGCGCTCACCGGACGATCCCGAACTGAAAGGGCGCGTGTGGGCGGCGGCCGCGCCTGTGCGCCGCGCGGTCGAACCGACAAGCTCCCCCGGCCGATCGGCGGCCGGCGTGGTCGCTCAACCGTCATCGCAGCAATCGGCGATCTCCCTGACGATGTCGCTCTCGGAGATGACGCCGATCGGCGTCTGCCTGTCGTCGACGACGACGAGTCGGTGAACGTGTTCAGCGGTCATCCGCCGTGCGGCCTCGTCGAGCGGCGCCGATCCGGCGATGGTCTTCGCTGGCTTGGTAATGAGGTCGCGGACCATGAGTCCGTGCCATCCGGTCCAGGGGAGGGTCGATCCCCGGAGTCGGACGAGGTCGGTCTGACTGATGACGCCGACCAGCCGATCTGCCGAGTCGACGACCGGCAAGCCGGTGATCTCGTAGCCGGCCAACAGCTCGGCAACCCCGGCGATCGCGTCATCCTCCGTCACCACGACTGGGCTTCCGGTCATGAGGCTCTCTACCGTTGGCTCGTTCGATCGTCCAGTCAGCATCTCGCGCTCCTCGATCCCGACGGCACCTCAGGCGCGAGCGCGGAAGTCGATGTCGCCGATTGGCGAAGCCTGGAGCGGACGAGATCGCTGGTCGAGGTACATTCGGCCCGTGAAGGCGGTCCCGCCGGCCCCTTTTTGGTCGGTGTCGGGTTGCGAAGCTGAGTCATGAAGGCCGTTTGGCCCGCCGGATGGTGACGTTCGCCACTCCGTAAGACCACTCGTGAACGCCGACACTCACTTGAAACCGGCCCAACGCGAGAGGTGTGACATGACTCGAGTCCTCGTCGTCCATCACGACCTCGACCTCGCCGGCCAGGAAGTGGATTCCCTCCGTCGCTTCGGTTACGAGGTGGTCGAGTGTGGCGGGCCGACCCGAAATCGCTGCCCCGTCATCGCCGGGCAGCCGTGTGACCTTGCCGAGCGCGCCGACGTGCTCGTGTACGACGCCTGGGCGAGCGGCGACGCGGAGGGAGCGCGGGTGCTGATCGAGAACATCCGCGAGATCTATCCCGACACGCCCGTCGTCCTGACCTCGCCCGGGCTCGCCCTCAGCTGGGAGGAGACCAGCGGTCCCCACGCCGTGACGGTGCTTGTGGGCCAGCCGACCGGGGCACGACTCGATGAGGCGATCCAGGCTGCTCTTGCGCCCGCGCCGACGGCGGGATCGTGATCTGAGGCCTCATGATGAACAGCGAACCCGCGGAAACCTCCTCGCAGCTCCAATTCGACCGCATGGCTGTCGGCGACGTGATGACGACTGACCCGGTCACAGTCGATGTCGATGCCCGGGTGGAGGCCGCAGAGCAACTGCTCGCCGCGTACCGGATCAGCGGCTTGCCGGTCGTCGATGCCGCCGGGCACCTCGTCGGGGTATTGAGCCGGACGGATCTGTTCCTCGAAGGTGGGGTCCTGTTGAGCCAGCTGGTCCGTGGGCGGGCATCCGGGCTGCGGGTCGGCGAGATCATGTCGCACCCGCCCCTGACAGTCGGGCTCTCGGGAACGCTCGCCGAGGCAGCTCGGATCATGCGTGATGAGCGGGTCCATCGACTCGTCGTCGTCAACGAGCAAGACGAACCGATCGGGGTCCTGAGTGCCACCGACTACGTGAGGCTGATCGCCGACGAGTAGTCGAAGCCGGCCGAAATAGCACACAGTACTGGCGCGCCCGACAGGTGTTGGGCGCCCCACTACCCAGCCACGCCTGGCACGGCGCGAAGCATTCGCCTCCGGCCGCCGGCACCTCGCGAGCGTCGAGCGCGTCGATCCGAGTCTGTCTCGCGCAGCTTTCGCGCTATGCTCGGAGCGGCGCGCCGGGCCCCTCGAGCCGGTCGCGGAGGTGGCGCAGCGCCCGTCTCGTCCTGGTCTTGACCGTCCCGATCGGCCAGCCCAACGAGGCCGCGATCTCGGATTGGGAGAGTCCGCCAGCGTAGGCCAGCACGATGACCCGACGCTCCAGCGGATCCAGCGTGCCGAGCGCGTCCTCGATCGACGCTCGAGTCTCCTTCCTCATGAACGACATCTCAGGACCCGGCTCTGGCCCGGCCGCCGCGACGGGCTCGCCGGTGGCCGCAAGCCACTCGACGGTGGAGGCGTCCATCTCATCGCTGCCAGCGAACGTGGAGAAGGCCGCGGCGCGGTCACGGCGGCTTGCTCGCCGGAGGTGATCGATGGCCCGGTTGTGGGCGATCGCCATCAACCAGGGGCGCAGCGGGCCGCGAGACGGGTCGAAGAGCTCGGCCCGGTTCCACAATGCGAGGAACGTCTCCTGGGTCACCTCGGCGGCGACCCACCGATCTCGACTCGTCCGCGTTGCCTCCGCGAACACCGCCGGGCCGTGCCGATCATAGAGGCGTGCGAGGGCGTCCTCGGATCCCTCCACCAGCATCTGGACCAGGCGCGCCTCTGGGACGAGATCACTCGCCGACTCAAGGAGCGGATCGGGCGGGATAGCCTGGGTAACCTGGGACCTCACGGTTCCACCTTACATACTTGCTACGCACTTATAAGTTTCTCACAAGTAAGATATCAGCGTCAAGCATTGAGACGTGGTACCGTACTTCCATGACTCAGGACCTGACCGATCGTGTCCTCGGCGGCTGGATCGACGCGCGCCCCGAGCTCGAGGTGGGACCGCTCCAGGTGACGGCCCGCCTGAGCCGCATCGGGCCGCTTTTGGCCAGACGGCAGGAGGCGGTCTTCGGCCGCTTCGGCTTGAGCCGCGGCGAGGTGGGGGCGCTGAGCGCCCTGCGGATCGCCGGCCCACCGCATCGGCTGTCCCCGACCCGTCTTGGCAAGGGCCTCATGCTGTCGTCTGCAGGCGTGACGAGTCGCATCGATCGAATGGAGCGGCGCGGCCTCGTGCGCCGACTCCCCGACCCCGACGATCGACGAGGCGTGATCGTCGAGCTCACCGAGCAGGGGCTCGAGGTCGTGGATTCGGCCGTCGCCGCCCTGGCGATCAGCGATCGCGAACTGATGGAGCGACTCGACCCGGAAGAGGTCGGGCAGCTTGAACGTCTCCTCCGCAAGTTCCTGGGCGGCCTCGAGCTACCGGAGTAAACGGGCCAACCCTCGCCGTCAAGGTGATCCTCGGCCGACTGGAACGCGTCCGGCCCGGCCGACTGTCACCAGCCCACGGCTGTGGCTCCGGCTGGCGCTCGATGACAGCGGCAGCGGATGGTCCTTGGCGTGATCCTCGAGCCGCCGGAGCTCGTCCTCGTAGATAGGACCGATCACCCGGGCGGCCAACAAGCGGTTCAGGATCCCCTGGAGGCCACCCTCGTCGAGGACCGTATCGAATCGCACCTGGGCGCCCTCGACCGTCTGCTCGACCGTGAACGTCGTCTCGATCCCCGATCCCGTCTCGACGAGCTTGTGTCCCGGAACCGGTTCGCTGACCGTCGTGCTGACGGCACGGCGGCGACCGCCGAGGGCCATGGTGAGGCGGTACTCGGTGCCGGCGCCGACGCCGCCGCGAGTGATCGCGAGCTGCTCGAACGCGGGCGGCAGGAAGCCGCCCGGCCGGTGGTGCTCCTGGTAGTCGGCCAGACAGTGGTAGACCACAGCGGCTGGGGCGTCGATCAGTCGCTCGGCACCGAAACGTGTCTTCATCCGGGACCTCCGTCCAGTGGAGCTACGCGCCCTGCTCGACTCGGCAGGGTGTGGGCAGGCCCGGCTGAGCCAGGACGTCGTCTCTACGGCCAGACCGCGCCCGGTGGTTTTCGCGTCGGGGATGGCGCCCAGCGACCGCGGGCGTGACGAGGGCAAGGTGCCGGGATCGTCGAAATCCGGGTCGACGTCAACCGCCGTATTGCCTTGGCCATGTCATCCCCGATCTCGGCGAATCAAGGCCATGACTCGAAGCGGACGGCAGGACAGGAGAACGTCCATGACCCGAAATCCACGAACCTTGCGTGACGTCCGACGCAGACTCCCGGCGTTCATCGGTGCTCCGCTGGCCGTTGTGGCACTGGCGATCACGGCGATGCCGGCTGCCGCGGCGCCGACGGTCCAGGCCACAGTCGGTGGCGGCACGCTGCACATCTCAGGGAGCCCGTCTGCGGACCAGATCGCGCTCCGCCTGAGCGCAGCCGATCCGAACCTCCTCCAGGTCGACGTCGGCGACGACGGCTCGGCCGATTTCACATTCGACCGCGGCACGTTCGAGTCCATCGAGGTCGCGGCCGGCAACGGCGCCGACGGGGTCCGGATCGACGAGGCCAACGGCGTGTTCGCGACCACGGAGGCGACACGGATCGACGGCGAGAACGGCGACGACCGTCTCATCGGCGGAAGCGGCACCCAGGTCTTCGTCGGCGGTCGCGGCAGCGACTTCGTCGACGGCAATCAGGGCGCCGACACGGCCTTCCTCGATCCGGGCGACGACACCTTCGTCTGGGACCAGGGCGATGGCTCCGACGTCGTCGAAGGCGGGCGCGGCTTCGACACCATGGTCTTCAATGGGTTCGGTGCCAGCGAGAACATGGCCGCCACGGCCAGCGGCGGGCGCGTCCTGTTCACCAGAGTCCAGGGCAACATCGTGATGGATCTCGACGACGTCGAGGCGATCGATGTCCGGCCGCTCGGCGGCAACGACACGGTCACCGTCAACGACATGACCGAGACCGACCTGACCCGCGTCGACATCGACCTCGCCGCGGCGCCCGGCGGTTCGACCGGCGATGGGCTGGCCGACACCGTCACCATCAAGGGCACGACCGGCGACGATACGATCGCGGCGAACGCCAGCGGCGCTGCCATCGGCGTCAGCGGCCTGGCCGCGTTCGTGGGGATCACCCACGCCGACGCCGCCAGCGACGCACTCGTGATCGACAGTCTTGCCGGCGTCGACGACGTCGCCGTCGACCCGGCGCTTGCCGCACTGATCCTGGTCGCCGTCACGTAGATCAGGCCGAACCGGAATCGGTGGGAGTCATCCTGGCTCCCACCGAGCGCTCCGCTACCCGGGTCGACAATCGAATGCTTCGCGTCCCGGTCGATCAACGGCGGAGGCGGGGCCAGGCTGCGGCGATCAGGCCGACCCGCAGGAGCGCCAGGGCGGGCGGGATGGGCAGGGCGTAGCCGTACCAGAAGACTGCCTCGATCGGGATCATGGCGACGGCAAGCACGGCTCCAGAGCGGCGTCCCCGCCACATCAACCACCCGCCCCACGCGACCGCTGCGGTGACACCCGCGTATCCGACGAGTGTCGCGGCGAACGCCTCGGGACTCAACGGGCCCCACCACGGGCCGCCATACATCGGGAACAGGTCGCCGAGCCACGGCAGTTCCCGTTCCCGGAGTGCATAGGCCGCGATCGGCAACGCGGGCAGCCCGTATCCGGCCGCGTACACCCAGCACACCACCGCTGCACCACGCGCGACACCGGGGACCGCCGCCGTCGCGGTCACGGGGTCCGCAGCCCCAGGGCGATCCCGATCCACATGAACTCCGGTCATGTCCTGGCCTACGCCTCCGCTTCCAGCAGGGCCCTTAGCACCTGATCATCCCGTTCGACGTCGCGGCGAAGCACACGTCCCATGAACGGCTCGATGAGCCGACCCAGTCCGGAGAAGCGGAGTTGGACGCGACTGGTCAACGCGCTGGTGGAGGCGCTGGTCGGCTCGACGAGGTAGGACGCCTCTCCGGTCACTCCGCCCCCGGGCGGGATGTCGAAGGCGACGAAGCGACCGGGCTCGAACGCGACGAACTTGTTCCGCGACTCGATCCGCCGACCGGCGAACCGGCGAACGAAGCTGTGCTCTGACCCTACCCGGATAGGACCCGGTGTAAGGCGATGGACCTCGTCGAGCCCGGACTGCCAGCGCGGCGCGTTCGTCTGGTCGCTGACGAACGCGAACACGTCGGCGGCCGGCCGCCCGATCTCGATCCGTGTCTCCACGCTGATCATCCGTAGGCCCCTTCCCCAGTGACTGGCGGTATCACTAGTGTGCACTCTAGTGAGAGGTCGGATAGTATCGCCTTCGCGACGGATGTCAAGAGGTTCCGCATGGCCAGCCTGACCCGACGGGAGCGGTCCCGCGCCACCCACTGGAAGATCGTCGAGGCATCGCACCGCCTGTTCTCGACCCAGGGCTATGCCGCCACGACGATGGCGCAGGTCGCCGAGGCTGCCGGCGTCGCCGTCCAGACGGTCTACTTCGTGTTCCACACGAAGCCCGCCCTGCTCGCGCGGGCCATCGACTTCGCCGTGATGGGCCGGGATGACCCGCGTCCTCCTGAGGAGCAGCCGTGGTACCTGGCGATGACCGATGCCTCGGGGATCGCCGAGGCGGTTCGCCACCTGGTGACCGGTGTCGGCTCGATCATGCCAAGGGTGATCCCACTCAATCTCGCGGCGCGGGCGAGTGACGATCCCGACCTGGCCAGGGTCATGGCGGAATCCGAGGCCTGGCGGGCCGATGGCTACCGGGTCATCCTCGAGATCCTTCGGAAGAAGGCACCGCTGCGCGATGGGCTCGATCCGGAGAGAGCAGCGCACCTGCTGCTCTTCTACGTTGGCGAGGACGCCTACCACTTCCTCGTCGGGACGTACGGCTGGCCGCACGACGACTGGGTGGATTGGTGCGTCACCACGCTCCTGGATCAGGTATTCGGTCTGGCCACGCCATCCGAAGGCATCCTCTCCGGCACGCAGCCGACGAACCACTGACGGTCGCTGGCCCCCGAGATCGTGGGTGTCCGGCTGACCCAGGCGGCCTACGCGCACGGGTTGGCGCTGGGGCTGCCCGAAGAGATTGCACTGGCGCGCCCGACAGGATTCGAACCTGCGACCTTCGGCTCCGGAGGCCGACGCTCTATCCACTGAGCTACAGGCGCG
>CAWFPC010000009.1:0-57443 GCA_963817745.1 uncultured Chloroflexia bacterium
CGGCGGCCCGGTGTCGAGACCTGAACTTCCCGGGTTGGCATGGATGATGTCGCGCACCTGAGTTCGGTGCCGGTGAGCGGGCGTAGGCGCGCTTGACTGGCGTCAGCTTTACGTCGCCGACGCCGGCCCATCCTCGCGCTTCTTCGCTTCGCTCTCGCGCTGACGCTCCCGTTGCGCACTGTTTCTCGGTCTTCGCGGTCTCGTTCCGCCTGCGCTTTCTCGGCCTCGGCCTCGTCCTCACGTCGCCGTTCGGTCTCATCCACCTTCGAGCGGAGCTCGTCAACGACGGGTGCGCTGATCCCGGGTCCCGACGCATCGTCGATCGAGGCCTCGCCGGGCTTCTCGGCTCGCATCTCGTCCCGCTGGAAGGCGACCTCGCCCTTGTACACCGACCCGAGCAGGCTGTCGAGCGCGCCCGCATCGTGGGCGCGTTGGACCGCGGCGTGGGTGATCAGATCGCCGAGGTCGAGGATCACGCGGTCCTCGAGATCCAGGAACACCTTCGTGACCGGGCGGCCGACAGCGTCCTCGATCTGGTCCAGGCGGCGCTTGGTCTGCTCGTGATCGACGCGCTGGCCGGCCGCGTCGGTCATCTCGCCGATCTTGCGGGTGAACTTGTCCCACAGGCCCGCCGCGTTGTCTCCCGCTGCGCCGAGCGCATCCTTCGCATCGGCCGCCGCCAGCCCCGCCTCGCCCAGGCCGACGGCGGCGGTAGATCCGGCAACTTGTCGGCCGCGCGAGCACGTTCGATGTCGTCGCCAGTGACCCGGCGCCCAGCTGGGACCACGACCGCACCGTTGTCGTCCTCGACATCCCGACCCGTGCGCTTCCCGAGGAGAGCATCCTCCGGCTTGGCATCCGCGGTGGCGGCCTTGGCACCGTCGGTGGCCTCGCCGACCGCGCCCTTGGCCTTCGCGCCGGCATCGGCAAGCGCACCACTGACACCACCCCGCTGCTGCTCCAGCAGGTCCGCCGTCTCGGGATGGACGTACGCGACATCGGGGCCTACCCGCACCAGTTCCTCGATGGGATGTAACGTGTCCCCTGGGCCGCATCCGGGATCATGCCGCCGGAGAGCTCGAAGCCGAGGATCTTCCCCGTCGGCTCATCGAAGTAGACGTCATTGATCTTGCCCTGGTCGTCCCCTGTCTCGGTGAACACACGCGTGCCGAGTAGCGACTGTTGGCGGGCGACGATGGACCCGATCTCCGGTGCTTCTTTGGCGGCGACCACGCTCTCGCGTCGAGCCACGATCACCGCGTCGCGACCGAAGCCCGTTACTTCGTGGATGGGGACGACGAGCGAGCTCGCAGAAATCCCGCCTTCATCGGCCAGCAGTCCGACGACGGTGTCGTTGCCGGCGCCAAGGATGACGTCCTTGACTTCGTGCAGACGCGCCCCGTCCGCCAGGCTGAGGATCGGCTTGCCGATCACGCTCTTGCCCTTGCGCATGACTTTCCCCCTATAGGACGGTGGTGAAGAAGACCAGGTAGGCGAGGATCGCCACGATCACTGCCAGGATGGCGACCACCAGCCATCCTCTGCGACCCGAACTGCCCTGGAGCCTCATGTCATCCTCCCGACGTCGAGGCACGCCCAGCGTGGCGATCCAAGACGTCATATGGCCTCGAGAGAAGCCAAGCTCAACGCGTGCGTCCCGACAGGCGAGTCTGGGCAACGGAGTCGACGGCAGCGTCCGTGATATCCGGCACTGTGCAGGGAGCGCTGGTGCAGCCACATGCGCCGGCTGGGACGTCGCCTCGCAGATGGCTTACACAAGGGCGTGGCGTCAGCCCCCGAAGTCCTTCGCGCAAGGCTCGCGAAGAACGAGCCGCGGCCACGGAGCTCGAGGAACAGATCGAGAGGCCGAGGGCTGGCACGGAGCCGCCGTCGAGCGCGGCGCACGGAGGCCGAAGATCAGCGTCACAAGGGTGGTGCCGAAGGTGGGACTCGAACCCACACGAGCTTGCACTCAACGGTGTTTGAGACCGTCGCGTCTGCCATTCCGCCACTTCGGCGCGGTGCGCGCGCCATCGTACCCGGGTCGCGTCGGTCGCGACTATGCCGCTTCGGCCTGGACCAGCCCCTCGACCACTGACGACAGGGCGTCGCGGTACCGCCGGTCGGGCCGGATCCCGCACGCCGTGTGGAGCCGCGTCAGGTCGAGCACGAACGGCCCCGCCAGGTGGCTGACCGCGTAGGTCGTGAGCGGCGGCGCGGTCGATCGCCGGAACGCGCGCCACCCCGACTCCGCCACCACGGCGGCGAGACGGGCGACAGGGATGGGCACCGCGACGATCCGGGTCGGGATATCGAGCGCCTCGAACACGTCGGCGAGGAGTGCCGCCGGGGCGACGGGCGTCGCGTCGGCGACATTGAGCGGTCCGGCCAGCGTCCGATCGCGGAGCCCCACCAGTACCGTGTCGGCGAGCGTGTCGACGTGCGTCACCGACATGACGTGGCGCCCGCCGGCGGGGAGCAGCAGCCGTCCGCGCCGACGCGCTGCGATCAGCCGTGGCAGGAGCGTCCGGTCGCCCGGGCCGTAGACGGCGTGCGGTCGCAGGATGAGGGCATCGGGCCGCAGCGTGGCGACGAGCCGCTCCTGGGCGGCCTTCGCCCGGCCGTAGTCGTTCATGTAGTGCGCGACCGGCGCCTCCGATTCCCGGGCACACGGATGGGGCAGGTACGGGTCGTAGACCGACGCCGTCCCGATGACGACGACCCGCGCATCGCCCGCGACCGCGTCGAGCACGCGACGCGTCCCATCGACCGTCACGGCCCGGAACGTCGACTGGGGTCCCCAGTCGGCCACGTGCGCCGCGACATGGACGACTGCGTCGCAGTCGGCGAGCGCGGCGCGGCGGCGGACCGGGGCGCCCGAGGTCCCACGCCGCGTAGTCGATCCCCGCGAGTGACGTCGGCGACGATGGACGCCGGCCGAGCGCCAGGACGCGATGGCCGTCGGCGGCCAGCCGCCGGACGAGATGGCCGCCGATGAACCCGGTCGAGCCCGTGACCGCGACACGCATCTAGACCGCCTCGGGCAAGGCCGCGTCGACGGGGCCGGGGACACCGAGGCGCGTCGCGGCGAGGGTCACGAGCGCACGTCGATCGGGCTTGTCCGAGCGCCCGGAGCGCGGGATCCGTTCGATCGCGAAGACGACATCGGGCCGCGCATGGTCATCGATCGCCGCCGCGGTTCGGCGAGGGCTCGCGTCGTCCGCGCGACGGCCGCCCGCGGCGTATCGCCGCGCGCGGGCTGGACCCACAGGACGACGCGCTCGTCGCCATCGGCCGCCGGCAGCCCGACCATCACCGCCGCCGCGAGCCCAGCGGCGTCGGCGAGGGGAGCCTCATACAGCGCCGGGTAGATGTTCTCGCCACGCCGGATGATCATCTCCTTGCGCCGCCCGGTCGAGCAGGAGGCGCCCGTCGGCACCGACATGCCCGAGATCGCCGGTCGGCAACTCAGACACCGGTCCGGGCTGACCGAGCACGCCCCGCGCGAGACCCGGTCCGGCGACCCACAGCTCACCGTCGGCGGCCGTGCGCAGCACCACGCCCGGCAATGGCCGGCCCACGAGGTCGCCGTCGCGCTCGTTGTGGGCGAGTCGTTCCCGCGCACCGATCGCGGCGACGAGGAGCTGTTCCGACATGCCGTAGATCGACCACGTCTCGGCGATGTCCGGCAACCGGTCGACGATCGCCCGCAGCGCGACGTTGCGGACCGGCGCCGACCCGAGGAAGAGGCGCCGCAGGCTGGCGGCGGCACCGCCGGCGGCAGCCCAGTCGACGGCGACGTGGGGTGCCAGCGTGAGGTGGGTGACACCGAGGCGGCGTGTCGTGGCCGCGAGTCGCGCCGCATCGCGGGTCGCGGCGAGGACCACGGTCGCACCGGCCAGCAGGGCCGGCACGGTGAGGTGGAGGCCCGTGCCCAGCACGCGTGCCTCGGCATCGATGCCCGACAGGTCGGCCACGCGCTCCAGCGTCGCCGCGAGGCTGCGTGGCGTGTGCACGATCCCGCGCGGTTCGCCGGTCGTGCCCGACGTGAACAGGACGAGCGCCGGGGCATCGCTGTCCAGGCTCCGCTGCGCATCCGGCTGTCCGCCCCGATCCAGTCGCGTCACGCCGGCGAGCGGGGTGGCACCCGTCACGAGGATGGGGCCGGGGAGCCGTCGTGGATCGGGCAGCCGCAGCCCCATCCGGCCGGCGACGGTGCGACCGGCGCGCGTCCCGGCGAGCAGCGCCACCGTCCGGTCCAGCACGACGGCGCGGGTCCCGGCCGTGCGACAACGGTCGATCAGCGTGGCCGGCGCGAGCCCCGGATCCAGCACGACGACGGTCACCCCGGCGCGCAGGGCGCCGAGGAGCCAGGCCGTCCCGATCGCGTCCTGGCGCACCCCGAACGCCACCGCGTCGCCCGGCCCGAAGCCCGCGGCGGCGAATGCGCCGGCGGAGCGACGGATCCGTTCGGCGAACGCCTCGCGCGTGAGCGTCGTCCGACCACGGCCGTCGACGAACGCCGGCACGGCGGAACTCGTCCGCGGCGCCGTCGCCAGTCGATCGAGCAGGGCGTCGAACGCGGTCACGATGGTCGTCGCTGGAGCCAGCACTCGGCGTAGGCCGGGAACAGGACCGGCCGGGCCGCGCGCCGCTCCACGATCCGCAGGCCATCGACGCGACGAAGGACGCGGACGAGCGCGCGCAGCTCTTCGCGGGCGATGGCGCTGCCGATGCAGAAATGCGGGCCTGCCCCGAACCACAGGTGCCGCAGCTCACGGGGGAGCGGCTCGTCGAGATGGAGCGCTTCCGGATCGGAACCCGGGTAGAGGGCCGGCGTCCGCGACATGTTGTAGAGCGACAGGAACACGCGCTCGCCGGGGCGGAACCGGTGCCGGCCGACGACGGTCTCCTCGACGCAGCTCGCGGATGATGAACTGGCTTGGCGTCACGAGTCGCAGGCCGGCCTCGACGGCACGATCGATCGCCGCGTCGTCCTCCGGGTCGATCCGGCCCCACACGCCGTGGTCCATGAGGGTCGCGATCGCCCGGGGCGCGCCCGAGCTGACGGTCTCGGTCCCGGCCAGGATGATCACGACGACGAGCGAGCGTGCCTCCTCGAACGTCATCCCCATCCGACGCAGCCGCGGCATCGTGCCGTCGCCATCGCCGTCCCAGCCGGCCCGGCTGCCCGCGCCGAGCGCCTCGACGAGGATCCTGCCGCGCGCCAGCTCGTCGGGCCTGATCCCGCGCCGCACGGCCTGGACCGTCATCGAGACCAGCTCCTCGCCCTGGCGATACGCCTCGAGGTACCCGGCGTCGCCATCCGGCGGGTCCGGGGCCCCGAGCAGCGCGTACGAGGTGCGACCGGTGATGACCCGCAGGACCCGCACGAGATCGACCCGTTCGCCGGCGCGCAGCCGCCGTTCCATGTCCTCGAGCGGCTGGCGGGCCGAGCCCTCGACCACGGCCCGGCTCGCCTCGGGGCCGAACAGGTCGTGCAACGAGCGACGAAGCGCCTCGTGGTCCGTCCCATCCATGTTGAGCAGGGCGCGCGGCCCGACGACCTGGTCGAGGAGCGCTCCATGGGTGCCCGGGCCGACCGTCCGGAACCGGGCCGCGTCGACGAGGATCGCCCGCCCGATCCGTGCGTCATTCACCAGCGTCCCGAACCGGCGCAGCCGCACGACCGGCAGCCGGCCGGTGAGCCGGAGCCCGATGAACATCGGGGCGTTCGCGGCCAGCCACACGCGTGTCTCCCACCACGCTGCCCGCCATCGCCCGACGCCGAGCCAGCGGTCCACGGAGCGATCGGCGAGGCGCAGCACCGGGTGCCGCCAGCCGGTCAGCGGCGCGAACGGGTCGCCGCGTCGCTCAGCGGACATCGACCGTACGGTGCCCACCGCCATGGTCCAGGTACCAGCGAAGGATCCCGACCAGGCCATACGCACGCAGACGCCGGATGCTCGTCGCGACGATCGCCTGCCGCTCGGTGCCGATCCGCGCGGTGACCCGTCGCATCCGGTTCATGAGCGCACGATCCTCGTGGACCTCCTCGATCCGGCTGCGCGGGAAGCCGCCCGACGCGACGTACGCCTCGGCGCGGACGCCGAGGTTGTTGCCGATCGGCAGCCGGTAATGCGTCCGGTACTCGGGACCGTGGTTGCTCCGGCGCACCCGCCCGACGAGGTCGGAGATGCGCATCAGCGCCTCGATGACGCCGGGCTCCCACCAGTGCAAAGGCTGGAGGTCGGATCGCGGCACGGTCCGCCCGATCACGAAGTCATGACCCCGGGCCAGGGTGTCGGCGAGCCGCATCGACCAGTCGGGCGCCGGCAGGCAATCGGCATCGGTCCGCAGCACGAGGGTCGCGCCGGCGGCGATCGCGACGCGGATGCCCGTGTCGGCCGCCGCCCCGGTGCCCTTCTCGGGTTCGTGCACGAGGCGCAGGGGCAAACCCTGGTGTGCGGCTGACCAGCGCCGCACGATCTCGACCGTGGGGTCGCTGCTGCCGTTGTCGACGACGCAGATGACGGCCGGGACCAGCTGACGCGTCAGTGCGTCGAGGGTCTCGCAGATCCGCTCCGCTTCGTCGTAGGCGGGCACCACGATCCACAGCGCGGACGTGCCGGGCGCGAGGTCCTCGACGACGCGGTCGGCGAGCGTGAACGCCGGGAGGGGCACGAGCGCCCGGCCATCGACGGGGTCGAAACGACTCCCTGCGGTCATATCGTGAGGGCCATCGTGGCCACGCTGATGCCGGCGCCGAGACCGATCAGCAGCACCTTGTCGCCGCGCTTGACCCGCTTCGCGTCGCGTGCCCGCGCGAGACCCAGCGGCAGACTCCCGGAGCTCACGTTGCCGTACTCGGCGATCGTCAGCTCCAGCAGCCCGCGGGGGATGCCGAGCTTGCCCACGAGGTCGTCGACGAAGGGCATCGTCACCTGGTGGGCGCACACGGCGGCATAGTCGGACCAGGTCGTGTCGGTCGCGCGGAAGACGTCCAGCACGATCGCCGGATCGAGGTCGAGGAAGACGTCGCGCAACCGGTTGCCGTCCCCCTGCGAATAGCCGTAGTCGTCATCGCGGGGGTGGCGTGATCCGCCACCGGGCAGCTGGACGATCTCCCAGTGCTCCGAGCGCGCGTAATACCGCTGATAGAACACGCCGCGGTCGTCATCACTGGCCTCGAGGACCATCGCCGCACCGAGGTCGCCCATCGTGTAGCCGATGAACGAGCGTCGCAGTTCGCGGATGGACCCCACGCTCCAGCGCGTCGCCAGCGTCGGCGTCTCGCCCGTCACGACGAGCACGCGACGGACCTGGCCGGTCTCGATCATCGAGCCCGCGATGCGCATCCCGTCGATGAAGCTGTTGCATGCGTTCTTCACGTCGAAGACCGGCGCCTGGACGCCGATCGCCGCCGCCACGATGTGCGCGGTCGCGGGCTCGATCTGGTCCTGGCTCGCGGAGGCGAAGATCAGCAGGTCGATGTCGGTCGCGAGCAATCCAGCGTCGTCGAGCGCGCGTCGGGCCGCGCCGGCGCCGAGCGTGCTCGCGTATTCGCCCGGTCCCACCATGTACCGGCAATCGATGCCGCTGATCGCGCGCAACGCCCCGCGCGGAACCGGCAGGCGGCCGGAGGCTGCGCGAACCCGTTCCTCGACCTCGGCCGTGCTGACGTGCCGGTCCGGGGTCACGTAGCCAAGCCCGGTGATCGCCCCCCGTGGGGCGCTGGTCGGATGCAGCATGTCTATCCCCCGTGCGCTCGGGTCGGACGGGCCACGGCGGGTGGCATCGCGTCGTCCGGACCGAGTCCAGAACGCTGGCGCGTACGGTACGCCCCCCGCGTCGCGGCGGCGTCCGACCGGAACCCGGGCCCCGGGCCACGCGTCTGCCGACCGATGCTAGACTCGCCGCGCCTCAGAATCGCCGTCCGGAGGGACCCCCCGACCGTGGAGGACCTTCGCTCGACGACGGTCCCCGACGACCCCGTCCAGCGCCGCGACCTCATCCTGCTCGAGCGCGCCCGTACGGGCGATCTCGACGCCTTCAACGACCTCGTCGTGCTCTACCAGGATCAGCTGTTCGCCCTCGTCGTCCGGATGGTTCCCGATCGCGACCAGGCGTCCGATGTCGTGCAGGAGGCCTTCTTCTCGGCCTTCCGCAACCTCCACGGGTTCCGCGGCGGCAGCGTGAAGTCCTGGCTGAACCGCATCTGCGTCAACGCCGCGATGGACACGCAGCGGTTGCGCAAGCGGCGGCCATCGCAGCCGTACCCGGAGTTCGAGGACGAGAGCTGGCAGCCGCCGGCCGGTCCCGAGGCGGACCCGGAACGGACCGCGGTGCACGCCGAGCGGAGCCGGGCCATCGCCGGCGCGCTTGCCCTCATCACGGACGACCAGCGCACGGCCATCGTGCTCTACGACATCGAGGGGTACGACTACGGCGAGATCGCCGACATGACGGGGGTGTCGCTCGGGACCGTGAAGTCGCGCATCCACCGCGGACGCCTTGCGCTCCGCGGGTTGCTCGAGGACCGGATGGAGCTGTTCCGTGGCTGACCCGGCCCGTGGACACGCGACGCACGATCCTTCGCTCGTGGCCGCTGCGGCAGAACGCGGTGGCAGCCTGACGTTGCAGCTCGCATCCTGCGTCGGCTGCGTCGGCCTGCATGCCGACCTGCGGGCGCTGGCGTTGGCGATGCCGACCGCGGCGCTCCCGACCCGACCCCGCGACTTCACCCTGCGCCGGGCCGACGCCGACCGGCTCCGACCGGGCCGCCTGCGTCGGATCGTGCTGGCGATCGGATCGCCACGGGACGCCCTCAGCCGGCCGTTGGCGATCGGCCTGACCACGATCGGCCTGGCCGGGCTCCTCGTGGCCGCGGTCCCGGGCGCGCTGTCCGGCAGCGCGACGACCGAGACCGTCCTCTCCAGCGTCCCTGCGCCGGTCGGCGGTGCGGCCGCCCCCTCGGCCGCCGCGTCCGCAGCCCCGTCGTACGAACCGATGCAGGTCGGGGCCTCACCCGTGCCGGACCTGGCGGCCGGTGGCGCCGGACCGCCGGTGGCCACCACCGACTGGCCCAGCGGTCGAGGGCGCCGCCGACCGGACGTTCGGCGTCGCCGCGCCGTCGATCGCACCGCTGGCCCTCGTCTCGGGGGCGTTCGTGGCGGTCGGCGTCGCGTTGTTCGCCATCCGACGCGCCGCGGACACGCGGGGCATGGTGCGATGATGCGCATGCGGTCCCGATCGCTCCGCGGGAACCACCTGCACGGCAGGGCCGTCTGATATCCGACATGACCGCTCCCCGCACGCCCACCACCCATGCCCAGCACGACCTGCTGCTGATCGCCGCGCTCGCCGATCGAGACCGAGACGGCCGGAGATGCGCCACTCACGCCGCGCGACCGTGCCCGGGCCGACGCCCAGCTCGCGTCCTGCGCCGACTGCGCGAGCCTCCATGCGGACCTCCGGGCGCTGGCCGCGGCGACGCCATCGGCCGCCCTGCCGACCCGACCCCGTGACTTCACCCTGACCCAGGCCGACGCAGACCGACTCCGCCCACGAGGCCTGCGCGGCTTCTTGCGCTGGATCGGCTCGCCGCGCGATTCGTTCAGCCGGCCGCTCGCGATCGGCCTGACCACGATGGGGTTGGCCGGGCTCCTGGTCGCCACCGTTCCCGGTGCGTTCTCGGGTGCCGCATCTGCTGGACCGACGTCTCCGAGTCGGGGCCCCGGTCGGCATGGGACCGAGCGCGGCGGCACCGGCCGCGTCGATGGCCGCACCGGCGCCATCGGCGGCGGCATCCGCAGCGCCGCGGCCGCTCCCTCGGCCGCGCCGTCGGGCGCCCCCGCGACGCTCGAATACGCAGCCGAGTCCGAGCCCCCGTCGACCGGCGATACCTCCGGCGTGTTCACGGGCGAGGGACGCGAGGATGCCCGGGCCGACACCGCCCAGCGCCAGAACGAGGCCGCGGGCGACGGGACGGCAGGCTCGCTCTTCGCGCTCCGCGACGACCCGAGCGGCGTCTCGACCCTCCTCGTCGTGGCCGGCACCCTGCTCATCGTCGGCCTCGGGTTGTTCGCCCTCCGCTGGAGCGCGCGCCGCCTCGACGGCTGACCCGGCCCGGGCCGCCTGCGGCCCATCCATCCGGACCGCGCCGGACGACGCCGCGGCTACACTTGGACCCGTGCCCACCGAACGCCTGATGCTGCTCGACGGCTACGGGCTCGTCTATCGCGGCTACTTCGCGCTCCCGCCCCTGACGACCTCCAAGGGTGAGCTCGTCAACGGCGTCTTCGGCTTCGCGAGCATCGTCCTGCGCGGCATCGCCGATCTGCAGCCCGACTACCTCGCGGTGTCCTTCGACCTGCCCGGGCCGACGTTCCGCCACACGCAGTACGCGGACTACAAGGCGACCCGGGTCAAGATGCCGGACGACCTGCGCGACCAGTTCCCCAAGGTCCGCGAGGTCGTGAAGGCGCTGCGCATCCCGGTCTACGAGATGCCCGGCTTCGAGGCGGACGACGTGATCGGGACGATCACCAAGCAGCTCGATCCCCGCGACGACCTCGAGACGACCATCGTGACCGTCGACCTCGACATGCTCCAGCTCGTGACGCCGCGCGTCCGGCTGATGACGACTCGGTCCGGGGTCGAGAACACCATCATGTACGACGTCGCGAGGATCGACGAGCGGTTCGGCCTCCGACCCGACCAGATGATCGACTACAAGGCGCTCAAGGGCGATCCCACCGACAACATCCCGGGTGTGCCCGGGGTGGGGGAGAAGACCGCCGCCAAGCTCATCCGCGAGTTCGGCGACCTGGACTCGCTGCTCTCCCGGCTCGACGAGGTGACGCCCGAGAAGCTGCGCGAGAAGCTGCGCGAGCACGTCGACCAGATCCGCATGGGCAAGGACCTCTCGACGATCGTGCGCGACCTGCCGATCGAGATCGATCTCGAGGCCGCGAGGCTCGGCGACTACGACCGCGACACCGTGGTCCGGCTGTTCCGCGAGTACGAGTTCCGCACGCTCATCGAGCGGCTTCCGCCGATCGCCGGCGAATCGGCCGAGCAACGGACCGAGAGCCTGCGCAACGTCGCCGAGAGCGGCTACGTGCCGGCGGCACGCGTCGCGGGTCGTCCCGAGGGCTGGGGAGCTGGCCGCGCGCCCGCGCGACCGGCCAGCGGCGAGCTCCAGCTGCGTCTCGACTTCGACGCGGTCACCGGCTCCCCGACCGACGACGGAGGCACGCGGGAACGGCGTCGACCCGGGTGCCGAGCGGTCGATCGAGCTCGCCGACGACCTGCCGACGGCGCTGGCCGCGGCCATCGTCGACCCGGGCCGGATCGAGGTCCGCGGCACGGACGGGATCGCCGACCTCGAGGGCTGGCTGACGGCCCAGCCCGCGGTCGGCGTCGCGTTGCAGCTCGACGATCCGCGGCCGCGCCGCGGGACCGCGCTGGCGCTCGCCGTGGCGGGGACGGACGGCCGGGTCGTGGCGGCCGACGGCCAGGCCGCCTCCGACGCGCTGCGCCGCCTGCTGGCGAGGCTCGGCACGCCGCTCGTCGGCCACGAGGTGAAGTCGGTGCTCGTGGCGGCCTTCGCCGAGGACGCGACGTCGGCGCCGCTCCCGGTCGCCTTCGATACGCAGATCGCGGCCTACATCCTCAACGCCGCCCTGCGCAGCCAGACCATCGCGGACGTGGTCGCCGAGAACCTGGACCAGATCCTGCCGCCGGCCGCCGAGCTGCCGTCGACCGCTCGCGCGGGGCTCGAGGCGCTGTCGGCCATCGCCGTGCGCGAGCCGCTCGAGCGGCGGCTCGACGACGTGAAGCTCGATCGGCTGTTCCGGGAGGTCGAGCTGCCGCTCATCCCGGTCCTGGCCCGGATGGAGGCGGTCGGGGTCGCGCTGGACCTCGACGCCCTCGCCGTCCTGGATCGCACGTTCGCCGCCGAGATCAGCCGGCTCGAGGCGGAGATCTACGTCGACGTCGGCCACGAGTTCAATCTCGGCAGCCCGAAGCAGCTCGAGCAGATCCTGTTCTTCGAGCTCAACCTGCCCAAGGGCAAGCGGACGAAGACCGGCTACTCGACCGACGCCTCCGTCCTCGAGGAGCTGCGGCCGGCCCATCCGATGATCGACAAGCTGCTCGAGTGGCGGGTCTACTCCAAGCTCCGCTCGACCTACGTGGAGGCGTTGCCGCTGCTGCTCGCCGACGACGGCCGGCTGCACACGACCTTCCACCAGGCCGTCGCGTCGACCGGCCGCCTGTCGTCGTCGGACCCGAACCTGCAGAACATCCCGATCCGGACCGAGCTCGGCCGCAAGATCCGGCGCGCGTTCGTCGCCGGTGAGCCGGATCTCGTCCTGCTCGCGGCGGACTACTCGCAGGTCGAGCTGCGGATCCTCGCCCACGTCTCGGGCGACGAGCACCTCAAGGACGCCTTCAGCCGGCATGCCGACATCCACCGCGAGACCGCCGCGCGCGTCCTTCACAAGGACCCCGAGTCGATCACCCACGGCGAGCGATCGATGGCCAAGATGGTCAACTTCGGGCTGGCCTACGGGATGAGCGACTTCGGGCTCGCGTCGCGGGCCAACATCCCGCGCAAGGAGGCGCAGGAGTTCATCAACAGCTACTTCGCGGCGTACTCCGGGATCTCGTATTACATGATGGCGATCAAGGAACAGGCCAAGGCGCAGGGCTTCGTCGAGACGCTGCTCGGGCGCAAGCGGCAGATCCCCGAGCTGCGGGCGTCCAACCCGGCGCTGCGCGGTGCGGGCGAGCGGATGGCCATCAACATGCCGATCCAGGGGACCGCGGCCGACATCCAGAAGATCGCGATGATCCGGGTCGCGGAGCGGCTCGCGGCGACCGGGTTCGCGGGCGCGGCTCCTGCTGTCGGTCCACGACGAGTTGCTCTTCGAGGTGCCACGCGACGCGATCGAGCCGCTCGCCGCGCTCGTTCGCGAGACGATGGAGGGTGCGCTCCCGCTGTCGGTGCCGCTCGTGGTCGACGTCAAGGTCGGCGACGACTGGGAATCGATGCAGCCGCTCACCCGCGCGCGACGAGATCGCCGCGGAGGCTGACGAGCTGCCGCTCGAGGCGCCGATCGCGCCGCTCGCCTGGTAGTCTTCCCGACCCGTGCCTGAGCTTCCCGAGGTCGAGACCGTCGCCCGCGACCTGCGCCCCCTCCTGGTGGGGGCGACGATCGTCGGTGCGCGTTGTTCGTGGGCGCGGACCCTGCGCGGGCAGGACCCGGTCGCGTTCGCCGACGCCGTGGCCGGTCGGACCGTGCTGGCGGTCGGGCGTCGGGCCAAGCAGCTTGTCGTGGACCTCAGCGGCGACGCCGCCCTGACGATCCACCTCAAGATGACGGGCCAGCTCTTCGTGCTGCCGGCGGAGACGCCCGAGGACCCGTATGTCCGCCTCGTCCTGGAGCTGGGCGATGGCCGCGAGCTCCGGTTCCGCGACATCCGCAAGTTCGGCAAGATCGGGCTGTACGGCCGCGATCCCGTGACGGGCGAGCTCGTCGCGGAGGTCGGCGGCGCGGCCGTGTTCGCGGCGATCGGCCCGGAACCGCTCGACGACGCGTTCGATCTCCGGGCGTTCCGGCGCCGGCTGCGCCGGCGTTCCGGCCGGCTGAAGCCGCTGCTCCTCGATCAGTCGTTCATCGCCGGGATCGGCAACATCTACGCGGACGAGGCCCTGTGGCGGGCGCGGCTGCATCCGCTGCGCACCGCCGGGACGCTGCGTCCGCCCGACGAACGCCGGCTCTACACCGCGATCCGCGACGTGCTCGGCGAGGCGGTCGAGCGGCGCGGCTCCTCGATCGACGACTACACCGCGCCCGACGGGGACGGGTCGATGCAGGAGCGGCTCGACGTCTACCAGCGCACCGGGGAACCATGCCGGCGCTGTGGACGGCCGGTGAAACGGATCGTCATCGGCGCGCGCAGCACGCATCTCTGCTCGTGGTGCCAGCGGCTGCCGGCGGCCGATCGGAAGCACGCCGGCGCGATCCTGCGCACGATGACCGGCGGCGCGGTGCGCCACGGCCGACGCTGGACCGAGCTCGACGGCGACGACAGCCTGGGCCGGACCGCGACCGAGCGGGCCGAGGCGGCGCGGCGGGCCGCCGTGACCCGCACCGAGCGCACCCGGCGCGCGGCCGCCACGCGACGTGCGGCGGCACGCGCATCGGCCGGGAGCGGCGCGGCGGGAGGCGGCTGATGTCGATCCTCCGCCTGTCGGGCGTGTCACGCGAGGTCGGCACGTTCGTGATCCTCGACGCGATCGAGGCCGCGGTCGCGCTCGGCGATCGGATCGGCCTGGTCGGACCCAACGGCGCCGGCAAGACGACGCTCCTGCGCCTCGCCGCGGGCATCGACGAGCCCGATCGGGGCGAGGTCCATCGCAAGCGCGGCCTGTCGCTCGGCCTGCTCGCCCAGGAGTCCCACTTCGACGCGGCATTCATGGCGTCGCCCGACCTGCGCAGCGCGGTCCGGACCGGCGCGGCCCACCTCGAGGTCATGGCCGCCGAGCTCGCGGCGCTGGAGCGGGAGGGACGCGTCACCCAGGCCGCCTACGCGGACCTGCAGCATCAATTCGACGTGCTCGGCGGCTACACGCTCGACCAGCGGGTCAATTCGGCGCTGTCGGGTCTGGGTTTCCGGCGCGATGAATGGGCCAAGCCCCCGTCGGCGCTGTCGGGCGGCGAGCAGACGCGCGCGGCGCTGGCACGACTCGTCATCGCGGACCCCGACCTGCTCCTGCTCGACGAGCCGACCAACCACCTCGACCTCGACGCGCTCGAATGGCTCGAGGAGCACCTCCGGCGACGACACGGATCGCTGCTCGTCGCGTCGCACGATCGCGCGTTCCTCGACGCGACGGTGACCCGCGTCTGGGAGCTGCGGGACCGCCAGCTGACCGCGTTCCGCGGGGACTACAGCGCCTACCACCGGCAGCGCGAGGAACGGGATGCGCGCGCGGTGAAGGACGCGGACACCCAGGCCGAAGCGATCGCGCGCGAACGCGAGCTCGTGCAGCGCTACCGGAGCCACCGCAAGTTCAGCAAGATGCACGAGCACGAGGCACGGCTGGAGCGGCTCCAGGCCGAGCGTCGTGAAGCGCCACGGGCGTCGCGCAAGCTGGCGCTGCCGTCCGCGGCCCTGGCCGGCGGCGGGCCCTCGCGGTCCGGCGAGATCGTCGTGCGGGTCGAGGGCCTGACCGTCGGGTACCTGCCCGGCCGTGGCGCGGTCGACGCCGATGGGCGACCCGCGACCACCGCCCACGTCGTCGCCACCGTCCCGTTCCTGACGGCACAGCGCGGTGACCGGATCGGCATCGTCGGACCCAACGGCGCCGGCAAGACCACGCTCCTGCGCACGATCGCCGGAGAACTGCCGCCGCTGGACGGTCGCTTGACGTTCGGGCACAACGTCCAGCTCGGCTATCTCGCCCAGTTGCGTGGCGCGGCCATCCCGGGCGCCACCGTCCTCGACGCGCTGCTCGACGCGTTCCCCGTGACCGCCGGCGAAGCGCGCGCCTATCTCGCGCGGTTCCTCTTCCGCGGCGACGACGCGTTCAAGGAGGTCCGCTCGCTGTCGGGCGGGGAGCGCTCGCGCCTGGAGCTCGCGTTGCTCGGGATCCAGCCCGCCAACCTGCTGCTCCTCGACGAGCCGACGAACCACCTGGACATCCCGGCGCGCGAGGCGATCGAGGCGTTCATGCGCGAATCGCCGGCCACGCTGCTGGTCGTCTCGCACGATCGCCGCCTGCTCGAAACCGTGTGCGATCGGCTGTGGGTCGTCGGCGATGGCCGGGCGGCGACGTTCGACGGCGGATACCGCGCGTGGCGGGCCGCGGTCGCCGGAGGCTGGACGGTCGACGAGGCGATCGAGATCGAGGCACGGCGTCTGCATCCGCGGTCGGGCGCGACCAGCACGGCCTCGAGATCGGCGACCGGTGGCGGGAACGGGCGTGGCTCGGCGAGGGGCGCTGCGGCAGCCGGCGCCGTAGCGGCCGGCAGCGCGTCACCCGGCGGGACCGCGGGCGGCGGATCCACGGGGGCGGGCGGATCCACGGGGGCGGGCGCCGGCACGACGGTCGTGGCGTCGCCTCGGCGCAAGGCCGCGAAGCTGTCCAAGGATGCCTATCGCCGCCAGAAGGGCGCCCTGGACGCCGAGCTGACCAGGCTCGGTCTGCGCAAGAACCACCTCGAGCTTGCGATGGGGGATCCGGCGGTCGCCGCGAACTTCGTCGAGCTGCGTCGCGTCACGAGCGAGCTGGCCGACGTCGAGAGTGCGCTCGCCACGGCCGAGGACGCGTGGCTGGAGCTGGAGGAGCGCGCGCCATGAGCGGCGAGGGTGGGCGCGGCGGCGCAAGCGGCCTTGGGAGCGACGGGGAGCGGCCCAGCCCCCCGAGCCGGGCGCGCCCTCCGGATCGGGCTGACCGGACCCATCGGCTGTGGCAAGTCGACCGTTGCGGGCTGGCTCGGTGAGCGCCCGGGCGTGATGGTCGTCGACGCCGACGCGGTCGCCCGCGACGTCCTGGCGCCCGGGACGCCGGAGGTCGATGCCGTCTACGCGCGGTTCGGTGCGGCGTTGCGCGCGCGCCGACGGGACGCTGGATCGCGCCGCGCTCGGGCGGATCGTCTTCGCCGACGCGGGGGCGTTGCGCGACCTCGAGGCCATCGTCCATCCCGCGGTCCGTCCGCGCATCCTCGACGCGATCGACGAGGCGGATGCGCTCGGCGCCCGAGATCGTCGTCGTGGAGGCGATCAAGCTCGTCGAGGGTGGCCTTGCGGAGCTCTGCGACGACGTCTGGCTCGTGACCTGCGCACCGACCACGCAGCGGGATCGACTCATGGGTCGCGGCGCCCCGGCGGACGATGCGGACCGCCGGATCGCGGCGCAGGCCGGCCTTGCGGCACGAGTCGCCGACGCGGCCACGCGGACCATCGATACGACCGCGGACGTCGGCCGCGACCCGCGCGCTCGTCGCGACGGCGCTCGACGCGGCGCTGGCGGCGCACGACGCCTCGAGATGACGAAGACCCGGCGGGGCCGGGTGGCCGCCGCCGGGTCGATCGATCGGACGATGTCTGGCGGACGATCCGCCGAGGACTAGGGGGCCGGCGAGCCCGACGGCTGGGCGCTCGCCGACGGCTCGGGCGACGGGCTCGGCGATGGGGAGGGGGCGGGGGTCCGGACCGGGCCGCGCCCGGGGATGAGCGGCTGCGGGAGCGGCAGGCCGTACTTGCCGATGATCATGTTCGTGGTCTCGCCGAGCGCGGTCGCGTCGACCTCACGCTCGTCCTCCGGCGGACGCAGCACCATGCTGAACTGGGTCTGGCCGGTCGTCTGCAGGTGGTTGAGCTCCTCGGCCGTCGCCAGGTCGACCTTGACGATGTAGATCTCGCCGACGCGGGTGAGGACGACCAGGTCCTGGTAGACGATCTTCGTCGCCCGGTCGGTGACGTAGCGACCCTCGGTCACGAGCTCTTCCGGGATCTGCACGACCGCGGTGAGCAGGACGTCGACCCGGTCGCCGGGGTTGATCATGCCGCCGACCGCGAGGTCGTCGGGCACGGTGATCGACACGGCGCGCCAGTCGGGGCCTTCGGGCTGGAACGTCTCGCCCGGACCCATGATCGAGAACGTGTCGCCCTGGCCGGGCGCGGCGAGGAGATTCGCGTAGACGGGCTGGCCGGCGAGGATCTCGACACCGGCGACGGACCCGACCACCTTGGCCGTCTCGCTGAACACGCCGGTCGTGTAGACCGGGTCGGCGGGGACCGCCTTGAGGATGACGTCTGCCTCGCCGATGGCCTTGCGGGCCGGGATGGCGTTGACGGCGACGACGATCTGGACGGTGGCCGCGTTGACGTTGGTCGCCGCCTGCTGCTGCGCCTGGGTCAGCAACCCGAAGGCCGACGCCCCGGCCACGACGGCCAGGACGATGCCGAGGACGATGAGGATGCGGCCCTTCTTGCGCGAGTCGCCGTATTCGAGTTCCATCAGTGCTGGGTCTCCGATGTGTGCGACGGTCGTCGGTCGGGGACTGGACCGACGGTGCGTCGACGCCCCGCGTTTCCTGCCGATCATGCCCACCCGCAGACCCCACACCAACGGACCGGAAGTACCACACCGGTCGACCCGTGGTGCCTAGACGACCCGGCCAACGGTCCTCCCGATATGGAACGCGCGTTCGACCGCGGCGAGCCCGTCGTGGTACGCTGACGGCGTACCCAGTCACCCGGAGACCGACCCTTCCCATGCCCGACTTCACGCTCGTCGCCCCGTTCCAGCCGACCGGCGACCAGCCCGCGGCGATCGAGCGGCTGTCCGCCGGCGTGACCGACGGCCTGCGTCACCAGACGCTCCTCGGCGTGACCGGATCGGGCAAGACCTGGACCCTCGCGAACGTCATCGCCCAGGCCAACCGGCCGACCCTCGTGCTCGCCCACAACAAGACGCTGGCCGCCCAGCTGTACGCCGAGTTCCGCGAGTTCTTCCCGGACAACGCGGTCGAATACTTCGTCAGCTACTTCGACTACTACCAGCCCGAGGCCTACCTGCCCCGCAGCGACACGTACATCGAGAAGGACTCGTCACGCAACGACGAGATCGATCGGCTGCGGCACGCGGCGACGCACGCGCTGTTCGAGCGCCGGGACGTGATCATCGTGGCCAGCGTGTCGTGCATCTACGGCCTGGGTGCGCCCGTCGACTACGGCGCGACCGTCCTGAAGCTGCGGGTCGGCGGCAAGTACCGGCGCGACGCGGTGCTCCGCCACCTGGTCGACCTGCAGTACCAGCGCAACGACCAGGCGCTCAGTCGGGCGCGCTTCCGGGTCCGCGGCGACACGCTCGAGCTGCAGCCGGCCTCGGAGGAGACGCTCATCCGCGTCGAGTTCTTCGGCGACGAGGTGGAACGGATCACCGAGCTCGACCCGCTCACCGGCGAGCTCCTGGCCGAGCGCAAGGAAACGAACATCTACCCGGCGACCCACTTCGTGACCCCGTCCGACAAGCTCAAGGAAGCCATCGTCGACATCGAGGCCGAGATGGAGGAGCGGGTCGGCCAGCTGGAGGCCGAGGGTCGCGCGCTCGAGGGCGCCCGGCTCCGCCAGCGCACGACGTTCGATCTCGAGATGCTGCGCGAGCTCGGCTACTGCACGGGCGTCGAGAACTACTCGCGCCACCTCGCCCGGCGCGAGGCCGGCTCGCGGCCGTGGACGCTGCTCGACTACTTCCCGCCGGACTGGCTGCTCGTCGTCGACGAATCGCACATGACGATCCCGCAGGTCGTCGGGATGTACAAGAACGACCGGACGCGCAAGGAGATCCTCGTCGACTTCGGGTTCCGGCTGCCGTCGGCGCTCGACAATCGCCCGCTGACCTTCGAGGAGTTCGAGGCGACCGTCCACCAGGCCATCTACATGAGCGCCACGCCCGGACCGTACGAGCTCGAGAAGAGCGGCGGCCACATCGCGCAGCAGCTCATCCGCCCCACCGGGATCATCGATCCGCCGATCACGGTGCGCCCCACCGACGGGCAGATCGACGACCTGCTCGAGGAGATCCGCGGTCGCGTCGAGCGTGGCGAGCGGGCCCTGGTCACGACGCTGACGAAGAAGATGGCCGAGGACCTGACCGACTACCTGCGGGAGCTCGGCGTCAAGGTCCAGTACCTCCACAGCGAGGTCGACACCCTCGAACGTGTCGCGATCCTGCGCGACCTGCGTCTCGGCGTCTTCGACGTCCTCGTCGGCATCAACCTCCTGCGCGAGGGGATCGACCTGCCCGAGGTGACCCTCGTGGCCATCCTCGACGCCGACAAGGAAGGCTTCCTGCGCTCAGCGTGGTCGCTCATCCAGATGATCGGCCGGGCCGCCCGGAACATCGGCGGCGAGGTCGTCATGTACGCCGACCGCGTCACCGAATCGATGCAGGTGGCGATGGACGAGACGAACCGCCGGCGCACCGTGCAGACGGCCTACAACCTGGAGCACGGGATCGAGCCCACGACGATCATCAAGGGCATCCACGACATCAACGAGCGCCTCCGCGCGGTCGCCGAGTCGACGATCGTCTACGGCTCGGAGCGCGAGGCCCTCGGGAGGACGTTCAACGAGGCGGATCGGGCCAAGGTCGAGGCGCTCGTGGTGCGGATGGAGACGGAGATGCGCGCCGCCGCAAAGGAACTGGAGTTCGAACGCGCGGCCGCGCTGCGGGACGAGATCCAGCAGATCCGCCTGCGCGTCCTCGAACAGGACGCGTCGGTCACCGTCGCGCGGGCGGCGGAACGCGCGGCCGCCGACGCGAGCCGCGGCACGACCGGTCTCACCGGTGCCGCCGATCGCGCGCGCGGCCGCCGGGCGGCCGATGCCGCGACCGCCGCCGGCCCGGTCATGGAGGTCACCAGCGTCACGGTCCTGCCGGCGGAGGAGGAGCCGATCGACACGGTCGACGGGGTCCCCGTCGAGGACGGTATCGACGACGGGACCGCGGCCGACTGGCTGCCGGGCATCCGCGACGAGCACGACGATTCGCCGGGCGGGCAGTCGCGCTGGACCGAGCGACCCACCTGGGATCGGACGGTGACGCCGAACATCCGTCGGCGGACCGGTCAGCGTCCGGCCCGCCGCCGGTAGGGTCGGGGCACCGACAGGCGCCGTAGGCGACGTGTCGCCAAGGGAACATCCGCCACCGCCCGGGCGTCGAGCGAACGGCGCGGCCGTGATCCAGGTGTATCGTCACGACCGTTGCCTGCCCCATCCGTGGGCAGGAGGAGCCCGCTCATGATCCATCGGGGGTGGTCGATCGCCGGACGGGCGCTCGGTACGGGACGACCGTTCGCCCGGGCCGCCTGTGGCATCCGCCCTGGCCGTCGTTATCGTCTGCACGGCCGCATGCACGGCCTCGGACCCCGGCGGCAGCGTCGACGAGCCCGCGACGACAGGAGCATCCATGACCATGTCTGCTTCCCCGGACCCGACGTCGGTCGCCACCAACGGACAGCCGGGAGACCTCACCACGACCGTGACCGTCGCCCAGTTGCTCGCGGATCCGGAGCCCCTGCTCGGGCGTCCGGTCGAGGTCGTCGGCAAGGTCTTCTTCCTGTCCCGATGCCCGCCGCCGGGAGCGAGTGGCCCGACCGGCTGCACGCTCGTCGGCTTCCTGGCCGAGCCTGACCGTGGGAGCTTCGTCGCCTCCGATGTCGATCACGGCGTCGCCCTCGCGGAGGGCGGGAGCCTCCTCACCTGTGCGGAGGGGACGAATCCGACGCCGACGTGCGGCGACTGGCAGGCCGCGACCGTGTACACGGTGTCCGGGACCCTGGCTCGACAAGTCCTCGGAGGCCGTGAGACACCGTACTTCCAGCTGGACGTCGAAGGGAAAGCTCTCGCCTCCTGACGTGGCCGGGAGGGTGCCGAAACAGGCGTCCGCGCGGCCCGGCGGAACGTCGCCGAACCGACAGTTCGATTGTGGATAACTGGGTGGACATCGTCCACATCGAGGCGCAAAGTCAGCGCCAGCACGCGCCCGGGTGCTGGCGAACGTGGGGGTCGCCCCCGGAGCGCGCGGGGAGGGATCCATGGGCGGATTCGCCATCCGTGACGTCCGTACGCCTCTGCGCCGTCGGACGATCGCGTTGCTTGCCGGCGGGGTCATCCTCGCCACCCAGACATTCGCCCTCGGGGCGGGGGCGGCCACCATCGACGCGACCTACGTGCCGCAGGGTCCACGACCCATCACCGGCGGCCAGGTCGAGAACGTCACCCCGAACAACGAGGTGGCCGGGGCGGTCCACACCATCGTGGCGCACCCGGGGGATGCCGACACGCTGTGGATCGGGACGGTCAACGGCGGGATCTGGCGGACGACGAACGCGACGGCCGCGTCGCCGACCTGGACGCCCCTGACCGATCAGCAATCCAGCCTGTCGATCGGCGCGCTCGAGCTCGACCCGACCGTCGCCTCGAATACCCGGCTACTCGCCGGCTTTGCGCGCGTGAAGCTCGTTCGGCCGGATCTCCGGCGCGCTCAACGGCCTGCTGCTGGAGCACCAATGCCGGGACGTCGTGGACGCCGCTCGGGACCGTCGACCTCGCCGGTGAGAGCATCTCCGGCGTCGCCCCGCGCGGGAACACGATGGTCGTGACCTCGAACAGCAACTCGAACGCCATCGGCGGGGGTCAGGGCGGGATCTTCCGAAGCACGAACGGCGGCACGTCGTTCACCCGCCTGTCCGGCAACGCCGGGATCGGCCTCGGCGCCCAGACGGTCGGCGTGTTCGACCTCGTCGGTGACCGCTCGAACAACGCCCGACTGTATGCGGGCGGCCAGCAGGGCATCTTCCGGAGCGACGACAGCGGAGCGACGTGGACGAACGTCACGAATGGCGCCGCGCTCCAGGGTGCCATCAGGCGGCCACCACGAACAACCTCGAACTCGCCGTCCACAACAGCGGCGGCACGAACGTCGTCTACGCCGGGGTCGTCAACAACGGCCAGCTGGGCGGCCTGTTCCGGTCGACGGACCAGGGCGCCAACTGGACCCAGCTCGACACGCCGGTGACCAACGAAGGCGGCACGATCGTCGGCATCAACCCGCGTCCCAAGCCGGGCGGTCAGGGTGGCGTCCACTTCTCCATCCTCGCCGACGCGACGAACCCCAACCTGGTCTATGTCGGTGGCGACCGGCAGCCCAACAACAACGGTTTCCCGAACGCGGTCGGCGCGAACGACTTCAGCGGGCGCCTGTTCCGCTGCGACGCCAGCCTGGCCGCGAACACCCAGTGCACGTCGCTCACGCACAACGGGACGCCGAACAACAGCGCGCCGCACGCCGACTCGCGCGAGATGGTCTTCGACGTGAACGGCGACATCGTCGAGACCGACGATGGCGGCGTCTATCGCCAGACGGATCCATCGACCACCAACGGCGTGTGGCAGTCGCTCAACGGCAACCTCCAGATCAGCGAACACCAGTCGTGCGACTACGACAGCGTCGGGAACATCATCCTGTGCGGCGACCAGGACACCGGTGCGCCCGAACAATCGGCCGCAGGCAGTCTGAGTTGGCTGACGCTGAGTGCCGGTGACGGCGGCTTCGTCGCGGTCAACGACAGCGGCGCAACGTCGGTCCGGTTCAGCAGCTCGAACAGTCTCGGGGCCGGCAGCTTCCTGCGGCGGGCATGCACGCCGCGAACGTCTGCATCAACTCCGCGCCGGGATTCAACGTCGTCGGCCAGGGCCAGACGATCCAGAACTTCGAGCAGAACGCGATGGGGCAATCGACCCTGCCGCTATACACGCCGTTGTTCATCAACAAGATCGACCCGACGCGGTTCATCGTCACCTCGAGCCGGATCTACGAATCCACCGACTCGCTCGACAACCTGACGATCATCCTCAACGCCCTGGGCGGCGGCGGCTCGACCCGCGCGATCGCCTACGGCGGCCGGTCGGGCGGCGCCGACAACGAGGGCGTCCTGTGGGTCGGCGACGCGAGCGGTCAGCTCCTGCTGCGCTCGGCCGGCCTCGGGGCCCCGACGGCCCTGCCGGGCTGGACGAACGGCGTCGCCCAGGACATCGTCCTCAACCCCGAGGAGTGGACCGACGCGTACGTCACGAACGGCACGCAGGTGTTCCACACGGTCGACGCCGGGGCGACCTTCACCGACGTCACGGGCACCCTCGCCACGGAGGCGCCCGGGGCCAACATCCGCTCCCTCGAGATCGTCCCGGTCCCCGGGACGAACGTCCTGGCGCTCCTCGCCGGGCACCGACACGGGCGTATTCCTGAGCCAGACCCAGAACCTCGGGGCGTGGGCGGAGCTCGCCGGCACCCTGCCGAACACCATCGCCTTCGACCTGCATCACGACGTCGGCGACGACGTCCTGCTCGTCGGCACGATGGGTCGCGGCAGCTGGCTCGTCGAGGACATGAGCGACGCCATCCCGATCGCGGATGTCAGCGTCACGAAGACCGATTTGCCCGACCCGGTCATCGCCGGGGAGGAGCTGTTCTACACCGTGACCGTCAGGAACGACGGTCCGGACGAGGCGGCCGGCATCGTCGTCGTCGACGACCTGCCGCCCGAGGTCATCTACCTGTCCGACGATGGCGGCTGCACCTACGACGCCATCGACCACCAGCTGACCTGCCCCATCCCGATCTCGCATCGGGCGAGAGCTTCTCGTTCGTCATCAAGACCCGCGTCGAATTCGACGCCGTGGTCGACGAGGACGACGGCACCCTCGAGATCTTCAACACCGTGTCGGTGTCCGGCGCGAGCGTCGACGACGACCTCACGAACAACACCGAGACCGAGCAGACATTCGTCCAGGAAGAGGCCGACCTCGCCGTGACGAAGGTCTGCAAGCCTGACGACGAGCTGCCGGCCGGCGAGACCGGGACGTGCACGATCTTCGTGGACAACCTTGGCCCATCGTCGGCCCGCGACATCGTCCTCACCGATGCCATCCTCAGTGATGGCGCGTTCACGATCGGCGACATCACGGCCAGCCAGGGGACGTGCAGCGGCGTCGTGGCCGGCAAGATCACCTGCGAACTGGGCGACCTGGATCCCGCGTCGCCGAGGACGACGGGCCGGGCGACCGTCACGATCGAGGTGACCGCGGACGAGGACGTCGACATCAACGACGTCGCCACGGTGACCTCACCGACGCCGGATCCGGACACCTCGAACAACCAGGCCGAGGAATCGATCAGCGTCCAGGCCATCGCCGACCTGTCCATCGAGAAGAACGGCCCAGCGACCGCGACGGCCGGCACCGACATCACCTACACCTGACGATCACGAACGACGGTCCGTCCACCGCGGCGGGCGTCATCATCGAGGACAACCTCTCGGCCGGGGTCGAGATCCTGTCCGTCTCGGCGTCGGGTGGCGCGACCTGCAATGCCGGCGTGCCCGGCGACGCGGCTCGTCCGACGGTCTGCTCCTTCGGCAACCTGGCCGACGGCGCGGTCCGCACGATGACGATCGAGGTCCACATCCTGCCCGACTTCGTCGGGGCCCTCCACAACGACACGCGCGTGTCGAGCTCGACGCTCGACGACGACCTCTCCGACAACCTCGACACGATCGTCACCGAGGTCAGCGCCTCGGCCGACCTGTCGATCACGAAGTCCGACTCGCCCGATCCGGTGCTGGCCGGCGACGAGCTGACCTACACGCTGAACGTGACGAACGGTGGTCCATCGACCGCCGAGGACGTCTCGATCACCGACGAGCTGCCCGACGATGTCACGTTCGTCGAGGGCGTCGACGGCAACGGCGCGACGGTATGCGCGCTGCTCCAGCCGGGGGAGGTGGTCTGCGAACTCGGTGACCTCGACCCCGGAGAGTCGGTGACGGTCTACATCACGGTGGTGGTCGATGCGTCGGTGCCTGACGGTACCGTCCTCGTGAACAGGGCCACGGTGACGTCATCGACGCCTGACCCGAACCCGGCCAACAACACGGACACCGAGTCGACGAACGTCGACACGGCGGCCGACATCTGGCTCGACAAGACGGCGACCCAGCGCTCGGGCAACCCGGCACCGGTGGTGGTCTACGACCTGATCGTCCACAACGACGCGGGCTGCGAAAGCGATGCCCAGTCCACGCCGACGCCGAACTGCGGAACGGGCGGTCCGTCCGACGCGAAGGACATCGTCGTCACCGACATCCTCCCGTTGACCAACAAGAAGATGACCGTCCAGTTCGTCTCGCCGCAGTGTGTCTACACGAAGGCGACGCACACGGTCGGGTGCACGGCGGCGACACTGCCGGCCGGCGCCACGGTCCGGTTCGTGATCGAGGCGCAGGTCCAGGGCAGCGTCGGCACCATCCTCAACCAGGCGAGCGTGACGTCCACGACGCCTGATCCCGACCTCGAACAACGCCAATACCGCGTCCCTCGTCATGAAGGGCGGGACCGGCAAGGGCAAGCCCTGACATCCGCGCTGGCCTGGGCACGCTTCGGCGGCCCAGGCCGGCTCCTGCTCCGGCATCAGTCAGAGGGGGCTCCGCTTCGCGAGAAGGGAGCCCCCTCCGCATGTCCGCCGGTCGATGTACGCGGGGCTCGACGCCGATGGTCGGCCGACCCAGGTCGTCATCGACGTCCTGCTCGTCCACCTCGGAGGAGTGCCGGTGTTCGCGCGCACCGCTTCGTTGTCGCCGCGGCGACGAATCAGGGAAGGACGTGATGCGCTCGAGACGGGTTCGGTCTACTTTGATGCGGTGCTGCTGCGGTTCGTGACGCTTGCGCTGGCCCAGGCGTTCGACTTCGCGACATTCGACACGATGGTCGGCGTCCGTGGCCCGTCCGCCGAGGCCAATCCGCTCATCGAGGGGATCTTCCTTGCGCTCGGGACACCGGCGGTCGTCCTCGCGAAGGTCGCCCTCGTGACGCTGATCGTGGCCCTCGGGATCGCCGCAGCGGTCCGTGGCAGGCAGGGTGTGTGGGCGGTGGTCGGTGGCGTCCCGTTGGCGCTCGGGATCGCGGCCGGCCTGGTCGGCGGCATCACGAACACGGCGACGCTGCTCGGCTAGCGGGAGCCGCGGGGCTCGCCGCCGATGTCGGCCCGGGCGACACACAGCCCCGGAGGTGGCTGCTAGCGTCCGCCGATGACCGATCGCCTGCGCGTCCCGCTGCTGATCGTCGTCGGTGTCGCGCTGGCGGCGCTCGTCTCGCAGCTCCTTCCCTCGTCCAACCCGGATCGATGGTCGCCGGTCGCGGTGCTCCTCCTCGCGGTCGCCGGGGCGGTGGCCGGCTGGCTCGTCCCGAGCCTGCGGGGTTGGACCGGGACCGTGCTCTGGGTCGTCGCGGCCGCCGCGCTCGTCCTGTTGTCCTGGACCGACCTGCTCCTCGACGTGCCGCGCTCGATCGAGCCCGTCGACGCGTGGCAGGCGTCCACGTTCGTCGCGATCGTCGCCGCGGTGGGCCTCGTGTCGGCGGGATTCGCCCTGGGCGCCGTGGCGCGGCGCCGCGGATCCATCCCGGCGGTCCGGCGCGCGCTGGTCATCCCGGTCGTCGTCGTGGTCGCGATCTGCATCCTTGCGGCTGGGACGACGGCGGTCGCGTTCTCCCGGTCACCGCTCGTCCTGCAGCCCGACGAGCCGCAGATGGTCGTACGCGTCTCGGACGATGGGCTGTCATCGACGGCATCCGTCATCGATGGCGACGGTCCGTGGGTGGTCTACGAGTCGGCGGCGTCGGGACCGCTCGTCATCGCGAAAGTCGAACCGCTGGCCCTCGACACGGGGCTCCCGCGCGCACTGGCGTCCGGCGAGATCGAAAGTTGGCTGGCGGGCGACTGGGAGCTCCTCGGGCCGCAGTTCCATTACGCGGTGACGGAGACGCTCATCCGACCCGGCGAACGGGTGTCGGGTGGGTCGCTGCGGCTCGAGCCATCGCCCGACGGCAGCGGTGGCGTCCTCTGGTACGTCGCCTCGGTGGGCGCGAGTCGACCGTGGCCGGGCGATGCCTTCGATGACGAGGTCCCGGTCGCGCCATGGCCGGCCGACCACCACCTCGTGGTGCCGCTCGCGGCGGACTGACGCGCACGAACACCTGTTCGAAATGGCGTCGTTCCGCTAGACTGTGTACGTGCCCCAGGATCAGCTCGTCGTGCGCGGCGCACGAGAACACAACCTCAAGGACGTCACGGTCGCATTCCCGCGCGATCGACTGGTCGTCATCACCGGCCTGTCGCGGCTCCGGCAAGTCCAGCCTCGCCTTCGACACGATCTACGCCGAGGGCCAGCGCCGCTACGTCGAGAGCCTGTCGGCCTATGCCCGCCAGTTCCTCGGACAGATGGAGAAGCCCGACGTCGACCAGATCGACGGGCTCTCGCCGGCGATCTCGATCGACCAGAAGGGCGCGAGCCGCAACCCGCGCTCCACGGTCGGGACGGTCACCGAGATCTACGACCACCTGCGCCTGCTGTTCGCCCGGATCGGCATCCCGCACTGCCCCGACGGCCACGCGATCGAGCGCCAGAGCGTCCAGCAGATCGTCGACCAGGTGCTGGCCCTGCCCGAGGGGACGCGGCTGCTGGTCCTCGGCCCGCTCATCAAGGACCGCAAGACCGAGGGCGACCGGATCATCGACGGCGCCCGGCGCCAGGGGTTCGTCCGCGTCCGGGTCGACGGCGAGCATGTACGACATCGCCGACGCGCCCACGCTCGACAAGTACAAGCGGCACTCGATCGAGGTCGTGGTCGACCGCTACGTCGTCCGTCACGCCGAGGCACCCGAGGGCGCCGAGCGGGCCGCCGACGGCCGACCGATCGACCCCGAGACCGGCCTGGTCATGCCGGATCCGGACGCGTCCCGGCTGGCCGATTCGATCGAGACGGCCCTGCGCCTCGGCGAGGGCGCCGTGCTCATCGCACCCGCGCCGCGCGACGACGAGCCGCCGGCGTTCGAGGAGCAGCGCTACAGCGAGAAGTACAGCTGTCCGTACGACGGCTTCACGATCGACGAGCTCGAGCCGCGCAACTTCTCGTTCAACTCGCCGCACGGTGCCTGTCCCGCCTGCACCGGGCTCGGGACCAAGCTCGAGATCGATCCGGCGCTGCTGATCCCGAACCCCGACAAGAGCCTCGGCGACGGCGCGCTCGGGATCGGCGGGCTGCTGTCCACCGACGCGTCGTGGCGGATGAAGATCCTCGAGGCGATCTGCGAGGCGCACGGCTGGGACTTCAAGGCCCCGGTCCGCAAGCTGCCCAAGGAGGCGCTCGACTACCTGCTCTACGCCAAGAAGGACCAGGAGCGCGTCCTCGTCCGCTACCGGCACGAGCGCGGCGAGAGCACGTACAAGGCCAACTTCGAGGGGATCATCGCCAACCTCGAGCGGCGCTACCGCGAGTCGGAGTCGGACTACATCAAGGCCGAGATCGAGAAGTTCATGGTCAGCCGGCCGTGCCCGGTCTGCGGCGGCAAGCGGCTGCGGCCGGAGATCCTCGCGGTGACGATCGGCGACCGGAACGTCTACGACGTCGCGACGCTGTCGATCAAGGAGGCCCTGCGCTGGGCGACCGGGCTCGGCGGCGACGCTGAACGACCGCGAGCGGGCGATCGCCTACCAGGTGCGTCAAGGAGATCGTCGCGCGGCTCGGGCTTCCTCGTCGACGTCGGGCTCGACTACCTCACGATGGACCGCACGAGCGTCACGCTGTCGGGCGGCGAGGCGCAGCGGATCCGGCTCGCGACGCAGATCGGGACGACGCTGATGGGCGTCCTGTACATCCTCGACGAGCCCTCGATCGGGCTGCACCAGCGGGACAACGCCAAGCTCATCGCGACGCTGACCCGGCTGCGCGACCTCGGGCAACACGGTCCTCGTCGTGGAGCACGACGAGGAGACGATCCGCACGGCCGACTGGGTCGTCGACATCGGGCCGGGCGCCGGGGAGCACGGCGGCGAGATCATCGCCAACGGGTCGCTCGAGGTCCTGCTCGCCGAACCGCGGTCCATCACCGGCGCGTACCTGCGCGGCGAGCGCCAGGTGCCCGATCCCGCCAGAAGCGGCGCAAGGGCAGCGGCAAGGCCCTGGTCGTCAAGGGCGCACGCGAGCACAACCTCCAGAACGTCGACCTGCGCGTGCCGCTCGGGACGTTCGTCTCGGTCACGGGCGTCTCGGGGAGCGGCAAGAGCACGCTCGTCACCGAGGTCCTGTACCGGGCCCTCGCGCGCGAGCTCAACGGCTCGCGCGAGCCGGTCGGCGCGCACGACAAGCTGCTCGGCGCCGAGCACATCGACAAGATCATCGAGATCGACCAGAGCCCCATCGGCCGGACGCCGCGCTCCAACCCGGCCACCTACACCGGGCTGTTCGGGCCGATCCGCGAGCTGTTCGCGGGCGTGCCCGAGTCGCGGCTGCGCGGCTACTCGCCGGGCCGGTTCTCGTTCAACGTCAAGGGCGGTCGCTGCGAGAACTGCAAGGGCGACGGCATCCTCAAGATCGAGATGCAGTTCCTGCCCGACGTCTACGTCCCGTGCGAGGTGTGCAAGGGCAAGCGCTACAACCGCGAGGCGCTGGAGATCCACTTCAAGGGCAAGTCCATCGCCGACGTGCTCGAGATGACGATCGCCGAGGCGCTCGAGTTCTTCAGCGCCGTGCCGAACGTCCGCGCGAAGCTGCAGACGCTGTACGACGTCGGCCTCGGCTACGTCCACCTGGGCCAGCCCGCGACGACGCTGTCGGGTGGCGAGGCGCAGCGGGTCAAGCTCTCGACCGAGCTCTCGCGGCGGGCGACCGGCCGGACGCTCTACGTCCTCGACGAGCCGACGACCGGCCTGCACTTCGCGGACGTCGAGAAGCTGCTCGAGGTGCTCCATCGGCTCGTCGACGGCGGCAACACGGTGCTCGTCATCGAGCACAACCTCGACGTCATCAAGACGGCCGACTGGATCGTCGACCTCGGGCCGGAGGGCGGCGACCGCGGCGGCCGGATCATCGCCGAGGGCACGCCCGAGAAGGTCGCCGCGATCCCCGGATCGGCCACCGGGGAGTACCTCGATCGCGTCCTGCGCGGCGAGCCGCTCGTGCCGCTCTCCGACGTCTCGTTCGCCGAGGAGGCGGGTCGCGCCGGGCACCCGGATCACACGAATGGGCACGCGCGCGAGGCCGTGCCGGTGCCGGCGACGCCATCACGCAAGCGCGCGACGGCCGCGACCAAGGCGCGCTGACGCCGCGGCGCGGCGTACCATCCACCGATGCCGGAGATCGACTTCGCCTTCCTCGCCGACGCCGCGGAGACCATCCCGGGGCAGAAGTTCCACGTCCTGGGCGGCGGCGTGGCGCGGATCGGCGGCCGGCGCTTCCCGTTGCGCCATCCCCATCTGGCCCTCGTGATCGGTCTCCAGGTCACCGCGCCCGAGACGGAGCGCGAGCACGACATCCGGTTCGTGCTGCTCGATCCGGATGGCGGCGAGGTGGCGGGGGCCACGGGCAGCCTCGTGGCGCGCAGCCAGCGCGACGGGCGCGACGCGATCCTCACCTTCTCGATCGACCTGTGGAACCTGACCTTCCCGGCGCCGGGCGACTACTCGTTCCGGATCCTCGTCAACGGCTCCGAGCGCAAGCGCCTCCCGCTGCTCCTGCTGGCGCCGCCCGAGGGCGGCACCGGCCCCGACGGACCGGCCACCGGCCCGGCGGATGACTGATCGGGAACGATCGCGCGGTCCAGCGAGACACGAACGCCCGACGATCGACGACCTTGGCCTGGCCGCGGCGCGCCATGCGGACCGCATGCTCGCGGCGGCGCGTGAGCTCGGGCTGACGCGCTGGACGACCTACCTCGAGCCGCTGCCCGACCGGCTCCGGGACGACGACCTGCCCGGCCTACGGTCCGCCGCCCTTCGAGCGCGCGCGGCCTACGGGCCGAAGGACTCGGTCCGCGACGCGTTGCCCGAGAGCCTCACGGAGCCGTTCCTCGAGGCGATCGACCGGCTCCTGCGCGAGATCAACCGCGAGGCGAACCGGTCGCGGTCGTGACGCGACGGGCGCCGCGGCCGGTGGACGGTCGAGCGGCCCTCCGGATCGCGTCGTGCTTCGGACCTGTTCACGCGGTGTCGTCCGCGGCGAGTCCCAGCTCGTCCGGGCTGAACGCCTCGAGGAGGAACGGGGAGGGGACCGACGGGTCGTAGCTGAGCGTGAGCGTGCGCCGCGCCCGCGTCCAGGCCACGTACCCGAGCCGTCGCTCCTCCTCGAGCGCCCGCTCTGGCTCGAGGGCCTCGGCCACGGCCCGTCCGCTCGGGAAGCGGCCTTCCTCCATGCCGACGACGACGACGTGGTCGAACTCCGCGCCCTTGGTGGAATGCGCGGTCGCCAGCGAGAGTCGGGCGTCGTCGCGACGCAGCTCGGCCAGGCGGTCGCGCGTCCCACGGATCGCCGCCACGAGCGCATCGAGGTCGGGATACGGCGGCGCCCAGGCCAGGACGGCCGCGAGCGAGCTCGCGACCGCTCGGCCCGGATCGAGCCGCGCACCGACGCGATCCGGACGAGCAGCGGCAACGCCGGGTCGGTCTCGCGCGCGATCGTGTCGAGCAGCCCGTCGAGGCCCGGGTCGTCGACCAGCAGCTCGACGGAGGGCGCGCGGAACGGTTCGCCCCGGTCGAGGGCGGCGATCACCGCAGGCCGGAGCTCGCGGTTCGTCCGGGCCAGGATCGCGCGGGTGCCGTCGTCCTCGGGCCACGACGCCATGAGCCGGGAGGTCCGCGCGGGCTCGTCGGCGGTGTCCGGAGCGAGGATGAGCCGCCCGGGCGCCTCGGCTCGCGGCCGGATCGTCTTGGCGAACCGCTCGTGGTTCGCCTCGATCAGGCGCACGGCGCGCTCCACGACCGGTGCCGGGCAGCGGTGGTTGACCTCGAGGTCGACGCGCCGGAGGCCCGGCAGCGCGTCGCCCAGCTGGAGGACGCGTCGCACGTCGGCGAGCCGCCAGCCGTAGATCGACTGGTCGTCGTCACCGACCAGGAACACCCGGTTGGCGGGTGCGGCCAGCAGGAGCGCCAGCCGCAACTGCGACCGATCCACGTCCTGGACCTCGTCGACCAGCAGGTGCCCGCAGCGGCCGCGCCAGCGCGCGAGGAGCGCCGGATCGGCGTCGAGCCGGTCGAGCGCCCGCCGGACGAGATCGTCGAAGTCGAGGGCGCCGCGCGACGCGAGTGCCCGCTCGTACGTCACGAACGCCCGGCCGGTGGGTCCGGCGTCGGGATCGGCGTCGACCTCGGCGGCGTCCACGCCGAACTCCAGCTTGAGCCGCGAGAACGCGGTGTCGAGCCGGCCGATCTCCGCCGCGTGGCAGCGGCCCGAACAGCTCGGCGATGAGCGCCGACCGGTCGATCAGGTTCGACACGTCGATGCCGGCGTCGCGCAGGATCTCGCGCCCCAGCGCGTGGAACGTCCGCACGCGGACTGGTCCGCGCCGCGATCCCGAGCGGCGCGACCGCGGCGTCCAGTCGCTCCGCGAGCTCCTCGGCCGCGCGCTTGTTGAACGTGATCGCCGCGATGGACGCGGGATCCGCGCCCTCGTCGACGAGCCAGGCGATGCGCGCGACGAGCGTCGTGGTCTTGCCCGAGCCCGCCGGCGCGACGCAGAGCACCGGTCCGGGCGGCGCGGTGGCGGCGGCTCGCTGGTCCGCCGTCAGCCGCGCGAGCCGGGCGACGACCTCGGGATGGGCCATGGACGCGCAGTCTGGCGGCGGCCGCTTACCCGGCACTCATCGCCCGAATCGGTTGCCCGGACGCACCGCAACCATGGCGCGCGAGCACCACGCGATGACGGAACGTTGACGAAACAGGGTGGTCCGGTGCGGTCCGGGGCGGTAGCATTCGGGGCCTGTCACCGGCCGTGCCCGCCACCGACACCGCTCCCCTAGGAGACGTGCCCATGATCCGCGCACCCCGCCTCCGCCAGCTCGCCGTCTCGGGGCTCGTCGCCCTCCTGGCCCTGTCCACCGTCATCCCGACGGTCGTCGGCCAAGGACCCGAACCCGAACAAGAAGCCGAAGGAGCCGGTGTCCGTCCAGATCCTCGGCCTCAACGACTACCACGGCCAGCTGGAGGTGGTCGACCCGGTCGTGAGCTCCGCCGGGCGGATCGGCGCGCTCACGGATCTCGACCCGGGACCCGGGACCAACATCGTCTGCCTCCCGGCGAACTGCATCGGGGCCGGTGGGACGGAATACCTGGCCACCCATGTCGCGAACCTGAAGGCGACCAACCCGAACACCGTCTTCGTGTCGGCCGGCGACCTGATCGGCGCGACGCCGCTGCTGTCGGCGCTCTTCCACGACGAGCCGAGCGTCGAGGCGTTCAACATCATGGGGCTCGACTACAACGGCGTCGGCAACCACGAGTTCGACGAAGGGATCGACGAACTGCTGCGCGTCGCCTACGGCGACCAGGTCGTCGGCGACTACGTCCCGGCGAGCCCCGACGGCTGCCACCCCGACGATGGCTGCGGCGACGGCGACCCGTACCACGGCGCCGACTTCCCGTTCCTCGCCGCCAACGTCGCCTACAAGGATTCGGGCGACACCATCTTCCCGCCCTACGCGGTCCACGACTTCCCGGGCGGCGTGAAGATCGCGTTCGTCGGGATGACCCTCGAGGGCACGCCGCTCATCGTCTCGCCCGGATGGCATCGCGTCGGTGGACTTCAACGACGAGGCGGACTCCGTCAACGCGCTCGTGCCGCACCTCAAGCGGCGCGGTGTCGAGGCGATCGTCGTCCTGCTGCATGAGGGCGGGACGCGTCCAGGGCGGCGCGGGCGGGAACATGGCCCTCATCAACAGCTGCAACAACCCGGACTCGCCGTTCACGCCCAACAGCCCGAACGGCGACATCGTCGACGTCGTGAACCGCATGGACGACGAGATCGACATCGTCATCACCGGCCACACCAACTGGGCGGTCAACTGCCTCATCGACGGCAAGGTCGTGACCGGCGCTGCCTCCCAGGGCCGGCTGATCACCGACATCGACGCGACGATCGACCGGAACACGAATGACTTCACCGGTCCGATCTCCGTCAACAACACGATCGTGACCCGTGACGTCGCCAAGACGCAGGCCATCACGGACCTGATCGCCGAGTACAACGTCTTCGCCGGCCCGATCGCGGCCGTGCGCGTCGGCTCGACCACCGCCGCGATGGACCGCGCCGTCGTCACGCCCGGCCGCGAGTCGACCATCGGTCGGCTCATCGCCGATGCCCAGCTGGCCTCCTCGCAGAACGCCGGGGCCGAGATCGCGTTCATGAACCCCGGTGGCATCCGCGCCAACTTCGATGCCGGCGAGATCAGCTACGGCGAGGCCTTCTCGGTCCAGCCGTTCAGCAACATCGTCACGACGAAGACGATGACCGGTGCCCAGATCGACCTCGTCCTCGAGCAGCAGTTCTCGGTGAACTCGGGCTCGCAGGCCGGCAACGCCCGGACCACGGTCCTGCTGGTGTCCGACGGGTTCACGTACACGTGGGATGCCGCGGCACCGATCGGCAGCAAGGTCGACCCGCTGTTGATCAAGCTCAACGGCGAGACGATCGATCCGGCCGGCACCTACCGGGTGACGATGAACAACTTCCTGGCCACCGGCGGCGACGACTTCCCGGCCTTCCGGCTGGGGACCAACGAGCAGACCGGCCAGGACGACCTCGTCGCCCTCGTGGCCTACCTCGGCGCCAACGACCCGTACACGCCCGTCACGGACGTGCGCATCACCCGTCGTGAACTAGCCGGCAGCGAACCTCGTCGCCGGCACCCGGACCCGGGCCTCGCGCCCGGGTCCGTCGATTCCCGGCCCGAGCAGCGGCTCGGCTGCCGCGTTCGCTGGCGGCGCCGCCGCGGGACTTGCCCTAGCATCGAGGGGTGACCCCCGACCTCGAGGCGACCCTCAAGCGACTCCCGGATCGACCGGGCGTGTACCTGATGAAGGACGCCCGGGGTGACGTGCTGTACGTCGGGAAGGCCCAGAGCCTGCGCTCGCGCGTGCGGAGCTACTGGCAGAAGCAGGCACCGACGGGCGAGATCCACCGGATCCGCAGCGTCATCGATCGCGTCGCGGACGTCGAGTACACGATGACCGACTCGGTGTCGGAGGCGCTCCTGCTCGAAGCGAACCTCATCAAGCGCTACCGCCCGCGGTTCAACGTCCGGCTCAAGGACGACAAGAGCTACCCGTACATCAAGGTCACGCTCGGCACCGACTTCCCGCGCGTCGAGCGCACGCGCAAGCTCGTGAACGACGGCAGCCGGTACTTCGGGCCCTACGCATCGGCGTCGAGCGTCGACGAGTCGATGAACCTCGTCCGCCGGCTCTTCCCGTTCCGCACCTGCACGATCGACATCCGCGACGGCGAGCGGGCCCTCCAGCGGCCGTGCCTGCTGTATCACATCAAGCGCTGCCAGGGCCCGTGCATCGAGGCCATCTCGAAGGCCGACTACCGCGCCGACATCGAACAGGTGGAGCTGTTCCTCGAGGGCCGCCAGGAGACGCTCGTGAAGGCGCTCCGCAAGGACATGGCGGCCGCCGCGGAGCGCACGGAGTACGAGCGAGCGGCGGCGCTGCGCGACAAGGTGCGCGCCATCGAGCGGACGATGGAGAGCCAGAAGATGGCCGCCTTCGCGCGGACCGAGCTCGACCTCGCGGCGCTCGCCCGCCAGGACAACCAGGCGGCGATCTGCCTCTTCGTCATCCGCGACGGCAAGCTCATCGGGCGGGACGTGTACCTGCTCGATGCCGCGCGGGACGCCTCGGACGAGGAGGTCCTCGTGAGCTTCCTCGAGCAGTACTACACGCGCGCGACATCGCTGCCCCGTGAGCTGTACGTCCCGGTCGTCCCGGGCGAGGCCGGCGTGCTCGAGACATTCCTGACCGAGCGGCGTGGCGGCCCGGTCCACATCCGGGTCCCGCAGCGCGGCGAGAAGCGCTCGCTGCTGGAGCTCGCGACCAGGAACGCGACCGAGACGCTGGCCCGCGAGCAGGCCCGCTGGCTGGCCGACCAGGGCAAGACCCTCGTCGCCCTGGAGGAGCTCGCCGCAGCGCTCGGCCTCGTCGGCCCGCCGTTCCGCATCGAGTGCTACGACATCAGCAACTTCCAGGGCAGCGAGTCGGTCGGCAGCATGGTCGTGTTCGAGGACGGCCGGCCGCGGACCGGGGAGTACCGCCGCTTCCGGATCCGGACCGTCCAGGGACCGAACGACTTCGCCAGCCACCAGGAGGTGCTGCGCCGCCGCTTCCGGCTCGCCCGGAGCGGCGAGGAAGGCAACGAGGAGGAACGCCGCTGGGCGATGCCCGACCTCGTCATCGTCGACGGCGGCAAGGGCCAGGTGAGCGCCGCGAAGGCCGTGCTCGACGAGCTCGGGTCTCCACGACCTGCCGCTCGCCGGCCTCGCCAAGGAGCGCGAGGAGCTGTTCCTGCCGGACCGCGGCGAGCCGATCGTGCTCCCGCCGACCTCACCCGCGCTCTACCTCGTCCAGCGCCTGCGCGATGAGGCCCATCGCTTCGCGATCACCTATCACCGGAACCTGCGGGACAAGCGCACGGTGCGCTCGGCGTTCGACGACCTGCCCGGGGTGGGGCCGAAGCGCAAGCGCGAGCTGATGAAGGTCTTCGGCTCGATCAAGCGGGTCCGCGAGGCGCCCGTCGAGCAGATCGCCGCAGTCCCGGGCATCAGCCGGGCGCTCGCTGAACGGATCAAGGCCACGCTGGAGGCCTGAGCGACCGCCGAGCGCCGGGCCTCGCCGCGGCGTGCGGACACGGTCGCGGCGCGCCGGGGGCGTTCCGTGTACCATCCCGCCGATATGCGTAGAGCCGGACCCATCCTCATCGTCCTCATCGGCGTGCTCGCCATCCTCGTGGTCTTCTTTCCGGGCCTCAAGGTCCCGGACTCGACAGCCGCCGACGGCGCGTGGCGCACCATCGAAACGAAGCTCGGTCTCGACCTCGAAGGCGGGTTCCGGGTCGAGTACCAGGCCCTCGAGAAGGACGGCGTCAAGCCGTCGCTCGAGAGCATGGGTGTCCTCAAGGACATCGTCGAACGCCGCGTGAACCAGAGCGGCGTCTCGGAGGCCGTCGTCCTGGTGCAGGGCTCCGACCGCGTGGTCGTGGAGCTCCCGGGCGTCACCGACTCGGAGTCCATCCGGCGGCTGGTGGGCCAGACCGGACATCCTCGACTTCGTCCCCCTCGGGTCGACGCAGGTGACCCAGGGCCAGGTCCTCGACCTCGAGCAGTACCCGCCGCTGTTCAGCGGCGACCAGATCCAGTCCGCCGCGATCGGCACCGATCCGCAGGGCGGCGGGCTTGCGGTCGACTTCGTGCTCAAAGGCGGCAGCGCCGAGTCCGGTGCCGAGCAGTTCGCCAAGTTCACGTCGGAGCACACCGGCGAGTACTTCGCGATCACGCTCGACGGCACGGTGATCTCGGCGCCGGTCATCCAGAACGCGATCCCCAACGGCCAGGTGCAGATCAGCGCCGGCGGCATCGGTGGCTTTCCCGCGAAGGAGGCCAACGAGCTCGTCACGGTCCTCAAGTTCGGCTCGCTGCCGTTCCCGATCCAGGAGCTGTCGACCGAGGAGATCTCGCGCCACGCTCGGCGAGCAGTTCCTCAACCAGAGCCTGCTGGCCGGCCTCATCGGCATCAGCCTCGTCGTGGCGTTCATGCTCCTGTACTACCGGTTGCCTGGTCTCGTCGCGAGCTTCGCGCTCATCTATTACACGCTCGTCGTGATCGCGATCTTCCGGCTCATCCCCGTGACGCTGACGCTGGCGGGGATCGCGGGCTTCGTGCTCTCGGTGGGCATGGCGGTGGACGCCAACATCCTGATCTTCGAGCGGATGAAGGAAGAGCTGCGGCTCGGGAAGTCCCTGCCGGCGGCGGTCGAGGCCGGGTTCAACCGGGCATGGAACTCGATCCTCGACTCGAACGTGTCGAGCCTCATCACCGCGACGATCCTGTACTCCTTCGGCTCGTCGACGATCCGCGGCTTCGCGCTCGTGCTGATCATCGGCGTGCTGGTCTCGATGTTCTCGGCCATCGTGGTGACCCGGACGATCATGCGGGTCGTCGTCCGCCAGGACTGGGCTCGCAAGGCCTCGCTGTACGGGCTCCGCGATGACGAATTCGTCGCGCTCGGCGCCGTCCGGCCCACGACCCGTCGCCAGGCTCGCGCGGATGTTTGATGTCATCGGCAAGCGCCGTTGGTTCTACCTCGTCTCGCTCATCATCACCATCCCGGGTCTCGTCTTCATCATCCTGACGCCGTTCACGGACGCCGGACTCCAGTTCACGATCGATTACACCGGCGGCACGCGCTGGGAGATCAAGTTCGAGGACCCGAACGTCACGCCCGAACAGGTCGAGGCGGTGTTCATCGCGAACGGCCACGAAGCCTCCGCCGTCCGGACCGGCTCCGGCTATATCGAGATCAAGACGAACGTCGTCGACCTGCTGGCGCCGCCGCCCGACGCGAGCGCGGCACCGAGCAGCTCGCCGTCGGGCGGTGCCGGGGCGTCCGCCTCCGCCGCGCCGTCGGCTTCGGCAGGGGCATCGGCCTCGCCAGCGGCCTCCGCTGCACCGTCGGCCTCGGCTGCACCATCCGCGTCCGTCTCGCCCGCGCCGTCGGGCTCACCGGAGCCGTCGGCATCCGCATCGCCGGGCCCTTCCGCATCGCCGGGTCCGTCGCCGTCTGCGGCCCCGGTCGGGAACGCCCAGCTGCCGACCGAGGGGAACCTCGGCGCGATGGTCGATCGCGCTCGAGGACGAGCTCGGCCAGATCGAGTCGCAGACCAGCCTCACGACCATCGGCCCGGTCGTCAGCTCCGACCTGATCAGCCAGGCGTTGATCCTCATCGTGGTGGGCTCGCTCGGCATCGTCGCCTGGATCACGTACCGCTTCCGTGACGTGAAGTTCGGCGTGACCGCGCTCGTGTCCCTGCTCCATGACGTCATCGTCGTGGTGGGAACGTTCGCGATCCTTGGCACGTTCCTCCACGTCGAGATCGATGCCCTGTTCGTGACCGCGATGCTGACGGTCATCGGCTTCTCGGTGCACGACACGATCGTCGTCTTCGACCGCATCCGCGAGAACAAGGCGCGCCACCTCGGCGAGCCCTTCCCCGAGATCGTGAACCACTCGATCCTGCAGACGTTCGGGCGGTCGATCATGACCAGCCTGACGGTGCTCATCACACTGCTCGCCCTGTTCCTGTTCGGCGGTGCCGCGATCAGCGACTTCATCCTGGCGCTGCTCGTCGGCATCATCACCGGGACGTATTCGTCGATCTTCGTCGCGAGCCCGCTGCTCGTCGACTGGCAGCTCTGGGACGACCGCCGCCACGGCCGGATCGCCTCGAGCCGGGCTCCGCGCGCCCGCCGCGCCGCCTCCTGACCCGGTGACCACGACCGGCAAAGGCGCAGTGCAGCCTCGCGTGGCATCCTGAGCCCGTGCTGGAACCGCGCTACCGCTGGTCCTTCCCGGAACCCATCGTCGTCGACCCCGCCCTGACCGAGGCGGCCTGCCCGGCGGGGGCTCGCGGATCGGATGACCGGCCTCCTGGCACGCCGCGGTGTCGTGGACGCGGCCGAGCTCGATGCCTGGTTCGCCGACCCGCTCGACGGGCTCCACGACCCACGCCTGCTCCCCGACGCCGACCGCCTGCTGAAGCGGCTGACGCAGGCTCGCGACCATGGCGAGCGGGTCATGGTCTTCGGCGACTTCGACGCAGACGGCCTCGACGGCCTGGCCATCATGGTCATCGCGCTCCGCACGTTCGGGGTGACCGCCGAGCCCTACGTGCCGAGCCGCCTGGACGAGGGACACGGCCTGTCGCTCGCCTCGATCGACGCGGCCGTCGCGAGTGGCACGACCCTGATCGTGACCGTCGACTGCGGCACGAGCAGCGGCCCCGAGATCGCGATCGCGTCCACGCGCGGCGTGGACGTCATCGTGACCGACCACCACCGCGTCCCACCGACGATGCCCATCGCCGTCGCGGTCGTGAACCCCCATCGCGACGATTCCGTCTACCCCGACCGACGCCTTGCCGGCAGCGGCGTCGCGTTCAAGGTCGCGCAGCTCCTGCTGGCGGACCTGCCCGGTGGCCCGGCGGCCGCGCTCGACCTGGCCGACCTCGCGATGATCGGGACGGTCGCGGACGTCGCGCCGACGGTCGGCGAGAACCGGGCGATCGCCAGGCTCGGCCTGGAGCGGCTCCGCCGCACACCGCGCCCCGGGCTCGCCGCGCTGCTGGAGCGGGCGCATATCGAACCCGCCGCGGCGGATCTCGAGACCGTCGCCTTCGCGCTCGCCCCGCGGCTCAATGCCGCCGGTCGGGTGGGGGAGGCCATGGAAGCGGCACGCCTGTTGCTCGCCGAGTCCGCGGAGGAGGCCGTCGCACACGCCGATGCGCTGGAGGTCGCCAACCGGACCAGGCGTGACCTCATGGCGGTCGCGGTGGCGGAGGCTCGTGCCCTGGTCGAGGCCGGCGGGGAGACCGGTGGCGCACCGGAGGACGCAGTCACGATCGTGCGCGGACCGTGGCCGGTCGGGATCGTGGGGCTGGTGGCGGCCCGTTTGGCGGACGACCGGTCGCGACCGGCGATCGTCGGCGCCGAGACGGGCGACGTCATCCGGGCGTCGTGCCGCAGCGACGGGTCCCTGGACCTTGCCGCGGCGCTGGCGTCGTGCGCCGACCTGTTTACGCGGCACGGCGGCCACGCCGGCGCGGCGGGCTTCGAGCTGCCGGCCGATCGCTGGGCGACGTTCGTCGCCCGGTTCCGCGAGATCGCGGCCGCGAGCGCACCACCCGACCCGCGCGCGACGCTGCGGATCGACCTGGCGATGCCGGCGCTCGGGGTCGACTACGCGCTCCATCGCGAGCTCGCCGCCCTCGCGCCATACGGTCCCGGCAACCCCGACCCGCTCGTCGCGGTGCTCGGGCTGACCGTGACCCGCTCGCGCCTGGCCGGGACGGACCACACGTCGCTCACCCTGCGCCGCGATCGCGATGTCCTCGACGGGATCGCGTTCGGGCGGCCGGATCTCGCGGAGGTCGTCCACGAAGGCGACCGCGTCGACGTCGTCGCGCGCGTGACGAGTCGCACGTTCGGCGGCTTCGAGTCGTTGCAGCTCGACATCCGCGACGTCGCGCGCAGCGCGGCGCACCCGGAGGCGGCGCTGATCCTCGGCGTCCCGGTCGCCGTGCTGAGCCCGTCCACCGCAACGGATCCGACCACGGGCGCGCCCGTGACGGTCGTCCTGGGCGCGGTCTCGTGACCCGGCCGGTCGACGCGGGTCCGCCCCGCGCGCCGCGGCCACCGCGCAGCGGGGATCCCTACGGTCTCGGCCCCGTCGGTTCGCTGGTCGGCCCGGTGCTGTCGGTGGTCGGCCTGCTGCTCATCGGGGTCATCACCTTCAGCCTGCTCAACGGCGCCGTGCCGTTCGGGATCGGTTCGGGCGGCAATGGCGGCGATGGCGATCCTGGCGACGACCCGCTGCGGACGGCTGCCCCGTCGAACGTGGTCGTGGTGCCCGACGAGGCGGCGTTCGAGGGCTCGATCGTCTACGCGAAGGGCGGCAACATCTGGATCCAGACCGATGACGAAGCGAAGCAGCTGACCGAGGACGGCGGTGCGTCGATGCCCTCCTGGTCACCCGACGGCGAGTGGGTCTACTACATCCGGACCTCGCGCGAGGAGGGTCGGTGGCCGGTCGACGGCAACCCGGAGGCATACGCGCTCGACGTCCCGGTGCTGATGCGGATCCGCTCCGACGGCAGCGCGGACGCCGAAGCCCTCAAGAGCGGCAAGTTCAAGGATGGACGCAACACGTACGCCTACTGGATGCGCCAGCCCGTCCTGTCGCCCGACGGCAGGACCGTCGCGCTGATCTCCGACGCGCCCAACCCGGACGAGACGACCCTCGTCCTGCAGTTCTACGACCTCGAGACGGACAAGATCCGGAGCGCGAACATGGAGACATCGGGCGTGCTCGGCCACCAGGACCCCGAATGGCGACCGGACGGCAGGTTCCTGCTCTACGTGCGCAACGGCCGCGACGGGTCCCGTGGGGCGCCCGTGATCATGCGCTACAACGTGGAACGCAAGGCGGCGCGGGCGCTGACGTCGTTCGGCTACCTGTATCCGTCGTACTCGCGCGACGGCCAGTACATCGCGGCCACCCGGACCTCGGCCTTCGGCACCGACATCGTCATCCTCGACGGGGACAGTGGCGAGGAGCTGCTGCGCGTCACCGACGACGGCGCATCGTGGGCACCGACCTGGTCGCCGGCCGGGGACGCGATCGCGTTCCTCCACATCAATGGGCAGACCGTCGACCTCCGGCTGGCGAAGCTCTCCGGCGACGCCCCCGCGTGGACGGTCGACGAGACGATCGACCTGACGGAGGTGTCGGACCTCGAGCCGGCGTCGAAGCCCGACTGGTTCATCCCGGCCGACCAGTTGCCCGCCATCACGCCACCGCCGTCGAGCGCACCCGCGAGCGCGGCCCCGAGCAGCAGCCCGTGACCGCCGGCGGATGACCACGTCCTATCTCGAGCGACTCGGGGCGCGGTCACGCGCCAGCGGGACCGTCCTCTGTCTCGGCATCGACCCGGACCCCGACAAGCTGCCGTCCGGGTTCGCACCGACCCTCGCGGGGATCGAGCGGTTCGCGTCGCTGCTCCTCGAGGCGGCCGCCCCGTACGCCGCGGCCGTCAAGCCGAACCTCGCGTTCTTCGAGGCGTACGGCGGGGCCGGGATGGCGTCGCTCGAGCGGCTGCGGGCGAGCCTGCCGCCGGACCTCCCGGTGATCGCGGACGCGAAGCGCGGCGACATCCGCACGACGGCGGCCCGCCAGGCCGTCGCCCTCTTCGATGTGCTCGGTGCCGACGCCGTGACGGTCAACCCGTACGTCGGGTCCGAGGGGCTCGCGCCACTGCTCGAGCGGACGGACCGGTTCGCCTACGTGCTGTGCCGGACGTCCAACCCGGGCGCGACGGAGCTGCAGGACCAGCTGATGGCCGCGGATCCGGCCACCGACGCCCCGGCGGAGCCTGTCCACGCCCGGGTCGCCCGGCTCGCGTCCAGCTGGGGGCCGGGCGGGACCGTCGGACTCGTCGTGGGCGCCACCGCGCCGGAGCAGCTCGCGGCCGTCCGGGCCATCGCGCCCGGGTTGGCGATCCTCGTCCCGGGGGTCGGCGCCCAGGGCGGGGCGATCGAGCCTGTGCTGTCCCACGGGGTAGCGACCGAGCCACCGGCCGCCGGGCGACCAGGTGGCGGACTGCTCGTCAACATCTCCCGCGACATCGCCGCGGCGGCGCTGACGACCGGTCCCGGCGACCCATTCGAGCGCGTCGCGGAGGCCGCCCGCGACTGGGCTGCGCGCCTCCCTGTGCTACCCTGACGACCGCAGCGGACCCCTGAGGAGCGAACGCGAATGTTGCCGACCCCTGGCCCCCTCGAACTGATCATCATCCTCGTCATCGCGCTGCTGATCATCGGCCCCGGCAAGCTGCCGGACGTCGGTTCGGCGCTCGGCAAGAGCATCCGCGAGTTCCGCAAGGCGTCCTCGGATGTCCAGGACGCGGCGAAGATCGACACGTCCCCGACGCCGGCCGACCAGACTCCCGCGGCCGCTCCCGCGCAGCTCCCGTGGCGCCCGCCGCGACCGTGGCGACCGCCGCGGAGCAGCCGCCCGCGCCGCCCGTCGCCAGCACCTCGTCGGCCACCGCGCCGTCCAGCGAGCCGACGCCCGGGACCAACTAGGCCGCCGGCAGCCGACGCTGTAGATGGCCGACGCAGACGCCCTGCGCGACGCTGGCTTGACCGGCGTCCCCGCGACGCCCGAACCCGCACCACCACCGACCGCCGCGCCCGGCGATGAGACGGTCATGTCGCTCGTCGACCATCTCGACGAGCTGCGCAAGCGCCTGTTCCGGGTCATCCTCGCGGTCGTGGCCGGCGGCGTCATCGGCTTCTACTTCGCGACGACCGTCCGCAACTACCTGCTCGCCCTCCTGCCGGACGGGTCGGCGCAGACCCTCGGTCCGGGCGACGCCTTCGCGATCCAGCTCCGGATCTCGCTCGTCATCGGCGTGATCATCGCGATGCCCGTGATCCTCTACCAGGTCTGGGCGTTCATCGCCCCGGGCCTCACCCCGTCCGAGCGCAAGACCGTGCGCCCGTGGGTCCCGCTCGCCCTCGGGTTCTTCGCCCTCGGGGTCGCCGATCGCCTACCTGGTCCTGCCGTATGCGCTCCAGTTCCTGTTCAGCTTCAACGACGAGCAGCTCGTCGAGAACGTCGCGGCCGGGCCGTACTTCGACTTCGTCACGACGATGTTCCTGGCCTTCGGGCTCGTCATGGAATTCCCGATCCTGCTCGTCGGCCTGTCGCGCGTCGGCATCGTGACGTCGCAGCGGCTTCGAGGCGCGCGCCGCTACGTCATCCTCGCCATCGCCATCTTCTCCGCCGTGGCGACCCCCGGCGGCGACCTCGTGAGCCCGTTCGTGCTCGGCGGGACGATGTTCCTGCTCTTCGAGCTGACCGTGCTCTTCATCAAGCGGACCGGCAGATGACCGGGTCGTGTCCGGTGACCACCCGACCACGATGAGCGAGCCCGCCCCGGCCGAGGTCGCGGATGACGTCACCGAACAGACGGTCGTCCTCCTCAGCGGCCTGTCGGGTGGCGGCAAGACCGCGGCCGCGAAGCTCTTCGAGGACCTGGGCTACACGGTCGTCGACAACATGCCGGGCGAGCTGCTGGTCGAGCTGGCCGAGCTGATCTCCGTCGAGCGGGAACGGTTCGCCCGCGTCGCCATCGTCGTCGACGTCCGGAGCGGCGACGCGACGATGGCGGTCGCCGCGATGCGCGGCGCGCTCGAGGGCCGCGGGATCGTCCCCCGGATCGTCTTCCTCGAGGCGCGCGACGACGTCCTCATCCGGCGCTACAGCGAGACGCGCCACCGCCATCCGCTGGGCGACGGCCGCGGCATCGCGACATCGATCGCCGACGAGCGACGGATCCTCGACCCGATCCGGACCGAGGCCGACGTCATCGTCGACACGTCGGACCTGTCGCTCCGGCAACTGCGCGAGCGGCTGTTCTCGCAGCTCGGGACGACGACCCGGCCCGGACCAGCTCGCCGTCCAGCTCATCAGCTTCGGCTACAAGCACGGCGTCCCGCTGGAGGCGGACCTCGTGTTCGACGTCCGGTTCATCGCGAACCCGTTCTACGTCCCCGAATTGCGCCCCCGATCCGGCCTGACCGACGAGGTGCGGGCGTACGTGCTCGAGCAGCCGGTCACGACGCGCTTCCTGGACCTGTTGCGCGAATTCCTCGACTTCGCCGTGCCCGCGTACATCGCCGAAGGCAAGTCCCGGCTGACGATCGCGGTCGGCTGCACGGGCGGCTACCACCGCTCCATCGTCATCGCCGAGGAGCTGGCCACCTGGCTGCGGGACCAGGACATCGGCCCGGTGGCGGTGTTCCACCGTGAGCTCGACCGAGCCTGACCGTGGATCGGGACCGCGCGGCATGAACCTGCGCCGCTGGCTGACGCCCGGGATCGGCGTGAAGCGCTGGCTGCTCGTGGTCTTCATCGGCCTGTCGCTGCTCGCCCTGGCCGCCGCGCACGTGCTGCGCCAGGTGACGCAGGGCCTCGAACCGGGCGGGCTCGCCGGGACGCTGATCGACCTCGCGACGCTCCAGTTCCTGCCGTACGCACTGCGCGGGCTCATCGTCGGGTCGATCGGGCTGGTGCTCGTCCTCGTCGGCGGCTACCGCGTGCTGCACGTCGTCACCGACCCGCTGCGCGCCCCCGATGCCGACCAGCCGCTGGTCGAGGTCATCTACCAGAAGCGGTTCCTGGCGCGCGGCCCGCGGATCGTGGCGATCGGGGGCGGGACGGGCCTGTCGGCCCTGTTGCGCGGGCTCAAGGAACACACGAGCAACCTCACGGCCGTGGTCACCGTGGCCGACGACGGGGGCTCGTCCGGCGTGTTGCGCACGGAGCTCGGGATCCCGCCGGTGGGCGACATCCGCAACTGCATCGCGGCCCTCGCCGACGCCGAACCGCTCATGCACGAGCTGCTGCAGTACCGCTTCCCGGTCGCGGCGGATGCGGCGGACGGGTCGGAGCCGGCCGGCCTCGCGGGGCACGCGGTGGGCAACCTGCTGCTCGCCGCGATGACCGCGCTGGAGGGCGGTGATTTCGAGGAGGGCGTCCGTCGGATCAATCGCATCCTGGCCGTGCGCGGCCAGGTCGTGCCGGTCACCGCGACGCCGCTCACGCTCCACGCCCGGCGGCGCGACGGCACGGTCGTCGATGGCCAGTCGGAGATCATGCGAACCACGGCGATCGAGCGGGTCTGGATCACGCCGGACGATGTCCACGCGTCCGACGACGCCCTCGCCGCGATCGCCGAGGCGGAGCTCATCGTCCTCGGCCCCGGCAGCCTGTACACGAGCCTGCTGCCGAGCCTCCTCATCCCGGCCATCCGCGACGCCCTGCTCGCGTCGCCGGCGCCGCTCCTGTACGTGTGCAACGTCGCGACGCAGGACGGGGAGACGGAGGGCTACGACCTGGCGGCGCACGTCGAGGCCCTCATCGCGCACACCGCCCCCGGGCTCGTGGACCTCGTCCTCGCGAACGACGGATCCGGTGCGCGGACGCCGGAGGACTGGCGTGCCGAGCCCGTCAGGCTGCGCTGGCCGCCGGCCGTGTCGCCGGTGCCGCGACGGATCCTCGATGACGTCGTCGATCCGGCCAACGCCCACCACCACGACCCGGTCCGGCTCGCGGCAGCCGTGCTGCGTGCCTACGAGGCGGACGGTGGCATGCGGCGTCGGGCCAACGGCCGGTCCGGCAGCCGGACCTCCGGCCGGACCGCCTGACGTGGACGGCCCGACCCCCGGATCGGTGGCGGCGGGATGACGCGCTCCGAACGGGACCTGGTCGCCGCGCTGCGCGCCGAGCTCGCCGCGATCGATCCCGCGCGTCCCTGCGACCGCGTCGCGGAGGCGGCCGGGCTGGCGACCGACGCGACGACGCGCGAACCGGCCGTCGCCCGCCTGGCCGTCCGGCTGCGCCGCGCCGCCGAGGGCGACAGCGAGCGCTCCGTTCCGCTGGGCAGAGGCGGCCGACCATTGCCGGACCGCCTGGTTGCGTGGCCGGTTCCTCGCCCGCGGGTCGCTGAGCCTCGCCGGCGGGCGGACCCATCTCGAGTTCGTGGTCGCGCCCGAGGAGGCACCGATCCTCGCGGATCGGCTGCGCGACGTCGGCTTGCCCGCCGCCTGGCGGCTGCGCCGGGGTCGTGGCGTCGTGACCTGGAAGAGCGGCGAGTCGATCGGCACGTTCCTCCGGCGGATCGGGGCCGGGGGTGCGCTCCTCGAGCTCGAGGCGCGCCAGGTGTCGCGGGCGCTGCGCGGAGAGCTGAACCGGGTGCTGAACGCGGAATCGGCGAACCTGCAACGCGCCGTCGCGGCGGCCGGTCGACAGCTCGATGCGATCGCGATCCTGGAGGCCGATGGGCGGTTGATGGAACAGCCGTACGTCGTGCGGATGGTGGCGGATGCCCGTCGTGAGACACCCGAGGCGACACTCGCGGAGCTCGCCGAGCGCCTCGAGCTGCACCGATCCGCCGTGCAACGGGCGCTCGAGCGCATCGAGCGGCTGGCCGAGGCCGAACCGACGCCGCCCGGACCCACGCCGGTGGGTGCCTCTGGCATGATGCGGCCGCATGCGTGACGTGATCGTGGCCGCCAACTGGAAGATGCATACGACCCCCGCGGACGCGGCGGAGCTCGCGGTCACGATCGCGAGCCGGACCCGCGAGGCCGGTGTCACCCGCGTCATCTGCCCGCCGTTCGTGTGCCTGGCGCCGGTCCGCGATGCGCTCGCCGAGGCAGACCCGTCGGTCGCGGTCGGTGCGCAGAACGTGCATCACGAGCTCGTCGGCGCGTACACGGGCGAGATCTCGGCACCGATGCTCGTCGGCCTCGCGTCATGGGTCATCGTCGGTCACTCCGAGCGGCGTCGCGACGCGGCCGAGACGGACGCGCTGATCGGCCGCAAGCTCGGGCGTGCCATGGACGCGGGCCTGCGACCCATCCTGTGCGTCGGCGAGCATCTCGCCGACCGCGAGGCGGGCCGCGCGACCGAGGTGGTCACGGCGCAGCTCCGCGGCGCACTCGCGGACCACGGTGCCGAGCCGTTGGGCGATGCCGGCCTCGTCATCGCGTACGAACCGGTGTGGGCCATCGGGACGGGTCGGAACGCCAGCGGCGCGGACGCGGCCGCGATGGCCGCGGCGATCCGCGACGCGCTGGCCGTCCTCGGCTTCGGCGGGGCGGGGGAGTCGATCCCGGTGCTCTACGGCGGGAGCGTGACCTCCGCGCAACATCGCCGAGTTCATGGCGGAGCCGTCGATCGACGGCGCCCTGGTGGGCGGGGCGTCGCTCAAGCCCGACGAGATGGCCGGGATCGTGGCACGGGCCGGCCTGACGGCTCGCGCCCGCGGCCTGGCCGCCTGACCGCCGGGTGCTCGCCGGGCGACTCGGGTGGCGCGTGACCCGACCGGAAGCGCGGACGGCCGCGACCGATCGTCCTCGTCGTGCTCGATGGGTTCGGGATCGGTCGTCGATCCCGCCGGTGACGCGATCGCCGCGGCGCCGATGCCGGCCTGGCGCGGTCTCCTCGCGCGACTGGCCGCACGCGCGCCTGCGGCGCGTCGGAGGACGCGGTCGGGCTGCCGCCGGGCCAGATGGGCAACTCCGAGGTCGGGCATCTGAACCTCGGCGCCGGCCGGCCGGTGCTGCAGGATCTGCCGCGGATCGACGCGGCCATCGCCGACGGCACGTTCTTCGACGCGCCCGGCCCTGGTCGAGGCGGCTCGCCGGGCGATCGCCGGCGGCGGCACGCTGCACGTGGTCAGGCTGGTGGGCCCGGCGGGGTCCACGCCCACGACCGCACCTCGCTCGGCGCTCGCCGAGCTTGCGGCGCGTGCGGGTGTGCCGCGGGTCCGCGTTCCACGCGCTGCTCGACGGGCGCGACACGGCCCCGTCGTCCGCGCTCGGCTACGTCGCGGACCTCGAGCGGCGGCTCGCGACGCTGCATCCGGATGCCCGGATCGCGACCGTCGGTGGGCGCTACTTCGCGATGGATCGCGACGGCCGCTGGGATCGCGTCGAACGTGGCTACGACGCGATCGTCCACGCCGAGGCCGCCCATCACGCGCCGTCGGCGAGCGCCGCGATCGAGGCGGCGTACGAGCGCGGCGAGACGGACGAGTTCGTCGCCCCGACCGTCATCGACGGCGTCGCCGAGCCGCTCGGCGACGGCGACCCGATCATCCATGCGAACTTCCGCGCCGATCGGGCGCGACAGCTGACCCACGCCCTGGCCGACGGCGCAGCGTTCGATGGGTTCGATCGGACGTCGCCGAGCGGTCGTCCGGCGCCGCAGGCGCTGGACGTCGTGACGATGACCGAGTACGAGGCGGATCTGCCGGTCGCGGTCGCGTTCCCGCCCGAGACGCGCACGGTCGCCTCGCACAGGCGGTCAGCGAGGCCGGCTGGCGCCAGTTCCACGTCGCGGAGACCGAGAAGTACGCGCACGTCACGTACTTCTTCAACGGCGGGGTCGAGCCGGCCTGGCCCGGCGAGGACCGGCGCCTCGTCCCGAGCGCCCGGGTCGCCACCTACGACCTCCAGCCCGAGATGTGCGGCGGCCGGGGTCACCGATGCGCTGGTCGAGGCGATCGGATCGGGCACCTACGACTTCATCGTCGCCAACTACGCGAACCCGGACATGGTCGGGCACACCGGGGTCTGGGACGCCACGATCGCGGCGCTCGCGACGGTCGATGCGTGCCTCGCCCGGGTGGTCGACGCGGTTGCGGCAGTCGAGACCGCGGATCCGGACGGTCCGGGCGCCCTGCTGGCCATCACCGCGGACCACGGCAACGCCGACGAGCTGCTCGACGCGGACGGCCGACCGGTGACCGCCCATTCGCTCAATCCGGTGCCGCTCGTGCTCGTCGGGCGCGCGGTCGCCGGCCGGACCCTGGATGACGGCGTGCTGGCGGATGTCGCGCCGACGCTGCTCGAGCTGGCCGGCCTGCCGCGCTGGGCCGGCATGACCGGGCGATCGCTGCTCGAGCCACCGGGCACCACCGAAGCCTCGCCCGACGGGGTCGCGACCGGCTGAAGGACGGACGCTGTGGTACCATCGGCCGCCGTACGAGCGACGTACGAACGGAGGCGACCCACACGTGAATCCCATCCTGGCGTTCGGCCAGATCATCGTCAGCATCGCGCTGATCGCGTCGATCCTGCTCCAGGCCCGGGGGACGGGACTGTCGGGCACGTTCGGTGGCGATTCCGCCGTGTACCGGAGCCGCCGTGGGGTCGAGCGCCGGCTGTGGCAGTTCACGGTCGTGCTGCTCGTCCTGTTCGTCCTCTTCTCGCTCGTCGCCTATCTCCTGGCCCCCGCCACCGACGGGTGACACCCCGCCTGTGCCGGGTACCCGCGGCGGCCCACCGCGGACCCAGCACGGAGCTCCATGACCCGGACCGATACGTCGTGGTCGGGACTCTCGTCGTGCTGCTCGCCATCGTCGCGGGCCTCATCGGCGTCCCGGCCCTCCAGCCGAACTCCAGCGCAGCGACCCCGCCGGTGGCCACCGTGCCACCGGCCAACGCCCGACCCTACGTCGAGGGCCTGCTGTCGAGCCCGGTCTCGGTCAGTCCGTTGACGGCCCGGACGCAGGCCGACCGCGACCTCGTCGCGCTCGTCTTCGCCGGGCTCGTCCGCCTCGGCCCGGGTGGCACGATCGTCCCGGACCTCGCCGAGCGCTGGTCGGTCGACGCGGACGGCAAGGTGTGGACCGTGGTCCTTCGCGACGACGCGACGTGGCACGACGGCAACCCGGTCACCGCCGATGACGTCGTGTTCACGGTACGCACGCTGCAGGATCCGGCCTACACCGGTCCCGCGCGCCGGTTCGTGGCGCGAGGTGACGGTCGCAGGCTGCGTCCGAGCGGACGGTCACGTTCACGCTGGCGACGCCACTCGGCGGGTTCCTCCAGGCCCTGACGCAGCCGCTCGTGCCGGCGCACATCCTCCGCGGCGTGCCCGTCGAGGAGCTCGCCGACGACCCGTTCGGCTGGGCGCCGGTCGGCGCCGGACCGTACTCCCTCGTCGAGCTGACCGAGGCTCCGCGACGCTCGTGCCCGCCCTCGAGATCCCGGCCGAGGAGCCCGGTCGTCCGCGTCCGCAGCCCGCCGACCGACTCGCTCCATACGCCGGGCCCGACCACCCGACCCGACCGGCCGACGCCGTACCTCGATGGCATCGAGCTCCGCTTCTTCAGCGATCCCGACGAGCTCGTCGCCGCCTACGAGGCGGGCGATCTCGACGCCGCGTCCGGCCTGCCGCGCCGGCTGGCAGCCGACCTCGCCGGGACGGCCGACACCCGCCTGATGCGCTACCCGAGCGCGACCCTGACGACCGTCCTGCTCAACCTGCGCCCGACGCACCCCGAGTTCCGCGACCCGGCGGTCCGAACGGCGCTCCTCGCGGCCATCGACCGCGCCGCGCTCATCGACGCGGCGTTCGCCGTCGTCGGCGGCCGTGGCCGACGGGTCCCATCCCGCCCGCGTCCGCCGTTGTTCGATGCGACCGCAGATCCGCCGGTGAAGTACAGCCGGAGCGCGGCACGCAAGGCGCTCAAGGCCGCCAAGTGGACCGAGAAGAACGGCACGTGGCGGTTGCCCGACGCGAAGGCGGCGCTCGAGATCGAGGTGCTCAGCCCGGACATGTCGGCCAACCCCGGCGCTCTTCGCCGCGGCCGCAGTCGGTCGTCGCGGACTGGCAACGGATCGGTCTGGCCGGCGACCCACGTCGCCCTGCCGCCCGGCGAGTTCGTGACCGACCATCTCGCGACCGGCGAGTTCCAGGTCGCGGTCGCCGACATCAACGTCGGGCTCGACCCGGACCTGTACCCGCTGCTCGCGTCGCAGCCAGACGCGCACCGGCGGCTCGAACGTCTCGGGCTCCAGGACCTCGACGCTCGACAAGCTGCTCGTCCAAGGCGCGCGCGCCGGGCACCGACGAGGCGCGCAAGGCGGCGTACGCGGCCCTCCAGAAGCAGCTCGCGACCGGCCGATACCTGCTCCCGCTGGCCTTCGCGCGACGAGTTCGTCGTGGTCCGCGACACGGTCGTCGGACCCCGTTCCCGGACTCGTCGGCGACCCCTCGGACCGATTTTGGGACGTGCTAACATGGCGCCTCGCCGCGGGCCAGTGAGTCCGACGGGTCCGCGCGATGGGTCCGACGCCGAGGTGGCGGAATTGGTAGACGCGCTAGCTTCAGGAGCTAGTGTCCGCAAGGGCGTATGGGTTCAAATCCCTTCCTCGGTACCATCCCTCGACCCATCGGATCACGCACGGCGACACCTGTGCCCAGGTGGCGGAATTGGTATACGCGTACGTTTGAGGGGCGTATGAGGCAACTCATCCGGGTTCAAGTCCCGGCCTGGGCACCAACTCGCGCATCGACGACCCCTCCGCCCGGGGGTCGTTTCGCGTCCGCCCTGCGGCCGCGCTGCGTCTGCCGGTCGTATGCTGTGCGCCCGGGCGGTTAGCTCAGTTGGTCAGAGCGCCTCGCTTACACCGAGGATGTCGGGGGTTCGAGTCCCTCACCGCCCACCAACCGCCTGGTGCCAGCACCGGACGACTCCTGACGGAGCGGGCCCACTGCTAGTCCTCGGCTCGTGGCGTCGCCCCGGGCGCCGCGCGGACGGGCCGCTCGCACCTGAGGAGGGACTCGTGGATCCCGTACTGATCATCGTGATCGTCGCGATCGTCGCGTCTCGTCGTCGTCGGCATCCGCATCTACAACGGCCTGGTCCAGAAGCGCCTCCGGATCGACGAGGCGTTCGCCCAGATCGAGGTCCAGCTGAAGCGCCGACACGACCTGATCCCGAACCTCGTGAACGCGGTCAAGGGCTACATGGGCTTCGAGCAGAAGGTCCTGACCGACGTCACCAAGGCGCGCGCCGCGGCCGTCGCCGCCGGCGCGCAGGGCCCGCCGCAGCAGGCGCAGGCCGAGAACGCGCTGACCGGCACGCTGCGCTCGCTGTTCGCGGTCGTCGAGAACTACCCCGAGCTCAAGGCCAACCAGAACGTGCTCAGCTCCAGGAGCAGCTGACGACGACCGAGAACCAGATCTCCTTCTCGCGCCAGCACTACAACGCGAGCGTCCTCGACTACAACACCGCGATCGCGACGTTCCCGAACGTGCTGCTCGCGGGCCCGTTCGGCTTCACCAAGCGCGAGTTCTTCGACGCCGAGCCCGAGGCGGCGAACGTCCCGAGTCGATCTCAGCCTGAGCTGATCGCGCCGGCCGCGCGCGAGGGACCGAGGCCCGGGCCTCGTTCTACGACCAGATCGCGGCCAACCGGCGCAACTCGTTCCTGCTGGCGCGTCGTCGTGGTGCTGCTCGGCGCCCTCGGCTTCGCGGTCGGCTACGGCGCTGACCGCGACGCCGAGGGCGGGTCGGCGTCGACGACCTCGTCTGGCGATCGGCGTCGGGATGCCTGCTGTCGCGTCGCCTCGTACTTCGCCGGCGACAAGCTCGTGCTCGCCGCGTCGCGGCGCAAGCGAGGTCGACGAAGGCGCCGCGCCGCAGCTGTTGAACGTCGTCCAGGAGATGGCGATCGCGGCGAGCATGCCCGATGCCGGCGCGTCTACATCATCGACGACACCGCCCCGAACGCGTTCGCCACCGGCCGCGATCCCAAGCACGCCTCGATCGCGATCACGACGGGCCTGCTGGAGAAGCTCGATCGCGAGGAGCTCCAGGGCGTCATCGGCCACGAGCTGTCGCACGTCCGCAACCTCGACATCCGGTTCGCCTGATCGTCGGCGTGCTGGTCGGCTCGATCGCGCTGCTCGCCGACTTCTTCCTGCGCTTCACGTTCTGGCGGCGGCGGCCGGCGCAGCCGGCGACAGCAGCGGCAGCGGCGGCGGCGCGCAGGCCGTGATCTTCGTCATCGCCATCGTCCTCGCGATCCTCGCGCCGATCGTCCGCGCGCCTCGTCCAGCTCGCCGTGAGCCGCCAGCGCGAGTACCTCGCCGATGCGTCGGCGGTCGAGCTGACGCGCAACCCGTACGGCCTGGAACGGGCGCTGGCGAAGATCGCCGCCGACCAGGAGGTGCTCGAGGTCGCCAACCGCGGCGACGCAGCACCTGTACTTCACGAACCCGATCAAGAAGTTCGAGGCCCGATCGTCGGGGCTGATCTCGACCCATCCGCCGATCATCGACCGGATCAACCGGCTGCGCCAGCTGACCGGGGAGCCGCCGCTCGGCACGCGCCGAGGCGGCCGGGCTGGCGGGTCTGGAATAGGGAGCGAGGGCGACCGTCCGTGGCGCCTGGCCGAGGCCCCGCGCGTGGCACGTCCGCGAGGGCCCGTGGTATCCTGCGGTCCGCCGACGGGCGGCCAAGCCTGGTTGGCCATCGGGCCGAGATAGCTCAGTTGGTAGAGCACGCGACTGAAAATCGCGGTGTCGCCAGTTCGAATCTGGCTCTCGGCACCACCTACAGGTGGTCGCATCTCCGAGCGGAAGTGGCTCAGTTGGTAGAGCATCACCTTGCCAAGGTGAGGGTCGCGGGTTCGAGTCCCGTCTTCCGCTCCATTTCTTTGTCCCGGACCGGCGGCCGCGTGCGCTAGCGCGCTGCGACGGCTCGACGCCCCGTGGCGAGCCGGTACAGCGTCGGAGTGTCAGAGGCGTACGCTTCTCGCGTCGAAGCAGGACAGGAGGTTCCGGTCGATGGCGATGCAACGAGCGTTGGAGCAAGCGATGGGCCTCGAGCCCGACCCTGCGACCGTGCAGCGACTGCAGGACAGCGGGATCACGCTCCTGAACGAGGACACCGTGAGCCAGGCCATCCACAATGTGTACTGCGGGATCATGGCCGACCACCAGCACCCGAACGACAAGGACCGCGACCAGGCGCGGGCGTTGATCGCGGCACTGCAGGAAACCACCACCTGAGTCACGGCAGGGGCACGGACGGAGCCGGTCCGAGCCCAGGATCGGGTCGACTGGGAACCTGACGTTCGGCCCTCCCGCTGCCCCTTCGTCTAGTGGTAGGACAGCGGACTTTGGATCCGTGAACCGAGGTTCGAATCCTCGAGGGGCAGCCACCTCACCCGTCAGCGCCCGCTGGGCTGCGCGCCTCCGTCGAGGCCCGCGAGCCACCGTCGCACATCGGGCTCGTGCTCACCCAGATGACCGTACGGGTGGCCGTCCTCGACCTCCGCCTCCGCCCACTGGGCGGCCTCGCGCGTCGCCGCGTCGATCGGCATGGCGCGGATCGCGGCGATGAACGCGTCGTAGCTCGCCTCGGTGTCGGCGAGGGCTGCGGCAAGGGGGCGGTCCTTCGTCTCGCTCGTGGATCCACCCGTTGATCGCATCGTCCTCGTCGTCGCCGAACTCGGCCGGCCACGGTGCGGGCGGGGGCGGGTCACCTCGACCGACGGCGGCGAGCCGATCCGCACCCCGTGCGCGCCAGGCGCCAAGGTGCGAGGCGACGTCCTTGAACGTCCAGTCGCCCATCGCGCCGGGCAGCTCCATCCGATCCTCGCCGACGTCGGCGACGAGCCGGTGCCAGCGATCACGGATCGTCTCGATCCGGGCGACGAGGTCGGCGCGCGGGTCGTCTGTCATCGATGTGCTCCTCGTCGGGGTCGCGTAGTGGACTGGGCGTTCAGGCTACACGGACGGGAGCGCCGGCGCGGACGCGCACCGCACGAGACAGACGGCGGCGCCCTCAGGTACCCTCACCCGTAGGGCGACGTGGTGAAGTGGTTCAACACGGAGGTCTGCAAAACCTCTATTCACCGGTTCGAATCCGGTCGTCGCCTCCAGACTCCAAGCACGAAACGACCCGCTGGGTGACCAGCGGGTCTTCGTTTGCACGGTCAGTTCGCAGAGCGTGCGGACGACGCGTCTCGGAACCGCGTTGGTGGCGGTCAGGTCGATCCCTGTCGTCGCCGGGGAAGCGGACATTCGGCAGGAAGGCCAAGCAGCCGCCCGATCTGGTGGGCGGCCACGTACCGGTAGACCGGCTCGAGCAGCAGATGGCCGAGACGATGATCGACGAGGGCAGCCAGCCGCCATCTTGGGACGAGTCGTCCGGCGGCGATCACCGCTGGGCTCCGGTCAGGATCGCGTCATCGGACCGGACGAAATGGATGGTTTCCGTCAGCGGCCGGCCCCGGACCAGGGCAGCGACCCGGGGATCGTCCTCGACATCGCCCAGCGCCAGCAGCCCGAGATGCGAGGGAGGGACCCTGGTCTCGAGCCACCCGGCGGTGGCCACGCAGATCCCACAATCCGCGTCGTAAAGGAGGCTTCCCGACCGATCCACGCCGCTTCTCATTGGCCGTGGGGCGAGTGGTGACCAACCTGGACAGAAACATGCGCGTCATCGATATCAAGGTTCGACTCTGACGGGCGGCGGGTCAACCTGCACGGTGAGCCCGCCGTGCGCGACGCGGATCGGTCCGTCGAAGGCCCCCCGGGCAGCCTGGCGCGCGCGACGGCGATCCGTGCCAGGCATCAGGTGGGTCAGGATCAACGCCCGGACGCCGGCCTCGGCCGCCTTGCGACCGGCGTCCCGGGCGCTGGACAGCGACCGGATCAGGTCGGCCGGCACTGTGTCGACGACGAGCGCCTCCGCGAGCAGCAGGTCGGCGTCCTGCGCCAGCGCCACCAGCCCCGGGTCCGGAGCCGCATCGCCGGTGTTGACCCATCGATGCGCTGCCGGCCGTCAGCCGCACCCCGACGTTCGGCACGGGATCCGGCAGGGCCCGCG
>CAWFPC010000010.1:0-102424 GCA_963817745.1 uncultured Chloroflexia bacterium
CGATGCACGACGTGATGATGCTGGTCGCCGTCCCCGCGTGGCGGGTGTGGCCACGGAACTGGCGTCGCAACCGGATGCCCGCGTTGTGGACGTACTCGGCGAGGACGGGAGGGGTGATCCAGGGGGCGATGGCCACGACGACTCCGGGACTGGCGGGATGGCTTCCCGATGCGCCCGGAGACTGCTGCCGGACCGAATGCCAGATTCGCCGACCGTGAGCCGCAGTGCGACCAACCGATGGTACGGGCAAGCGGCCCAAACCGCTCCTATCGTCCCCCTGCCCCACCGTCGGTCGTCGCCGCGCCGTTTGGCGCCAAGGGACGGGCGCCGCGGCCAGGGATCGCGCGGAAGCTGGCTACCATGCGTCCTGATGTCCGCACCGCGGTTGAAGCCCATCCGGCCGTTCACGACGCGGATCGTGAACCCCGTCACCCGGCTGTTCGCCGGCCGGCTGCCGGGGTTCGGCATCGTCGTGTACGTCGGTCGTCGGTCCGGACGCACCTACCGGACGCCGATGAACGTCTTCCGCGACGGGGCGGACTACGTGTTCGCCCTCACGTACGGCGCCGACGCGCAGTGGGTCCAGAACGTCCTCGCGGCCGGTGGCATGCGACCTCGAGATCCGGGGGCGGACCGTGCGGCTGGACGATCCACGGGTCGTCGTGGACCCGACGCGTCGGGCGATGCCCCTCCCTGTCCGGTTCTTCCTCGGCCTGCTCCGGGTCGACGAGTTCCTGCGCATGCGACCGGCCGACGCCTCCTGATCCGACCGAACGCGGCCGTATGATGCGGCCCATGGCGAGCGGTTCTCGAGACGCGACAGCGCCGCTCCGGGCGCCCTGGATGCTCGCACTGGCGATGGTCATCCCGCGTCGCCGGACTCGGGCTGCTGCTCGCCCGGCCCGAGCTCGACCTCGACTGGGAGCACCATCCCAGCCACTTCTGGCTCGTGCTCGTCACCGCGGCCGTCAACGTCGTCCTCGCCTACGCTGACGAACGTCGCCGCCGGCCGCTACCGCGACGCCCGGCTCATCCTCGTCTCGCTGGCCTTCCTCGCGAGCGCCGGGTTCCTCGGGCCTGCACGCGCTCGCGACGCCCGGCGTCCTGCTCCCCGACCCGAACACCGGGTTCGTCGTCGCGACGCCGGTCGGGCTGATGATCGCGTCGGTCTTCGCGGCGGTGTCGGTGAGCCCGCTCGCCGGGCCGCGCGCGCCGACGGTCCTGCGCTGGCGCCGCGTGCTGCTCGGCGGCCTGCGTGGCGCTCATGGTCGGTCTGGGCGTCGTGTCTCGCTCGCGGGCCTGCCGCCGCTCGACGGGCCGCCGCCCGCCGAGGAGGGCGTCGGGCCTGCTGACGGTGCTCGCGGTCGTCTCGGTCGCGCTCTACGCGCTTCGCGGCGTGGCGGTACGTCGAGCTGTATCGGCGCGCGGCGGTCGCTCGTGCCGCTCGACGGTCGCCGTGGCGTTCGTGCTGCTCGCCGAGGCGATGGTCGCCGTGGCGCTCAGCCGCAACTGGCACCTCAGCTGGTGGGAGTGGCACCTGCTGATGCTCCTCGCGTTCGTCGCGATCGCGCTCGGCGCGCGCAGCGAGTACCGCCGGAGCGGCTCGCTGTCGGGGGCGTTCGGCGGGCTGTACCTCGAGGCGACGCTGGCCCGCATCGACCGCTGGCATGCGGGCGCGATCGCCGCGGTCGCCGCGGCGGACGAGCGCGGCGAGTCCATCGGACCGGGTGCTCGCCGAGCTGCGGCGCGAGGGCGCCACCAGCGACGAGGTCGCAGCTGCTCGTCCAGGCGGCCCGCGAGCTGCGCCGGCTCGATGCGTCGTTCCGGCCGTACCTGCCGTCGGTCGTCGCCCAGCGGATCCGCCGGCGAGCGGACCGGCGGCCGCGCGGCTCGGCGGCGAGGAGCGGGAGGTGAGCGTCCTGTTCGCCGACCTCGCGGCTTCACGACGTTCAGCGAGACGCGCGACGCCGACCGAGGTGCATCGCGATGCTCAACGAGTACTGGGCCGCGGTCGTGCCGGTCATCGACGCCGCGGGCGGCGTCATCGAGCAGTTCGCGGGCGACGGCGTCATGGCGATCTTCAATGCCGCGCGGCGACCAGCCCGACCACGCCCGACGCGCGCGGCGCGCGCGGCGCTCGCGATCGTCGAAGCGGGCCGGCCGCTGGCCGACGCCCACCCCGACTGGCCGACGTTCCGGGTCGGCGTCAACACCGGGCCCGCCGTCGTCGGCAACGTCGGGGCCGCGGGGCGGCGCAGCTTCGCGGCCATCGGCGACACGACGCAACATGGCCGCGCGCCTGATGTCGGCCGGCGAACCCGGCCAGGTCGTCGTCGGCCGGGCGACATGGCGAGCCCTCGGTCCGGCCGGGCGGGCGTCTCCCTCGGGCCGACGCGGGTCAAGGGCAAGCGAGCCCCGGTCGAGGCGTGGGTCCTCGCGAACGGCCACGCCGGCCCGCAGGACACGCCGACCGACGGCGCCGGCGCCCCTCGAGGTGACCGGCGGCAGGGCTGACGACGTCAGGCGTGGAAGGCCTCGAGCGCCTCGCGCTCGCGCTCGACTCGCGCGCCGATCGCTGCGCCGCAGGTCCTCGAACGGGTCGAGGACGATCCGGCCGTCGCGCGAGCGACCACGCCGCGACCGCGACGATGCCGTCGACGAGGCACGTGCCCGACCGAGAACGGGTTCTTCGTGCTGAAGACGCGCGGCCGATGCGCCTCGGGCAGGATGCCGGTCCGCCGCGCGTGGACCAGCAGGTTGGCGTCCCAGTGCGGCAGGAACCGGACCGGCGCCGGCGATGTCCGGGTCGGGCAACGGCGAGCGTCGGCAAGGTCGATGAGCAGGCCGCCGTCCTCGTCGCGGTAGCTCGACCAGCGACGAGGCCCGCGGCCCCGCGCTTCACGTCCGCCACGGAGACGCCGGCCCACGACGCGATGTCCCGCCACGGCGCGGGCCCGAACGCCCGCAGGTAGGCGCGGACGAGGTGCGCGCAGGCCCTCGTCCTCGGTCGCGTCGCACGGCCCGACCCAGTCGCTCGGCGAGGGCCAGCCGGTCGGCGCGACGCCGCTCCCACGTGCCCGGACGGCGGGACGCGGACCAGGTCGACCCACAGCCCGAGCGTCCCGACGAACCCGGCCCCGAGCTCGCCGAGCTCCTTCACGGTCTTCGGGCCGTCGGCGAGGGCCTCGCGCATCGCCGCCGCACCGCCTCGAGCTCTGCGCTCGTCGGCGCCGGTCACGGCCGGGCAGCGCTCGCAGCGCCACGACCCGGCGCGCCTCGCGGACGCCCGTCGCGTAGCGGCCAGAACTCGCGCGCCGAGACCATGTGGATCGTGACCCGCATGAGCGTCGCCTGGATGACCGATCCGGTCCTCCAGGGCGCGTCGTCAGGTCGTCGCGCCGGAAGCCCGCGAGCCGCGTCCACAGGCCGACGTAGCCCGACGGCGCGTACTGGGTCTGCAGGCCGCCGACCTGCTCGATCGCCTCCGGCGACGGCAGGCTCGACCGCTCCAGCAGGAGCTGCCGAGCCAGCAGCGCCCGATTGAGGGCGCGCCGGGTCAGGGTCGGTCGGTCACGTCGGGATGATCGCACGTCCGCGATCGCTGCAGCGACGGCACGTCCGTGTACGCTGCGCGCGACGATGACCCACCGCTCGGCCGGCGTCCGATGGGACGCCTGGTTCGCCACCATCTCCAACCGGAACGGCTGAGCCGCCCCTTCCAGCACCAGCGTCGGTGGAAGGGGCGAGGACGGACGCGTGCCGCTGCCGCAGCGCCGGGCTGCGCGCGCCGTGCCGTGCCGTCGCCCGAGTGATCGGGAAGGAGAATGGTCGATGCCGATGCCGCATCGGACGTTCGCGCAGGTGGCGAAACGGCGACTCATCGGCAAGGAGGGGCGCGAGCGGATCCGCGAGGTCCGCGCCCTGCTCGAGGAGCTGCCCGACTACAGGAACGGTCCGTACGCGGACCTGCGCAAGTGGCTGCTCGCCGAGATCGAGGACACCCGCGTCCGCTCGAGCGCGGTCCATCGCGACTCGATCGCCGTGCGGCGCGAGGGCGCCGCCCAGATCGCCCTCGTCGGCCCGCCGAACGTCGGCAAGTCGTCGCTCCTGCAGGCGCTGTCCGAGATCCAGATCAAGACCGGCGACTACCCGTTCACGACGCTCCGCCCCGTCCCGGCCCTCACGCGGATCGGCGGCGTGCTCGTCCAGCTCGTCGAGATCCCGGGGCTCATCGAGGGCGCGACCGACGATCGCGGCGGCGGTCGAGCGCTGCTCGGCGTGCTCCGCTCGGTGGACGCGATCGTCTACTGCGCCGGGCCGACGCGGATCCGGCCGAGCTCGCGACCGTCCGGGCGGAGGTCGCCGCTCGCCGGGATCGAGAAGCCGGCCATCCTGGCGGCCACCCGGGCCGACGAGGCCGAGGCCGGTGCGTCGAGCGCCTGGTCGCCGCGTTCCCGGACCTGCCGGTCGTCGCGGTGTCGGTCCTCGACGAGGCCTCGCTCGACGCGTTCCGCGAAGCGATCTGGCGGCTGACCGGGCTCCTGCGGGTCCGGCTGCGCAACAACGGGTCGGTCGACGACGAGCCCTGGCGCTGCCGCCCGGGCGCCACGGTCACCGACGTCGCCGACACGGTCCACCACGACCTCGCCACGTCGTTCGTCGCGGCGCGGGTGTGGGGTCCGTCGGCGCGGTTCGACGGGCAGCGGGTCGGTCGCGATCACGCGGTGCAGGACGGCGACGTCGTGGAGATCGTCACGTGACCACCTGCGGAGCGACGGTGCCGCCGGCGCCGGCTGAGCGTGGTCAGCGGCCGCCGTCCGCCGAGGCGCTGGCCGCCGCATCGATCCGCTCAGAAGAACGTCGAGCACCAGGGCTCATCCGGCGTTCGGAGGAACGTCTCGAGCGTGTCCAGCGCTCCCGCTCGATGCTCGTCCACACCGGTGGCCAGCACCGTGTCGCGCAGCGGCGGGCCGCCCAGGTACGCCGCGCTCAACGCCGCGATGTCGATCGTGAGATCCGGCGACCGGCGCGACGGCCGGCATCGCGCGCGCGGGCCGTCGACATCGAGCCGGACCCGCGTCCGTCCATCCGCCGCCTCGGCATCCATCACCTCGAGGACCACGCTCCCCTGCCCGCGTACGTGCGCGCCTCCAGCGCGCGTGGCACATCGAACAGCCGCAGCCACAGGCCGTCGCCGACATCGGAGACGCTGGCCGCGCGGGCGTTCGACGAGGAGCCAGGGCAGGCGTTCTCGAACGGTGCGGTGCTCGGCCTTGACGCGCGAGACCCAGTCGATCTCGGCGAGGTACCGCCACAGCGCGACGTATGCCTCGTCGGTCAGGGCGTGCATGATCGTCGACCTGGAGCGTGGTCCGCGGCTGGCGCTCCTTCCATGCGTCGCCCGCGATGCTGTAGCGCACGTACCCGTCGATCCCGCCGGCGTCGTCGCGGTGGAACGCGACGAACCCGCTCCACGGCTTTGGCCGGCCAGTCGGACGCAGCCCGAGTTCCATGTCCCAACGCAATGGACGACGCCGGATCTCGCCCGGCTGGCGCACCCGCCAGGCGTCGAATACCGCGATCATCGCGTCGCGTGTCTCGGCGTCGATCGGGCGCAGCTCCATGCGTCCGGTGGCCTCGCCGTGGAAGGCGCCGGCATGCGTGTCGAGGGTCCAGGTGGCCTCGCGGCACGCCGAGCCGTAGCCGAACCGGCCATAGATCGGGTACTCCGAGGCGTTGAGCAACCCGATCGCCTCGCCGCGGTCGCTGATCGCGCCATGCTCCGCCGCGACCATGTCGACGCAGGACGCCCTGACGACGATGGGTCGGGAGGACCGTGACGGCCGACGACGCCGCCGCGGGACGCGTCCGAGGCCGGGCACGGTGATCTCGGTGCCGAACGAGCGGAACGTGCCGCAGATCCGCGGACCGTCGAACGCCGCCCAGGTCCGGTCCAGGTCGATGAGGGGTCGTGAGGCTTCGGTCATCGCCGCGACATCCGGGCGTTCGAGGAACGCCGTCGACATCGCCTCGTAGAAGGCGTGCAGTTCTTCGTCGCGGATGCGACGGACGGTCACGGGCATCGCCCGACGATAGCATCCGGAGCCGGCCCGGACCGACACGCGACCGGGGCGGCATCGCTCGCCGCCCCGGCGCTTCGTGATCGCGCTACGCGGCGAACTCGTCCCGCGGCTCGGGCTCGGGCTCGGCTGCTCCGGCTCGCCGATCTCGATCGGGTTGTCGAGCGGATCCTGGCTCCATTCGAACCAGCCACCGTCGTAGACCGCGATGCGCGGCCAGTCCTGGAGGTAGGCGTAGAACCAGGTCTCGCTCGCCCGCCAGCCGGTGCCGCAATAGAACGCGACCCACTTGTCGGCGGTGATCCCGGCCTCCGCCCAGTTCGCGGCGATCTCCGGGTAGGCCCGCATCGTGTTGTCGACGTTGCGGTAGTGCTGCATGTGGTACGCGTCGGTGCCGCAGTTGCCCCAGACGTCGCCCGCGATCCGTCCCGCCGGACCGATGTAGTTGTAGCCGCTGACGTTGCCCGATGTGCTCGCGCCACGTCCGCACGCTGACGAGCGCGGCACCCGCCGGGTCCGCGATGATCGCCTTGGCGTCATCGATGTCGACGATGAGCTCGGGGCGCAGCGGGATGCTGACCCCGAACGAGTCGACGGGCACGGGCTCGCGCACGGTCGTCTCGAGCGGATAGCCCGCCTTCACCCACCAGTCGAACCCGCCGTCGAGCAGGCGGACGTCGTCGACGCCCGCGTACGTCAGGATCTGGAGGGCGCGCGTCGCCGCGATCTGGCCGGCGCGCCGGCCCGGCCACTTCTCGTTGGCCTGGCCCTCGGTGTCGCGGCCGTAGACGACCACGGTGGTGTCATGGGTGATGCCGAGCGCGCGGAGCGCGGTGTCGAGCGCCTCCGGCGATCGTCGGTTCCAGTCGAGCGGATCCTCGAGCCAGTTCGTGTCGAGGTAGTGCGCGCCCGGGATGTGTCGCTCGGCGTATTCCTCGGGGACCCCGAAGTTCACGTGGAAGAGCAGGAAACGACCGGTCGGTGCGGCCTCCGGACGCTCGCCGTCGAGCACCTGGCGGAGCCATTCCGTGTGGACGAGTCGCTCGTGCTTTGGCAGCTTCTCGATCGGCAGGGCCGGATCGGCGGCCCAGGCCGCGAAATCCGGCGTCGTAGACGCGCGCTCGATCGATCCCGAACGCCCGCAGGCGCGCGGCGACCGCCTCGGCGTCGGCGCGATCGTCGCCGTAGACCACGATCGCCTGGTCGGACGTGACGCCCTTCTCGGCGAGGATCCGCGCGATCTCGGGCTCGTCGACGCTGTCGAGCCAGGCGGCCGGGAACGAGACGGCGCCCGGGATGTGGCCGCCGCGCGTCTCGCGGCCGAGCCGCCAGCCGTTGTAGGCGGCGAGCGGCCGGACGTCGATGACGGTGGTCGCAGGATCGGCGATGGCGGCCTGGAGGTCGGTGGTCGTGATCGTCGGCCGCTGGTCGATGCCGAGGATCGTCGTGTCGGTCATGGCGTTGTCCCTCGATGTGACGGGAGCCCGGTTGCGCGGGCATCAAAAAACCCCTGCCGTGCAGGGGTCGGGGCGCTCCTTGGGCGTGCGGTCTATGTGGTTCGCACGCCTAGATACACCACCTGCCCCGCTCGGCAGCGGGCTGACAGAGACAGCGGCGCTTGGCGTTCGTGATCGAACTCATGACGCGGCGGAGTCTGACATCGAACGCCGCGGTGATGCAAGACCCGATTCGCGCTACATGAGAACCCGCCGCGCGATCGGCGAGCCGACGAGCGCCCGTCGCGCGGTCCGTGCCGGCGCCCGATGCGTGTGCCCGCCCTATGCTCTTGCGATGGACCTGCTGCTGCGCGACCGCGTCGTCCTCATCACCGGGGCGGGAGGCGGTGCCGGGCCGACCCTCGCCCGCGCGTTCGCGGCCGAGGGCGCGATCGTGGCCCTCCACCAGCGCGCGCCCTCCGACACGCCGTCGCGAGCCGACGCGTCCGCCGCCGAGATCACGGCCGAGGGCGGCCGGGCACTCGTCGTGGACGCCGATCTCGGGTCGACGGAGGCCGTCAGCGCGATGGTCGCGCGGATCGAACGCGAGGTAGGTCCCGTCGGCGTGCTCGTCACGGCGACGTCGGCGTATCGCAACGACAAGTTCGCGGAGATCGGCGACGACGCCTGGTCCGCGGTGATCGACGACATGCTCGGGGCCACGTTCCGGGCGTGCCGCGCCGTGGTTCCCGGGATGCAGGCCGCGGGATGGGGACGGATCGTGAACATCGCGTCGCGATCCGGGCTGGTGGGCGTCTCCCGCGCCGGGCACTACGCCGCGGCGAAAGCCGGGATCGTCGGGCTGACGCGGTCACTGGCGAAGGAGCTCGGGCCGCAGGGCATCCTCGCCAACGCCGTGGCACCGACCCAGATCCTCACCCACAAGGACGGCGAGCCGTCGATCCCCGACGAACGTGCCGCCGAGATGGCGAAGTCGATCCCGCTCCGGCGGATCGCGACGCCCGATGACCTCGCGACGCTCGTCCTCTGGCTCGGCTCCGGGGCCAACACCTATGTCTCCGGGGAGACGATCTCCCTCACGGGCGGCGCCCAGTCCTGAAGCACCTGGGCCGCCGTCACCCGCCGATCGCGGTGAAGCGGCCGTCGGCGTCGCGTTCCAGGGGCCGCACGTCGAGGATCGCGGCCCGCGCGATCGGCCCGAAGACGTGCGGGTAGATCCCAGCCGGGATCGTCGATGCGCCACGGGGAGCCCGCCGCGTCCAGGTCGACCGTCAGCACGAGGAAGGCACGCTCGTCGTCGCGATAGTGCCGGTTCGCCGTGGCGAGGAGCTCGTCGTCGCCGTCGGTGCAGTGGATGAAGCCCTCGTCGGCGAGCGACGCCGCGGCGTACGGGATCGAGGGATCGGAGGCGGCCCAGTCGGCGGCCGGCACGAGGTGGTAGGTCGGACGCATCGCTCGAAGGCTAGCGGCTAGCCTGTGCCCGTGGAGACCCGCCGGTTCCCGTACCGGATCGGGCGTCGATCCCGCCCGGTCCTGCGCCTGTTCGGCGTGCGCGGCGACGACGCCTACGTCGACGTCGGGCCCGGAGGACGTGGTCGCCCGCTTCGGCGCCTCGACCATCCGGACACCGATCGCGAACATCGTGCGCTGGCGGATCGAGGGTCCATGGGCGTGGATCACCGCGATCGGGATCCGCCGGAGCATCCGCCACGCCGACCTGACGTTCGGCGGCAGCCCACGAGGCGGCGTCCGGCTGGACTTCCGTGACCCGGTCAAGTACGGCCCGTTCCACGTCCCCGCGCTGTACGTGACCGTCGAGGATCTCGAGGGCCTCGCTGCGGAGCTCGAGACGCGCGGGATCCCGGGCGAGGACGGCCGCAGACCACGGGATCGCGCCACGAAGGACACGTAGGGCGACGCGGTTCGAGGGCGTCCCTCGTCGGGCAGCGCAGGACGATGACCGCGATCAGCGGGTCAAGGCGCAGAAGGTACCAGATGCTCCCTCTAGACTCGACGCGTGAGAGCAGCGACCACATCCGAAAAGCCACCGCGGCTGAACGCGCCGACGTCCGCGGCATGCACCGCGCGAACCGGGCCGCCTGGGATGAGGCCGCCGAGCGGTACGAGGGCTGGTTCGACGAGGCGGTGGCCCTGATCCGTGCGGGCGGGACGAACCTCCTGCCCCCGGAGCTCGAGCTCATCGGCGACCTGCACGGACGCTGTCATCGGGCGATCCATCTCCAGTGCGCCGGCGGACGCGACACGCTCTCGCTCTGGAACCTGGGTGCGGAGGAGGTCATCGGGGTCGATTTCAGCCCGCGGATGCTCGAGCTCGCCCGGCGGCTCACCGATGCGGTCGGTGCGCCCGCCACGTGGATCGAGGCCGATGTCCTCGACACGCCGCACCACCTCGACGGCAGCGCCGACCTGCTCTACACCGGCCGCGGGTCGCTGATCTGGCTCCAGGACCTCGATGCCTGGGCAGCCGTGCTCGCGCGACTCCTGGCGCCCGATGGCCGGCTCGTGCTGTTCGAGGGGCACCCCGCCGAATGGTTGTTCGACGTCGACGAGGACGGCGGCTGGATCGCCACCGACTACGACTACTTCGCCGGACCCGAGGCGTCCAAGGGTTGGGCACCCGAGTACATCGACCGGCTATCGATCGCGGACGACGACCAGAGCTGGAAGTTCGCCCGGGCGTGGACGCTGGGCGAGATCATCACCGCCCTGCTCGGCAGCGGCCTCCGCCTCGAACGGGTGACCGAACATCCGACCGACTGGTGGGGCGGCCATGGCGATGTCCGGCCCGACGAGCGCGGGCGGATCCCGTTGTCGTTCTCGGTGGTCGCCCGCCGCGCGTGACCTCGCCGATCAGGTCCTGGGGGCAGCCCCGTTGCCGGTCTCGATGACCGTGGTCGGCGCGTTGTGCACCGCGGGGATGCTGCCGAGGCGTCCGGCCTGGTAGTCGGCCATCGCCTGGAGGACCTCCTCGCGGGTGTTCATCACGAACGGGCCCATCCAGGCAACGGGCTCGCGGATCGGCCGGCCGCCGAGCAGGAGCACGTCGAACGTCGGGTGCCGGCTCTCCTGGGTCGGTGCGGCGGCCACCGTGATCGCGTCGCCGGCGCCGAGGACGGCGAGCTGCCCCGTCGCGATGGGTCGTGCGTCCGTCCCGACCGAGCCGTGGCCGGCCATGACGTAGACGAGGGCGTTGTAGTCGGGGCGCCACGGGACCGACAGCCGGGCACCCGGGCTCAGCGTGGCGTGCACCAGGGTCATGGGGCTGTAGGTCGAGCCGGGTCCGGCGTGTCCGGCCACCTCGCCGGCGATGACGCGCACGAGCGCGCCGCCGTCACCCGACGAGAGCAGGGACACCTCGCGCGCCCGGATGTCCTGGTAGCGCGGCGGGGTCCACTTCTGGTCACGCGGCAGGTTCACCCACAGCTGGAAGCCATGGAACAGTCCCCCACTCTGCACGAGGGCCTCCGGCGGCTTCTCGATGTGGAGGATCCCGGCGCCGGCGGTCATCCACTGGGTGTCGCCGTTGGTGATCAGGCCGCCGCCACCGTTCGAGTCGCTGTGCTCGAACGTGCCGTCGATCATGTAGGTGACGGTCTCGAAGCCGCGATGCGGGTGCCACGGCGTGCCCTTCGGCTCGCCCGGCGCGTACTCCACCTCGCCCATCTGGTCGAGATGGACGAACGGGTCGAGGTCCTCGAGGGCCACCCCGGCGAAGGCCCGGCGCACCGGGAACCCCTCCCCCTCGAAGCCGTGTGGCGCGGTCGTGATGGAACGCACCGCGCGCTGGCGGGCGATGGTCGGATCAGGCTCCGGGATGCGGGGCAGGACGGTGATGTCGTCGGCGACGATGGCGGGCATTGGCTGGTGACTCCTTCGTGTCACAGCCTACGATACCCGTAGGTCGTTGCGTTGTCAACGACTTACCCGGCCCTGCCCCTCGTTCCACGAATGGCGCGGTGGCCCCTCAGCCTCCCGTGACGGCGAACCAGCGCGGTCCGTTGCCGGTCACGCCGCTGAAGAAGACGACGGGTGCGAGGCACGGAGCGGGGAGCTCCAGCCTGTGTCGACGGTCGCATCGCCGGCCGGGCTGAACGGCACAGGCGCACTCGACACGCTCGACGTCCCGCCACCGCAGACGACGACAGCGATGCCGGTCGCGATCGGGTTGACGCCGCTTGCCGCGACCACCAGGCCGCGAACCTTGACCTTGAGCGAGCCGTCCGACCAGAGCTTCGCGTCGCCCTTGTCGAGCGCCCACGGGACGCCACCGCCCTGCTGGCCGAGGAGGACCTGTCCACCGACCGCGATGCCGGTCATCGATGCGTCCAGCAGCTTGTTGCCGGCCGCGGCGGTCGGGGCGACCAGCAGCAGGCTGGCGGCGAGGGCGGCGATCATCGCCGCGCGGAATCGAGTACCCATCGAAGGCTCTCCACGTGTGTGGCGACGGGCTCACCGGTCGATCCCCCCGGTCGGAGTGGCCGTCGTCATCGATGGGTACGCCGATCCGCCGACGCGCGGTTTCGGGCCGCGCAACGCCGGCTAGACGAGACCGGCGGCGAGGAGGCGCTTGAACTTCGAGCTGGTCATTGGTTCGTGACTCCGTTCGAGAGGTCGCCGCCGTCGTGCGGGCGGCTTGATGGGTCGACCGTATGCGGCGCCCATTAGCGGGCCATTAGGGCCGGCTTAGGGCGCGCGCGATCCGGGCATCCGGTGCGTGCGATGCATCCGCGGTGCAGTGGCAGTGGAGCCGCGGGTGAGTGCGCCGGCGTACGGTGGGCCGCACCGATGGTGTCCCGCCACCGTTCGGTCCGGCCCTGGAGGTCCTCCCATGCGTCGTCTGCTGCGGGTCGTCGTGACGGCGGTCACCGTCACCCTCTTCGGGGTCGTCTCCCCGGCCGTCGTCATCGCCGGTGCCGGCGGTGCGCCGGCCGAGCCGTGCGTGCCGGGGACCGTCTGGGAGGATCCGTCGAGCGGCGTGAAATGGCTGTGCATCTACGACGAGATGTACGGCGGGCCGCGCTGGGACGTCCTTCCGAGCGGGCAATCGGGAGCCCGGACGTGGCTCGCACGGTCGTCGACGTACGGCTGCGTCCTGGGCGCCGCGGGACTGAGTGCCGCGAGCGGCGGCGGGGCGAGCGTGATCGCCCGGTCGTATCGGTGGCCGTGCGCGGGCGCCGCCGATCGGAGCAGCCAGCCGATCGGGGAGATCCGGGTCAGGATGGTCATCCAGCACTTCGGCGGCACGTGGACGCTGTGTCGCGACACCGGGTATGCCTACAACACCTCCGCGGCGACCGGGTGGCGCGCCGGCATCGACATGGGCGGCGCGCCCGACTGCGGCACCGGGATGTATCGAGCCTGGGGCTTCGGCGCGATCTACCAGGGCGGCGCCTGGCGCGGCTCGTCGCTGCTGACGCCGTCGCTCTTCCTCGATTGAGGGTCCACCGCCGCGCGATCGTGCTCGCCGTCGCCGCCGTCGTGCTGGTCGCGGCCGTGGCGGCGGACGGCGTGGCGATGCCGAACGAGCCGACACGCCTGGTCGATGCCCTTGGGCTGCGGGATGCGGACCCTGGCCTCGACCGACGTCGGTCGGAAGCCGTCGCGGTCCTGACCGCGGCCTGCATGGCGGACCACGGCTTCGTGTACCTGCCGGTCGTCGAGGCGCCGCCGGCGATCCCCGACGCCGATCTCGGTCCGGTCGCCTGGGCAGAGCGCTGGGGATTCGGGGTGTCGACGTCCATCGATGCCGCGCCACCGCCACCGCAGCCCGACCCCAACCTCGAGGCGGTCGGACGCATGCCGCCGGGCGAGCGTGACCGATACCTCGTCGCACTCCACGGTCCCGCTGCGGGAGGCGGTGGATGTCACGGCAAGGCGGTCGACGCCGTCCTCGGCCTGCGTGACCGCGCGCTCGCGCCGCTCGCGAGGGAGCTCGATGCCCTCGAGGCCGCGATCGACGGGGACCCGGGCACGGTAGCGCTTCTCGGTGCCTGGCGGGACTGCGTGCGTCCGGCAGGGTTCGCCGCCGCCGACCGCTCGACGCTCGGCTCGCGGCTCATCGACGCCTTCGCGGCGCGCGTCGCGGTCGCAGGCGATCGAACGGCGCTCGCGGCGATCCAGGCCGAGGAGCGTGCCGTCGCGACGGTCGTCGCGCACTGCGAGGTGGCGTACGCGGCCGGGCGCGACGCCGTCGCCGCCGTCCATGAGGCGCCGTTCGTGCGGGCGCACCTCGTGTGGTTGCGATCGATCGGGGCCGGGATCCGGGCCGCCGAAGCTGCCTTGCCGACGCTTCCTCCAACGTCGTCGCACCCCACGAGGCGACACTAAGCGGTCCTTAAGGCCGCCCGAGGTGCTCCCGCCTACGGTCGGGCTCTCATCGCCCTACAGGAGCACCCACACCATGCGGACCATCCGTCACATCGACCCGCGGGCCCGGGCATCCATCCTCGCCGGCCTGCTCTCCATCGCACTCGCTGCCTGCGGTGGCGCGGCCGCCGTCGACCCCGTGACCGGATCCACCGGTGACGCCACGGCAGCCGAGCCGGAGGCGCCCGCCTCGGTCGCCAGCGTCGAGGAGCCCGCGACCAGTGCTCCCACCACGGCCGAAGGCGGAGCCGCCGACCTGGAGGCGCTGACCTCGACCGACTGGCTCGGCATCGTGCTCGGGGAGGTGCCCACGGCCGAGTGCGCGCACTCGACCACGTTCGGGCCTACTGATTCGTGCCGCTGGACGACGGCCGACGGGTCGGGCAGCGTCTCGGTCGAACGGAGCCAGAGCCTCGAGATGCCGACGCTCGACGCGTTCAAGACGAGGATGACCGAGACCCTCGGCGTGGACGAGCCGATCGCCGACCTCGGCGAGTACGCGCTGCTCGGCGACGACCCGCTGAGCGGCGGCATCCGCATCGCCACGTGGATCGGCGACGGGACGCATCTCTGGGTCGTGATCGCGATGGAAGGCGATCGGCAGACGCTCGTCGCGTCCGGTGCGAACATCGCGGCCGGCATCATCGACGGCCTCTGATCGGGCGTCGGGCCGAGGGCTCGAGTCCCATCCGACTGCGGCGCGGCACGGCGCGGGTCCCCACGGGGCCCGCGCCTGTCGCCGTCAGACGGGTCGGTCGTCCACGGACACCCAGCTCCGATCGACCGTGAGCTGGATGACGGTCGAGCGCTCCTCGGCGAGCGCCTGGCGGAGCGCGGGCTCGAATTCGGCGTCGCGCTCGACCCGGACGCCACGTGCGCCGAAGCCGCGGGCGATCGCCGCGAAATCGACCGGTCCGAGCTCGGTCGCCACGCCCTCCCCCGTCCCGCGCCGTTCCTGCCACATCCGGATGGTGCCGAACCGCTCGTTGTCGAAGCACAGGACGATCACGCGGGCATGTTCGCGCGTCGCGGTCTCGAGCTCGGCGACCGTCATCGCGAGGCCGCCGTCACCGACGAGCGCGACCACCGGGCGATCGCGGTGGATGAGCGATGCGGTGATGGCCGCCGGGAGTCCGTAGCCCATCGCGCCTGACGTCGGGCCGACGTAGGTCCCGGGCTTGCGGAAGCGAAAGCCGCGCCCGAACCACGCGCCGAAATTCCCGGCATCGGTGGTGATGATCGCGTCGTCCGCGAGGACGCGGCGCAGCGTCGTCACGATCCTGCCCGGGTGCACGCCCGGTCCGTCCCATTCGCCGCCGTCGCACCGTGCTCGCGGCTTCCCACGCAGCTCGATCGGCCGTGTTGGCGGCCTGGCGGACCTTGACGAGCTCGGCGTCGAGGACGGCGCGCCCGACGAGCCGTTCGTTCGCGGCGCGCAGGAACGCCCGGGCATCGGCCGGGACGACGTGGTCGGCCGCGGCGAGACCCGCGCCGCGCGACCGGCTCGAGATCGACGTGCGCCCATCGCGTCGTCGGCCGCGGCAGGTCGTAGTCGTGACTCGTGAGCTCGTTGAGGCGACAGCCGATCACGAGCATCGCGTCGGCGTCGGCGAGTCGCGGGTGGACGGTCGAGGCGGAACCGAGCCCGGCCATCCCGAGGTAGAGCGGATGGTCGTTGGAGACGACGTCCGCCCGGCGCCACGCCGCGACGATCGGCACCTGGAGGAGGTCCGCGAAGCGGAGGAGATCGGTCGAGGTCCGGGCGCGCAGCACGCCGCCACCGGCCAGGATCACCGGTCGTCGGGCGCTGGCGAGCAGCTCGATGACGGCACGGATGTCCTCGTCCGACGCTCGAGCGGGACCCGGCCGCCCGCCATCGACCCGGGCGTCCTCGGGCGCCGGCTGGTCGAGCAGGTCTTCGGGCACCGACAGCAGCACCGGGCCCGGCCGGCCGCTCAGCGCGTGACGGATCGCCTCGCCGAGCATGCGGGGCCACGTCCTCGCGGTTCGCGCGGTTCGGCCGCCCACTTGGCGAGCCCGCCGATCGTCGCGACCTGGTCGATCTCCTGGAATGCCTCGCGACCGGGGTTGTCGCGCTGGACCTGGCCGACGATCGCGAACATCGGCGCCGAATCCTGGCGGGCCGTGTGGATCCCGATCGCGAGGTTCGACGCGCCGACCGCGCGCGTGCCGAGGCAGACCGCCGGACGACCGGTCAGCTGGCCGTGGGCCTCGGCCATGAACGCCGCGCCGCCTTCGTGGCGCGTGGCGACGACCCGGATCCCGGCGTCGCCGAGCGCATCCAGGATGCCCGAGGAACGACTCGCCCGGAACGGTGAAGGCGTAGCGGACGCCCGCGGTTCGCAGCGCGTCGGCGATGAGCCGCCCGACGGTCCGCGGACCCGTCGGGACCGCTCGGGTTCCGGCTCCCCCGCGTCCGTGTCCGCGAGGTCGGCCGCCTCGGCGGCATCGTCGGCGTCGGCGGCGTCCGGTGGTTCGACGCGACGTCGGGATCGGGACGGCGTCGGGCGCCGTCGGCGTCGTCGGGCTCGGCGAGCGGCCTCCGGCTCGACGCCAGGCTCGGCGAGCGACCTCGGGCTCGGGACAGCCTCGGGCTCGCGACCGTCCGGGCTTCGGCGGCCGCGCTCGGCGCGTCCTCGAGCCTCGGGCGCGTCGACCTGGCCTCGACGTCGGCGTCGATCCCGTGCCGTCCTCGGCACCGAGCTCGGCGCCGGCGTCCACGCCGGTGCGCTCCGTCATCGATGCGACCACACGACGAGACGGCTCATACGGTGGTCGGATAGGCGATGGCCGATACCACGAGCCCGAGGATGATGATGACGACGAGCGCGATCATCACGGCTTTCGCATACCGGGATCCGGGCAGCACGGCGCACCTCAGCGGTAGTTCTGGAACTGGAGCGGGACCGGCTCGTCGAGCTCCCGCAGGCGTGCGATGACCTTCTGCAGGTCGTCCTTGCTCTTGGCCGATACGCGCACGGCGTCGCCCTGGATCTGCGACTTGACCTTGGGGAACTCGTCGCGGATGAGCTTGGTGATGCGCTTCGCGATCTCCTCGGTCAGGCCCGCGGCGCAGCTTGATGACCTGGCGGACCTTGTTGCCGCCGGCCGGCTCGACCTTGCCCCAGTCGAAGATCTTGAGCGACAGCTCGCGGCGGATCGCCTTCGACTCGATGAGGTCCTTGATCGCGGCCGCGCGGTGCTCGTCGTCGGTGACGAGGGCGAGCTCGTCCTTGCCTGGGTCAGGTCGACCGTCACGCCCTTGAAGTCGTAGCGCTGCCCGACCTCCCGCCGGACCTGGTCGAGCGCGTTGCGCAGTTCCTGTTCGTCGAAGTCGCTGACGACGTCGAACGAGGCATCTCCGGCCATCGATGCTCCTTCGCTCAGCTCCTTGCGACCGACGCTCGAGGCGCCGTGCCGCGTGATCGGGCGACGGCGCGTGGGGCGTCCCATGGTAGCGGGCCGCGCCAGACTGGTAGGACCGCGCCACGCCAGGCGACGTCGCGTCCGCGGCGCGGCGAGCCCGGACCGCGCCGCTATCCTCTGGCCCGTGCAGATCACGTTCCTCGGCCAGGCCGGCCTGTTCGTCGAGACCAAGGGCGTCAGCATCCTGTGCGACCCGTGGTTCAACCCCTCCTTCTTCGGCGTCGTGGTACCCGTTCCCGGCCAACGACGGGATCGATCCCGAACGGCATCGGCCACCCGACGTACCTGTACGTCTCGCACCTCCACCACGACCATTTCGACCCGCGCTACCTGGCCGCGCACGTCGACAAGTCGGCGACGGTGCTGCTGCCCGACTACCCGCTCGACGACCTCGAGAAGGAGCTGACGGCAAGCTCGGCTTCACGTCGTTCATCGAGTCGAAGGACCTCGTCCCGTTCGAGGCCGGGCCGCTGCGCCTCACGATCCACGCCCTGGTGGCCCCGACCGACGGCCCGATCGGCGACTCGGCGCTGCTCATCGACGACGGCGAGGTGCGGGTCCTGAACATGAACGACTCGCGCCCGCCCGAGCCCGGACAAGCTGACTCGCCGACGGCCCGCATCGACGTCGCGTTCCTGCAGTTCTCCGGGGCGATCTGGTACCCGATGGTCTACGACTACCCGGACAACGCCCAGCACGTCCTCGGCCACAAGAAGCGGGTCGCCCAGTCGGCCCGCGCGTTCCGCTACATCGAGGTCCTCGACCCGGCGTTCGTCGTCCCCTCGGCCGGGCCCGCCGTGCTTCCTCGACGACGACCTGTTCGAGCACAACGACTCCACGGCAACGAGTGGAACACCTTCCCCGACCAGCCCACGTTCCTGCGACTACATCGAGGAGCAGGGCCGAGCCGGCGGCCGGCTGATGCTGCCGGGCACGGTCGCCGACATCGCCCCCGGATCGGATGGACGTCACCCATCCGGTCGATCCGGCCACGATCTTCGACGACAAGCGCGCCTATCTCGAGGCGTACCAGGCCCGCAAGCGCGACGTCATCGCGACGAGCGGCGGCGCTGGGAGCGGTCCACGGGTCGACCTCCTGGCCGAGCTCCAGGACTGGTGGCACCCGCTCCTCGAGCAGGCCGACATGATCTGCGCCGGCATCAACCAGCCGGTCCTGCTCGACTGCGAGGACGAGCAGCTCGTCATCGACTTCGAGCAGCGCGTCGTCCGCCGACCGATCGAGGACGAGAACCCGCGCTACCAGTTCGCCATCCCGCGCGAGCTGGTCGACCACCTCGTGCACGAGCACGTCGACGACTGGGTCAACGAGCTGTTCCTGTCGATGCGCTTCACGCGCCCAGCGGCGCGGGCGCGTACAACGACTACATCTACACCTGGTTCAAGTGCCTCAACCGGTCGAGCGGCTGCAGTACGCCGAAGGGCTTCTACGCGGAGCACGGGCCGACCCAGGGCACGTTCGAGCTGGCCGGCTACAACGTCCAGCGCCGCTGCCCGCACATGAAGGCCGACCTGACCCGCTTCGCCGAGGTCGAGGACGGGGTCATGACGTGCGCCGCTCCACGGCTGGCAGCTGGGAGCTCGCCATCGGGCCGTGCCTGACGTCCGACGGCCACCCGCTCTATGCGCGGCCGGTCGGCGAGCCCGACGACGCGCCGAGGCGGCACGACCGGCCGGCGTGGCGCCGGACGAGCGGCTCGGCGGCGGCCTCGAGCCGTCGAGACCGCGGCGATGATCGCCGGGCGTCGAGCGTGACGACGACTAGCGGTCAGCGACCGTCGCGTACGCGAGCGAAGCAGCGTCGACGAGCCGGTTCGCCGCCACGTACGAGCGGCCGCCACCCATGACGAGGACGACGTCGCCCGGCTCGACGTCGTCCGCGAGGTAGTCGGCCGTGGCTTCCGGGGTGCCGATGGCGACCGGCCGGGATGCCGCCGCAGCCTGGTCGTCGCCTCGGCGAGGGCCGCGGCCGACGTGATCGTCGTGTCGGGGTCGCGCACGGCCCAGATGTCGATGATCGCCGCCCGGTCGGCCTCGGCCAGGACCTCGGCGAACGCGTCGAGCATGGCCGCCGTCCGGTGGTAGGTCAGCGGCTCGTAGACCGCCCACAGCCGCCGCCCCGGGTAGCGCCGCCGGGCCGCCTCGAAGGTCGCGCGCATCGCGGTCGGATGGTGCGCGTAGTCGTCGAGGACCACGACCCCATCGACCTCGCCCTTCAGCTCGAACCGGCGTCCCACGCCTTCGATACGTCGCGAGCCCGGCGAGGATCCGGTCGGCGTCCGACACCGGCGACGAGCGCGCCTGCCGCCGCCATCAGCCCGTCGACGGCCATGTGCCGGCCGATCAGGCCGAGCCGTACCCGGTCGGTCCTGGGTCGTCGGGACCTCGCAGCCCGGCGATCTCGAGCTCGGTCCCGTCGGCATCCTCGCCGACGATGCGGCCGACGATCGTGCGCTCGAGCCGCGACCCGATCGGCGCGGCGACGCGCCTCGCCGGTGATCCGGTCGCCGCAGTCGCGCTCCCGACTCCGCTCCGGTCGACGCCGCATCGACCAGACGCACGCCGATGCGTCGGCCGCCCCAGTCGCCGAGCGCGGCGAGGACACGCGCGGACCCCGGCATCCCCGACGTTCGCGACCAGGATCGGCGCCGTCGGTCGGATCCACCGGCGTCCGGCGCGATCCAGTCGGCGAACGCCTCGACGACGGCGCGTCTCGTCCGCGAAGACGTCGGGGTGGTCCCACTCGGCGCAGATCAGGAGGGTCATGGCCGGCCGGTACGGGTCGAAGTTGCCCGCGTACTCGTCCGCCTCGACGACGAAGTCCGGTCCGGCCCCGAATCGGGCCACGCCGCGGGCCGCCGCCGGTCACGGAGCTCGGCAGCTGGGCGCCCGACGAACCCCGACGGATCGCGGCCGGCCAGCACGAGCAGGTGCAGGAGCCAGCCCGAGGTCGTCGACTTGCCGTGCGTCCCCGTCACGGCGATGAGCCGCTGGCCGCGCGTGGCCGCCGCGTCGGCGATGACCTGCTGGACGCTCTCGGGCTCGATCCCGATCTCGCGCGCCGCAAGGAGCTCCGGATGGTTCGGCTGCACCGAGGTGACCGCCTTCGTCACGGCCAGCCGATCGACCCGGCGCGCCGTCGGCGTCGAGGATGTGGGCCGGGTCGTTGGACCACGCGATGGCGACGCCTGCCGCCTCGACCGTCAGGCTCAGCGGGTCGGGACCACCGTTGTCGCACGCGGTGACGACCGCGCCGACCGCATGGCCGCGTGCAGCGCCGCACCTGCCGACGCCGCGCCGCCGACCCCCATGACGTGCAGGCGTGTCCCGGTCGGGATCGGGCGCGCCGGCCGTGCGGGGGCGAGTCCGCGGGCGATCTCCTCGTTGGTGCGCGTCATCGCGCGTCCGAGCGGGACGTGGCGGCGGCTCGCTCCGCGAGCAGCGACAGCGCGGCGTCGACGCTCGCGGTCGATGTTCCCGGCGCGATCGTGGGTCCACAGGTGGCGCCGGACGTCCGTGCCGCGCGCCGTCGGCGACGCCGAGATAGACGAGGCCGACCGGTTGTCGCGGCCGTGCCGCCGTCCGGACCGGCGACCCCGGTCACCGACACGGCCAGGTCCGCGCCGAACCGGTCGCGGGCCCCGGTCGCCATCGCGAGCGCGACCTGGGCGCTGACCGCGCCGTGCTGGTCGATCACGTCACCGTCGACACCGAGCAGGTCCCGCTTCGCGGCGTTCGCGTAGCTCACGATCCCGCCCAGGAAGTACCCGGACGCGCCGGGGATCCGGGTGATCGCCTGCGCCAGTGCCCCACCCGTGCACGACTCGGCCACGGCGACGGTCAGGCCGCGCTCCAGGCAGATCGCCTGCAGGTGGGCTGCCAGGTCCTGCAGCCCGGCCGCTGGGTCCTGGATCGATGCGTCGGGGACGTCCACCCCGTCAGCGACGGTCGGTCCGCTCCGGTGGAGCGGGTGGCGCGAACAGCCACGTCCCCGGGTTGCCCTTGTTCGACAACCGCCCGACGTCCGACGCCGTTGACCGTGAAGTACGTCGCGGCGGCATTGCCGGTGCGGACCTCGATCTTGTCCTTGGCCGTGAACGTCAGGTCCTTGCCCGAGGAGTACACGCGGCCGGCGGGACCGGTGACGTCGCTGACCTTGCCGTCGACCCAGACCTTGAGCCAGGCCCGGCCGCCCTTGATCGACACCGCGAGGTTCACGCCCTTGAAGGCGACGGTGACGTTGCGCGTGAGCGCCGTCGACTTGCCCTCCGAGCTCGACGCGGTGACCGTGATCGCCCATTTCCCGGTGGTCAGCTCGTAGGGCGTCGTGAAGCTGCCGTCGTCCTGGACCGGCACGGTGACCGGATTCGGGGCGGCCGGCGGCGCGGGCGGGTCCGTGCCCGCGGCGGGCGGCGTCGCCGGGCCGGTGTACAGCGCGGCCACGACCACCGACGTCGCGTTCGTCGTCCGTCCCTGGACCGGGATCGCGCCGTTCTCGAACGTCGCCCCCTCGGCTGGTTGGTCGACGATCAGCGTGGGCGCCTCGATCACGAGGAACGGCACCGTGATGAACAGGCTGACCGTCTCCTCCGAACGCTTCCCGGTATCGGGGTCCGAGCGCGGAGATCTCGAACTGGTTGCGCCCACGGCGCAGCTCGACCGTCGCCGTCCACTTCCCGTCGGCGTTCGCGCTGATGTTGTACGGATCCCGGCCCGGGGTCGCGATGGAGATCGTCGCGCCGGCCATCGAATCGCCGCGCAGGACGTATTCGGTCGTGTCCTCGTCGACGTCGATGACGGCGCTCGCCGGTGACGTGACGGCGATCGTCGGCGGCTTGGCGAACCGCAGGAGCTGCACGCCGAGATACGCCGCGAACGCGAGGACCGCGACCGTCAGGAGGGCGAAGACGACGAGGCCCGGCGAGAAGGTCAGGCCCTTGCGCGGCGTCGACGATGGGGCGCGGCACCGCGATGACGGCCTGCGGCTCGCGGTCGGTGCCGCGCTCGCGCCGCCACTGGAGCAGGACGTCGTCCGGATCGAGGCCGAGATACAGCGCGTAGTTGCGCAGGAAGCCCTTGGTGTAGACGGCACCCGGCAGCTCGCGGTAGTCGCCACGCTCGAGGGCGGCGAGGTAGCGCGCCCGGATCTTCGTGTCCCGTTCCGCGCGGTAGAGGTCGACGCCCTTGCGCTCCCGTGCCGCCAGGAGTCGCTCGGGAAGGCCGGGCGCAGGCTCGCTCGCGAGGCCGCGGTCACGGGCAGCGTCGCGCTCAGCGCGCTCGCCCCGTTCCGCGCCGACCGCTCGCCGGACCTGATCCCGTGTCGTCATCGCGCATCCCCGTCGTCGTCGCCGTATCCCTCGGCACCGTCTTCGCTGTCCAGTGGCGCTGACGCTTCGCGTCGGAGGACGACCCGGGCATTCGATCCGTCGAATGCGCCGATGTAGCCCCTCGCCTCCAGTTGATCGATCATCCGGGCGGCTCGCGCGTAGCCGACCTTCAGGCGCCGCTGGAGCAGCGACGCGGAAGCACGATCGTACTCCCGGATGACCTCGACGGCATCAGGCAAAAGTCGATCCGCGTCCTCGTCGGCGAGATCGTCGACGGATCCGGTGCTGTCGTCGTCGGATTCGATGATCGACAGGTCGTAGCGCGGGTCCTCGATCTGGGCCTTCCAGTCCTCGACGATGCGGGCGATCTCGGCATCCGACACGAAGACGCCCTGCAGCCGCATCGGCCGCGGCAGGTCGGACGGCTGGTAGAGCATGTCGCCGCGCCCGATGAGGTCCTCGGCGCCCGGGGCGTCGAGGATCGTCCGCGAATCGATCTGGGAGGCCATCGCGAAGGCGATCCGCGACGGGAAGTTGGCCTTGATGAGGCCGGTCACGACGTTGACCGAGGGGCGCTGCGTGGCGAGGACCATGTGGATGCCGGTGGCGCGGGCCTTCTGGGCGAGCCGGACGATCGGCTCCTCGACGTTCTTGCCCTCGCGCATCATCAGGTCGGCGAGCTCGTCGATGATGATGACGATGTACGGCATCCGATCCTCGGGATCGACCCGCGTCTCGTTGAACGCCCGGATGTTCCGCGCCGTCGCGCCGGCCAGCCGCCGGTAGCGGCCCTCCATCTCGTTGACGGCCCACTTGAGCGCGGCCTTCGCCCGGTCGGGCTCGGTGATGACCGGCACGAGCAGGTGCGGCAGTCCGTTGTAGGCCGCGAGCTCCACGCGCTTGAGGTCCATGAGGATCATCCGGACGTCGTCCGGCGTCGCCTCGCACAGCAGGCTCGTGATCAGGGCGTTGACCATCACGCTCTTGCCCGAGCCGGTCGCCCCGGCGATGAGCAGGTGCGGCATCTTGGCGAGATCGACCGCCTGGGCCTTGCCCGCCACGTCGCGCCCGAGCGCGAACGTCAGGCGCGAGCCCGAGGCCTTGAAGTCGACGTCCTCGAGGATCCGGCGCAGCGCGACGATGTTGAAGTCGGCGTTGGGGATCTCGATGCCGACCGCGCTCTTGCCCGGGATCGGCGCCTCGATCCGCAGGGAGCGTGCCGCGAGGGCCATCGCGAGGTCGTCGGACAGCGCCTCGATCCGGCTGACCTTGATGTCGGGCGCGGGCTGGACCTCGTACTGGGTCACGACCGGGCCGGCATTGCGCCCGACGATCTGCGAGGGGATGTTGAAGCCGGCCAGCTTCTTGACGATGATCTCCTCGTTGCGCGCATGGATCGCGTCGTCGAGGCCGGTCTTGACCGGGATGACCGTCGCGTCGAGCAGCGCGATCGACGGCAGGGTGTACTCGACGCGGTCGCGCGTCGGCGGCGAATCGCCGACCGACGGTGATGTCGTCGGGATCGCGTGCCGGCGCCGTCCGCACCGGGTCGGCGAGCAGCGTCGCCGAGGCCGCGCCGGCCCGTGCCGGGGCGAAGGTCGCCGAGGTCGGGATGACGCTCGGGACGGCGGCCGGGATGCCGGCCGAGGCGTCCTCGCTGTTCCAGATGCCCGTCTGGCCGGCGGACGAGCCCATCGGCACGGCGACGGGCGCCTTGCCGCCACGCCCCTTGCCATCGGCGGCGGCGGCGGCGCCGCCGCTGCGCGGCCCCGCGCCGCCGTTCGCGGCGGGCTGCGCCGGGTGCGCCGGGTTCGCGCCGGACGGACGCGGCGGCGGTGCTGCCCACCCAGGTCGCGGTCCGCGTCACGGGATGGAGCAGCTGGCGCAGCTGCAGGTTGAACGCGAGCATGACCCCGACGATCGCGATCGCCACCAGCAGCACGAAGGTGCCCGGCGCGGTCAGCAGCGGTTCGATGCGTGTCGGTGAGGAACCGGCCGATCCGCCCGCCGCCACGCTCGACCTCGAGGATGTTGAGCTGGAGGATCTCGACGGCGCCGAGCGCCGCGACATACGCGAGCGCGAGGCCCCCGAGGGTCATGCCCCAGCCCGATCCGGGCTTCTTGCCGGGGCCCGCCGCGACGTACCAGCCACCCGCCAGGAGCAGGAACGGCAGCAGCCAGCGACCGCTGCCGAACCACGGGGCGATGCGGTCGCGCCACCAGTCGGTCAGCGCCCCCTCGCCGGGCAGGATGAGCGCGATGAGCGTGATCGCCCCGAGCGCCATCATCGCGGTGCCGATGATCGAGCGCACCACGTCAGGCGTGAATGCCGTGGCGAGGCCGTTCCTCGCCGAACGACGCCGGCTCGACCGCGTGCGTGCGGCTGGCGGGTGTCGTGCGCGGCGTGGAGCGCCGTCGTGTGGCCACGCTCAGACCTCCACCACGACCGGGAAGACCATCGGGCGGCGCTTGGTCTGCTCGTACAGGAAGCGGGACACCGCGTCCTTCACCTGCGTCTTGAGCAGGGCGATCTCGCTGATGTGGTCGCCGGGGGTGTCGAGGGCCTGGATGACCCGGTTGACCGCCTCCTCCATGATCGGGTCGCGCTCGTTGAGGTGGACGAAGCCGCGGGTGATGATCTCGGGCCGCCCGACCACCGAACCGGTCTGCTTGTCGACCGTCACGACGATCATGAACATCCCGTCGTTCGCCAGCGACCGGCGGTCACGCAGGACGACCTCGCCGACATCGCCGACCGACAGGCCATCGACGAAGACATAGCCGGCGGTGACCGGGTTGCCGCGGCGGGCCGAGCCGTCGGCGTACAGCTCGATCGGCGTGCCGTTCTCGATGATGAACACGTTCTCGGGCCCGACGCCGGTCTCGATCGCCAGGCGGCCGTGCTGGACCTGCATCCGGAACTCGCCGTGGATCGGGATGAAGTGCTTCGGCTTGGTCAGCCCGAGCATCAGCTTGAGCTCCTCCTGGCTGGCGTGGCCCGACACGTGTGCGCGCTTGATCGTGTGATAGAAGACGTTCGCGCCGGCCTTGAACAGGTTGTCGATGGTCCGCGAAACGTACTCCTCGTTGCCCGGGATCGGGCTGGCGCTGACGATGACCGTGTCGCCGGGCTGGATCTCGACGAACCGGTGGTCGCGGTTGGCCATGCGCGCGAGGCCGGCCATCGGCTCGCCCTGGGCGCCGGTCGTGGCGATCACGAGCTTGGCGTCCGGATGGTCCTTGATCCGGTCCTTGGACACGATCATCGAGGGGTCGTAGGTCAGGTAGCCGAGGTCCGTGGCGATCCGGAAGTTCTGCTCCATGGATCGCCCGATGACGGCGACGTTGCGGCCCATGTCGGCCGCGGCGTCGAGGACCTGCTGGACGCGCGCGATGTTGCTCGCGAAGGTGGCGACGATGACCCGCCCCTCGAGCGGCTCCATGATCTCGCGGAACGCTTCGCCGACCGTGCGCTCCGACGGGGTGTAGCCCGGGTTCTCGGCACGGGTGGAGTCCGACAGGAGGCAGGCCACGCCCTCTTCGCCGAGCTTCGCGAGGATGGCGAAGTCGGAGAGCTTGCCGTCGACCGGGGTGTGGTCGAACTTGAAGTCGCCGGTATGGACGATGGTCCCGACCGGCGTGCGCAGGGCGATGCCCATCGCGTCCGGGATCGAGTGGCCGACCCGGAACGGCAGGACGGTGAACGGCCCGATCGTCGATCTCGTCGCCCGGGTCGAGCGCCATGAGCGGGTTGTTGTGGAGCTTGTGCTCCTTGATCTTGTTGCCGAGGAGGCCGCGGGCCAGGGTGCTGGCGTAGACCGGCACGCCCGGGAACTCGGGGAGCACGTAGGGCAGGGCGCCGACGTGGTCCTCGTGGGCGTGGGTGATGAGGAACGCCTTGACCTTGGCGCGGTTCTCCTTGAGGTAGGTGACGTCGGGGATGACGAGGTCGATGCCGAACATCTCCTCGTCGGGGAACATGAGGCCGCAGTCGATGACGACGATGTCGTCGCCGTACTCGAACACGTACATGTTCTTGCCGATCTCCCCCACCCCGCCGAGCGGGATGATGCGGAGCGGCGTGTCGTTGGTTGCGGGTGTCGTGGTGATGGCATGGTCTCGCTTGGTTCAGAACAAGGTGAGTTGGTCGGCCTCGGCCGTGGCGGCCGGGATCGGCGCTGACGCGTGGTCAGCGGCTTGGTCGTCGGTGCCGGAGGTGGGTTCGGTGGCCGCCGGTGGGGTCGCGATGGCGATCCCGGTGGCCGCGGACGGCGCGTCGGTCTCGACGGCGCTCCCGCTCGTGCTCCCGACGCGGCGTTCGCGTGCGTCGATGAGCGCCTCGGGGAGCCTGGCGATGTCCTCGAACAGGGTCGGCTCGGTTCGCCCGCTGGTACAGGGCGAAGGCCGGATGGTACATGGCGAACGCGACGGCGTCGCGCGCCCCGGTCGCGGGATCGATGGGTCGGGTGGTCCCGTGGACCCGCGCTGATGCGGTCGCCGGGCACGGAAACGCTCCAGCGAATGCTTGCCGACCGTGACGACGACGGCGGGATCCAGCGACCTCGAGCTGATGGCGCAGGTACGGCGCGCACGCCTCGATCTCGTCGGGCTCGGGGTCGCGGTTGCCGGGCGGCCGGCACTTCACGACGTTCGTGATGAAGACGTCGTCCCGCGTCCAGCCGAGCGAGCCGATGCAGCTCGGTGAGGAGCTGGCCGGACGCGCCCGACGAACGGCCGCCCCTGCACGGTCCTCTGCTCGCCGGGTCCCTCACCGACGAACACGACCTCGGTATCGGGACTGCCCTCGCCGGGCACGGCGTGCGTGCGCGTCTCGTGCAGCCGGCAGCGTGTGCAATCGCGCACCTCCGCGGCGATCGCCTCGAGCGCCGTCCGGCGCTCGGCCGCGATCACGCCGTCACGCCAAGGCTTCCGGCCACGGCCACGGGCGACTGGCGGCTCTGACCCAGCCCCGCTCGACGAGGACCTCGGCGATCTGGACGGCATTCGTCGCCGCGCCCTTGCGGAGGTTGTCGCTGACGACCCAGAACGCGATCCCGCGGCCATCGGCGATCGACACGTCCTGGCGCACCCGGCCGACGAAGATGTCGTCCGACCCGGCGGCTCGGTCGCGAGCGGGTAGGTCGAGCGTGGCGGGGTCGTCCTGGACGACGACGCCCGGGACGGCCGCGAACAGGCTCCGCGCCCGATCCGGGGTGATCGGATCGCGTCGTCTCGACGTGGACGGCCTCGCTGAGTGGCGACGAAGACCGGCACCCGGACGGCCGTGCTCGAGATCCGCAGCTCGGGCAGGTGCAGGATCTTGCGGCTCTCGCGTGACGACCTTCCACTCCTCCTTGGTGTAGCCGTTGTCGAGGAAGACGTCGATCTCGCGGCAGGGCGTTGAACGCGATCTGGTGCGGATAGACCGCGCGCCTGCGGCGTCGTCCCGGCGACGTGCGCCTCGACCTGCGCCTGAAGCTCCTTGATGGCCTTGCCGCCCGTGCCGCTGACCGCCTGGTACGTGTCGACGACGACGCGCTCGAGACCGACCGCGTCGCGCAGGGCCATGAGCACGGGGACGAGCTGCATCGTGGAGCAGTTCGGGTTGGCGATGATGCCCTCGTGCCAGGCGAGGTCGTCGGGGTTGACCTGGCTGACGACGAGCGGGCACGTCCGCGGTCCATGCGCCAGGCGGACGAGTTGTCGATGACGGTCGCGCCACGCTTGGCGGCCTCGGGAGCGAGCGCCTTGGAGGTGTCGCCGCCGGCGCTGAACAGCGCGATGTCGACGCCGTCGAACGCCTCCGGGAGTCGCCTCGCGGACGACGTGGTCGATGCCGTCGACCGTCACGGTCCGTCCGGCGCTGCGCGCGCTCGCGAGGAGGCGCAGCTCGCCGACCGGGAACTCGCGCTCGGCGAGCATCCGGAGCATCGTTCCGCCCGACGACGCCGGTGGCGCCGACGACGGCGACGGTGAGTGGTTGACTGGTCACGCCGGACATGGCTCCGCTGTGGTTTCGTTCAGCTCGGGCACGCTGGCGAGTATAGCAGCGAGCCTTCGGGCTCCGACCACCGAGGCACCCGCGACCGCGCCGCGGGACCTTGCTGCGTCGCTCGATGACGCCGAACGACCGGCCCCGGAGGGACCGGCCGTCGAGCGTGTGCGAATGGGTGCGGTGGCCCGCAAGCGGACCCGGCAGGGAACCGCGGTCAGACGGGTTCCTTGGCCAGGTGGCGCTGCATGGCGGCCTTGCGCGAGAGGTTGACGCGGCCCTGCCGGTCGACCTCGATGACGACGACCATGATCTCGTCGCCGACGGACACGACGTCCTCGACGGTCGGGACGTGGTAGTCGGCCAGCTCGCCGATGCGGACGAGGCCTTCCTTGCCCGGCAGGATCTCGACGAAGGCGCCGAAGCCCATGATCCGGGTGACCTTGCCCATGTACAGGGCGCCGACCTCGACCTCGCGGGTCAGGCTGTTGATCCAGTCGATCGCCTTGCGCGAGTTCTCGCCGGAGACGGCCGCGATCTCCACGGTGCCGTCGTCCTCGACGTTGATCTCGGTCTGGGTCTCTTCCTGGATCTTGCGGATCATCGATCCGCCCTTGCCGATGATCTCGCGGATCTTCTCGGGGTTGATCTTGATCGTGATGATGCGCGGCGCGAAGTCGCTCATGTCGGAGCGGGCCTCGGGCATGACCTCGGTCATCTTGTCGAGGATCTCGAGGCGGGCCGCGAGGGCCTGCTTGAGGCCGTCACGGATGATCGCCTCGTTGATGCCCTGGACCTTGATGTCCATCTGCAGGGCGGTGATGCCGTCCCGCGTGCCGGTCACCTTGAAGTCCATGTCGCCGACCGAGTCCTCCTTGCCGAGGATGTCGGTCAGGACGACGAAGCGGCCGTCGGGCTCGCTGATGAGGCCCATCGCCGCGCCGGCGACCGGCGCCGAGATCGGCACGCCCGCGTCCATGAGGGCGAGGGTCGAGCCGCAGGTCGAGGCCATCGAGGTCGAGCCGTTCGAGGACATGCACTCCGACACGAGCCGGATCACGTACGGGAACTCGTCGTGGCTCGGCAGGACCGGGATGAGCGCGCGCTCGGCCAGGTTGCCGTGCCCGATGTCGCGCCGGCTGGGGCCGCGCATCGGCTTGTTCTCGCCGGTCGAATAGGGCGGGAAGTTGTAGTGGTGGATGTAGCGCTTCTCGGTCTTGGGGCTGATCGTGTCGATGCGCTGCACGTCCGAGGACGCGCCGAGCGTGGCGATCGTCAGGACCTGCGTCTCACCGCGGGTGAACAGGCCCGAGCCATGGGCTCGCGGCAGCGAGGCCGACCTCGACCGAGATCTGGCGCAGCTCGGTCATGCCGCGGCCGTCCATCCGGATGCCCTCGTCGAGGGCCAGCTGGCGGGCAGGTCTTCTTGTTGACGAGGCTGAAGAGGCTCTTGCTGACGCGCGCCTCGCGGCGTGCGGCTTCGAGCATGGCCTTGGCGTCGCCATCCGGTCCGGTTGGCCCGGACCGAGTCGGCGATGCCCTGCTTGAGCGCCGTCGATGCGCGCCGGCAGGTCGTTGCCGAACCAGATCAGGAGGTTGGCGGTCGCCTCGGCGTCCGGCAGCGGCCCGATGGGCCTGCGCGAGCTCGATGCCGAAGAAGTGCGACAGCGTCGGGAGCTTGTAGTTCTCGAGATCGGGGTAGCCCTCGCGGGCGATGGTCAGCGTGTCGAGGTAGCGGCCCTGCTCGAAGTGCGTCCCGTCGGCCAGCGCGGCCTCGAGGAACGCCAGGTCGAAGCCGACCGAGTGGCCGACGATCAGCGCGTCGCCGATGAAGGCGAGGGCCTGCTTCGCGGCGTCGGCCGGGCGACGGCGCCTTCTTGACGTCCGCGTCGGTGATGCCGTGCATCTGGTTGCCGACGATCGGCGCGGCCCGGGTTGACGAACGTCGACCAGCGGTCGACGATCTTGCCGCCCTTGACCTTGACCGCGGCGATCTCGACGAGATCGGCCATCTTGGGGTCGGTGCCGGTCGTCTCGACGTCGACGATGACGAACTCGCCGCCCGCCTCGACGGCCTCGCGCGAAGTCGAGGACCGAGCCCGTGCCGGCCTCGAGGAACGGCGTGCTCTTGGTCTTGCCGACCGCGTCGCGGAGCTCCTCCTGGATGTCGATGAGGGGCTGGAGCGCGCGGTGGCCGAACAGGATGGCCTCGGCCATGACGTCCTCGGGCAGGAGCTTGGCGCCCGCCTCGACCATCATGATCGCGTCACGCGTGCCCGAGACGATGAGGTCGAGCTCCGAGTCGGCGAGCTCGCTGAACGTCGGGTTGACGACGAACTCGCCGCCGATGCGGCCGATGCGCACGGCGCCGACCGGGCCCGCGAACGGGATCTCGCTGATCGTCAGCGCGGCCGACGCGGCGACCGTGCCGAGGACGTCGGGCTCGTTCTCCTGGTCCGTCGAGAGGACGGTGATGACGAGCTGGATGTCGTCCTTGTAGCCCTCGGGGAAGAGCGGGCGGATGGGGCGGTCGGTCAGGCGGGCGGCCAGGGTGGCCGCCTCCGACGCACGCGCCTCGCGCTTGATGAAGCCGCCCGGGATCTTGCCCGCGGCGTACATCCGCTCCTCGAACTCGACCGTCAGCGGGAAGAAGTCGAGCCCGGGTCGCGGGTCGGAGCGGTTGGCGGTGCCGAGCACCAGGGTGTCGCCGTAGCGGACGGTGACGGCGCCGCCGGCGAGGCGGGCGAGTTTGCCGGTCTCGATGGTCAGCGTGCGGCCACCGAGCTGCGTCTCGAATGTCTGAGACAAGGTGAACGATCCTCCTTGTCGTGGAGGAGGGATACGACCTGCGGGCAGGTCGACCGTCTTCGCTGCGCTTGGGCGCCGAGTGTGCGAGGACCCCGGGCGGTGCCCGAGGTCCGGAGCGGCGACGCTAGCGGCGGAGTCCGAGCCGTCCGATGACGGTCCGGTAGCGCGCGCTGTCCTTCTTCATCAGGTAGGCGAGAAGGCGGCGGCGCTGGCCGACGAGCTTGAGGAGGCCGCGGCGCGAATGATTGTCCTTGGGGAAGCTGCGGAGATGCCCGGTCAGCTCCTTGATCCGCTCGGTCAGGAGCGCGACCTGGACTTCCGGCGAACCGGTGTCACCTTCCTTGGTGGCGAACCCGGTCATGATCTCCTGCTTCTGTTCCCGCGCGAGCGGCACTCGGTCCTCCGACACGATCTGTTGCTTCGATGTCTTCCATCTATGACCGGCGGATGATACGGGCAGGCGGGTGAATCGGTCAAACGTGCCGGGCCTACCTGCCCAGCGTCGGGTCGGGTACGATCGCTGCGCATGCCACGACTCGACAGGATCTACACGAAGACCGGCGACGAGGGGATGACCGGGCTCGGCGGCGGTCGCCGCGTCTCGAAGGATTCGCCGCGGGTCCGCGCCTACGGCACGGTCGACGAGCTCAACTCCGCGATCGGCGTCGCCCTCGCGCTCGAGCTCAACGAGCGGCTCGCGGGCGAGCTCACGACGATCCAGAACGAGCTGTTCGATCTCGGTTCCGACCTGTGCTGGCCCGAGGACGACGAGCGGCGCGGCCGGATCCCCACGGTCCAGGCACGCCACGTCGAGCAGCTCGAACGGCTCATCGACGAGCTGAACGAGGTCGTCGGCCCGCTCACGAACTTCCTGCTGCCGGGTGGCTCGCCGGGCGCGGCCCAGCTCCACGTCGCGCGGACCATCTGCCGGCGCGCCGAGCGGGAGGCGATCACGCTCAGCCACGAGGAGCCCATCGGCGAGCTCGTGCTCCCCTACCTCAATCGGCTGTCGGACGCCCTGTTCGTGATGGCCCGCCACGAGAACCACGTTCGCGGGTCGCCGAGCCGCTCTGGCAGCCCGGCCTCTAGCGGCCCGCGCCGGCAGCCGACGAGCTCGAGGTCGACCGGACCCGTCGGCCGGCACCGACCCGCCGAGCGTGGCACGACCGTCGGCGATCGTGAGCTCCGCATCCGGCGCCATCGATCCGGCTCCGGTAGGTCCCGTCGGGTGGCAACGCGAGCGGCCAGTCGAAGCCGGAGCGCGCCATCGACCAGCGACCCGCGGAGGGTCACCGGCCGACCGAGCAGCTCGGCGGCGGTCGGCAGGTCGCCGGCGGCGATCGCCGCCCGGATCTCGCTGCTGCGCACCGCTCGGCCGTCGAGCGTGAAGGGCTGCGACGACGACGACATCGAAGCCGTTCGCCTCGCCGAGCGTCCGGACGGCATCCGGTGTCCCGCGCCGCTCGAAGCCGAACGCCGCATCGGGCGTCATGAGCAGGCCGGCGAGCTGCGTTCGCGCCCGGATGGTGTCGATGAACGCGTCGTACGTCGTCCGGCGGACGGCGTCGTCGAAGTGCTGGACGACCGTCACCTCGACACCGGCCGCGGCCAACCGCTCGAGACGCTCGTCCGGGTGGAGGAGCAGGGCCGGCGCGGTGCCGGTGAGGACCTCGTCCGGGTGTGCGTCGAAGGTGATGACGCCGGGCCGGGCTCGCCGGGCGCGCGGCCTCGCGGACCAGGTGGTCCAGCAGGTAGGCATGGCCGCGATGGAGGCCGTCGAACACGCCGATGACCGCGAACAGCGGGCCGTGCTCGGGCCGCAGGCCGTCGACCCCGGGGACGATGACGGTCATGCCGGTGTCTCCGGGGCGTCCCGTGGACCGTCCGGCGATCCGCGGCCGGCGATCCCGCGGTCGGCGAGCCATCGGCGGTCGTGCCGATCAGCACCTTGTCCGGTGCCAGCCGCCCCTCGCCGGCATCGGTCGCGATCGCGACGAGGCGTCCGTCCCGCGGCGCGCAGTCGGTAGCGCTCGGCACCAGCGCTCGAACCCGGCCGCAGCCCGGACGAACTGCCCGCGCGACACGGCCGCGACCTCGTCGTCGTCGAGGACGACCTCCGGGAACCGATCGAGCCCGGTGTCGAGGGGCAGGAGCGCCGCGGTGAGCGCCTCGGGTCCCGCGGCGGCCTCGGTCCGGATGGCGTCCAGCGTCAGGGCCGCGTCGTCGGTGAACGGGCCCGTCGCGGTCCGTCGCAGCGCCCCGAGGTACGCGGCGTTGCCGAGGTGCTCGCCGAGGTCGCGCGCGAGCGCGCGCACGTACGTCCCGGCGGAGCACTCGACGTCGAGGATGGCGATCGGGCGATCGGGGTCGCTGTCGTCCCAGTCGACGAGGCGCAGCGCATGGATCGTGACCGCGCGATCGGCGAGGACGACCGATTCGCCCGCGCGAGCCATGCGCATAGGCCCGGCGGCCGCCCACCTTGATCGCCGAGTAGGCCGGCGGTCGCTGGGACATGCGGGCCGGTGAGCGCCGGCAGCGCGGCCTCCAGGCGGTCGCGCGTCACGCGGCTGGCCCGTCGTGGCGGCGTCAGCTCGCCCTCGAGGTCGTCGGTCGACGACGACGCCCCGAAGCAGACCGTCGCGCGGTAGCTCTTGCGATCGGCCAGGTGGAACTCCACGAGGCGGGTCGCGCGGCCGAGGAACACGCGGCAGCACGCCGGAGGCGAACGGATCCAGGGTGCCGCCGTGCCCGACGCGCTTCGTCGCGGCCAGGCGGCGGACGAGCCCGACGACGTCGTGCGAGGTGGGGCCGATCGGCTTGTCGACGACGAGGATGCCGTCGAGACCCGGCCCCAGGGACGAGCGCGCCACGCCCAGCGGACGACCGCGCCGACCAGCCGGACCGCCTCCGCGAGGACCGCCGGCCGTGCCTGCGTCCACGGGGAGCTGCGACGGTCGCGCCGGCCGCGCGGGCGTGCCCGCCACCGCCGAAGCGCCCGGTCAGGACCGTCGCGTCCACGCCGCCGGGCTTCGTCCGGACGCTGATCCGCGTCGCGCGGCCGGCTTCCTTGAACAGGATGGCGACCTCGGCGTCCTCGGCCTGGGCGAGCAGGTCGATGATGCCCTCGGAGTGCGGCGGCTTGGTCGCCGGTCGCCGCGAGGTCGGCGTCGGTGAGCGTCGACCAGACGACGCGCCCGCCGTCGGCGCTCTCGAGCCGGTCCAGGATGCGGCCGAACAGCCGCAGCTGCGCTTCGGGCTTCGAGCGATACAGCCGGCGCGAGATGTCGGACAGCGGCGCGCCGGCCTCGACGAGCGCGGCGGAGACCGCGAGCGTGCGCGGCGTCGCGTTCGGATGGGCGAACGTCGCGGTGTCCATGACGATGCCGGCCATCAGCGCGCGCGGCCAGCGCGCCGCCGTCGAGGTCGAGCGGGACGCCGAGCCGGAGCCGCGAGCAGCGCGACCATCTCGCAGGTCGCCGCGGCGGCGGGATCGATCCAGTCGGCCTCGCCGACGGCCTCGTTCGACGCGTGGTGGTCGATGACGACCCGCGGCAACCGCTCGAACAGCTCGGCGTGCCGGCGCGGCCACCTCGCCGACGCGATCGAGCGACCCGCAATCGGACACGACGAGGAGGTCGTAGCCGGCGGCCGGATCGGGATCGGTCCGGAACCGCTCGATCCCGGCGACGAAGTCGTAGAGCGGCGGGATCGGATCGGTGCACACCGGATCGGCCGTGCCGCCGAGCGACTCGACGATGCGCGCGACGCCGAGCGTCGCACCGATGCGTGTCGGCATCGGGGTTCTCGTGGCTGACGGCGAGCACCCGTCGGGCGCCGCGGATCCGGTCGACGACGACGTCCGGGACCGCGTCCAGGTAGGGCGTGAGGTCCACGGTCACCGCCGCGGCCGCGGGGTCTTGCGTGCGGCTTCGTGCCCGCGCCGGATCCGCCGGAGCGGCCCTTGCCGCCGCTGCCCTTGGCACCGTACTGGCGCTTGGCGCGCGGCTTGGGCGGGATGACGGCCGACGGCGGCTCGTCGCCCAGGTCGTCCTCCTGGCGGACGCGCGCGACCGGTGTCGGGAGGGTCTCGCCGAGCACGAGATCGTCCGCTCGTGTCGCTCCGGCCCCGAGCTCGTCGAGCAGCCGCAGCACGCGCGTGCCGCGCTCGGCGGTGTCGTCGAGCTGGACGTGCAGGTCGGGGATCCGCTTGATGCGCAGCGTCTTGCCGAGCTCGTGGCGGACGAACGGCATCGCCCGGCCGAGGGCGGCGATCGTCGCCGTCCGTTCCGCCGGCTGCCCGATGACGCTGACCCACACCTTGGCGTGGCGCAGGTCCCGCGTCGTCTCGACCTTCGTGATCGTGGCGAACCCGATGCGCGGATCCGCCACCTCACGCGTCACGATCGCCCCGATCTCCTGCCGGAGCAGCTCGTCGACGCGATCCGTTCGCTGGCTCATCGCGTCGCCGCCGAGCAGGTCACCGTCCGGATGTCAGCCTGCCGCGACGCGGCTGATGGTCTGCGAGGTGAAGCACTCGATGATGTCGCCTTCTTCCAGGTCGTGGAAGTTGGCGAGCCCGATGCCGCACTCGTAGTTCGCGAGCACCTCGCGGACGTCGTCGCGGAACCGGCGCAGCGACTCGATCCGGTCGGTCGCGATGACCCTGCCGCCGCGCCAGACCCGGGCGCCACCGCGGACGATCCGGCCGTCGGTGACGAACGAGCCGGCGATCTGGGTGTTCTTGCCGACCTGGATGACCTGGCGGACCTCCGCCCGGCCCTCGATGACCTCGACGATCTCCGGCTCGAGCAGGCCCTTGAGCGCCGCATCGATGTCGTCGGTCAGCTTGTAGATGATGTCGTACAGCCGGACATCGACGCCCTCGGCCTCGGCGGCCCGGCGGGCCGTCTCGGTGATCTGGGTGCTGAAGCCCACGACGATCGCGTTGGATGCCGCCGCCAGCATGATGTCGTTGTCCGTGATGTCGCCGGCCGCCTCGTGGAGGACGTTGATCCGGACCTCGTCCTGGTCGAGCTGCTCGAGCGCGTGGGTGATGGCACCCAGCGAGCCCGAGACGTCCGACTTGAGGATGATCCGCAGCTCCTTGGCCTGACCGGCCTGGATCTGGCGGTAGAGGTCCTCGAGCGTGGCCCGACCGCTGCCGTCGCCGGCCTTCGCGGCCAGGTCCGCCTTGCGGCCCTCGACCATCGTCCGGGCGGCCTTGTCGTCGGCCACGACGCGCAGGATGTCGCCGGCCTCCGGGACCTCGGACAGGCCGAGCACGACGACCGCGCTCGCCGGACCGGCGGTCGGTCACGCGCTTGCCGCGATCGTTCTCCATGGCGCGCACGCGCCCGAACGTCTCGCCGACGACGATGATGTCGCCGACCTTGAGCGTGCCGGTCTGGACGAGCGCCGTCGCGACCGCGCCGCGGTTCTTGTCCAGCTGCGCCTCCACGATCGTGCCGATCGCCGGCCGGTCGGGGTTGGCCTTGAGCTCCTGGAGATCCGCGACGAGCAGCACCATCTCGATGAGCTCGTCGAGGCCCTGGCGGCTCTTGGCCGACACCGCCACGAGCGGGACGTCGCCGCCGTACTCCTCGATGACGACCCCGGCCTCGGTCAGCTCGGTCTTCACCCGCGTCGGGTCGGCGTCGGGCTTGTCGATCTTGTTGAGCGCGATGATGATCGGCACCTTGGCCGCACGCGCGTGGCTGATCGCCTCGAGCGTCTGGGGCATGACGCCGTCGTCGGCTGCGACCACGATGATCGCGATGTCCGTCACCCGGGCGCCGCGGGCACGCATGGCGGTGAACGCCTCGTGACCCGGGGTGTCGAGGAAGACGACGCGCTTGCCGTCGTGCTCGACTTCCGATGCGCCGATGTGCTGGGTGATGCCACCGCGCTCGCCGGCCGCGACCTCCGTGGAGCGCAGCGCGTCGAGCAGGCTCGTCTTGCCGTGGTCGACGTGGCCCATCACGGTGACGATCGGGGCGCGCGGCTGCAGGCGTCGCGGGGTCGTCGTCGAAGAGCACCTCCTTGGTCGCCTCGGGGGCGGGGCCTTCGGCCTCGCCGTCGGGACCGGTGCCGTTGGTCGACGCGGCGACCGTCTCGGCCACCTCGTAGCCGAGCTCGGATGCGACGAGCGACGCGGTGTCGCGGTCGATGAGCTGGTTGATGGTCGCGAAGATGCCGCTCTTGATCAGCTCGCGGATGATGTCCGCGACGTTGACCGTGAGGAGGTCGGCGAGCTCCTTGACGGTGATGGTGGTCGGCAGCTCGATCGCGCCACGTTCGCTCGGATCGAGTGTCTGGACCTGCGATGCCGCGCCGCTGTCGCGACGCGGCGGCTTGCGGGGGCCGCGTCGGCCGCGGGTGCCGCTCCTACTCCTGGCCACGGGCTCCTCCTTCGATGTCAGTCGTGTGTTGGGCTCCCGTGCCGACGCTCGCGAGGAACGCGGGCGGGAGCGGGGTCTCGAGCGCCCGACGAAGGGCGCCCTTGTTGATGGCGATGGTCAGGCAGTCCGTCCCCTGACAGACGTACGCGCCGCGGCCGGCCAGCCGACCGGTCGCATCGAGCTCGACGCGACCGTCGGGTGTCCGGACGATCCTGCTGAGCTCGCGCTTCGGGCGCGCGGTCCGACATGCGACACAGGTCCGCGTCGGGACCCGACGCGCGGCACCGGCCGGACTCGCCGCCTGCTGGGCCGGCGCGCCTACGACGCCACCTCTTCGGCGGCGGCCTCCGCGGCGACGGCCTTCTTGGTCGCGCGCTTGGGCTTGGCGGATGCGGCGGCCTCGGTCGCGGTGTCGTCGGCTGCGTCGGTCGTCGCCGTCGGCCTTCGCCTTCGGGGCTGCCGTGGCTTCGGTCGGCGGCCGTTGCCTTCGGCGCGGCCTCGGCGCTCGGCCGTTGCCGCGCGGCCTTCGTCGCGCGCTTCGGCTTCGCCGGCGCGTCCGCGGCGGCCTCGGCGGTCGCGGCCTCGGCGGTCGGCATCAGCGGCGGCGGACTCGGCGCCCGCCGCCGTCGTGGCGGCTGCGGCCTTCGACGCGCGCTTCGGCTTCGGCGCCGACGGGGTCTCGGCCGCGGCGATCCGTTCCATCGGTCTCGGTGGCCGGCGATCGCGCGCGACGGCTCTCGTCCTCGGGCGTCTCCGCCGCGGCCTTGGCCTCGGCGACCGACACGTCGCTGCGGATGTCGATCCGCCAGCCGGTGAGCCGGGCGGCCAGTCGAGCGTTCTGCCCCTCGCGGCCGATGGCCAGCGAGAGCATCCGCTCGGGGACGGTGACCGACGCGATGCGATGCTCCTCGTCGATGTCGACCGACAGGACCTGGGCCGGGCTCAGGGCATTGGCCACGAACACCCCGGCGTCGTCGCTCCAGGGGATGACGTCGATCTTCTCGCCGGCGAGCTCGGCCACGACCGCCTGGACGCGCGCGCCGCGCTGGCCGACGGTCGCGCCGACCGGGTCGAGCCCGTCCTGGCGCGAGCTGACGGCCACCTTCGAGCGGCTGCCGGCCTCGCGGGCGATCGCCTTGATCTCGACCGTGCCGTTGTGGATCTCGGGGACCTCGAGCTCGAACAGGCGTCGGAGGAAGCCCTTGTGCGTGCGGCTGACGAAGATCTGCGGCCCGCGCACGGAACGCCGGACCTCGAGCACGAACGCCTTGACGTTCTGCCCGATCCGATAGTGCTCGAGCGAGCTCTGCTCGGTCGTCGCCAGGATCGCTTCGGTGTTCTTGCCGACGTCGAGGATGATCGCGCGCGGCTCCACCCGGTTGACCGTCCCGGTGATGAGCTCGCCCTCGCGACTCGCGAACTGGTCGAAGACCTGGTCGCGCTCGACCTCGCGGATGCGCTGCAGCACGATCTGCTTGGCGGTCTGCGCGCCGATCCGGCCGAAGACGTCGCCGTCGAGCTGCTCGGTCTCCACGAGATCGCCGATCTTGGCGGTCGTATCGAACTTCTGGGCGGCGTCGACGGTCATCTGCGTGAGCTCGTCCTCGATCGAGTCGACGACGAGCCGGGCACGGAACACGCGGATCCGGCCGGTCTCGGCGTCGATCCGGACGTGGATGTCCTCGTCGCCCGCGACGCGCCGATAGGCCGACTGGATGCCGTCCTCGACGGCTCCGATCAGCTGCTCCCGTGAAACCTGCTTCTCCGCGTTGAGCTGGAGGAGGGCGCCCACGAAGTCTCGACTCACGATCGCCTCCTCTCGCCACGCTTGGTCAGGGAACGGCCGGTCCGAAAAAAAACGTGGGGGTCACCCACGTCGCGGAGCGGCCGTTCAGTTGCGGCGAAGTATACACCCGGACGGGTGGACGGGCCAACGAGGGTGGCGAAACCGGCTCGGACGGCTAGACGGGCAGGGCCGGTGCGGGATACCGCCGGGCGACGTAGTCCTCGAGGATCTCGATGAACTCGGCGACGAGGCCGTCGCCGCGCAGCGTCCGATCGAGCTTGCCGTCGATGAACACCGGCGCGACCGGCTCCTCGAACGTGCCCGGGCAGGCTGATGCCGATATCGGCGTGCTTGGACTCGCCCGGGCCGTTGACGACGCAGCCCATGACCGCGACGCGCAGCTCCTCGGCGCCCGGGTGCGTCTCCTTCCACTCGGGCATCCGGTCCTTCAGGTAGGTCTGGATCTGCTGCGCCATCTCCTGGAAGAACGTGCTCGTCGTGCGGCCGCAGCCCGGACACGCGCTGACCTGCGGCAGGAACGAGCGGAGGCCCATCGACTGGAGGACCTGCTGGGCGACCTCGACCTCGCGCTCACGAGGTGCGCCGGGCTCCGGGGTCAGGGACACGCGGATGGTGTCGCCGATGCCCTCGTTGAGCAGGATCGCGAGCCCGGCCGTGGAGGCGATGACGCCCTTGTCCCCCATCCCGGCCTCGGTCAGGCCGAGGTGGAGCGGGTAGTCGCAGCGGGTCGCCAGCAGGCGGTAGACGTCGACGAGGTCGCGCACCCCGGACACCTTGGCGCTGATGATGATCCGGTCGTGGCCGAGACCGGTCTCCTCGGCGAGCTCGGCCGAGCGCAGCGCCGACTGGAGCATCGCCTCGATCATCACGTCGCGGGCGTCGCGCGGCTCCGCCAGGCGCGCGTTCTCGTCCATGAGCTCGGTCAGGACGGCCTGGTCGAGCGATCCCCAGTTCACGCCGATCCGGACCGGCTTGTCGTTGTCGATGGCGACCCGGACGATCGTCGCGAAATGCTCGTCGTGGCGCTTGGCGCCGACGTTGCCCGGATTGATCCGGTACTTCGCGAGCAGCGACGCGGTCTCGGGGTGGTCCACGAGCAGCTTGTGGCCGTTGTAGTGGAAGTCGCCGATGATCGGCACGTCGACGCCCAGGCCGCGGACCTTGCGCACCATCTCGGGGACCGCCGCGGCCGCCTCGTCGGTGTTGACCGTCACGCGCACGAGCTGCGAGCCCGGCGTGGGCCAGCCGGGCGACCTGGATCGCGGTCCCGTCGGCGTCGGCCGTGTCGGTGTTGGTCATCGACTGGACGACGACCGGGTGGGCGCTCCCGACGAGGACGCCGCCGACGTCGACGCTGACGGTCGCGCGTCGACGCGGCCGGAGCGCGTCCTGCGAGGTCATGATCCGGCGCCGAGGCTCCGGATGATGTCGAACCCGGTGATCCAGATCAGGAACGCGAAGAGGAAGACGAAGCCGACCATGTAGGTCAGCTGCTCGGCGCGGAGGCTGATGCGCGCTCCGAACACCCGCTTGAGCGTGATCATCAGCATCCGCCCACCGTCGAGCGGCGGGAACGGCAGGATGTTCACGACCGCCAGGTTCGCCGACAGGATGCCCGCGACGTACAGCGTGAAGATCGGTCCGAGCTGCCAGAAGATGTCGCCGATCTGGGTGGCGATGCCGACCGGTCCCGCGACCGGCGGCGCCTGCGTCGGGTCGGTCACGATCGAGTCGACGAGCGTCGCCGAGACCGACGACGATGAGCCCGAGCGCCTCCACCGTGCGCTGCGCGCCGATCGGCGACGGCCTCGGCCAGGGTGTAGTTGATCGACACGTCGGTGACCACGGCGGTCAGGTCCGGAGATCGCCGAGCGCACCCTGGCCGGCCGCCACCGCGGCTGCGTCACGCAGGGTGACCGTGATCGTCTCGAACGTGCCGTCCGCGCGTCTGGACGCCGAGGGTGACCGTCTCGCCGGCATGGTCCTGGAGCGCATCGAGCAGGCGCACGTCGTCGAACGCCCCGAAATAGCCGCCGTTGACGCTGACGATCGCGTCGCCCGGCTGGAGGCCGACGCCGCGGCGCGGGCGAATCCGGCTGGACGGCGCCGGCGCCGCACGCCGATCGTCGGGTCGCCGACGAGGGCGATGCCGGTGAAGATCGCGAACGCGAGCACGACGTTCATGACCACGCCCGCGACGAGGATGACCATCTTGGTGACCCAGCGCTGGGCCGAGAACGAGCGCGGATCCGCGGCCTCGTCGCCGTCCTCGCCTTCGAGCTTGACGAAGCCGCCGATCGGCAGCCAGTTGAGCGTGTAGAGGGTCTCGCCCTTGTTGCGCAGGACCTTCGCGCGCGGCGGGAAACCCAAACCGAATTCGAGGACGCGGACATCGGCCATGCCGTGCAGTCACGAAGTGGCCGATCTCGTGGATGACCACGAGGATGCCGAGGATCGCGAAGAACAGGACGATCGTGATGAGCGATTGGACGAGAGCCATCAGGACAGATCTCCGATGCGGGCGGTGGCGTAGGTCGCCCGGATCTCGGCGTCGAGGGCGATGAGGGTATCGACGTCGGGGTCAGCCGCCGCGGTTCCCCCGAACCGCGTGACAGCGGCGTCGAGGAGGCGCGGGATGTCGAGGTAGTCGAGGGTGCCGTCGAGGAATCGCGCGACGGCGACCTCGTCCGCCGCGATCAGTGCCGCGGATGCTCGAGGGCCGGCGCGCCCGGCCTCGCGGGCGAGACGCAGTGCCGGGAAGCGCTGTTCGTCGGGCGCCCGGAACTCCAGGCGCCCGGTGCCGATGAGGTCCGCGGGTTCGGCCGGCGACGGTCGCCGTTCGGGATAGGTCAGGGCGTACTGGATGGGAAGTCGCATGTCCGGGGTGCCCAGCTGGGCCTTGAGGGAGCCATCCACGAAGCGGACGGCTGAGTGGACGACGCTCTGCGGATGGATGACCACCTCGATCGCGTCGTACGCCACATCGTACAGCCAGTGTGCCTCGATGACCTCCAGGCCCTTGTTGACGAGCGTCGCCGAATCGATCGTGATCTTGGCGCCCATGGTCCAGGTCGGGTGGCGGAGCGCCTGCGCCGGCGTCACCGCGGCAAGCTCGGCGTCGGTGGCATCCAGGAACGGGCCGCCCGATGCCGTGAGGATCAGCGCGGCCACGCTCGCCATCGTCTCGCCGACGAGGCATTGCCACAGGGCCGAGTGCTCCGAATCGATCGGGCGGATCCAGGCGAGCGCACTCGCGAACGGATCGCGTGGATCGCGGGCGCCGACCTCGGCCGCGCGGGCCCTGGCCTCGGGCATGACGAGGTGGCCGCCCGCGACGAGGGTCTCCTTGTTCGCGGTCGCGACGACCTTGCCGGCCCGCAGCGCGGCGAGGACCGGGCCGAGGCTGACCACGCCACCCGTGGCCACCACGACGAGATCCACGTCGTCCCGCGTCGCCAGGCGCTCCAGCGCGTCGTCGCCCGCGACGCGCTCCGTCCCGGCGGGCAGGTCGAGCGTGCCGAGTTCGTCGGCGGCGGCCAGCGCGACCGCGGCTGGGCGGACCCGCGCTGCCTGCTCGGCGAGGAGTGGACCGTTGCGGCCCGTCGCGAGGGCGACGATCCGGAAGGCGTCCGGGTGGGCCGTCAGGACCTCGATGGCCTGGCGCCCGATCGACCCGGTCGAGCCGAGCAGCGCCACCCCGCGCGGACGTGACTCAGACGATGAGGGCGACGACATACAGCATCACGACGGGGGCCGCGAACAGGAACAAATCGACGCGGTCCAGCATCCCGCCGTGACCCGGGATGAGGGTCCCGGAGTCCTTGGCACCCGCGGCACGCTTCAGCACCGACTCAGCGAGATCCCCGGCCTGCGCGGCCAGCGCGGTGAGCGGCCCGAGCGCGAGCGCGTGGAGCGGCGACTGGCCGAGGCCCCAGAGCATGAGGGCGACCACCACGGTCGTCGCCACGATCCCGCCGACCAGGCCGGCGTACGTCTTGGATGGCGAGATGTGGGTGAGGAATTTCTCGCGCCCGAAACGCTTGCCGACGAGGTACGCCCCGGTGTCGTACGACCACACCGCGAGGATCAGCAGCAGGATCCAGCCGCGTTCTCCTCCGATCGCTGACAACGGCAGCCCCGCCGGGACGTCTGGCGCCGCCTGGCCGAGCCGGACGACGAACGCCAGCAGGCTGACGTACAGCGCCCCGAACGTCGTCGCCATCCACGCGGCCAGCGCGTCACGTGGATCCGGCCGCGCGAACGCGGCGACCGCGACGAGGATGATCCCGATCGCGACGAGCAGCAGCCCGCTCCCCTCGAGGACGCCCGGGAACGCCGCCTCGAGGATGACCGCGAGCGCGAGGGCGATGCCGAGCAGCGGCATCGTCGGATGACCCGCGGCGGTGAGCAGGCTGAACACCTCGCGCGCGGCGAAGACGGTGACGAGCGCGATCGCCGCGGCGAGCACGACACCACCGATCGCGAGCACGACGAGCAGGACCGGGACGAGGACGACCGCCGTGATCGCGCGCTCACGCATGATCGACCACCGGTAGCGTTACTTGTCGCACGATGGCCTAGCGACCGAACCGGCGGTGCCGGCGGGCGAACTCCAGCAGCGCCTCGTCGAAGGCATCCGCGCCGAAGTCGGGCCACAGTTCGTCGCAGAAATAGAACTCGGCGTAGGCCGCCTGCCAGATGAGGAAGTTCGAGAGCCGCTGTTCGCCGCCCGTCCGGATGACGAGGTCGGGATCGGGCAGGCCGGCCGTGTACAGCGCGGCGGTGACCGTGGCCTCGTCGATGTCCTCGGGCGGGGTCCCCGCGGCGACGAGCCGGCGGACCGCGTCGACGAGCTCGGTGCGCCCGGCGTAGTTGAACGCGATGTTGAGCAGCAGCCGCTGCCCGCCCGCGGTCGCGTCGAGCGCGCTCCCGATCGAGCGGCGGGTCTCGTCGGGCAGCTCGTCGAGCCGACCGAGGAGGCGGACACGCACGCCCTGGCGCTGGAGCTCGTCGGTCTCGCTGCGGATGGCCCCCTCCAGCAGACCGAACAGGCCCGTCACCTCGTCGTCGGAGCGCGCCCAGTTCTCGCGACTGAACGCGTAGAGCGTCAGGACCGGCACGCTGCGCTTGACGGCGTGGCGGAGCAGGCCGCGGATCGCCTCGACGCCCGCCGCGTGCCCCTCGAGCTCGGGCAGGTCGTGGGCGCGAGCCCAGCGCCGGTTGCCGTCCATGATGATCGCCACGTGACGCGGCAGGTCCTCGAGCGGGACGAGGAGCGGCTCGTCGTCGGGACTCGCGACGCCCGTGGCGGCGTCAGCGGGCAGCGCCGGGTCGTGCGCGGACGGCGGCGCGTCGGTGGGCCGGGCCAGCGGTACGCGGGCCACTAGACCTCGAGGACCTCCTGTTCCTTCGCCTCGCCACGTCGATCGATGTCGGCGATGTGCCGATCGGTCGCCTTCTGGAGCGTCTCGAGCTCGCGATGCACGTCGTCCGCGCTCACCGAGCCCTCGCGCTCTTCCTTCTTGATGTGGTCGTTGGCATCGCGGCGGATGTTGCGGATCTCGACCTTGGCCTCTTCCATACGTCTGTGGACGACCTTGACGAGCTCCTTGCGACGTTCCTCGGTCAGCGGCGGGATGTTCAGGCGAACGACGGTGCCGTCGACGTTGGGCATGAGCCCGATCTCGCTCTTCGTGATCGCCTTCTCGATGGCGCCGAGGACGCCGCGATCCCAGGGCTGGATCACGATCTGATGCGGCTCCGGCACGCTGATGCCCGCCAGCTGGTTGAGCGGTGTCTGCGTCCCGTAGTAGTCGACCGTGATGCGCTCGACCAGGGCGGTAGAGGCGCGGCCGGTTCGGACGCCCTGGAAATCGCGCTCCATCACCTCGACGGCGCGCGCCATCTTGTGGTCAGCGTCCACGAGGATCTCGCTGCTCATGCCGGCGCACCTCCGGTGGCTCTCGTCGCGCCGTCGGCGCTCGAGATCCGGGTCCCGACCGATTCTCCGGCCGCGACCCGTGTGATGTTGTCAGGTTGGTTGAGGTCGAACACGACGATCGGGAGGTCGTTCTCCATGCACAGGCTGACGGCCGCCGCGTCCATGACCTTGAGCTGGTCGCGGAGCAGGTCGGCGTACCCGAGCCGAGCGTAGCGCCGGGCGTCCGGGTTCGTCATCGGATCGGCATCGTAGACGCCGTCCACCTTGGTCGCCTTGAGCAGGACCTCGGCGTTGATCTCCACCGCGCGCAGCGCGGCCGCCGTGTCGGTCGTGAAATACGGATTGCCGGTCCCGGCGACGAAGATCGTGACGCGACCCTTCTCCATGTGGCGGATGGCCCGCCGGCGGATGTACGGCTCGGCGACCTCGTTCATCGCGATGGCGGTCATCACCCGCGTCGGGACGTTGGCCTTCTCGAGCGCATCCTGCAGCGCGAGCCCGTTCATCACCGTGGCGAGCATGCCGATGTAGTCGCCGGTCGCGCGGTCCATGCCCTTCGCGGCCGCGGCCATGCCGCGGAAGATGTTGCCGCCACCGACCACGATCCCGACCTGGACGCCGAGCCGGTGGACCTCGCCGACCTGGCGCGCGATGAACGCACAGAACGCGGGGTCGACGCCGTACTGGCGGTCGCCGAGCAGGGCCTCGCCGGACAGCTTGAGCAGGATCCGGCGGTAGCGGACCGCCTGCTCGGAGTCGGCCGCGGCCGTGGCGGCGTTGCTCACAGCTCCTCCCCGAGCGCGTACCGGGTGAAGCGGCGGACGCGGATGTTCTCGCCGATCGTGGCGATCCGCTCGGTGATCAGGTCGGCCACCGTCCGCTCCTCGTCGCGGAACGGCTGGTCGTAGAGGCAGACCTGCGAATACCACTTGTTGAGCTGGCCCTCGACGATCTGGGGCCGGATGTTCTCGGGCTTCTTCTGGACGGATTCGTCCGCGGCCAGCTCGGCCTTCTTGGCCTCGAGATCCGCTGCCGGGATGCGCTCCCGGTCGACGTACAGCGGGTCGAGCCCGGCGACCTGCACCGCGAGGTCGCGGACGAGCTTCTGGAACTCGTCGGTCCGCGCCACGAAGTCGGTCTCGCAGTTGACCTCGATGAGCACGCCGACGCGCCCGCCGGTGTGGATGTAGCTCGACACGAGGCCTTCGCGGGCCTCGCGACCCGACTTCTTCGCCGCCGCCGCGAGACCCTTCTCGCGCAGGATGGCGATGGCCTGGTCGAGGTCGCCGTCGGCCTCGGTCAGTGCCTTCTTGCAATCCATGAACCCGGCGCCGGTCCGCTCGCGCAGTTCCTTGACCAGCTCCGCCGAGATGTCCGCCATGTGCGTGTGTGCTCCTGTTCCGTGCTGTCGTGCGGGCGCCGTGGCGCCCGCGTCGTGGGTAGGGTTCGTGCTGTCGCGTTGGGCTCGCGTGGGCGGGCCGCCGAGTGCGGCCCGTCGGTTCAGGGGTTGTCGCCCTCGGCCTTCTCGGCCGCCTCGCGGGCGAGCTCGGCGGCGATCTCCTCGGGGGTCGCCTCCGCTTCCGCATCGGCGGCGACGGCAGCCTCGGCCCGGGCGACACGGTCGCCGGGCAGGAGGTCGTCGTCGTCGGTATCGGGCTCGAAGGTCAGCGCGGCACCGCCGGCGAGGGCGGCGACGAGCTCGTCGGAGGCGCCGGGCACCTCTTCCTCGGATTCGGGCATGGCCACGGGCTCGATGACCTCGGGCTCGGTGGCGGCGCGGGCGGCACGCTGCTGGGCGCCCTCGATCGCCGCGTCGGCGACCAGCGTGCAGAGCAGCCGGATGGCGCGGATCGCGTCGTCGTTGGCCGGGATGATGAAGTCGATCTCGTCGGGGTCGACGTTCGTGTCGCCCGTCCCGACGACCGGGATCTCGAGCTTGTTCGCCTCGGTCACCGCGATCCGCTCGCGATGCGGATCCACGATGAACACCGCGCCCGGCAGGCGCTTCATCTTGCGCATGCCGCCGACGGTGCCCTGGAGCTTGACCATCTCCTCGGTCAGCTTCGCGGCTTCCTTCTTGGTCATCCGCTCGAAGTCGCCGGCCTGCTGGCGCGCCTCGAGCTGCTCGAGCAGGCCGATGCGCTTCTTGATCGTGATGAAGTTCGTGAGCATGCCGCCGAGCCAGCGCTTCTGGACGTAGGGCATGTTCGCGCGGGTCGCCTCGGCGACGATGGGCTCCTGGGCCTGCTTCTTGGTGCCGACGAACAGCACCTGGTCGCCTCGCGCGACCGTCTCGCGGACGGCCTCGAGCGCGACGTCCAGACGCTGGACGGTCTGGGCCAGGTCGATGATGTGGATCCCGTTGCGCTCCGCGAAGATGAACGGGCGCATCTTGGGGTTCCAGCGGCGGGTCTGATGGCCGAAGTGGACTCCGGCCTCGAGCAGCTGCCGCATCGAAACGGACGGCACGGTGAGCGACCTCCTGTCGGTTGGTTCCTCCGCGGATCCCTGGTTCGACGGGGACCGGGCCGTCCATGCCGCGTCGGCGGCGAGTCGGCCTCGGCACCACCCCGGTCGGGACGGTCCGCGTGTGAGCTCCGCTCCGGGCCTTCCGGGCGGGCGGGCGTTGGTCTTGGTGGCACCGGATCGGGGTCCCGGACGGCGCGGAGTGTACCACAGGGTCGTCGCGAGCATCGGACGGCGCGGACGGTCTTGCCCGGCGGCGATCGCGAGCTGCCTGGCCTCAGGGCCACCGCACGCCGCGTCGTCAGGGCGACGGCAGCCTCCGCAGTGTCGACGCCGGATCTGGACGCCGATCGCACGCCTCCGCGGCCTCGGCCTGCGCGCCGGGGTTCGCGCGCCCGCTGCTCGTGGTCGTCTGCGTCGCGCTCGGCGTCCATGCCGGCACCGTGCACGCCCCGCCCGGCCTGGGATCGCCGGCGCTTCTCAGAACGCCGCGCGATGGTGGCGCAGCGCGGCTCCCCTCCCCGTTCGCCCGGCTCCGATGACGACGAGGTCGAACCGGAGCGGCAGGTGCGGGATGGGACCGCCGTCGGGCATCGAGCCCCGGTCGAGCAGGCCGTACGCCGCCTGCGCGGACGCGGGTCCGCTTCCGATGATCGACCGTCTCCTCGGCCAGGCCGAAGTCGCGCGATCCCCGCCAGCGCACCTCGACGATCACCAGCGCGGCCGGCGGCCCGGGATCGATCGCGACGAGGTCCAGCTCGTGTCGCCCGACATGGACGTTCCGACCGAGGATCGTCCAGCCGGCTGCCTCGAGCGATGCCGCGACGTCGGCCTCTCGGCGGCGTCACCGGCCCGCTGCGCGTCGGTCCGGCCGTGCGGTCGCGGTGGTTCGGACGACATCGCCCGATCATCGGGCGGCGCCCTCACCCGGCCGGTATCGGTGCCTGCACCCGGGCTTACCCGCCGACGTACTCCAGCGTGTCGAGGTCGGCCAGATCGAACGTCGCCTCGTCGGCCATGACCGGCACGAGCTCGCGCTCGAGCATCTCGTGCGTCGACGGCGAGGCCGCCGGGTCGGCCAGCAGGTCGAAATCGAGCTGGTCACCGGCGAGCGTCCGCTGGAGCGCGAGGAACGAGCGGCGATGGAACGGGGTCAGGCCCATCGCGCGGATGGCGTCGCGATGGTCGCGGGTGGCGTAGCCCTGGTTGTGCTCCCAGCCGTAGCCCGGGTAGCGAGCGGCGAGCTTGGTCATCATCCGGTCGCGCACGACCTTGGCGACCACCGACGCGCAGGCGATCGAGTACACCTTCGCGTCGCCGTCGACCACGTTCGTGTACGGGCCGACCTTCGCCTCGAACCCGACGATCCGGTTGCCGTCCACGATGACGTGGTCGTGGCCCCCGACACGCGCGATCGCCCGGCGCATCGCGAGGTGCGTCGCGTGGTAGATGTTGAGCTGGTCGATCTCCCGGACCGATGCCGCGCCGACCCCGATCGCGACAGCGCGCTTGCGGATGAGCGGCGCGAGGCGCTCGCGCTGGGCCATCGACAGCGTCTTCGAGTCGCGGACGCCGGGGATCCGGTGGCACCCGGGCTGCATGATCACGGCCGCCGCCACGACCGCGCCACACGTCGGTGCGACACCGACCTCATCGACCCCGACGACGCGGGTCAGACCCTCGTTCCACAGGCGGCGCTCGTAGCGGAGGGTCGGGACGATGACGGTCATCGATGCACAGGGTAGCCCGGAATCGAACGACCCCGCCGGACGGGCGGGGTCGACGGTCGCGCGACGCGGCGGTCAGCTGTTGGTGCGGCGCTCGCGCAGGGTCGCGGCCTTGCCGACCCGCTTGCGCAGGAAGTACAGCTGGGCGCGACGGACCTGGCCGTGGCGAAGGACCTCGATCTTCTCGATCCGCGGGCTGTGGATCTTGAAGGTCCGCTCGACGCCGACACCCGACGCGATGCGGCGGACGGTGATCGACCGGGTGATGCCACCGCCACGCAGGCGCATGACGGTTCCCTCGAACACCTGGATGCGCTCGCGGTTGCCCTCGACGACCTTGGCGGAGACCTTCACGGTGTCACCCGTGGCGAGCTCCGGCAGGTCGGTGCGGAGCTGGTCCTGGACGATCTCGTCGAGCACGTTCACGCGGCGGTTCCTTGGTCTGGTGGGCAGCCGAAGCTGCGGGTTGGGCGTTCGGAGAAGGTCGCGAACAGGCGACCGGTGCGGGAGTATAGCACGAGGTCCCGTTCGGAACGGGTCGGTCGGTCCGTCGTCAGCTCGTCCCGGCGACCGCGATGCGGACCGCCTCCGCGGGATCCATCGCCTGTCCGCGGGTGCGCGCGCGCTCGAACGCCTCCGATCCCATGGACTCGGGCAGGCTCGCCAGCATCCGCTCGTAATGCGGCCGTTCGTCGGGCGGCCAGGCCATGTGCTGGGCCTCCATGATCGCCTCGGCTGCCCCGACGAGGGTCGCGGCGCGATCGAACTCGCCACGCTCCGTGGCGATCGCCGCGAGCCCGGCGATGGCGAATGGCTTCGTGAACTCGTCGCCGATGCGCCCACCGATCTCCAGGGTCTCGCGGGCCAGCGCCTCAGCGGTATCGAGATTCCCGAGCTGACGCTCGACCATGCTGAGGTTGCACGCCTCCGAGGCGACCAGGAACTCGTTCCCCATCGACCGCACGAGCGTGAGCCGCTGGGTCATCCAGTCGCGGGCCTCGACAAGGTCGCCCGCGATCTGGGCACCGACACCGAGCAGGTGCAGGGCATTCGACCGGCCCGGTTCGTCACCGGCGGCATCGCTGACCGTCAGCGCCTCCGTGGCAAGCCGCCGGCCTTCCGCCACGTCGGTCCGAAGCGCCACGCGGGACAGCCCGCCGAGGGCCTGGGAGACCAGACTGGGGTCGTCCAGCTGGCGGGCGATCTCGAGGGCCTGGCCGAACTGCGCGGCCGCCTGCTCGTCGTCGCCCATCCAGAACGACATGAAGCCAGCGTACAGGTGTGCCTTCCCGCGAAGCCCGGCATCGCCGTCGGGTGACGCCAGCACGCGGGCGAACCAGGTGGCGCCTTCCTCGAACCGCTGCTTCGTGAGCCAGAATCGATAGAGCGCGTTCGCGAGGCGAAGGGCCTCGTCGGTCCGCCCCGCATCGAGGAACCAGTCGATCGCCGCGAGCAGCTCCGGCAGCTGTGCCTCGAGCCGATCGAGGACAGCCTTGGCGTCCGGACCGGTCATGCCGGCGGAGGCCTCCTCCGCGACGTCCAGCAGCGATCGCGCGGTGCGCGGATCCATCGCGTCAGCTCCCATCGTCGGGCGGCAGCAGGTCCGGACGGCGCTCGCGGGTCCTGGCCCGTGCCTGCTCGGCTCGCCAACGGGCCACGGCGCCATGGTCACCCGAGGTCAGGATCGCGGGCACGTCCATGCCCCGGAACGACGGCGGACGCGTGTACTGCGGGTACTCGAGGCCGCTGGCCGTGAACGACTCCTCGGTGGTCGAGGCGTCGTCGATCGCTCCCGGCAGCAGCCGGATCACGGCATCGATGACCACGAGCGCCGGCAGCTCCCCGCCGGTCACGACGTAGTCCCCGATCGACAGCTCCAGGTCGACGAAGGCCCGGATGCGCTCATCGACGCCTTCATAGCGCGGGCAGACGAACACCAGGTGCGAGCGGGTCGACAGGTCGGCGGCCCGATCGTGGCGGAAGACCTCGCCACCGGGATCGAGCAGGATCACGGTCGAGTCGGGCCGCCGAACCGCCTCGATGGCCGCGACGACCGGCTCGACACGCATCACCATGCCCGCCCCGCCACCGTACGGCGTGTCGTCGACCGACCGGTGACGACCGAGCCCGAACTCGCGCAGGTCGTGCACGCGGACCGTGGCAAGTCCCCGTTCCTGGATCCGTCCGGGGATGCTCTCGGCCAGCGGTCCGGCGACCATGCCCGGGAACAGCGTGAGGATGTCGATCTCGAGGGTCATGCCGGTGGCTCGTCGGCGGTCGGCGGCGAGGCGTCGGGCGCCGCACCTTCCGGTTCGTCGGGCGCGACTTCGGGCGCCCCCTCCAAGGCCGTGCCGTCCACGCGCTTCGGTCGTCGCGACGTGCGACGCGGCGCCCGCGGGCGGTCCTCGCCGGGCGGGCGCGTCTTCGGGGGCTGGAGGTCCAGCGCCTCCGCGTCGACCACGATCTCCCCGCGGCGCGGCGCGAAGATGCGGATGAAGGCACGGACCGCGGGCAGATCGAACGAGCCGTACGGCCCGCCGCCAACGACGAATACCTCGTTCTCGGCCGACCCGGTAGATGTCCTGGACCGTCCCGAGCTCCGTGCCGTCCACGCCACGGACGGCGGTGCCGACGACCTCGTGCCAGTAGACCTCGCCGCGGGCGAGGTCGGCGTCGGGCACGACCGCGGTCTCGAGGTAGGTGCCGCGCAGGGTGTCGGCCACCTCGCGCGTGGTCACCTCGCGGAACCGGATGCGCCAGCCGGGTCCATCCGCCACGGCCTCCGCGGAGGCGATGGTCAACGGGTCGTCGGCGCCTTCGCGATGGAGCACGGCGCCCGGCACGAACCGGGCCTCCGGCCGGTCGGTCAGGACCTCGACCCGGACGGCACCCCGAAGCCCGTGGACCCCTCGGACGAGGGCGACCACGAGCCGCTGGGTCGCGCTGGGGGCGCCCTCGCTCAGAGGATCTCGAGCTGGACCGGCTCGCCGTCGCGAGCGGCCGTGACCTTGAGGAGCGTGCGCAGCGCCTTCGCGACGCTGCCGTTGCGCCCGATCACCTTGCCCATGTCGTCCTCGGCGACATGCAGCTCGATGACGGTCGCGCCGTCCTCCACGACGACCTCGACCTTGACGGCGTCGGGATCGTCGACGAGCGACTTGGCGACGTATTCGACCAGTTCCTTGGCTGCCATCGTCTGGGCTCCTACTTGCCGGCTGGGATGATGCCGGCCTGCTTGAACAGGCGGACGACGGTATCGGACGGCTGGGCGCCCTTGGCGAGCCAGGCCTTCGCCTTGTCGGCGTCGACCTCGAACGTCACGGGGTCCGTGCGCGGGTTGTAGTGGCCGAGCGTCTCGATGGAGCGCCCGTCGCGGGCGCTGCGGCCGTCGGCGACGACGACCCGGTAGGTCGGCTGTTTGGTCGCGCCGACGCGCGTCAGCCGGATGCGGACTGCCATGTGTGCTGTGTCTCCTCCTGTGGGCTCATGAACGGTCGGGGTTGGGCGCCCCGACTCACTTGACGGTGATGATCGCGTGCTGCTCGGAGAGGTCCGACCCGGTGGTCGTGGCCGCGACGAACGCATCGAATGGGGTGAGGAACGGCTTGATCGACTCCTCGTACTCGGCCCGATCCTCGGCGCTGGCCATCGGCAGCAGGCCCTCGATCATGCCACGCACCGCGGCCACGTCGAGGAACGAGACGCCGGTGTGCTCGGCGCCGACGCGGGCGACGAGATCGCGATAGCGCGCCGTGTCGGCGAGCGATTCGCCGGCACCGGCATCGAGGACGTGCTTGACGAAGTCCGGGCCGCTGCCGATGACGACGACGCCATCGGTCGCGGCATACGCGATCTCGAGGTTGCCGTCCGGGATGCCCGCGGCCGCTTCCGGCGGGACCGGAACGCCACCAAGGGCTCCGGCCATCCCGACGAGGTCGCCGATCGACCCGAGGTCGATGACCGTGATCGTCGCGCCGTTGTAGGTCTCGTCCGTGATGGTGATCCCCTGGCCTCCGCCGAGGGCGACGAGGTTTCGCAGGCTCGTGAACAGCTGCGTGGCATCCTGCGGGTCGGTCGGGATCGCGACGATCCCGCCCTCGACGGAGTCGCCCGACGGGGCGATCACGACACCGGCGTCACCGATCCAGTCGGTGGCCGCGTCGAGCCCGCCGAGCAGCCCGGCTGCCTGGTCGACGCCCTCGAGGACCTCGCCCATCGCGGGTTCAGCGCGATAGAGCGCGACCGTTTCCTGGAGCGTGGCGCCAACGTCGTTCGCGGCGGCGAGAGCGATCGTGGAGGCGGGCGCCCACGCGGCCACCGTGTTCGCTCGATTCGTGTCCGGGCCGGGGGCGGAGGCGACTGTCGGGCTTGCGCCGTCCATGACGACCGCATCCCCTTCGATGCGGAGGCGGAACGACGCCCAATCCGGGATGAGCTCGAGCATGGCCTCGCTCACCGGCGGCGCGGACGCGATCGATTCGGTCATCGCGAGGCTGCTCTCCATGAGCGACTTCACGTCGACGTAGACGAACCCGATGTGGTCGCCGTCCTCGGCTGCGAGGGACGCCTCGAACGCAGGGTCGGAGGCCAGGCCGCTGTTGCCGTTCGTGTCGACCGCGGCCTTGACCGAGGCCACGTCGCCCGCGACCGCGACCTTGCCATCGACGATCGCGAAGGCGGCCTGCAGGTCGAGCACCTTGGCGTCGCGAGAACACGGTGAGCTGTGTGCCGTTGTAGTCCTCGGTCGTGCGCGGTCACGCCCGACGTCGTGAAGATCTCGTTGAACCAGGCCTGGGCCAGCGCCGGGTCCTTGATCGACAGGAGCGCGAGACCGCGGGAGTCGGCTGCCGGCCGTGGCCGGATCGGCCGTGTCGGGCAGCGCGCCCATCGCGAATGCCAGCTCGCCGTCGAACCACGGCTTGATGTCGGCGGTGAAGGTCTGCGTGCCGTCGGATGCCTCGGCCACGAGCCGATCGAGCACCTCGTCGAGCTTGGTGTCGAGGGCGGCCTGGTCGGCGAAGCCCGGGAACTTGGACAGGAACTCGCCGATCTCGCGCTTCTGGTCGCCCGGCAGGTCGAGGCGGACCTCGCCGTACATGGTGCTGTCGGCCGGCACGTAGCCGGTGACGACCGCGGTGCTCGAGGCACCGGTCAGGGCGAGGGCGACGGCCACGGACGCCAGCAGGACGAGGACGACGACGCCGACCGCGCCGAACCAGCGAAGGCGGCTCCCGCCGGCCCGTGCCGGTGGGGTCGTCCCGCTGAACGCGGCGCCGCCCGCGGGTGCGGCCTGACCCGGCGCCCGGCTGGAGGGGCGTGGTGGTGGCGGGGACCGGCGTGACGGTGGTATCGCTGCCGGCGTCGGGTGGCGACCCGGCCTCGTGGCTGGTCGTTGCGCGGGTCGAGGGTCATCGGTCTCCTTCGGCGCTCAGCGCCGGCCAACAAGGCTGCCGAGCGCGCCGCGTCGGCCGCCTCCGGCAAGCTGCTTCATGAGTTTCTGCATCTCGGCGAATTGCTTCACCAGGCGGTTGACGTCGGGAAGGGTGGTGCCGCTGCCGGCCGCGATGCGACGACGGCGGGATCCGTTGAGGACGTGTGGGTCGCGGCGCTCGGCGGGCGTCATCGCCCGGATGATCGCCTCGGTGCGCTTGAGGTCGCCGCGATCGACCGCGGCCTGCGCCTCGCCGGCCATGTTGCCCATGCCCGGGATCATGCCCATCAGCTGGCCGATGGGGCCCATCTTCTGGACCTGCTGGAGCTGCTCGAGCATGTCCTCGAGGGTGAAGCTGGCCTTGCGCAGCTTCTCCTCCATCTGCTCGGCCTGCTTCGCGTCGAAGGTCTCCTGGGCCCGTTCGACGAGGGTCAGGATGTCGCCCATCCCCAGGATCCGGCCGGCGAGGCGATCGGGGTGGAACACCTCGAGCGCGTCCGTCTTCTCGCCGGTGCCCAGGAACTTGACCGGGATGCCGGTGACCGCGGAGATCGACAGAGCAGCACCACCGCGGGCGTCGCCATCGATCTTGGTCAGCACGAGGCCCGTCACCGGGACCGCCGCCGCGAACGCCTGGGCGACGGCGACCGCCTCCTGGCCGGTCATGGCATCGACCACCAGCAACGTCTCGATGGGCTTGACCGCCGCGTTGACGGCCCCGATCTCGGCCATGAGCGCCTCGTCGACGCTCAGGCGACCGGCCGTATCGAGGATCACGACATCGCGGACCTGCCGCTTGGCGGCCTCGACGCCCTGCCGGGCGATGTCGGGGACGGACGTGCCGGGAGCCGCCCGGTAGACGGGGATGTCGAGGCTCCGCCCGAGCGTCTCGAGCTGGTCCGCCGCGGCCGGGCGGTACGGGTCGGCGGCGACGAGGATCGGACGGCGTCCCTGCTTGACGATGTGCCGGGCGAGCTTCGCCGTGCTCGTGGTCTTGCCCGAGCCCTGCAGGCCGACCATCGCCACGACCGCCGGGTTGCCACTCAGGTGGAACGTCCGGTCGCCGGCACCGAGGAGGTCGACGAGCTCGTCGTGGACGATCTTCACGACCTGCTGGCCGGCAGTGAGGCTCGAGAGGACGTCGGCGCCGATGGCCTTCTCGCGCACGCGGGCGACGAAGTCCTTGACGACCTTGAAGTTGACGTCGGCTTCCAGCAGGGCGAGCCGCACCTCGCGCATGGCGGCATCGACGTCGGCCTCGCTGATCCGGCCGCGGCCGGTCAGGTTGCCGAGGGTCGCTCGCAGGCGATCGCTGAGGGTATCGAACACGGTCCGGTCAGGACTCCTGTGGTGAAGGGGCCGGGCGGCGCTGGCACGCGCGACGAGCGAGCGGACCGGGCGACCCGGGCGGGGTGCGCGAGTTCTGACGCACCGAGCGGCCGAAGTGTAGCGCAGGGTCCGCGGTCACGCCGCCGAGCGAATCGCGCCGGTGGGTCGATGTAGGCTGCGCCTTCGTGCGCAACCCCTTCGGATCCCCGCTCTGGCAGAACGCCGCGTTCGTGCGGGTATGGACGGCGGCGTCGATCTCGATCTTCGGGTCGCTCATCACCCGGATCGCGCTGCCGCTCGTCGCGATCCTGACCCTCGGGGCCGGACCCATCGAGGTCGCGGTGCTGCGCAGCATGGACCTTGCCACCGCGCTGGTCGTGGGGCTCGTCGCGGGCGCCTGGGTGGACCGTCTGCGACGGCGGCCGGTCCTCATCTGGGCCGACCTCGGACGTGCCGCGCTGCTCGCCTCGATCCCGATCTCGTTCGTGCTCGGGACGCTGGCCCTGTGGCAGCTGCTCGTGGTCGCGGCCGCGACCGCGGTGCTCACCACGTTCTTCGACGCGGCCGACAACGCGTACCTCCCGACGATCGTCGAACGCGAGCGCCTGGTCGAGGCCAACAGCGCCCTCGCCGCCAGCGGCTCCGTCGCGGAGTTCGCGGGCTTCGGGATCAGCGGCATCCTCGTCCAGTTGCTCTCGGGACCCATCACGATCCTCATCAACTCGGTGACCTACCTCGTGTCGGCCGTGCTCCTGCTGACGGTCCGGCAGCCGGAGGCGCCGCCGCCGCTCAAGGAGGACCGCGAGCCCGTCCTCGACGAGATCCGCCACGGCCTGCGGCTCGTCCGCAACGACCCGGTCCTGCGGGCGTTCGCCGGTGCGCAGATGCTCCTCTCGGCCCTGTGGGGCATCTTCGGGGCGACCTGGTTCCTGTTCGCGCTCGACGAGCTCGGGCGTCACCCCGGCGCTCGTCGGCGTGATCGCCGGGGTCGGTGGGGCGTCGTCGTTCATCGGCGCCGTCGTCGCGACCCGTTCGACGCGGCGCTGGGGCGTCGGTCCGGTGGCCATCGCGGCGATGCTGCTGGCGGCCCTCGGGAACCTGTTCATCCCGCTGGCGCCGGCCGGGCTCCCGTTCATCGCGGTGGCCTGCCTCGTCGCGCAGCAGCTCATCGCCGACTCGGCGATGACGGTCTACGACGTGACCGAGGTCTCGGTGCGCCAGACCCTCGTCGCCGACCGTGAGCTCGGGCGGGTCACCTCCACCTTCTTCGTCGCCTCCGCCGCCGCGCAGCTGACCGCGACGATCGCCGCCGGGCTGCTGGCCGAGGTCATCGGCCTGCGCGCGGTGTCGTTCCTCGCGCCGCTCGGCGGCGTCCTGGCGGCCGCCGTCCTGTACTGGTCGCCGGTGCGGACCCTGCGCGAGCTCCCGTCGATGGACGACCGGTCGCCGGCGGAGGTCGCGCTCGAGGTCGAGCGGGATCAGCCGGTCGGCGCCTGAGGGAGCGTCCGGGGCCGCGCGTCACTGCCCGTCAGGCGAACAGCGCCGCCACGAAGGCGTCGGGGTCGAACACGAGGAGGTCGTTGACGCCCTCCCCCACCCCGACGAAGCGGACCGGCACCTTGAGCGCGTCCTCGATGGCGAAGACGATGCCGCCCTTGGCGGTCGAATCGAGCTTGGTGAGCACGATCCCGGTGAGCCCGACGGCCTCGTGGAACGCCTTCGCCTGGGCGAGCCCGTTCTGGCCGGTCGTGGCGTCGAGGACGAACAGGGTCTCGGGCTCGAGGCCCGGGAGGCGCTTGTCGATGATCCGCCGGATCTTGGTCAGCTCGTCCATGAGGTTCGATTTCGTGTGGAGGCGGCCGGCCGTGTCGGCGATGACCAGGTCGGCACCGCGCGCGACGGCGGCGTCGAGCGCGTCGTAGACGACCGCTCCGGGGTCGGCGCCCGGCGCGTGCGCGACGACCGGCGACCTCCGCGCGTTCGGCCCAGATCCGCAGCTGGTCGATCGCGGCGGCGCGGAACGTGTCCGCGGCGGCGAGGATGATCGACCGGCCTTCGCCGACGTAGCGCGCGGCGAGCTTGCCGATCGTCGTCGTCTTGCCCGTGCCGTTGACGCCGACCACGAGCACGACCGCCGGCCCGCCGCCGACCGGTGGACGCGGCGACCAGTCGAGATCGCGCTTGACGAGCAGTGCCCCGAGCTCGTCGCGGATCGCGGCCTCCGGCCCGTCGGGATGCCGTCGCTTGCGGGCACGATCGACGAGATCGATCGCGAGCGCGGCACCGACGTCGCCGGCGATGAGCGTCTCCTCGACGTCGTCCCATTGCGGGCCGTCGGCGCTGCCGAGGTAGCCGCGCAGCTGGGTCATGAACCCGCCGCGGGTCCGTTCCAGGCCCTCGTCGAGGGTGTGCGCGGGGGCGACCGCGAGGAAGGCCGTCGGGTCGAATGGCGCGAATGCCGGCGCGTCGTCGGGTGGCGTCACGGGCTCGGGGCGGCGGGCTCCGCGCTCAGCCGGCGGTGGGCCGACCTCGGCGGATCGCCGCCGCGGTCGGCGTGGCGGTCGGTCCGGCGGCTGCGGCCGGAGGCGTCGGGGCGTCCTCGTCCGCGACGGACGCGCCGACATCGGCGGGGTCTCCGGCGTGCGGCGGCTCGACCTCGACCTCGACGGTCGGGGCGGGCGCGACCTCGGGTTCGGGCGCCTCCTCGTGGCGCCGGCGCCAGAACGGCATCAGTCGACCGTGGCGAGCTCGCGCCGGCGATCCGAGGCGAGGGCCTGCGCCTCGTCGAGCCGCAGGCTGATGACGCGGGACACCGAATCGTCGCCGACCGTGACGCCGTACAGCGCGTCGGCGGCCTCGATCGTGCCGCGGTTGTGGGTGATCACGATGAACTGGGTCTGGTGCGCGAGGCTCTTGAGCGCGTCGGCGAACCGCCCGATGTTCGCCTCGTCCAGGGCGGCATCGACCTCGTCGAGCACGCAGAACGGGACCGGCCGCACCTCGAGCATCGCGAACAGCAGCGCGACGGCCGTGAGGGCACGCTCGCCGCCCGACAGCATCGCGAGCGCCTGCGCCTTCTTGCCCGGCGGCCGCGCGACGATCTCGACACCGGTCGACCCGAGGTCCGACGGATCGGTCAGCGACAGCCGGGCGAACCCGCCGCCGAAGAGCTGCTCGAACCGCCGCTCGAACGCGGTCTCGAGCGCCTCGAACGTCGTGCGGAACTGGTCGGCGATCATCGTGTCGAGCTCGCCGATGAGCTCGCGCGTCTTGCCGATGGCCGATCGGAGGTCCGCACCCTGCGTCTCGAGGCCGTCGAGACGCGTCCGAAGCTCGGCGTACTCCTCGACCGCGAACGGGTTCGCCGCACCGAGCTCGTGGTAGCGCCGGCGCAGCTGCGCGAGCCGGCCGGGCGCCGGCGCGGGCACCGTCGGCGGCTCGGCCGCCCAGGTCTCGGCGACGACCGCGAGTGCCGCCTCCAGTGCCTCCGTGTCGTCGCTGGTCCTCGCGTCATCGACGGCCAGCGTCAGATCGTCCGGCGCGGTCGTCGCGATCGGTCGCGCCGATGGCCGCAGCGTCCGGGGCGCCATGCCCGAGACTGGTCAGGGCCAGCTCGCCCATGCCGGCCAGCTCGACGAGGACGCCCTCGCGCAAGGACTCCAGGCCGAGCCGCGCCTCGAGCTCCGCGTGATCGGCGGTCCGGAGTCGATCATCTGCAGCGCGCAGCCGTTCGCGTGCCGCGGACGCCGCACGCTCGGCATCGGACAGGCGCGATCGATCCGCCGCGTCCGCCGCGTGCAGCGTGGCGAGCGCCGCGCCGGCCTGCCTGGGCCGCAGCGCTCGCGGCGGCGACCTCGACCCGCAGCGCCTCGCGGTCCGCCGCGAGGGCCGCGGCCTGCTCGGCGAGCGCTGCCGGCGTCGCGCTCGGCGCGCGCGATGCGTTCCTCGGCCATGGTCGCGGTCGCATCGGCCCGTGCCCGCCGGTGCTCGGCGTCGCGCCGGGTCGGCGTCGTGGGTCGCGAGCCGTGCCGCGAGGCGGTCGCGTCGTTCACGCAGCTCGTCGGCTCGACGCTCCCAGACCGCGGTGGCGGTCGCCGTGTCCGCGGGCGCCGTCACCGACCGGCGTCGGACGAGGCCGCGTCCTGCCGGCGCGATCCGCGCCCGACGATGCCGGGGTGGTCATGGCGGCGACCGCTTCGCGGAAGCGCGAGACCTCGGTCGCGATCCGTTGCGTCTGCGGCGATGTGCCACGCGGCCTCGCGCGAGAGCGCCTCGACATCCCGTGCCGCGGCGCGTTCCTCTTCCTCCGCGCGACGGCGCTCGCCGGCGGCCTGCGCCTCCGCGCCGCGCGCCTGTTCCAGGTCCGCGCGTGCCGTGGCCGCGCCAGCCTCGGCGGCAGCGACCCGCGCTCGCGCAGGACGGCGAGCTCCGCGTCGACGCGCTCGACCTCGGCGGCGAGGCGCGCGTGCTCGGCACGCCGCTCCAGGATCGATTCGGGCGCCCCGAGGGTCACCGTGAGGTCGTCGACCACCGCGCTACCGTCGCGCGGGACCGCGATCCAGCCCGGTGGCAGCGCGGCCTGGACCGCGAGACAGGCCGCGAGGTCGGGTAGCCAGACGGAGCGGGCGAGCAGCCGGCGGATGCCATCGGTCGGGTCGCGACGGACGGCATCCCCGAGACGGCCGCCACCGGCGGTCGCGACGGCATCGATGCATCGTCGCTCGGCCGCGTCGAGCTTCTCCGGATCGCCGGCCGATGCCGTGGCTCGTTCCTCGACCACGAGCTGCCCGCGCTCGCCGGCCAGCCCGGCGACGCGCGCGGACGGGACGAGATACGCGCGCACCCGATCTGCCAGCGCCGCCTCGACCGCCGCGCGCAGCCCCGGGTCGACCGCGAGATCCTCGTCCAGGCGCCGGCCACCGGCCTGCCGCGCGGCCTTTGCGATCGGGCGTCGCTCGTCCTCGGCGAGGCGCTCCGCCAGGACCTCGAGCCGGCCGCGCAACGCCGCGCCGGCCGCCGCGGCGTCGCGGCACCGCTCGGCGGCGCTCGCGCGTTCTGCCTCGGCGGTCTCGAGCGCGAGCCGGGCCGTTTCCCGGGCGGTCGCGGCTGCGACCTCCGCGGCCTGGGCAGTCCGCGAACGCGGCCCGAGCGTGTCGAGCAGCGCGACGGCCTCGGCCCGTCGCGTCTCGGTGGCATCCGCGGTCGTCGCGGCCTCGGCGTGCCGTCGTTCCGCGTCGGCGAGCTGCCGTCGGGCGGTCTCGGTCTCGGCCTGGCGCGCGGCCTCCGCCCGTCGCAGCGCCGCCAGCTCCTCGCCGCGCGCACGATCCGCCGTGCGGAGCGACCCGAGCTCGCGCTGGGCGTCGGCGAGTTCGCGTTCCGCGTCGGCGACGGCCGCCTCGAGGTCGAGGTCGCGATCGGGCACCGGCGCGGCCATCGCCCGACGCTGCTGGACGGCCTCGGCGTCGGCCGCGGCACGCTCGTCGTGGAGACGGACGCGGTCACGTTCGAGCGCCTCGAGGTCGGCGACGAGACGACCGTCCCGCAGCTGGAGGCCGGTGAGCGCGGTCCGTGCGGCCTCGTGGACCTCGCGGCGCTCGCGCTCGACCGCGGCCCGCGCCGCGAGCTCGGTGGCAAGGCCGGACGCGGTCGCCTCCGCGGCCTCGAGCTCGGCCATCGCCCGATCGGCCTCGGCGGCGGCCCGGGCGCGTCGTTCCGCGGCGGCCGACGATCGTGCCGCGGCCTCGTGCCAGCGCGCATGGGTCGTCGCCAGCAATGCCGACGACGAGCTCGTCGCCGACGCTCGTGCGGGTCGTCTGCTGTTCGGCCTGGGCCGCGAGGCGCCGCGCCTGCGGTCGGAGCTCGGCCAGGATGTCCTCGACCCGCCCGAGGTTCGTCTCCGACTCGATCAGCTGTTCCTCGGCCTTGCGGCGGCGGCGCTCGTGGCGCCGCACCCCGGCGACCTCCTCGAACAGCGGGCCGGCGTTCCTCGGGTCGCAGCGCGAGCGCCTGGTCGACCATGCCCTGGCCGATGAACAGGAACGCGTTGTCGGCGAGATGCGCGCCGTCGAGCAGGTCGACGAGGTCGCGCAGGCGGATCCGCTGCTTGTTGAGCAGGTACTCGTTCTCGCCCGAGCGGAACAGCCGACGACCGAGCTCGAGCACCTGGAAATCGACCGGCAGCAGGCCATCGGCGTTGTCGAGGACGAGGGTCACGTCGGCCATGCCCAGCGCGGACCGGCGCTCCGAGCCGGCCCAGATCACGTCCTCGGCCTTGCGCGAGCGAAGGGCCCGCCCCTGCTCGCCGAGCGCCCAGCGCAGCGCGTCGGCGAGGTTGCTCTTGCCCGAGCCGTTGGGCCCGACCACCGCGCTGATGCCGCCACCGAACTCGACGTTCGTCCGCTCGGCGAAGGACTTGAAGCCCTGCATCCGGAGCCCCAGGAGGCGGGGCGCGGCCGGCCACGGACCCGGTCCGCGACCGTTCGTGGCGTCACCGTGCGTCGGGGTCGGGTCGACGGCCTCGGGTTCGACGGTCATGCCGGCACCACCGGCGGCGAGGGATCGGGCGCCGACGTCTCGACCGCCGCGCGCCTGGCGGCGCGGATCCGCTCGATCGCCTGCGCGGCGGCCGCCGTCTCGGCGACCCGGCGCGAGGGGCCCTCGCCGATGCCGACGACCCTGCCATCCACCCAGACCTCGACGCGGAAGGACTTCTCGTGGTCGGGGCCGCTGGCGTCGAGCACGCGATAGTCGGGGCGCGACCCGGATCGGCGTTGCGTGTATTCCTGCAATCGACTCTTCGGGCTCTTCAGCGACCCGATGGGTGCCTCGAGCGACAGCTCCGGTCCCGCGAGCCCGATGAGCCAGTCCCGCACCGGCTCATAGCCGAGGTCGAGATACAGGGCACCGGCGACCGCTTCGAACGACGACGCGAGCAGCGACGGCCGGCGCCGGCCGCTGCGCTGGGATTCGCCCTCACCGAGGAGCAGGGCCGCGCCGAGGTCGATGCGACCGGCGAGCCGTGCGAGGCCCGTCGTCGAGACGATCGCCGCACGGCGCGCGGAGAGCGCGCCTTCGTCGTCGTCGGGGTGTCGCGCGTAGAGCGCTTCGGAGATCGAGAGGTTGGCGACGGCGTCGCCGAGGAACTCGAGCCGTTCGTTGTGCCCGCGGGCCTCGTCGGGGTGCTCGTGCAACCAGCTCGAATGGACGAGCGCCTGTTCCAGGAGGTCGACGTCGCGGACGGGGAGCCCGAGTCGCTCCGCGAGTGCCTGCCCGGGTCGCACGGGGACCGCGGCCGGGCGCGGCCTAGGAGGAGTGCTCGTCGATATAGTCGACGGCGTCCTGGACGGTCCGGATCTTCTCCGCATCCTCGTCCGAGATCTCCGTCCCGAACTCCTCTTCCAGGCTCATGATCAACTCGACGAGGTCGAGCGAGTCGGCGTTCAGGTCGTCGACGAACGACGCCTCAGGCTTGACTTCATCCTCGTCGGCGCCGAGCTGCTCGACGACGATCTTCTTGAGCCGGTCGTACGTTGTGGCCACTGACTCCCTCCTCGGAGTGGGGTGGTTGTGCCGACGGCGGTGGGCCGCTGGGCTCTCCCGAGATGTTCCCGAGCACGCCATTCATGAGGCGTCGCATCGGGTCTCCACTGTAGGTGCGTGCCAGCTCGACCCACTCGGCGATGGCCACCCGGGCCGGCGTGCCGGAGTGTAGCACCTCACCGATGGCGGTTCGGAGCAGTGCGCGGTCCATCTTCGCGAGGCCGGTGACGGGGTACTGCGGGGCCACCCGGGTGATCGTCGCGTCGATCTCGTCGCGGTGCGCGACCACGGCCGCGACGAGGTCGCGGGCCATGTCGGCGGCAACCTCGTCCCGCTCCGATTCGGCCAGGTGCCGCTCCAGGACGGCACCCGGCGTGCGCTGTCCGAAATCGGCCTCGAAGATCGCGGCCAGGGCGAGACGACGCCCGGTCCGACGACCCCGGAGGCGGTCAGCCTCCGACGCCATCGACGATGACCGTGACGGCGCCGAGGTCCAGACCGAGCAGCCGTTCCACGGTCGCGGCGACGGCCGTGCGCACCTGCGCGCTGAGCGGCCCGAGCGCCTGGCCGGGTCGGGCGATGATCCGCAGCCGCACCAGGACGCGGTCGTCGCGGACGCGCACGTGAGACGGGGGGACCGGCCAGCCACTGGCGCCACACCGGACCCGCGTGCCCGACCCGGGCGACGCCCGGGACCTCGAACGCGGCGAGCCGCACGAGATCCGCGATGACGCCGCGCCCGACGGTCAGCTCGGGCTCGCTCACGTCGCCACCTCGCGTGGTGCGTCGGCGGCGTCTGCCGGCGAGTCGCGATGTCCGCGTTCGACGGCCTCCGCCTCGCGGATCGTGTCGGGCCCGACGTGGCCGCCTCGGTCGCGAGCGCCTCGGCGATCAGCGCCGGCACCCTGGCGCGGGCCGTCGTCGCCGCGACCTCGCAGGCGAAGCCGACCATCCGGCGCTTGGCCCGACCGTGGGTGATGATCGACCGTGCCCTTCACCCCGAGGAGCGGCGAGCCGCCGGCCCGCTCGTAGTCGAACACGTTGCGGATCCGCTCGACGCCCGGTCGCATCAGCAGGTAGGCCAGCCGGCCGCGCCACGAGCCACGGAACTCGCGCACGCCACAGGTCGAAGATGAACGAGGACAGCCCCTCGAAGAACTTGATCACGACGTTGCCCAGGACCGCGTCGCAGACGACGACATCGGCCAGGTGGCGGGTCAGGTCCTTGCCCTCGACGTTGCCCTCGAACCGGAGGCCCGAGGCGTCGAGCAGCTCGGTGGCGCGCTGGATCCGGGCATCGCCCTTGCCCTTCTCCTCGCCGATCGAGAGGAGCGCCACGCGCGGGTTCGCGACGCCCAGGACGCGCTCGGCGAAGATCGCGCCCATCCGGGCGTACTGGGCGAGGTTCTCGGCGGTGGAATCGGGGTTGGCGCCGATGTCGAGCAGGACCATGGGGCCCGAATCGGTGATCATCTGGACCGCGAGCGCGGGGCGGTCGACGCCCGGCAGGCGGCCGAGCCGCAGGACCGCGGCTGCCATGCCCGCGCCGGTGTGCCCGGCGGTCACGACCGCGTCGGCGGCGCCTCGGCGCACGAGGTCGGTCGCCACGAGGATCGAGGAATCCTTCTTCTCGCGCAGGGCGAGGGCAGGATGCTCGTCCATCCCGATGACCTGACCGGCGTGGACGATGCTGACGTTCGCGGGCAGCGCGCCGGCGATGCGCGCGACCGTCGTCTCGTCGCCGACGAGGATCACCCGATCGAGCGGGTTGGCGCGGGCGAAGTCGAGCGCACCCGGGATGATCTCGGCCGGGCCGTGATCACCGCCCATCGCGTCGACCGCAAGGCGGACGCCGCCGGTGGGCGCCTCGGACGGTGCGGACCGAGGCTCAGTCACCGCGTCAGCGCGGGGCGTCGTCGGTGGTTCCGCGCGCCGGCTTGGGCTGCACGGCCAGGCGCCCCTGGTAGTAGCCGCAATTGGGACAGACGCGGTGCGGCAGCTTCATCTCGTGGCAGTGCGAGCACTCCTCGAGCTTGGGCGTGTCGATCGCGAGGTGCGAGCGTCGCTCGCCCTGGCGGGCATGCGACACGCGTCGCTTGGGTACACCCATGGCTTCGTTGGGCTCCTTGTGTCGTGGTCGCGGCGCTGTCGCTCGTACGGCGCTCGATGAGAGCGGGAGCGCGGGGTCGCGCCGACGGCGGAGTCTACCGCGAAACCGGGCGCGCTGTCAGTCGCGGTCGGTCGTGGGCCACGCGGCGTCATGGTCGGCAGCGGGTCGCCGGGCCATGGTCGACGATCGGGAGCGGGCCGCGCACGGTGATGCTCTCGTCGCGCGTGACGATACCCGAGTCGTTCGTTGAGCGCACGCATGTCGGCGTTGCCGCGCTGCGTCCAGGTGTAGACCTCGGTCGATGCCGTTCCGCGGCCGCGAACGCGAGCGTGGTCCGCTTGAGCATCGTCGCCAGCCCGCGGTTCCGCCAGCTCGCGCCTGACCGTCGTGAGGGCGTGCTCCGCCCGTGTCGGGTGGTCGTCATCGTGCTCGAGGCCGGCGCACCCGACGATCTCGCCGTCGGCCAGCGCGAGGAACATCGCCTCCGGCCAGTCCAGCCAGTCGCGTTCCCATTGCTCGCGCGACACGACGATCGGGCGGAACGTGGCCATGTCGGCGAACGCCTCGAGCGCCAGCGGGTCGTAGGCCTCCGCCCACAGCTCGGGTCGCTAGGCCACGGTCACGACCTCGATCCCGGCCGGCACCTCGGGCCACGGCTCGTCCCCGATGGCGCGCACCTGCTCGACCTGGCGGTCGACCTCCTCGAACCCGAACCGCGTCGCGAACGCGAACGAGCCCGGGTCGTCGACGAGGGTCCCCGCCTCGTTGAAGCCGACCCGCAGCGCGTGGGCCTCGAGCGCGCGCAGCAGCGCCGTCCCGACGCCGCGACGCCGCGCGTCCGGCAGGACCCGTGGATGGAGTCCGGCATAGTCGAAGCTGGAACGACCCCCGAGACCGGACCCGGCGAGCTCGCCATCGAGATGGGCGATGAGGTAGACCGTCTCGGGCGTCATCATCGCCCGCATCTCCTCGACCTCGAGGCAGCGCTCGTTGGGCAGGACCGTCAGGCGGACCTGCCGCCACGCCTCGAGGTCGGTGTCGCTCTCCGCGACCCGGATCGCGATCCCGGGTCGCGGGCAGCGGATCCACGCTCACGCCGGTTTGAAGCCGCGCAGCGCCTCGAGCCGCGGGTCGATGTCGTCGTCCGGATGGTCGTGGTCGCCGCTCTCGAGCGGCAGCCCGCAGACGATGCACAGGCCCGGGCAGTCGGGGCGGCACAGCGGCGCGATGGGCTCGTTCAGCGAGATCGCGTCGGCGACGGGTCCGCTGAGGTCGAGCTCGTGATGATCGGTGAGGCGCAGCGTATCGGGTTCGTCGTCGGCCGGGAGCGGACGGCCGGTCGCGAGGTCCAGGCGTCGGCAGGTATTCCTCCTGGAGCCGGAGCTCCAGCGGGATGACGAGCTCGCGGAGGCAGCGGCTGCATTCGCCCGCGAGCGCAGTCGAGAGCTCGGCGTCGGCGAGGATGCCGCGGTTCGTCCGCCGCAGCGTGACCTCGCCGCTGATCGGGCGCGCGAGCACGAGGTCGTCGGGCAGGTCGAGCGTGGCGTCCGCGATCTCGTAGGTGCGCAGCGCCCCGACCGTGTCGCCGAGGAGCCCGGCCACGTTCCAGGTGAACGGCCCGCCGGCCGTGGAGGCGTTCATCCGCGCTCGGTCACGACCGGGCGGTCGCCGACGCGTCCTCCAGCTGGTCGTCCCAATCCGCGTCGGCGGGTTCGCCGTCGATCGCCGCCGCCGCCGCCGACCAGCTCGGCCCGCCGATCGTCGAGCAGCGCGATGCCCTTCTGGATGCTCTGGAGCGTCTTCGTCACGTCGCCCTCGAGCCCTTCGAGGACGCTGACCGCGTAATCGTCGGCACCGGCCCGGATCCGATCCGCGTCGCCGTGGGCATCCTCGATGATCCGGCGGCTCTCGGCGTCGGCGGCCTGCGTGAGGCCCCGCTCATCGATGAGGAACGCGGCCTGCTCCTGCGCCTTGGCGACGATGCGCTCGGCTTCCTCCTCGGCCTTCTCGAGGATCCGCTCCCCCTCGGCGTTGATGCGCTTCGCGGCGCGGACCTCCTCCGGCACGGCGACCCGCAGCTCGTCGATGAGGCCGAGGGCGGCGTTCTGGTCCACCACGACGTTGGTCGTCAGCGGCAGCTTCTTGCCGTTCGCGATCAGCGACTCGAGGCGCTCGACGAGGAAGATGATGTCGATCGGAGTGCCCTCCTGCCTGGGCGTTCGCCGGTGCGCGCCGGACTGGCGTCGATTATGGCACGCGCCGGGCGGTCACCGACCGGCAAGGGCGGCGCGGAGGGCATCGGCGGCCGCGGCGGGCAGCATCGCGCGAGACATCGCCGCCGAATGCCGCGATCTCCTTGACGAGGCTCGAGCTCACGTAGCCGTTGTCGATCGAGGTCATGAAGAACACCGTGTCGACATCGGGTGCGAGGACCCGGTTGTTGTGGGCGAGCTGCATCTCCGTCTCGAAGTCGCTGATCGCGCGCAGACCCCGGACGATGGCGCTGGCGCCGCGCGCCCGACAGAAGTCGACCGTCAGGCCGTCGAACTCGGCGATCTCGAAGCGCTCCCCGCCGATGCCGGCCGCGTCCAGGGCACGGCCGATGACATCCATGCGAGTCGCGACCGGGCAGCAGCGGGGTCTTCCGCGGGTTGGCGAGGACCGCGACGATCACCCGATCGAACACCGCGGTGGCCCGCCGGACGATGTCCACGTGGCCGTTCGTGATCGGGATCGAAGGAGCCGGGGTAGACCGCGATCCTCATCCGTCCTCCATCGTGGCTGCCTGCTCGTCGTCGATGCGCCGGTAGAACGTCAGGGCGGTCTCGCCGAACCGCCGCGATCGCTCGGATGCTAGCAGCCCGACACGCTCCGGCGGGGCGTCGCGCCAGAAGTGCTTCGCGACGACGCGCGCCCTTCCGGCGAGGTGCGGCCCGACCGCGTCGAGGGCGGCGACGAGGGCGTCCGTGTCGGCGTACGGCGGGTCGATGAAGACGACGTCGTACCCGCCGCCAGGGGGCGAGGCGGTGGTCGTCGGGCGTCGAGCGGCTCCACGATCGCGAGTTCCTGCCGCGCCCGTGCCGCGGTCATGGTCGCGGAGCCAGGCGAGCGCGTCGGCACGGACCACGCGTGCAGCCGGGCCGGCGAGGTGGGCGCGTTCGAGGTTCGTGGCGATGACCGCCACCGCCGCCTTGTCCCGCTCGACGAACGTCGCGTGGGCGGCGCCACGCGACAGGGCCTCGATCCCCGCCGCGCCACTCCCCGCGAACAGGTCGAGGAACCGCGAGCCCGCCAGGTCCGGGTCGAGGATCGCGAACGCGGTCTCCTTCACTCGGTCGGCGAGCGGCCGCGTGCCGGAGCCCGGGGCGGCGAGCCGGATGCCGCGCGCCGTGCCGGCGATGACGCGTCCGGCATCAGCCACGGCGGCGCCACGCTCGCTTCGCCGCGGCGCCGCTCGCGTCAGGCGTCACGACCCGCTCGCCGGCTCCGCGGCGGCGAGACCGCGCAGCCAGCCACCGGCCAGCTCCGCGGCGAGTCCTGCGAGGTCGGCGCGGTCGGGATCCAGGACGCCACGCTCGTCCAGCAACCGCTCCGCGTGATCGCGCGCGCGGACCGCCAGCGCCTGGTGATCCGGCCGGGTCAGCGAGGCACGCGCAGGTTCGGCAGCCCGCTCTGGGCGAACCCGAGCACGTCCCCCTCGCGTCGCAGCTCGAAGTCGCGCTCGGCGAGCTCGAAGCCGTCGCGCAGCTCGGCCACCGCGGTCAGCCGGGCACGCGCGACCTCGTCGACGGCATCCGACACGAGCACGCAATAGGACTCGACCGTGCCGCGGCCGACCCGGCCGCGAAGCTGGTGGAGCTGCGCCAGTCCGAATCGATCGGCGTTCTGGACGATCATCATCGTCGCGGCCGGTACGTCGACGCCCACCTCGACCACGGTCGTGCCGACGAGCACGTCGAGGTCGCCGTCGCGGAAGCGGGTCATCTCCGCGTCGCGATCGACCGGCTTCATGCGGCCGTGGACGAGGCCGACCCGGAGCGGCGCCAGGAGCTCGGTCAGGCGCGTGGCCTCCGTCTCCGCGGCGACCGAGCTCGAGCTGCTCCCGTCGTCGGCCCCGTCGCTCCCCTCCTCGATGAGCGGCACGACGACGAACGTCCGATGCCCGGCCGCGGCCTCGTCGCGCACCTTGCGCCAGGTCGCGTCGAGGTCGTCGGGGCGGCGGATGCCCGTCCGGATCGGCACGCGACCCGAGGGCGGCGTACGCAGATCGGACACGTCGAGATCGGCGTACAGGACCTGGCCGAGCGTGCGCGGGATCGGCGTCGCCGTCATCAACAGCACGTGCGGCGCGCCGCCGCCGGCCTTGGCTTCCAGCTGGCCGCGCTGCTCGACGCCGAACCGGTGCTGCTCGTCGATGACCGCGAGACCGAGCCGCGCGAAGGTCACCGCCTCCTGGAACAGGGCGTGCGTCCCGACGACGACCGACGCCTGCCCGGACCGGATCGCCTCGAGGGCGCGCGTTCGCTCCGCGGCCTTCAACGAACCCGCGAGCAGCAGCACGTCGACCCCGACATCGGCCAGCAGCGCACCGACGGTCTCGAGGTGCTGGCGCGCCAGGAGATCGGTCGGGGCGAGCAGCGCGCCCTGGAAGCCGGCGCGCGCGGCGGCCGCCAGGGCGTACGCCGCGACCGCGGTCTTGCCCGAGCCGACATCGCCCTGCAGCAGGCGCAGCATCGGGGTCGACGCCGCGACATCGTCCCGGATCCGGGTCATGGCGGCGGCCTGGTCGTCGGTCAGCTCGACCGGTCGGCCGACGCGTCGCGTGAGCGCGTCCACGAGCGCCCCGCGGATCGCGTGCGTCGGTCGGGTCATCGAGCGGGATCGCCGTCGCCCGATCGCGGCCGCGCGCCCGACGCCGCCCGACCATGCCGAGCTGCAAGCGCGAGCAGCTCGTCGAAGGCGAGACGGCGCAGCGCCTCGTCGCGGGACTCGAAGGACGGTGGGTAATGGGCCGACTCCAGGGCCGTCGCGATCCCCTCCAGCGATTCCTCGGATCGCACCGCCGCGGGCAGGTACTCGGGATACGCGTGGCCGGCCCGGTCCAGCGCCTCGCGCATCGCCACGCGCAGGCGCGCGGCGGTCAGTCCGGCCGTCAGGCGGTAGACCGGCACGATCCGGCCGGCCATGAGCACGTCGCCATCCCCCTCGATCGCCTGGAACTCGGGGTTGTCGATCGTCAGGTCGCGCCCGAACCGCTTCAGCCGGCCGGACACCACGATCTCGTCGCCGGGGTGCAGGCGCCGCTCGATGTAGCGGCGACCGAACCAGGTCGCCTTGACGCTGCCGGTGTCGTCCTCCAGCCGCGCGACGGTGCGCTGGACGCGGCGGCGGAACGTCGGCTCGACGTGCAGGTCGGCGACGCGGACGCGGGCCGAGACGACGGTCCCCTCCTCCGTCCAGACCAGGTCGCCGAGGCGTTGCAGCTCGCGGAGGTCGTCGTACCGCCGCGGCAGGTGGAAGAGCAGGTCGCGGACCGTGTACCAGTCGAGCCGGATGCCGGCACGACGCAGGGTCGCCGCCGCGCCGAGCCCGGACCTGGCCAGCGGGGTGCCGAGCAGCTCGACCGGGTCGCTGGGTGGCGGCGGGGCGGCCGGTGGCTTGGGGGTGACCGCGCTGCGCGCCATGGGCCGCCTTACTCGGCCGCGATCAGGTACCGGTAGAACGGCTGACCGCCGTGCCGCACCTCGATCTCGATGCCGGGCACGATCGCCCCGATCTTGCGCGCCATCGATTCGGTCTCCGCGAGGTCCGCCCCGTCACCGTAGAACAGGGTGACGAGCTCGAAGCCCGGCTCGAGCGCCGTCATGGCCGCCAGCACGCACCGTTCCCGGTCGCCGTCGACCGCGATGAGCCCGTCGTCCGGATCGAGCGCGATGGTCTGGCCGCGCTTGACCTTCCTGCCGCCGATCGTGGCGTCGCGGACCGCCTCCGTCACCACGACCGTCTGGACGGCGCGGGCCGATTCGGTCATCGGCGCGACGTTGGCGCTCGCATCGAGGGTCGGATCGAGCGCCAGCAGCGCGGCAAAGCCCTCGGCGGCGTTGCGGGTCGGGACGACGGACACCGGCCGGTCGGTCATCGACGCGACCTGGCGCGCCGCGAGCACGACGTTGGGGTTGTTCGGCAGGACGAGGACCTCGCGGGCATCCACGGAGCGGACCGCCTCGAGCAGCTCCCCGGTGCTCGGGTTGGCCGACTGGCCCCCCTGGACGACGGCGGCGACGCCGAAGTCGCGGAAGATCGCCGCGAGGCCCTCGCCGGCGGTCACGGCGATGACCGCGAGGGCCGGGCGCCGGCGTGGCGGCGACCGGATCCATCGGTGCGTGGCCGTCGGTCGGCGCCCCGGAACCGGACGTGGATGCGCGTGCCACGCGCCACGGGGGCACCGGCCGCTGCGACCGCGTCCCCGCCGTCGGCCCCCGACGTGCCCGTGAACGCGGCGGCCCGTGTCTCGCGGACGTCGCGGGCCTGGTTGTCGAGGTTCTCGACACTGATGCGGCTCAACGAACCGACCGTCAACCCGTAGCCGATGACCAGGTCGGGTCGCTCGTTGTGGACGTGGACCTTGAGCGCCCGGCCGTCGCCCGCCACGAGCACCGATTCGCCGATCGATTCGAGGTGGTCGCGGATGGCGTCGACGTCCAGCGGCTGTCGGCCGGCCGCCTGGAGCAGGAACATCGTCTCGTAGCCGAATCCCTCGTCGGCATGGGCGACCAGGGTCGATGGTTTCGGGCCGCCGGCGGCCGGTCGGCGCGACGCCGCCACCGGCGTCTGGCCGACGAGGTGGAGCAGCGCCCCCTGGAACAGCCGGTAGAGGCCCTGGCCGCCCGAATCCACGACGCCGGCCTCGCGCAGGATCGCGAGCAGGCTCGGCGTCCGCGCGACCGACTTCTCGGCGGCGTCCAGGGTCGCCCCGAGGACGACCTCGATGTCGTTGTCGCGCTCGGCGGCGACGACCGCGGCCGCAGCCGACTCGCGGATGACGGTCAGGATCGTGCCCTCGACGGGCTTCGCGACCGCGCCGTAGGCGGTCTTCGCCCCCTCGGACAGGGCATGCGCCAGGTCGAGCCCGTTGAACCGCTGCTTGCCGCCGAGGCCCTCGGCCATGCCCCGGAAGATCTGGCTGGTGATGACCCCGGAATTGCCGCGCGCGCCCATCAGCGCCCCGAAGCTGATCGCGGCGGCGATCCGTTCGGCCGGCTGGCCCTCGACCGCCTCCGCTTCGTCCAGCGCCGCCTTCACCGTGGCGAGCATGTTGGAACCCGTGTCGCCGTCGGGCACCGGATACACGTTGAGGCTGTTCACCTCGTCGACGTGGGCCTCGAGGTTGGCCACCGCCGCGCGGAACGCGGCGAGCAGACCCGCGCCATCGCATGCCCGTCGGGCCATCTAGGCGACGTCCGTACCGCTGTCCGCGAGATCCCGTGGTCGGATGGCGTGGGGTTCGGCCGGCAGCGGCGGAGCGGTGCCCGATGGCTGGACGCGCAACCCGTCGACGTGGATGACGAGCCGCCGCACGTCCTGCGTCGAGCGCGCGGCGGACGGCGTAGCGGACCGCCGAGTCGACCTGGCGCGCCACCTCGGCCACCGGCACGCCAAGCGCGATCGTCAGATCGAGCTCGATCTCGATCCCGTCGTCCAGCCGGATCGCGATCCCGGGATCGGCGAATCCCAGCCGGGCGGCAAGCCGGCTGAGGGGATCGCCGGCGAGTCCGGCCACGCCGTACGATCCGAGCGTCGCCGTTCGGACGATGTCGACGAGCGCGCGACGGGTGACGAGCGAGCGACCGGGTGTGGGTCGGATGGCCACGCGGGCTGGGTCCTCCTCGCGGGTGGCGGATCGGGCGCTGGTCGGCGCGTGCGAGCGTCGCGGCCTCCGCCCAGGGGCAGCCGGACCGTGTGCTATCATACCGCCCCGCCTGGGCCTGACCGGCCCACGCACCCCATCACCTTCGACCCTGAGGACCACGCATGGCCCGCTCCTGTGCGATCTGCGGCAAGACTTCGATGGGCGGCTTCAACCCGCAGTCGTCGGGGATGAACCGCGTTCGAGCCCACCGCCGCATGCAGCCGAACCTCCAGCCGCTCGTCATCGAGCAGAAGGGCGCACCGACGAAGGCGCTCGTCTGCACCCGCTGCCGGCGCACGCTGCTCAAGTCGGCGAAGTAACCCCCGGCCGGCCACCGCCGGCATCCCGCCTCGAACCATCGACCGGTCGTCACGCGACGGCCGGTTCTTCGTGTGCGCGTCAGCGGTCGGCGCTGTCGAGCCAGATCGTGAACGGACCGTCGTTGACGAGCTCGACCGCCATCTCCGCCCCGAACCGCCCGGTCGCGACGCGCACGCCGAGGGCCTCGAGGGCCGCCACGAACCGGCCGTAGAGTCGTTCGGCCTGCTCCGGCGGTGCCGCTCCGGTGAACCCGGGGCGGCGGCCACGCCGCGTGTCGGCGTAGAGCGTGAACTGCGAGATCGCGAGCACCTCGCCCGCGACCTCGAGCAGCGACACGTTCGTCCGGCCTTCGGCGTCGCGGAAGATGCGCAGCTCCGCGGTGCGACGAGCCAGCGCGTCGGCGATCGCCTCGTCGTCGTCGGGTCCGACGCCCAGGAGGACCACGAGGCCCGGGCCGATCTCGCCCACGACCGCACCCTCCACCCGGACCGAGGCGCCGGTCGTGCGCTGGAGGAGTGCCCTCACCCGCTCGCCGCGGCGTCGGCCGGGTACCCGTCGCGCCACGCCGCCGCGTCGGTCAGCGCCCGCTCGCGATCGGCGCTGTGGCGCTCCACCACGACCGCCTCCACCGTGGCCGGCACGAGCAGGTCGTAGTCGCGCACGCCGTCCGGGTTGATCTGGCCCGAGCCGCGCAGCATCACGACCGGGATCCCGCCCGCCTCGATCACGGCGGACAGACCCTTGGCGATGTGCTTCGGCAACGACACGAACGTGACCATGCGATCGCGCGGGATCGGCGGGACGCCGTCGTTGCGCTCGTACTGGAAGCCCTCGTCGGCGAGGGTGCGGATCAGGCGGACCTCGCGCGCCATGTCGCGCCCGCGCACGAACAGTGCGGACCCGACGACCAGGACGTCCGCGCCGAGGCCACCGACGATCTCGGCGGTCTCGCGGTTCACCCCGCCGTCGACATGGATCTCGCCGCCGTACGACTTGTGGCGCAGCAGGTCGCGCGCCCCGAAGGCCTTGGCCTCCAGCACGTCGCGCATGAAGGTCTGCCCGCCGAACCCGGGCTCCACGGTCATGATCATCACGATATCGAGCAGCGGTGCGTACGGCTCCAGGGCCGACAGCGGGCGTCGCCGGCTTGACCGCGAGACCGGCCGCCCGGCCCGCCGCGCGGATCGCGCGGAGCGTCGGTTCGATCGGCTCGTCGATCTCGACGTGGAACGTGATCGAATTCGCAGCCCGCGTCGAGGAACTCGTCGATATAGCGGCCCGGCTCGCTGATCATGAGGTGGGCATCGAACGGGACCTCCGTGCGCGGTCGGAGGTGCTTGATGGTCTTGGGGCCGAACGTGAGGTTCGGCACGAAATGCCCGTCCATCACGTCGAGATGGACGCGGTCGGCTCCCGCCGCGTCGACGCGGCGCACGGCATGCCCGAGGTTGGACAGGTCGGCATCCAGGATGCTCGCCGCGATCCGCGCCCGACCGACACCCACGCCCTAGTCGCCCGACACGATCGGGGCGGGCTCGTCGCTCCGTTCGCCGCGCAGGGCGGCGGCGCTCGCGGTGACGAGCCGTTCGCGGCGGCGCGCGACGGCCGGCGCCGGGGGCTCCCCTGCCCGCTCCGCCGCCAGCTGACCGCACGCGGCGCCGACCTCCTGGCCGCGGTTTCGCCGGATCGTCGTCTGGATGCCGGCATCGCGCAGGACCGTCGCGAAGTCCTCGATGACCGGCATCGGGCTCGCGGACCACGGGGTGTGGGCGACCGGGTTCATCGGGATCAGGTTGACGTGGGCGTGGTCGCCCGCCAGCAGGTCGGCCAGCGCGTGCGCGTCGACGTCGGTGTCGTTCACCCCGCCGATCATCGTGTATTCGTAGCTGATCCGTCGGCCGGTGGTGGCGGCGTGCTCCCGCGCGGCATCGACCACCTCCGCGACCGGCCACCGCCGGTTGAGCGGCACGAGCACGTCCCGCAGCGCGTCGCGCGCGGCGTGCAACGAGACCGCCAGCGTGAACTGCGGTCCGAGCGCGGTCAGCCGCCGGATCCCGGGGACGACGCCGGACGTGGAGACCGTGATGTGCCGCGCCCCGAGGCCGAACCGATGCCGATCGTTGAGTGCCTCGACCGCGGCGAGCACGCGGTCCAGGTTGAGCAGCGGCTCGCCCATGCCCATGAACACGATGTTCGTGAGGCGCTTGCCGTCCGCCGCGAGGCGGCGCGCCGCGCCGCGCACCTGGTCGACGATCTCGGCGGTCTCGAGGTCGCGCCCGAACCCGAGCTCACCCGTGGCGCAGAACGGGCAGCCGACCGCGCAGCCGGCCTGGCTCGAGATGCACAGCGTGTGGCGTTCGCGCGACACCCCGCGCGCCGGGTAGTGCATGAGCACCGACTCGATGAGCGCGCCATCGTCGAGGCGATGGAGGGCCTTCTCGGTGAGGCCGCCGTCCGCGACGGTCAGCTCCGTGTCGCTGACGGTATCGAGGCGGAACGCGCCGTCGAGCGCCTCGCGCAGGTCGGCCGGCAGCGTGCGGATCATCGAGGCGTCGGTCACGCCACCGTCGGCCCACAGCGCGTCCGCGATCTGGCGCACGCGGTAGGCCGGGCTGTCCCTGGTCGCGCACCCACGCCGCGAGCTCGTCGGGGGTCAGTCCCGAAAGACCCGGTCGCAGCGCGTCATCAGTCACCTGGTCGATGCTACGCCCACCGGTCACGGGCCAGGGTCGACCCGGCTGCCGACGATCGCCGGGTGGCCGCGCACGTAGTCGTCCCACGACATGCGCTTGCCGCCGGCCGGCTGGACCTCCACGAGCCACAGCCGCTCTCCGTCCCCGACGCCGAGACCCCGGGCGTCGAAGGTGCCCTGGTCGAGGCCGTCGGCGGCCCCGACGCTGGCGGACCAGACCACGAGGCGACCCAGCGGCGTGTCGACGTACGAGCCCGGCCACGGCTGGTACGCGCGCACCTGTCGCTCGAGGAGCGTCGCAGGCTTCGCGGGGTCGAGGCGGCCGTCGTCCCGGCGCAGAGGGCGGGTCAGCGTCGCGCCCTCGGCTGGTTGCGGATCGGGCCTCGAGCTCGCCGGCAAGCCACGGCCCGAGACTGCGCTCCAGCAGGCCATCGGCCTCCAGCTCGAGGACGTCCTCGAGCAGCGGCGTCGTCTCGTTGCCCGCGAGCGGGATCGTCGTCCGGGCGACGATCGGCCCGGTGTCGAGGCCGGCGTCCATCCGCATCAGCGTCACGCCGGTCTCCGTGTCGCCGGCGAGGATCGCGGCGGGGATCGGCGTCGCGCCGCGGTGGCGCGGCAGCAGCGAGGGATGGAGGTTGAGCGCGCCGTGGCGGACGTCCAGCAGGGCCGGCGGCACGATCTGGCCGTAATCGGCGAGGACGACGAGCTCGGGGTCGAGCGCAAGGACGGCGCCGATGGACTCGGGCGCCCGCAGTCGATCGGGGGTGAGGATCGTGCGGATGCCGAGCTCCTCGGCGGCATCGGCGATGATCGTGGTCCGCGGCCGCTGGCCGCGACCCGCGGCACGTGGCGGCGCCGTCACGACGCCGACGAGATCGATGTCATCGCGGCCCTCGAGCCGCCAGAGGCTCTCCCGTCCGAATGCGCCACTCCCCAGGAACACGGTCCGGACCCGAGCCGCACCGGGCGCCCGGTCCGTCACGCCAGGGCGCCAGTCGCCTCGCGGACCTCGGCGTCGTCCTCGTTGCCCTCGCCGACCGCCATGAGCTCATCCATCGACTCGAGATAGTCGATGTAGAGCTTGCCGTCGAGATGATCGAGCTCGTGCTGGAGCGCTCGACCGAGCAGGCCCGATCCCGCGACCCGGATCTTCCGTCCGTGGCGGTCCTGGGCGACGACCCAGACCCGCTCGCGTCGCGTGACGTAGGCGACGTAGCCCGGGATCGACAGACAGCCCTCGAGGTCGCGGTCGTCTCCGGTCGAGCGGACGATCTTCGGGTTCACGAGCTCATAGAGCTGGCTTTCGACCTCGATCACGCACGCCTGCATCGCCTCGCCGAGCTGCGGCGCCGCAAGCCCGACCCCGGGCGCGTCGCGCATGGTGTGGGCGAGGTCGTCGAGGAGCTCGTGGAGGTACTTGCCGAAGCTGTCGACCGGCCTGCCCTTCAGGCGCAGGCGCGGGTCGCCGAGCATGACGATGGGTCGGACGCTCATGGCTGCGAAGTATATGAGTGGGTGCCTGCCGTCGGTGCGGGCGTCCCCGCGCGGGCGATCAGGCCGGACGTGTCGCGTCGGTGGCGTTGGCCGAGGCCGCGTCGGCCTGGCGGTCGGCGTCGGCCGCAGCGGCGTCGGCGACGTCAGCCGTCGCCGGCCCTGCCGTCCCGACCGGGCCACCTGCGCCACCGTGGCCGGCCGGGTCGTCCGTGCCGGAGACGGACGCATGCAGGTCGGATGCCCACCCGCGCGACTTCTCGGCGAGCTTGCCGCTGGCGTCGGCGGTCGCGTCGCCTGCCTTCCGGGCGATCGGGGCGGCCTTGTCGGCGGCGGTCGCGACGAGCTCCGCGGCGTTCGCGCCGAACTCGCGAACGGCGGGTGTCGCGCGTTCGACGAGGTCATCGATGGCGTCGCGCAGGGACTCGAGGAACCCCTGGCCGGCGGACGACGCGCCGTTGGCGGGGTCACCCCAGCCTCCGGACGACGTGCCCGATGCCCGGCTGCCCGAGCCGGGATCGCCGGATGCGGGACCGCCTGCTGCGGGGTCGGCGCCAACGCCCGGATCAGGTCTCGGCGTGGTCGGCTGGTCGGGCGACGGGGTCGTCGGGTCGGTCATGGCGATGCGTCTCCTCGGTGGCTCGGACGCGCATGGTCGCACGAACGGCGTTGCGAGGTCATGCGTGACATCCGTCCCGGGTGGACCCTCGGCGTATCATCGCGACGGGAGCGCCCGCGGATCGGGCGAGCCCGAGCCTCCGAGGAGGACCTGACATGGCCGACACCTGGACGTTCGCGGACCTCGATGCCGATCAGCTCGCCCTCGTCACCGAAGCGGAACGGACCCTCGACGCGGACATCGTGATGGTCTACCGCGAGGGTCGCTGGAGCTCGGTCGATGCGGAGACCGTCGCCGCCGAGGGCCTCCGGGCGGAACCGCTCGAGGACTCGCAGCTCGAGTGCCTCCAGGGGCTCGAGCAGATCGTCGGCGGCGTCGCAGTGGCCTACCGGCGCACGACCGACTGAGCCGGCGCCGGTCACAGCAACGACTCGGGGTCGACGTCGATCGACCACGGCGGGCCCGGGTCCCCGCCGAGGACCGCGACCGGGTCGTCGCCGCGCAGCACGACGTTGAAGCGCCAGCGGTCGTTGCGACGGGCGATGTACGCCGGAGCGGGGCCGACGACCGTCACCCCGCCGCCCGCGGCGATCGCCCGATCCCGAAGCCGGGCCACCATCTCCTCGCCCGCCCGCTCGGCCGCGTCGCGATCCGCCAGCGCGACCGTGAGCTTCACGAGCCGCCCGAACGGCGGCGAGCCGAACCGCCGGCGCAGCTCGAGCTCCGCGGCGTAGAACGCGTCCGCATCGCCCTCGGCGACCGCACGGATCGCCGGATGCTCGGGCTGGTACGTCTGCAGGATCGCCTGCCCGGGTCGGTCGCCGCGGCCCGCCCGGCCCACCGCCTGGCTGAGCAGCTGGTAGGTCCGCTCAGCGGCTCGTTCATCGGGGAGATTGAGCGCGACGTCGGATGACACGACACCGACCAGCGTGACCGCCGGGATATCGAGCCCCTTGGCGACGAGGCTCGTGCCGACGAGGACGTCGGTCAGCCCGGCGGCGAACGCATCGATCACCCGCGCCGCGGCGCCGCGCCGTTCCGCCACGTCGCGGTCCAGCCGGGCGACCCGGAGCCGCGGATGGGCGGTACGGACCTCGCGTTCCACGCGTTCCGTCCCGCCGCCGAGGTAGCGGATCCGCGGCGAGCCGCACGCCGGGCAGCGGGTCGCGATGGGCGTTGCCCGGCCGCAGTGATGGCAGCGCAACGTGGTGCCGGCCTGGTGGTAGACGAGCGGCCGTTCGCAATCGGGGCAGGCCTGCACGTGCCCGCAGTCACGGCACAGCACGACCGATGCCGTCCCGCGTCGGTTGAGGACGAGGATCGCCTGGTCACCGGCGGCCGTATCGAGGCGCGCCAGCGCGTCATCGAGCGCCCGGGACAGCAGGCCGCGGTTCCCCTCCGCGAGCTCGGCGCGCAGGTCGATCACGGTGACCGGCGCGGCGACGCCGACCGGACGATGCGGCAGCACGATCCGGTCGAACCGGCCGGCGAGGGCGTGCCCCAGGCTGTCGACGGCGGGTGTCGCCGACCCGAGCACGACGGCCGCACCGGCGGCCTCCCCGAGCCGGATGGCCGCATCGCGTGCCTGCAGCCGGGGCGTCCGATCGCTCTTGTACGCCGCGTCGTGCTCCTCGTCGACGATCACGACCCCGACATCGGCGAGGGGTGCGAGGACCGCCAGCCGCGTACCCACGACGATGTCGACGTCGCCGGCGCGGATCCGGCGCCACTCGTCGGCGCGCTCGCCGTCGCCGAGCCCCGAATGGACCATCGCGATCCGGACGTCGAGGTCGGCCCGCAGCCGATCGACGAGCGGCAGCGCGAGGGCGATCTCCGGCACGAGGACGAGTGCGGGACGCCCGCCGGCGAGCGACGCCGCGATCGCCTCGACGTAGATCGCGGTCTTGCCGGCGCCGGTGACCCCGTCGAGCAGGAGGGGCTTCGGATCGCGCGCCGCGATCGCCGTGACGATGCGGTCGACCGCCTCGGCCTGGGCGGGAAGGAGCGTCGACCGTGGCGGGCGGCCACCCCGCAGGCCCGGCGGCCGCGTCGCCAGCGGCCGCCGCGGGCGTTCGCGGACCTCCGTCTCGACCAGGCCGCGCCGGACGAGCCCGGCCAGGCCGGCGGCGCCATGCCGGTCGACGACACCGGCCGCGGGAACGCCGTCCGAGCCGGTCACCGCCGTCGCGTCCGGCCCCGATGCGTCCTGCCCCGCCGCGAGCTCGGCGAGCGCCGCGACCTGGCGCGGCCCCAATGGCCGCCCTGCCGGGCGGCGGCCGGCGGCGAGGTCCTCCGCCACGGCGACACCCGCTGGCAGGAGCCGGATCCATCGTTCGTAGCGCGGTCCGGCCGACGCCCCGAGGAGCGTCCAGTCCAGCGTCACCAGGCCACGTTCCTCGAGCGCGCGCAGACGCCGCAGCAGACCGGCGCGACCCTCGGGGCCTGCGAGATCGCGCACGGGACGCGCACCGCCGTCGAGCTGCTCGATGAGGTCCGTGTCCACGACATCGGTCGTGTCCGTCACCGGCAGGGGCGTCCGCTCCGCGACGAGCTCGAGCCGCTCCAGCAGGCCCGGCGGGAGCATCGCCCGGATGACGAGCGCCGGCGGGGCGAGGTAGTGATCGGCGATCCAGCGCGCCAGCGTCAGGCCCGAGCGGCGGCAGCAGCGGGCCGTCGGCGCGGACCCGGTCGACGATGGGTTTCGGTGTGGCGGCGGGCGGTTCGCTCGCCTCGCCGAGCACGACGGCGAGCGCCTGCCGGCGGCCGAACTCGACGAGCACCGCTTCCCCGGCGGCGATGTCGGCCAGCGCGTCCGGCACGGCGTACGTGTACACCCGGGAACCCCCGGCGCCGGCCGCATCGATCGCGACCTCCACGAGCCGCCCGGCCGATCGCGGCACTCGTCGAAGCGCCCGCCGGGACCACGGTGTCGTCGCGCCCGGGCTCCAGCCCGAGGGTCATCAGCTCGGCCTAGACCCGGACCCGCCGGTCGGCGTGCGCCGCGTGCTCTTCGGCAACGATCGCCTCGATCCGCTCGGCGGTCAGGGCGACCTCACCGGTCTTGTTGACCACGACGTGGTCGTAGTCCTGCTGCCGGGCGAGCTCCACCGCCGCGTTCGCCTGACGGACCTCGAGCTCGTGCGCGGTCTCGGTCGCGCGCGCCCGGAGCCGGTCGAACAACGTCTCGAGCGACGGCGGGGTGATGAAGATGAGGAGCGCCTCGGTCACCTGGTCCTTGACGACCTGGGCGCCCTGCACGTCGATCGTGAGGAAGACGTCCTTGCCGCCGACGAGCGCGTCGCGGACCGGCTGCCGTGGCGATCCATACCAGTTGCCGTGGACCTCGTTCGCCTCGAGGAATCCCCGGTCGGCGCGGATCCGCAGGAACTCCTCGCGACTCACGAAGTGGTAGTCGACGCCATCGACTTCGCCGTCGCGTGGCGCCCGCGTGGTGACCGTCACCACGTAGTGCCGATCGCCGGTATGGCCGTCCGCGGACTCGCGCCGGCGCATCTCGTCGATGATCGTGTCCTTCCCGACGCCGGACGGGCCCGAGATGATGATGAGCATCGCACCGGGCGCGCCCTCGATGACGTCATCCGGACGGCCAGGATCGTCGGAGACGTGCGCCGGCTCGACGATCATGTCGAGCGTGTCGGTGGGCCGGCGCTCGTCGGTCATCGCGCGATCATCGGCCGGTCGCCGCCTGTCGCAGGCCCTCGAGGACCTCCTCCAGCTCATACGGCAACGGTGCGGTCGCCCGGATCAGGTGACCGTCGGACGGGGCCGCGAGCTCCAGCCGCCAGGCGTGCAGGAACAGGCGATCGAGGCCTTCCGGGCCGCGCCGCGACGTCCCCGTGCCGTAGACCACATCGCCCGCGACCGGATGCCCGATCGCGTCGAGGTGCACCCGGATCTGGTGCGTCCGTCCGGTCACCAGGTCGAGCTCGAGCAGCGTCCAGTCGGCGAAGCGTTCCTTGACCCGGTAACCGGTCGTGGAGGCGCGGCCGTCGGCGACGACCGCCATCCGCGTGCGGTGCTTGGGGTCGCGCCCGATCGGCGCCTCGATCCGGCCCACCGCCGCGGCCACATTGCCCTGCACCAGCGCCTGGTACGTCTTGCGGACGCGACGTGCCTTGAGCTGGGCCATGAGCGAGGTCTGGGCGCCGTCGTGCTTGGCGACCATCAGCAGCCCGCTCGTATCGCGGTCGAGCCGATGCACGATCCCCGGCCGGGCGACACCGGCGATCCCGCCGTACTCGGCGCCACCGGCGCGCGCCAGCAGCGCGTTGACGAGCGTGTCCCCGTCGTGATGGCCGGCGGACGGGTGCACCACCAGCCCCGATGGCTTGTCGACGATGAGCAGGTCGTCGTCCTCGTACACGACCCGCAGCTCGATGTCCGGCGCGGGTGCCAAGTCAAGCATGACCGGTTCGGGGACGTCGAGTCGGACCTCCGTCCCGGGTGCCACGATCATGTTCGCGCGGAGCGGCATGCCGTCGGCGGTCAACCGGCCGTCGCTGATGAGCTTCTGGACGTGGCTCCGCGAGAGACCCGTCGCGTCGGCGACGAACCGGTCGATGCGTCCCGTCTTCCCCTCGGGCACATGGAGGACCCGGATGCCCGCGATCACCGGCGCGTCAGGCATCGGCGACCTTGTCCCCGAGGTCACCGGCAGTCTCGTCGACGTCGAGCGGGGCTGGCGAAGCGGCGGCACCGCGCCCCCGGTCGAGTCGCGCACCGATGTCCGGCAGGACCGCGAGCAGGATGAGCAACAGGATCGCGCCGCTGATGGCGCTGTCGGCGACGTTGAAGGTGTAGAACCGCAGGTCGCCGATGCCGATGTCGACGAAGTCGACGACGTAGCCCAGCCGCAGGCGATCGATCAGGTTGCCGAGGGCGCCGCCGAGCAGCAGCCCGAGCGCGACCGACAGCAGCGTGTTCCGGCCGGAGCTTCCGTGGTACCAGATGATCAGCGCCACGACGCCGATCGAGACGATGCCGAAGAGCAGTGCCTGGTCGCGGAACAGCCCGAAGAGGGCCCCGCTGTTCTGCGTGTAGATCGAGCCGGATCCAGTCCCCGACGACCTCGACCACCTGGTCGACCGCGACGTTCGCGACGAGCCACGCCTTGGTGAGCTGGTCGACGACGACGACCGCCGCCGCGAGACCGAGGAACACCGCCCAGCGCGGCCGCCCCACGCTCGCCGGTCCGGTCATCCGACCTTCCGCAGGGCGATATCGACCGGGCCGCCGTCGAGCTCGACCCGTGCCCGCTGCACGCCGGCCGGTGCCGGCCCGCTGCCCGGGTCTGCCAGGGTGTCGGCGAGGACGCCCGGCAGGTGCGCGGCCACCCCGTCGCCGAGGCCGTCGACCCAGAGCGTGATCCGGTCGTCGAGCGCGAGGGCCGCCTCGCGGCGCAGGTCCTGCACCGCGCGTGCCAGCTCGCGGGCGTCACCCTCGGCTCGGAGCTCGGGGGTGACCGCCGTGTCGAGCACGAGCACGAGGCCGTCGTCCTCGGCGACCGCGGTGCCGGGCCGCGGCGTCGCCTGGATCTCCACCTCGTCCGCGGCCAGTGTCTGACCGGCGATCGTCACCGTGCCGTCGTCGTGGATCTCCACCGCGCCGTCGCGGGCCGCCGCCATGACCGCCGGGATCGCCGCGCCGAGACGCTTGCCGACCTTCGGCAGCAGGACCTTCACGCGCCGATCCACGAGGTCCGAGCCATGGGCGATCGGCTCGACGGTCTTCACGTTGATCTCGTCGGCGACCAGCCGCAGCAGCTCGTAGTCGAGGGCGGCCCCGCGATCGGGCGCGGCGAGCCAGGCCCGCGCCAGCGGCTGGCGATTGCGGATGCCGTTCGCGCTGCGCAGCGTCCGGGCCAGGTCGACCGCGCCCTGCGCGGTCTGCATCCGGGCTTCGAGGAGCAGGTCGTGGTGCGCGGCGAGGGCATCGGTCGGCCAGGCGGTCAGGTGGACGCTGTCGGGCGCCGCCTCGTCCACCGTCGGCACGAGGTTGCCGTACATGCCGTCGGACAGGAACGGCAGGACGGGCGCCAGCATCCGGGTCGTGGCGACGAGGGCCTCATGCAGCGTCGCGAAGGCGGCGTCCCGGTCGGCGGCGTCGTCGTTCCGGCGCATCCGCTCGCGCGACAGCCGCAGGTACCAGGTCGAGAGCCCGTCCATGAAGGCCGACAACGCCCGGGTGGCCCCCACCGCGTCGACGTCGCGCAGCCGTTCCTCGACCGTGGCCGCGGTCCCCGCGGCGCGTGACAGGATCCAGCGGTCGAGCGCCGGACGTTCGGCCACGGGCAGGACCGTGTCCGACGGGGTCCAGCCGGCCAGCCGGGCGTAGGTCACGAAGAAGGCGTAGACGTTCCACAGCACGAGCAGCTCCCGCCGTGCCTCGTCGGCGGCGTGCCACCCGAACGGGATGTTCTCCTCCGGTCGCGCCTTGGCGAACATCCAGCGCATGACGTCGACGCCCATCCGCTCGGCCGCCTCGTCGAAGTCGATGGCGTTGCCCCAGCTCTTGTGCATCGGCCGGCCGTCCTCGCCGAACACGAGGGCGTAGCCGAAGATCGTCTTGAACGGCGCCTCGCGGCGCAGGACCGTCGACATCGCGAGCATCGAGTAGAACCAGTTGCGGAACTGGCCCGGGAAGCTCTCGGTGATGAAATCCGCCGGGAACCAGCGTGCCCAGTAGTCGGCGTCCTCGCGGAAATGGAGCGTCGAGAACGGCACGATGCCGGCGTCCAGCCACGGGTTGCCGACGTCCTTGATCCGCTGGACCGGCACACCGCAGTTCGGACAGGCGATCGTCACCTCGTCGATCCAGGGGCGGTGCGGCGAGTGGCCCTCGAACTGCTCCCAGCCGCCGACGGCCCGCTGCTGCAGCTCGTCACGACCGCCGATGACCTCGATCGTGCCGCAGGCCGCGCAGTCGTAGATCGGCAGCGCCAGCCCCCAGTAGCGCTTCTTGCTGATCATCCAGTCGTGCATGTTGCGCAGCCAGTCGAGCTCGCGCTCGTGGCCGAAGTCGGGGATCCAGCGGATCGTGTCGACGACGTCCATGATCTGGTAGCGCAGGCTCCGCTCGACCTGTTCGGCGGTCAGCGTCTCGCGCGGCTGGTCGTAGACCGGGCCCATGTCGATGAACCACTCGTCGACGAGCCGGAAGACGAGCGCCGTGCCGCAGCGCCAGCAATGCGGGTAGCGGTGGAGATACGGCTCCAGCCGGTAGAACCGGTCGTGGTGCTTCAGGTGCTCGATGATCGGCTCGGCGACGTCGCGGACGTCGCGACCGGACAGCGACCCGAAGCCATCGACCACGATCCCTGACTCATCGAGCGGGGCGATGACGGGCAACCCGAGCGCCTTGCCGAGCTGGAAGTCCTCGGCGCCGCAGCCGGGCGCGATGTGGACGATCCCGGTGCCCTCGTCCTCGCCGACCTCGTCCCATTCGACGACCCGATGCTCGTAGCCATCGGCCGCGGCGAAGGCCGTGCGGACCGCCGGCAGGTCGTCGAACGGACCGTCGTAGCGCCAGCCGACGAGCGCCGAGCCGGCGAGCTCCTCCTCGACCTCGAACGGACCGACGAGCGCCGCCTTCAGCGTGCCCTTCGCGACCCAGAACCGGTCCTCGCCCTGGCGCACCCGCACGTACCGCAGGTCGGCGCCGACCGCCGCGGCGACGTTCGACGTCAGGGTCCACGGCGTCGTCGTCCAGACCAGGAGCGACTCGCCGGGACGATCGCGCAGCGGGAAGCGGACGGTGAGCCCCGGGTCCTCGCGGTCCTGGTAGCCCTCGTTGAGCTCCATCTGGGACAGCCCCGTGCCGCAGCGGGCGCACCACGGCATCGTGTCGTGGCCCTTGTACAGCCAGCCGCGCCTGTGGACCTCGGCCAGGAAGCCCCAGATGAGGTCGTTGTTCTCGTTGCTGAACGTGAAGTACGAGCCGGCGGTGTCGGGCATGCCCAGCCGCCCGACGAGCATCTCGACGGTGTCGGTGACCGGCCCGTCGGGGCCCTGGATGGTCGTGACCTGGCTCGGGTCGTCACCGAGCAGGTCGTGCAGCCGGCGCAGCTCGTCCGGGTCGTTCCAGTCCATCCACATCCCGAGCCGGATCGACTGCTCGGTCTGGCGCGCGGCGTAGGTCAGGACGCGCTGCTTGCAGAGCGTGACGAACCGATCGATCCCGTACGCCTCGATGTCGCGCTTCGAGGTGAACCCGAGGTCGCGCTCCACGTTGACCTCGACCCACAGGCCCTGGCAATCGAACCCGTTCTGGTAGCGCTGGTCCTCGCCGAGCATCGCGTGGAAGCGCTGGTAGAGGTCCTTGTACGCGCGACCCCAGGCGTGATGGACGCCCATCGGGTTGTTGGCCGTGATCGGTCCGTCGAGGAAGCTCCAGTGCGGGCCGCCGGCGTTCTGCGCGCGCAGCCGGGCGAAGGTCCGCCGCTCTCGCCAGGCGGCGAGGAGCTCGTGCTCCTGGGCGACGAAGTCGGGCTTCGCATCGATGGGTCGGAACATGCGACTCCGCACTGCCGGTGGATGGGACATGGGTCGACGACCGGTCCGTGGGCCCGGTCCGGCGAGTCCGAGTATCCTACGCGCGATGCAGAATCCGCAGGACGCGCGACCGCGCGCCCGGTCGCCGTTCGTCGCGGCGTTCCTCTCCCTCCTCTTCCCCGGCCTCGGCCAGCTCTACGCCGGCGCGCCCATGCGCGCCCTCGGGTTCGCGGCCGTGCCGATCCTGCTGATCGCGCTCGGCGCGGGCGTCGTGCTGCGGATGGACCGGCTCGAGCTCGTCGGGCTCGTCTTCAACCCCGCCGCCCTGACCTCGGTCTTCGTCGTCAATCTCGTCGCGCTGCTGTACCGCCTCGTCGCGATCATCGACGCCTGGCGCGTGGCGGAGTTCATGAACGCGCACGCGGCCGGCGGCGACGGCCGGCTCGGACCGGCCCGCCTGCCACGGAACACGCTGTCGATCGCCGGGCTGCTCGCGGTGATCCTCGTCATGGCCGGGAGCCACGTCGTCGTCGCGCGCTACGACATGATCGCCCTGAGTGCGCTGAACAGCGGCTGCATCTTCGTCGGCGAGGACGTCGAGGGCGAGTGCGAGGAGGACCCGTCGGCGTCGCCGGACGCCAGCGCGACCCCGGATGCGACGGGCGAGCCGACCGCCTCCCCCACCCCGGAACCGACCATCGTCGGCACGCCCGTGCCCAACGTCTCGATCCCGCCGTGGGACGGCCAGGAGCGGCTCAACATCCTGCTGATCGGTGCCGACAAGCAGGGCGGCGGCCACCGCACCGACACGCTCATCACGGTGTCGATCGACCCGGTGACGAAGAAGGTCGCGATGTTCAGCCTGCCGCGCGACACGGTGGACGTCCCGATCCCGCCGGGTCCGGCGCGCTCGCTGTGGGGCCGGACCTACCGGCAGAAGATCAACTCGCTCTACATCAACAACTACAAGCGCTCCGACCTCTGGCCGGGGAATGACAAGGTCCGCGGCTACAACGCGTTGAAGGCAACGCTCGGCGAGCTGTACGGGCTCGACATCAAGTACTTCGTCGAGGTCGACTTCGACGGGTTCAAGGGGGTCGTCGACGCCGTCGGCGGCGTGACGGTCAACGTCCAGACCCCGGTCGTCGACAACGAATACCCGGCCGGCGTGGGCCGCAACGTGCGGCTCTACATCCCGAGCGGCCTGCAGCACATGAACGGCACCCAGGCCCTGCGCTACGCCCGGTCGCGCAACACCTCGTCGGACTTCGACCGCGGCGCGCGCCAGCAGCGGATCCTCCTCTCGATGCGCGAGCAGGCCGATCCCGTCAGGCTGCTCCCGAAGCTGCCCGAGCTCGTCGAGGCGCTCGAGAACACCGTCAAGACCGACATCCCGCTCGACCAGCTGCCGAACCTCCTCGGCCTCGCGTCCGAGATCGACACCGCGAACATCCGCTCGTACGTCTTCTCGCCGCCGCTCTACTCCCAGGACACGTGCAGCGACCCGCGCGGCTGCGTCGTCCTCCCCAAGATCACCGCGATCAAGAACTCGATCAAGAACGCGTTCAAGGTCGATCCCGAGCTCGAGGCCCGGCGCGAGACGCTGTCGGCCGAGGGTGGCCGGGTGTGGGTGCTCAACGGCACGAGCGACGCCAACCGCGGCACGCGCGTGGCCGGATACCTCGAGAGCCAGGGGCTGCAGGCATCGGCGCCGCGCCAGAAGCCCGAGGGGAACGTGCCGCGCGACACGAAGATCGTGGTCTACAACGGCGCCGAGACGAAGCTGACCGAGACGATCGCCTACCTGGAGAAGCGCTTCAAGGTCACTGTCGACACGGCGAACGACCCCGCGATCCGGGCGGACGTGATCATCACCGTCGGGCGCGATACCCCCGACCTCCGGCCGCCGCCCTCGTCCTGAGGGCCGTGGCCTCTCGGCCACGCCGGCTCGCTCGGACGCCGCGCCGCGTTACGTCCACGCTCGCGCCGCGCGGCGCGATCACTCGATCGGCGTGAGCCAGTGGGCGTACTCGGGCAGCCGGCCGCGGACCGCATCGAAGTAGCGGTCGCGCACCAGCCGCGCGATCGGCCCGATCTCGCCCGCACCGACCGGGCGGTGGTCGACCTCGATGACCGGCGAGACCTGCACGCCCGTGCCGCACACGAAGACCTCGTCGGCGACGTACAGCTCGGACCGATCGATCGACCGCTCGGCCGTGGGGATCCCCTCGTTCGCGAGCAGCTCCATGAGCGCCTTGCGGGTGATGCCCTCGAGCAGGTCGTCGCTCACCGGCGGGGTCAGCGCGACGCCGTCGCGGACGACGAAGATGTTCGCCGCCGACGACTCGTTGACGTGGCCGCTCGCGGTCAGCACGACCGCCTCATCGAAGCCGTTGAGCTCCGCCTCGGTCTTCTGGAACGCCATGTTGACGTACCCGCCGACGATCTTGCCGCGGGCCGGGAGCGCCTCATCGGCGTTGCGTCGCCAGGTCGAGGTCATGACCCGCACGCCCTTGGCGGTGTCGATGTAGTTCCCGAACGGCAGCGCCACGATGTAGAGCTCGTTGTCGAGGTCGTGGAGGCGCACGCCGATCGCCCGCGTCGACTTGTAGAACGACGGGCGGATGTAGCAGTCCTCGCGGAAGCCGTTCCGCCGCACGGTCTCGACGATCATGCCGGTCAGCTCGTCGACGGACGGCACGTCCTGCATGAACAGGATCTTGCACGACTGGCGGATGCGCTCGACGTGCTCGCGGACCTTCAGGCCGTACAGCCGGCCCTGCTCCTCGTTCCAGTAGGCCCGGATGCCCTCGAACGTCGCGGTCCCGTACATGAAGGCGTGGGTCATGATGCTGACCTTCGCGTCCCGCATCGGGACGTAGTCGCCCTCGAAGTAGCAGATCAGCTCGTCGAGCGAGCCGGGCGCCGGTGCGTGATGGGGTGTCGGCGTCGCCGCGGCCTCGGCGGCGTGCTCGGTGACCATGTCGTCGCTGCTCCTCGTGATCCGGGACTGAGCGAGGTCGGCGCAGTATATCAGCGGGTTCCGCGCGGCCCGGCGGGCCGCCGGATCCGGAGCGACGCGCTCAGTGCGCCTCGACCGGTCCGCCGATGACGCCCGTGACGACCGCGATCACGAGGGCGAGATAGACGAGGTAGAACAGGCCGCCGACGAGCAGCGATCGCCCGCGCAACCGGCCGCGGCGGATCATCGGCAGGAAGATCGCGGCCGTGGCGGCGAACGCGATGCCGGCCGATGCGAAGGCCACGTACGAGCCCTCCGCGATCTGCCACGCGGACGGACGCGAACAGGAGGGCGACCACCGTCGGGATGGTCGACTGGAAGACCATCGCCCCGGTGATGTTGCCCATCGCCAGGGTGTCCTTGCCGCCGCGGACCCAGATGATCGAGTTGAACTTCTCCGGCAGCTCGGTGGCGATCGGTGCGATCACGAGGGCGAGCAGCACCTCGTCGACGCCGAGCGTCACCGACAGCTGTTCGACCGCACCGACGAAGGCGATCGCGCCGATGACGATGAGCGCCAGGGCCGCGATGCACCTGCACGTTCACGACCCGCAGCCGCGGCGCGCTCGGATCGGTCCGATGTGCGCCGCGATCCAGTCGGTGGAAGCGCAGCGGCGCGAGGTCCTCCGCATCGACGTCGGGATCGGCCTCGAAGTGCGCCTTGACGTACCAGGCGTAGATCCCGAGGAGCACGACCGCGACGATCCACTTCAGCCAGACCGGCTCGAGGGGCAGGAACGCCGCCCCGATGGCGATCGCGTAGGCGATCCAGAAGTAGCGCATGTCGTGGCCGAGGACGTGGGTGTCCACCTGCATCGTGTCGCCGGTCGTCCGCTTGCGCGCGACGGTCGAGCACCGCGACGCCGGTCACGAACATCGCGAGCGTCGCGAGCATGAACGGGGCGCCCAGGATCGCCCCGACGCCGATCGCGTGCGACGACGCGCCGGTCCCGAACAGGATCGCGATGATCGGGATCATCGTCTCGGGCAGCGCCGTGCCGACGGCGGCCAGCACCGAGCCGACCGCGCCCTCGGCGAGCTGGAGCTTCCGCCCGAACCACTCGATGCCGTTCGTGAACAGCTCGGCGCCGGCGAGGATGATCACGAACGAGACGATGAGGATGGGGACTTCCACCGCCGAGTCAGACCTCCGTGACGAGCGTCGTCGCCACGCCGACGGCGATGACGACGAGGATGCCGAGCGCGACGGCCACGAGCAGGCGATCGCCTGCGCGCGCGAATCCGAACGCCGCCCCGACGACCCGGCTGATCGGCGTCGCGATGACGGCGATGACGCCGAGCCACAGGAAGCCGGCCGGGCTCAGGGCGACGAGATCGGCGACGAGGCGCGCCGGGATCGAAGCGCGGACCGCCATCCAGCGGCGAGATCCCGGACGCGATCATCAGCAGGACGCCGACGACGAGCAGCCCGACCGAGACATAGGTCAGGACGATGAGCAGCCGGCCGATGACCCGCTCGAACTCGCGCGCCGATTCGCGGCGCACGACCGATCCGCGGCGCTCGGTCAACCGACGGCCCGGAGCAGCATCTGGACCGCGGTGTAGAGCAGCACGACGACGAACAGGATACGCAAGTAGCGCAGTTGGATGCGGTGCGCCGAGCCGGGATCCGATGCGTCGCGCCGAGGAACACGCCGATCGCCGTCGGGCCGACGACGTACGGGTCGATCTCGCCGCGGAGCAGGTAGATCACGGCGCTCGCCGCCGCCGTGATCCCGATCATCAGGTTGCTCGTGGCCGTCGCGACGCGCAGCGGGATGCCCATCGCGAGGTGCATCAGCGGCACCTTGATGATCCCGCCGCCGATGCCCAGGAGCGCCGATGCGACGCCCGCTCCCGCCGATCCGACGATCCCGCGGCCGAGGTTGCGCACCGTGTAGTCGTCGCCCGACAGGTCGGTGAGGTACGCGTCGACGCCGGCCCGCGACCGTCGGCGCGGTCGCGTGGTCGTGGGCGCCCAGGAGCGCCGGGTCGGCCGTCGCGAGGTCCGGGTCGGCGGGCGCGTCGGCGGCGGAGGCCGTGAGCGGCGATCCCCGGCCGCGCCGGCGACGGGGTCGCGGGCTTCGCCCGGGCCATCGAGATCGCGACGTAGACGAGCAGGCCGGCGAACAGGACCGCCAGCAATCGTTCGTCGAGCAGGAACGCGATGGAGCCGCCGACCAGCGCGCCGCACGGCGGTGAACAGCTCCAGGGTCATGCCCAGCCGCAGGTTCGCGACGTGCCGCTCGAGGTAGACGCCCGCGGCGGCGCTGCTGGTCATGATCACGCACACGAGCGAGACGCCGACCGCCTCGCGCAGCGGCAGGCCGAAGCCGAGCGTCGAGCAGCGGCACGATGAGCACGCCGCCGCCCAGGCCGAGCAGCGACCCGAAGACGCCGGCGGCGGCGCCGCCGGCGAGCATCAGCAGGCCGACGACCACCTCAGGAGCCGATCGGCGGGCGTGCGGGCACGAAGACGCCCGACGGTCATGCGACTAGGGGCGGAGGTGCTGGGGCGCGTACGGGAGCAGGGCGACGTGGCGCGCGCGCTTGAGGGCGACGGCGAGCTCACGCTGGTGGCCGGCGCACGTGCCGGTCTTGCGACGCGGCTCGATCTTGGCGCGCTCGGACAGGTAGCGGCGGAGGCGGTTGACCTCCTTGTAGTCGATCTGGGCGGTCTTGTCGGCGCAGAACGCGCAGACCTTGCGACGTCGGCGGTCGCGGTAGAAGTCGTCGCGCTTGCGCGATGATCGGGCGGGAGGCATGGGTCAGGTCTCCTGGGTCGTCGTGATCAGAAGGGAAGGTCGTCGAGGTCGGTGTCGTCGGAGCGCGGCCGGGTGGGCTGGACGCTGCGACCCGCACCACGATCCTCGTCGCCGCCGCCGGCACCCCCGGCACCGCCGGGCGCACCGCCGCTGAAGCCGCCGGCGCCCGGCGCCGCGAAGGCACCTTCCTCGTCGCGGCCGCGCCGCTCGAGGTTGACGATGGAATCGGCGGTGATCTCCAGGGAGGTCCGCTTCTGGCCATCGCGGCCTTCGAATTCGCGGGTCTTGAACCGACCCTCGACGAAGACCTTGTTGCCCTTGCGCAGCGTCTCCGCCATGCGCTCGGCGCGGTCACCCCAGACGCTGACGCGGAACCAGTCGGTCTCCTCGACCCACTCCCCGGTCTGCTGGTTCTTGGTGCTCTGGTTCACCGCGACGTTGAACTGGGTCACGGCGCGGTTGGTCGGCGTGTAGCGCATCTCGGGATCGCGACCCGAGATTGCCGATGATCATCACCTTGCAGAGGGCCATCGTCGTCGCGCTCCTCAGTCGATCGCGGCCGGTGCCGCTTCGCTCTCGTCCTCGCCGATCCGCTCGGGACGATCGAGCTCGTCCTCGTCCTCGTCGATGTCGAGGTCGGGCAGGCCGTCGTCATCCTCGTCGCTCGCTTCGGCATCCGTGCCGTCGCGGCGCGACGCCTTCACCGGGCGGTCGTCACGGGTGATGAGGTGGCGCAGCACTTCTTCGGTGATGAGCAGGCGTGTGCTCGAGCTCGGTGATGGCCTCGCCCGGGGCCTGGAACAGGACGATGTGGTACGAGCCCTCGCGGAACCGATCGATGGGATAGGCGAGGCGGCGGCGGCCCCACGGGGCGACCTTGACGATCTGACCGCCGGCGGCGGTGATCTGTCGGGTGGTGCGGTCGACGACCGCCTGGCTCTTGTCGTCCGGGACGTCGGGACGGATCACGAGCATGAGTTCGTAACGGCGCATGCGCGCAGACACTCCTTCCAATGGGGATGCCCCGTTGACGTCGGACGCGCCGATCGGCACGGAGCGGAAAGGAAACGGGCCGTAGTCTAGCACGGGTCGGCTCCGCCAGCCCCGACGCCGGACCGCGGTCGCGCCGGTCGCGACCCCCGATGTATCCTCGCTATCGTTTCATCCGCCAGATCCCTCATCCCCGACCCGACCCCAGCGCCCCGGAGGCTCCGTGCCCGCCAGCACCATCCTGATCATCGAGACCGATCCCGCGGCCACCGCCTCGCTCTCGCCCATCCTGAGCGGGGCGGGCTACACGGTGACGAGCTCTCACCGACGCGGACGAGGCCTTCGGCCAGGTCGTCGAACACCAGCTGGCGATCATCGACCTGGGCGCCGTCGATGGCGAGGCCGACACGAAGTCCCCGGTCGAGGTCTGCCGCGAGATCCGCGCCACCCCGGCGATGGCGGCGGTGCCGGTCCTGTGCGTCGCCGCGACCGACGACGTCGAGGAGCGCATCCGGTTCCTCGAAGCCGGCGCCGACGACGTCATCGCCCGGCCGTTCGACAGCCGCGAGGTCGAGGCGCGCATCGAGGCGCTGCTGCTGCGCTTCCAGCGCTCGAAGGACCTCGCGCCGATCTTCTCGACCGACGGCCTCACGCTCGGGCGGGCGCGCCGGACCGTCGCCGTCTACAGCCCGAAGGGCGGCGTCGGGACGACCACGATCGCGACGAACATCGCCGTGGCGGCGGCGCAAGGATCGGCCGGATCGGGTCGTGCTCGTCGACCTGTCGCTCCAGTTCGGCGGCGTGGCGACGCACCTCAACCTCGATCCGAAGCAGACGCTCGCCGACGTCATCCGCGACGAAGCGGCGCTGCGCGAGCCGGAGCTGCTGCGCACGTACGCGATGCGCCACGACAGCGGCCTGCACGTCCTCGCCGCTCCCGGCAACCCCGAGATCGGCCGAGCTCATCACGCCGGACCACGTCGCGCACCTGCTCGGGACCCTGCTGGAGGGCTACGACGTCGGTCGTCATCGACGCCGGCTCCGTGCTCGACGAGCGGACGCTCACCGTGTTCGAGGCCGCCGAGACCGTGATCCTGCCGGTCTACCCGGAGATCGCCGCGCTCAAGGCGGTCCACGCGCTGCTCGACTACCTGAACGAGGCCGGCTCGATCGGCGCCAAGTCGACGTTCGTCCTCAACAACATGTTCGCGCGCGACATCCTCAAGCTCCGCGACATCGAGGCGGCGCTCGGCACGAAGATCTCGGTCGACCTGCCGTACGACCCGTTCCTCTATCTCAAGGCCGTGAACGAGGGCGTGCCGATCGTCCTCGGCGCGCCGCGATCGCCGGCCGCCGAGCGGCTCGTGAAGCTCAGCGCCACGGCCTTCGGGCACGACGGCTACACCGTCCCGGCCGCGGCTCCAGGAGCGCAAGAGCCGGTTCGGAGGGCTTCGACGGAAGAGGTTGAGCTCGTGACGAAGTGAGGCGCATCGACGCCATCGCCGTCACGTCCTGCTCGTCATGTCGGTCCTCGCGGTGGCGGTGTTGGTGTCCCAGCGCCCCGGGAGTACCTGCACGTACATCTCGCCCGCCTCCGCGGGTACGAGGTGGCACCAGCGAACGGCTCGCTCCGTTGCCGATCTGAACCATCGGTCCACGTGTACCACCGGGGCCGCAACGATCCCCCCGGTCAAGCACCTGCGACATGGACTCCCCTGATATCGACGATCCCAGATCGTTGCCCGGTCGTATTGCTCGTGCCGCGATCAGCCGACGTTGTTAGCCATGGTGCCTCGCGCAGGGCTGGCTGCGCGACCAGCGTTATGCATGGGACCCGTACCGCAGGCGGAGTTGACCCAGCGGCCACCTCCGGCCGAGCAACGGCGACGATGCCAATAGGATGCCAATGTGGTGCCGGAGCCGAGATTTGAACTCGGACGCCCTTGCGGGCGGCGGATTTTAAGTCCGCTGCGTCTGCCAGTTCCGCCACTCCGGCCCGCCACAGCCTACCCGCCGCGCGCCGGTGTCGGCGTGTCAGCCGGGCGGCGGCACGACGGCAGGCGCCGCCACCGGATCGACCGGCGACCGTCGGTGGGTCTCCTGCATCCGGACGAGCACCACGACGCCCGACAGCGCCGTCAACACCGCCACGAAGGCGATCGCGCTGGTCATCCCGAAGCGGTCCGCCACGACGCCGGCGACGATCGCGCCCGCCGCAAACCCGAGATCGCGCCACAGCCGATACACGCCGATCGAGGACGCGCGCCAGGCCGGCTCCGCGACGTCGGCGATCGCGCGAGCAGCGTCGGGTAGACCATCGCGGTCCCGAGCCCGAGGACCGCCGCGGACACGGCCCATGGCAGGAACGACCCGCTGGCCGCGATCCCGGCGATCGCCGCGGCCTGCAGCAGCATCCCGCCCGCGATCAGCGGCTTGCGCCCGACCCGGTCCGACAGCGCCCCCGTGCCGAGCTGGGCGACACCCCAGACCGCCGGGTACACCGCGGCGAGGACGCCGATCTCGGCGATCGACAGGCCCGACGCCGCGTAGAACAGCGGGAGCAGCCCCCAGGCCATCCCGTCGTTGAGGTTGTTGACGAGGCCGGCCTGCGACGCCGCGGACAGGCTCCGGTCGTGGAGCGTCGTCCGCCAGAACACCTCCCGCCACGACATGTGCGCGGCGGGAGCGCGGCTCGCCCCTTCCAGCGCGACGTGGTCCCGGGTCTCGCGCACGAAGAACACCGATAGCCCGAGGCCGAGCGCCACGACCGCGAGACCGACGAAGAACGGCTCCGGCCGCAGACCCGCCTGGGATGCGATGTACCCGGTCAGGAGCGCCGTCACCGCCACGCGCCGTACCCGGCCGCCTCGTTGAAGCCCATCGCGAGGCCGCGTCGGGCGGGGCCGACGAGATCGATCTTCATCACGATCGTCGTCGACCAGGTGAGCCCCTGGTTGATGCCGAGCAGGACGTTCGCGAAGACGACCCACTCCCATGTCGGCGCGAAGATCAGGATGAGCGGTACCGGGACGCCGATGAGCCAGCCGGCGACCAGCACGGGCTTGCGGCCATACCGATCGGACAGCGCTCCTGCCGCGAGGTTCGTGGCGGCTTTCGTCAGCCCGAAGGCGATGAGGAACGTCAGCGCCGATGCGACGCCGGTGAGCCCGAAGACATCGACCGCGAGGAGCGGCAGGACCGTCCGTTCCTGCCCGACCATCGCGCCGACGAGACCGTTGATCGCGACGAGCAACGCGAACTGGCCCGCGTTCGCGCGCAGGCCGAGCCGCAACGAGGTGCTCGATCGACCTGCCGTCACCCGCGCAGGATAGCCGGAGCGGGAGGAGACGCGGCCCGTGGCGCGCCCACGGCCGCGGCGCTCAGTCCAGGCGCTCGAACACGACGACCGGGATCTCGCGCGCCTTGACCCGCTTGCGATACCCGTCGAAGAACGACATGACGGCGGCCTGTTGGTCGAACAGCCGCGTTCGTTCCGGCTCCTCCGCGGTGGACGCGCGAGCCTGGAACGTCTCGCCGTCGTGCTCGATCGTCACGATCGGGTTGGCGACGAGGTTGAGATACCAGGCCGGATGGGTCGGCGAACCACCCTTGGAGGCGATCACCACGAGCCGGTCGCCGTCGACGCTGAAGTTGAGCGGCGTGACGCGCGGCTTGCCGCTCCTGGCACCGGTCGTGGTCAGGAGGATGACCGGGTACTTGCGGCTCGTCTTCCCGTGGGTCGCGCGGAATTCGGCGATCACGGGGTCGTTCATCCTCTTCCAGTCGGCGGTGGTTCGGGGCACGTCGCTCCTCGTCGGCGGCGGGTGGAGTGGTCAGGTCGTCGGGTGGGTCAGCGTCGCGCGCGCGATCTCGCCGGGCTCCGCGCCGGCTCGCGCGACCGCGATCCCGTCGGGCGCCCAGATGCCGGAGCCGCCCGGGGCGTGGTCGTAACCGCCACCGGTCGAGCCGGCGAAGCTCGCGATCGCCACCCAGACCCCGTGATCCGTCGGCGATCCGCCGGGCGCGCTCCTCGGGGACAGCGGCGTCCTCCGGCGTTCTCGAGGACACCCGCGACGTAGACATCGATCCCGAGCGCGGCGGTGTCGGCGGCGTGCTGCGCGACCCCGGTGTCCTTGCAGATCGCCAGGCCCAGACGCCAGCCGTCGACGACGAGGACTGCCGGCTCGGTCCCGGGCGTGAACCGCTCGGGCTCGGCGCCACCCAGCCACATCTTGTGGTAGGCCACGGTCGCACCCTCGCCATCGACCACGAGCGATGCCGAGATGCACGTCGTCCCCATCACCCGCGACCGGTGCGCCGACGAGCGCCGTGCTCCCGGTCGCGGCACAGGCGTCACGAAGGGCCGTCAACCGTGGGTCATCAACGGCGATCAGCGGCGCGTCCAGCTCGTAGCCGGTCAGGGACAGCTCGGAAAGACCACGACCCGAGCCGCGGCCGAGCGGACCATCGCCGCGTGCGTCGCGGCGTTCCTGGCGACGTCGTACGACACGATCCGGGGCTGGGCGGCGGCGATGATCAATGGCGCGGGCACGAGCACACTCCACCACAGGACGAGGCAGTTCGTCGAGCCCACGATCCAGGCGCCGCGCTCTCCACGCATCGTCGGAGTCGACCGAGTCGCGGTAGCCTTGGACGGTGATCCTGACGATCCTCGGCGGCTGCGGCGCGTGGCCGGCGGCCGGCGAGGCCTGCAGCGGCTACCTGGTCGAGCACGACGGATCTCGCCTGCTGATCGACCCCGGCTACGCGGTCCTGCCACGGCTCCTGCGGGACGTGCCGGCGGATGCGATCGACGCGGTCCTCGTCACCCACCGCCATCCGGACCACTGCGCCGACCTGAACCCGCTCCTGCGGGCCCGTGCCTTCCAGGACGTGCCGGCGGGGCCGCTGCCGGTCCACAGCCTGCCGGGTGCCGTCGACGCGGTGCTCGCGCTCGATCGACCCGGGATGCTCGCCGACGCGTACGTCCTCGAGCCCCTCGACGCGGGGCAGTCGGTGACCGTTGGCCCGTTCCGGATCGAGACCCGGGCCCTGCCACACTCCGTGCCGAACGTCGGGGTACGGCTGACGGCCGGCAGCGCATCGATGGTCTATACCGGCGACTCGGCTCCGGACCCGGCGCTCGTGGAGCTGGCCCGTGGCGCCGACCTGCTGCTCGCCGAGGCGTCGTTCATCGACGCGGTGCCGGCCGACCTGATCTGGTCGCTGTCGAGCGCCCGGGACGCCGGTCGCCAGGCGGCCGAGGCCGGCGTCGGGGCGTTGATCCTGACCCACCTGATGCCCGGCATGGATCGGCGTCGCGCGCGCCAAGCCGCCCGGACTGGCTTCGACGGCCCGGTCCAGGGTCGCCCGCGCCGGGCTCACCGTGGCGCTTGGCCAGCCCGCCTGACCGGCGACCGAGCGTTCGGCTGCATCGCTTCAGACCCCGCGTCGCACGTCGATGCGACCGTCGGCCTCCGCCTGGAGGAGCGCCTGGTGATCGCGCTCGGTCTGTGTCCCATAGCTGACCGCGAACGCCTCGATGGTGCGAGGAGGCCCAGCCGACGGGCCTAGGCTTGACCCGCCGGGCGGCGTGGTCGAAACTTGATAGCGATGGCGAGCATGTTTCATGGCGTTGCGCCGCCGGCGGCGCCGGTGACGCGACCTGCAGGATCGATCCGATGAGCGATCGTGTCGATCGGTCCGGAAGCCTCCTCTATGACGCGGATTGCGGGATCTGCGTGGCCACGGCCGGGTGGCTCGAGACCAGGGTTCCTCCCTCGCGTCTCGGGTTGCTGGCGCTGGGCGATGTCGAGGACGATCCCCGGGTGGCTGCCCTGGTCCAGGGCAGGCCGCTGACGGAAACGATCCATTTCGTCCGCTCGGATGACGCGATCCTGACCGGAGCGCAAGCGGTGATCGCCGCCGGACGAGTCCCGAGATGGCGGCTCCTGGCCGTCCTGCTCGATCATCGTCTCGGCCACCTGCTGCTCGAGCCGGTCTACGGTTACGTGGCCGCCCACCGACGACAGATCGGTCGGCTGCTCGGGCTTCCCGCCGAATGTCCGCTTCCCCGGCGGCGACAGGGATCGACCTGACCGCCATCAGCGGGGTTCCGCGACGCGTCGTCAGCGCGCTCAGCGAACTGACTGTGCAAGCGACGAGCAATCAAGCCCCCAAGATGGTGACGCCATGGAATCGGGAGGAGGCCGACCAACCCTGAGCACGATCTAGTCCCTGCTCGCGGAGGGCACCACGTCGCTCAATGGAGTGTGCCCGATTGCTTCAAGTGCGCTCAGGACGGCGTCCACGCCAGGGTTCACGGTGTCCGGAAACGTTTCGCTCCAAACCACCATCCCCGAGGGATCCAGGACGAACAGAGCCCGCTCGCTTCGGCCTGACGCCGACGAGTACACGCCGAAGGCACGCGCGACGTGGCCCGCTGGCGCATCGTCGGACAGTAGCGGAAATGTGATGGACTTCTCGGCCGCGAAGGCCGCATGGGACCAGGGGCTATCGACGGCGATCCCGACCACAGACGATCTCAGGCGCTCGAACTCCGGCTGCAACTCCGTCAACTGGCCGAGCTGGTCGCTGGCTACCGGGTGCCAATCGGCGACGTAGAAGACGAGAACGGCGGCACGTCCAAGAAGGTCGGTGAGGCCCATGGTCGAGTGCGCCCCGTCATGCAGAGTGAAGTGGGGTGCCCGTGACCCGGCTGCCAGCGGCACTTGCGGGTCAAGGATCCCCGGGGCGGTGTCATGCCGCTCGCGCTGTGCGCTCACGGCGCGTGGACCCTCCTTGTCGATTGGGCATTTGCGATGAGCGCCATGGCCTGGGTCCCTTCGCTTCTCCGGCCGACCACCCTCCGTGGTGATCCCAGCCGAACGCGGTAAATCGTGCGTCGAGGCGTGGCGCCGTGAGCCTCCCCGAACGGCTAGTTTGTTGCGAGGGACGTGGCTAGTTGATTCAGCTCGACGTTTCGCCCGTCAGGTCCGGTCCGGCAGAAGCCCAAGCGCTGACGCGCGCGCAACCGCCTCGGCCCGGCTGGTCACGTCCAGCCTGCTGAAGAGCGAGGCGACGTGGTACTTCACGGTGTGCTCGGTCACGAACAAAGCCTCCGCGATCTCGCGGTTTGACCGCCCCCGGGCGATGAGCTCGAGAACCTCGCGCCGCGCGCGGTAAGCGGGTCGTCCGACTCGTTCCGGGCTCCGGCGACGGGATCGTCGGTCGCGGTCGCCTCCTCGAGCGCATACGCGACCGCCTCATCGAGGTGCAGCGCGCGGCCCGCCGCCCAGGCAGCCTCGCCATCTTGCGGATCAACAGCTTCCCTGGCCGCCGCAAGCCAACGTTCGTGCCGGTCGCGGATCGGCGGAAACGCCCAGATCCTGCGTTCTCTTCGAGGGCGTTCGCGGCGCCAGCCAGCCGAAGCGCGCGGACCGGGTCGCCCTCGAGCGTGGCGAGCCCGGCGAGTCCAGGGAGCGCCATCCGGATACACAGCCGGTCGTGGTGTTGCCAGGCGAGTTCGATCGCTTCCCGGTATCGGGCGCCGGCCGCTGAGACGTCACCGCGCTCGTGCGCGAGGCTCGCGAGGACGAACAAGGCGTAGGGTGGCCAAGTTGTGCTGCCAGCCTCGCGGCCGACGCGGAGCGCCTCTTCGCCGAACCGTTCGCCCGCATCCAACTCGCCGACCAACCACGAAAGTTGCGCCAGGTGGAAGGCAAACAGCGACACGTCCTCGGACGTGCCTTGGGACCGAGCGATCGATAGTCCCTCGTCGTAGGCGGCGCGAGCTGCGCGCACCTCTCCTTGCCACAGGGCCGTGTCGCCGACCCCGTGCA
>CAWFPC010000011.1:0-103783 GCA_963817745.1 uncultured Chloroflexia bacterium
AGTTTCAACGGCACCGGCTACGCCGCGACCCGTCAGGGGCGGCGGTGTCGCGCTCATGACTGCTCTTCAAGCTGACGAACAAGATCGTCAGGCTGGGCTTCACGAGCGGCGCGACGCTGGTCGCACGGACTTGATCCTGACCCGCCTCGAACGCGGACGACTGGGACACTGGTTTCGGTGTGGATGGCAACGGCATGGTTGTAACCGCTTTGACGACGGGACAGAGTGCGGCGAGAGCGGAACCTGACCGTCAACGATGACGGCAAGATCATCGTCGTGGGGCGTGCTCACGTGGCCGGAGGAGCGACCGAGCTGGACTTCCTCGTGGAGCGCTACAACACCAACGGCACGCTGGACTCAAGCTCGGCGTCGGCGGATCACGACCACGAATCTCGGCCTCGTCGATCAGGGGCAGGCCGTCGCTTTGGAACACGGACGAATCCTGACCGGTGGTTTTCCAACGACCAGTTCGCTCTCGTGCGATACATGGATGACTGATCGTTCTCGAACAGCCTCCTGAGCTCATGGAGGCCACAGCCACCGAGGCGAATCGGGCTCGAAGAAAAGCCTGAGCCGAGCGCCCCGGGTGCGGAAAGGGCCACGTTCGTGGCCCTTTCCGCGGTCTCCGTCCAGATTCAGCCAGCGGGCGCGAAGGCGCGTCGCATCGTCAGCGTCTGCTGGTCTCGCCGACGGTCTCGAAGTCTTCCCGCTCGAAGATGTGCACCTCGGGATGGCTCCGTCTACCGACGCCGAGAGCGCCGGATAGCCGTCGGCCTGCACACGCTCGACCAAGGCGTGGAGGAGCTCTCGCCCAATGCCCTCGCCGCGCCGGCCGGGGACGACCGCGATCGTGAGCCCCGGCGTCTGCTCGTCGATGAACCCGTAACCCGGCGCTCCGGCTCGGAAGAGGCGGTACCAGCCGGCGCCCAGTCGGTGGCCCTCGTCGATCGCGATCAGCGCGGTGTCGCCCTTGCGACCCAGCCGTCGACGTAGCGCGAGAGCGGGACGTCCGTCTCGAACTTCGTGACGTGCCAGTTGTAGGCGTGCGTCAGCATCGAGCGCATGAAGGGCACGTCGAGGTGCCCGCCGTTTCGGATCACGCCGTCACCTGTTGCCATTTGCGGCCGCGATCCGCACCGCGCCGGGCCTCACAGCGCGAGGGCGGGATCCTCGAGGAGCGCCTTCACCGTCTCCAGGAACTCTGCAGCGGGCGCTCCGTCTACGGCGCGGTGATCGACGGTGAGCGTGACCGTCATCATCGGGCGGACGACGACCGCGCCGTCGCGAACGACGGCGCGGTCATCGGTCGCGCCGACGGCGAGGATGGCAGCCTGCGGCGGGTTGAGAACGGCGACGAACTGCTCGACGCCGAACATGCCGAGGTTCGAGATCGTGAACGTCCCGTCATCGAGGTCGGCGTGCTGGAGCTTGTTGTCACGGGCGCGGCCGACGACGGCTGTGCGGGCCTGCGTGATCTCCGCCAGCGAAAGCCGCTCGGCCGAGCGGACGACGGGCACCACGAGTCCTTGCGGCGCTGCGACGGCGATGCCGACGTTCGCGCTCGGGAAGCGCAGCAGCGCTCCTCGGGAAACAATGTCGGACCACATTCAAATGCAGTTCAACAAATGACCGAGTTCGACTCCTTGCTGCCGTTGAGCTTCGCGCTGCCAACGGCCGCAATGCCGCGAAACCGGCCGCTCAGCGACAACCCATCAATGGGCGCGTTCGGCCAACACCGGCCACACGGCGAAGTCGCCGATAGCAGTCGTTCGATGGCGCATAGACCTACAGTAGTCGATTAAGGGTAAAGTGTCCTGATCTTTCTAGCGAAGGAACGGCATGGATCGCGCGCCACGCAGGGGCTTCCTGATCACCGTCGGGGCGCTTCTTGCCGCGCCATTCGCCTCCGGGGCCCAGCCCGGCCCGCTTGCCCCGAATCGGTGTTCTGTTCCCTGGGAACATGGGGACTGGCGCGGCGGCCTTCCGCCAAGGTTTCCGGGGGCTCGGCTACGTGGAGGGTCGCACCGTCGTCATCGAATGGCGATGGTGGAAGGGAAGCCGAACGGCTGCGCGACGCAGCCGCGGAAATGGTGCGACTCGAATCCCGACGTCATTGTCGTCGGTGGTTCCGAGGCGGCTAGGGCCATGAAGGAAGCGACCCGTTGATCCCGATTGTGTTCATCGGCCCCAGCTATCCGGTCGAGGAAGGCTTGGTGCAGGGATTCGCGCGGCGGGCGGTAACTTCACGGAAATCACCGTGGCCAATTCCGACCACATTGCGAAGATGCTTCAGCTCTTGCTGGATGTCGCCCCGTCACTCTCCCACGTCGGCATCATCTGGAGCCCGGCGAATCCTGGACATACATTCGACCTCCGGGACACGGAAACGGCGGCCCGCGAGATGAAGCTGAAGGTTCTGCCGGTGGCCATGGCCAACGACTCGGACGTGGATTTTGCCCTGGCGGCCATAGCCCACGCCCGCCCAGGCGCGTTATCGTACTCGCGACCGGGTTCCTAAACAGCGCCGAGTCGATCAGCGCAGCGCGCATCGGCGAACTGGCGATCCGTTGCGGATACCGTCGATAACCGCGTCAAAAGCGTTGATGGAACGAGGCCTGCTCATGTCCTACGGCGCGGATGCTAGGGATGTCCTACGAGATTCCCAGTTATGTGGATCGCATTCTCAAGGGCGCAAAGCCTGCCGACATGCCGGTCGAGCGGCCGACGGTTCGGGCTGGCCATCAACATGAAGACCGCGAAGGCGAGCGGATTGACGATTCCGCAATCGCTGCTGCTGCGCGCGGACGAGGTGATTCAGTAGCCGAAAGCGTCGAGTTCATGCGGTTTGAATGTCCGGTTCTTGTACGCGCAATGACTGGAGTGGGTCGGGTACGGCTGCTGGTTCCCGGTGATGAGCGACGGGTCTACGACAGACACCTGGCTGTTCACAGGTGGCATGGCAGCTGCGCGTCAATCAGCGGCCGCTGGGTCGAATCGCTTGAACCGCTGCAGCTTGACTCATGTCAGCCATTGCGCTGGATGAGGCTCCGGCCATTCATCGACGGCTAGCTCGCAGTTTTCTATTACTAAGCACTCGGTCGCGCGCAGCAGCAGCGAGCATCGTCGACTTCAATTCCTATATACCTCACCGTGCTTTCAGCTTTGTATGTCCGAGCAGCAGGAATACAATCGTGCACGCGGCTGGGTCAACGTGCAGGCGCAATGGCTGCTGCTGATCAGCAGCAGTTCACGTTGTCGCAGGGAAACGTCGTGACTCATGGATGAAACGGTGCAGGCGTTGGGTCTGAATCAAGTCACCCGGACCGGCCTGGCCCTGCGACGGACCCTGGGAGGGCGGCGTCAGCATGCGCCTCTACATAGGCATCGAGCAACCGGCGGATCATTCGCTGGTACTGCGTGTCTGCCTTGGCAGCCTCGGACTTGAAGAAGTCCACGCTCGTCTGGCTCAACGTGATCGTAATCTTCACCCCGTTCACCGGAAACGCGAGCTCGGACGGTGACGGCAGGAAGTCCCTAATTACTCGAGGCTCGCCAACCTGCTCATCGTGTACTTGATTTTCGTGCTCATAGATCGTCTTTCCCTTGCGCCAATAACCGGCACCGAAAGAGACGGAGAACACCGGACCGGTAGGTGAATCGGACGGTCAGACGCCGTCGCCGACCCTGCCGAAGCAGAAGTATCGTGGTTCCTTTCGGCTGTGCGTCGTATCCTCGGCGATGACCCGCTTCGGGTCGGCGAAGCCGATATTCGCGCGAGCACAAACGGCACTCCGTGCTTGGCCAAGTTTTCCCTGTCCTCGCGCGCGTCCCATTCGACGCTGGGCTTCTTCATTCGCAAAGTTTACCACAAATATGGCTAATACGCCATATTATATGGCAGATGCGCTTTTGCTTGCCGTCGCGACTTGGCGGACGTTCCTTAGTCCACCTTTGAGCGTCTCCGCTGAGCCGGGACGACGTTGCGACCGTATGAGCGTGCTTGCGCTCGGGCGACCGCACACATGACGATCCCGGCGACGACGAGCAGGAGGGGGGTCGCGGGCTCGGGAACGGGAGCGGCGCCCACGACGACGCGGCCGGCAAGGACGTCCGCCGTGAGCGGATCCCCGTTGGCGTCGCCCAGCGCGGTGACCTGGACGCCGACGGTGCTCGATCCGCCGGCACAGGCCCTGGAACGCGAGCGTTCCGAGGATGAAGCTGCCGGCCTGCAGAGCATCCAGATCGGCGGCGGCATCGAACGACAGCTGGAAGAGGTTCACGGTGCCGTACCGACGGTGATGCCGGTCACGCTGCCCAGGCCGAACAGATCAAGCTGATCGCCGATTATCGGGTCGCCAAATGTAAAGCCGAGGAACGAAAGGATACTGTCATCGAAGGTGATGTCGAGATCGAACGCCGAGAGCGAAGGCGAGGTCCCGCTGCCCAGCCCCGCGATGATCAGGCTGGCATTCGCGGTGCCGCCCACGCTGACAGCCTGATCCGAAGGGTCGATGAACAGCGTGCCGGCGGACGCCAGACCCGCCGGCAAGAGCAGGAACCCGGCGCCGATGATGGTGATGAGGGACTTCCTCATGTCGCGCGCTCCTTTCTGGCTACTGGGTCGCACAGCCGACTCTCGTGCACAGCAGCACCAGCTTCCGCGCGTCGAGCACGGTGATGCGGCCATCGTGGTCCAGGTCCTTAGGATCGTCAGGGCCGGTCTGCGGCATGTTGCGCCAGTTGAGGAGAATGGCGAGATCGCTGCGGTCGACGTCGCCGTCGTTGTCGAGGTCCCCGACGACGCCCGAGGTGCAGGCGTCGCCCACGCCGTCGCCATTGCCATCGGCCTGGTCGAAGTTCGCCACCACCAGACAGTTGTCTGCGGCGTCGCAGTTACCGCTGTCGCGATCGGCCTCGAACAAATGGGACGCGATCCTTGGCGTCGACGCATCCGCTGCCGTCGCTGTCCGCCTGCGGATGGTAGCCGGCGCCGCCCCGGCACGTGCCCAAGGCGCCCTCGAAGGTCAGGAGGTCCGCGACATCACAGTCTCCGTCGCCGTCGAAGTCGGCACGCTTTCAGCCGGTGTTCGCCCATGGCCACCCCTGCTCGGCGGGATCTGGGCAAAAGCCGCCTCGACCTGGTCGAAGAATGCCTCGGTCTCGGCCCGAGAGGGGGGTCGACCGACGTGATCGCGACGAGATCGCCCTCCGGCGTCGGGCCGCCCTGCGTGCAGGTCGAGAATGGTACGGGTGGGCCCACGTTGTACCGAACTTGTAGTCCGTTTCGATCAGGGGCATCACTCTCTGTCACTGACGTAGACGCTCTGCGCCCAGTCGAGCTCGTTCTCAGAAGGCTCGAACACGCCGGTCCACGGATTGATGAAGGGGAAGTGGGCGCTGTCGTTGGTGTGATAGTCCTTCGATGTCCATTTCGTCACGTAGAAGCAGTCTGGCTTCCCGTTGTTGTCGAGGTCACCGGAATGAAAGAACTCTACCGTGTTGCAGCCGCCGTCGAATGCACACATGCCCACCCGCAATCGCTCGGAACTGCCCGCCCTGGTGAAGAAGAGCATGAACGACGCCGATGGTCCCACCGTGGAGGTGTCGACACATGCCACCTCGAGGCGATCGCCCGAGTCGGCCTCGAGGACGTCCCTGAATCCGAACTGCCCGTAGCGAGCGATTCTGTTCCCGACGGAGTTATGCGTACAGTTCGCGAAGCTCGTGATCTGTTCACGGACGAAAATCGCGTCCTGGGGATCGGGACACGAGGGCTCGATGACCGCGAGCAGATCGGCTGACTGGACCGGATCGTCGACCAGACTGGACACCGTTGTGACCGCGCCCCCCGAACCCATCGATCCGAAGCCGAGCATCCTGAGCCTGTATCGGGCGCCGCCTGTCGTGAGCTCGACCGTGGGGAACGTGGAGGGGAGGGTCACCTCGCTCTCTGTTGCCCACACCTCCCCGTCGGGGAAGCTCACCGTGGAGGTCGTCGCGATGCCCAGGGGCAGCGTGAAGACCAGGGGCTCGCTGACCCCGGCCGGCGCAGTCAGCGTCATCGCGACCTGGAGGTCGACCGCGGTGGCTTCGCTGCCAGCATATACGAGGCCGTTGACGCGGGTCAGCCGGCCGAGCGAGAAGACCTGACGGAAGGAGGCTTCGGCACGGACGCCCTCGTCCACCACCAGGCCTCCGGTCGCGAAGGTCAGGCGGAACGGCGCGGCCACTGGATCACCCCAACGAAACCGGGCCGCGGTCGGTTCCCTCAGAGAAATCGTCGTCGCGTCAGGCGGCTGCGCGTTCCTGAACTCGGTGACGGGCTCATGTTCGCCGTATTGGACGATGAACTCAATGTCGGCCGAGAGAGCGGGCCAGACAGGGAGCAGGACACCGAGCGAGGCCACGGCGCCCGAGATCAACATGCGAGCCGTGGAGGTCTTCATGTGCCCCTCCCGGAGCCGGGGTGCACGCACCGGCGCAGAGTCGATCACGACAATGCGTAAAGGCTGGCACGCTCATCCTGCGGTGTCAAGGACGAGTCCCTTCCCGGACGAGTCACTTCCAACGGAATCTGATTTTGGAAGAGGATAGGAAATCAAGGATCGTCAAGCGCCGGGCGCCTCCTCAACGGCTGCTTCTATGAGGGCGTTTGTCAAGCCCCCTTGAATTCAGATGTTCAGTAGTTCAGTGGATTATCTCCTCCTTGTGCGGTTGTCGTGATGTCGTTATCCATGATTCGATTGCCGGTGCTTGCTTGTCGCTGATCCAAGGTGCATCTGAGATTCTAGGTCGGGGTTGTAGTCACCGAGCCCGTTGCTCGGTCGAACTTCTATCCGTGCCGGCAGCAGGCCGGTCACCACATACCACATGCGCGCGAAGCGCTGGGTCCAAACCCCGGTTACCAACGCGCCCCATCTTTGCGGACGGTCGCTCGCCGGCGACCCGCAGCCGTTTAAACGGGCGCGTTGACCTTCAATGCTCACGATGGCATCGTCTCCGCTAGGTTCAACAACGTGCTCTGCCTATCTGGTCGATGGCTTCTGAGCTGCGCCCCCTGGCGGGATCAACTCCGTGCTCCAGGTAGCGCCACAGCGCAATGGCCAGGCGCCGGGCCAGCGCCACAATGCCGATGTGCTGGCGCAGGCTGCTTGCCACCGCCGGCGAAGCGGCGGTTAAACCATTGGCTCAATTCACTCTGCGGCTGGTAACGCAGCCAGCTCAAGCGAGCTCCACCAGCAACGTACGCACCCGGCGATTGCCGGCCTTGGAAATGCCTTGCTCGGTTTCGCTCTCCCCGCTGGCGTAGGGCGAGAGGCGTTAGCCACGAGACAGCCCGCCACCTCGCGCCGGGTTCTTGTCCACCGCGTACTCGTACATGAACCGCGTAGTTCATCACGATGGGAAGTCCGTAGATGAACCCTTCCTCGGCTATGGCCTTGGTCTCGGCGATCCCGGGCGCGGCAATGCCCTTGGCCACGTCTTTCTTTTCGGCCTGAGCAACCGCGTCATCTTTCTTTCCGCATCCTGCTGCCAAGGCGGTCGCGGCGATGAGGAGAAAAAGCCAGCTTCACGAACCTCGCAGGTGTCGTTCTCATGTTGGCGCGGCTCCACGAAGGTGGAAGAACGGATGGGCCCGCAAGAGAGGATCTCGCGGCACGTCCCAGAACCGCAAATCATACTCGTCTGGACACACGGCAGTTGTCGGTCCGCGGCCGCTTTGGAGGGTGAGGCGCTATGACCGGTTCTGGCCGGTTGTTGACCGACAAGTACGTATCTCGGCTCTCGACCCGTTGCCGCATCTCGTGAACTAGAAAAGTGGACCTTCCCCGATTTTGCAGAACGGCGGTAAGCAGCCGGTCGGAGCGAGCGTTCGAGCCGCACCAAAGGCACTCCGAGTTTCCGCTGGTACTCGCGCAGCAACCCCCATGCCGCGCGATAGGAATTCTGGCAGTCCTCAACTGCCTTCTTCAGCGACTTCCACGCCGCCGCCTGCAGCAGCGGTAGTAGCCGCACGTCCAGCGCCTCAAGCGATCCGCGTTTCAGTTTCCAGATCAGGGCAGACTCATTATGCGCATTCGTGCATATTGGTCGGTGACACGGTTTCCGCTATGGTTCCAAATAGCGCCGATACCGAAGATCAAAATCCACCGGCCTAGTCTGGGCCAGCCGCTGGTGGCAGTTGCCGACCCGACATCATCACGGTTGCTACATGCCACTGGGCGGGACATTGTCATGACCAAGGAAGGCACGGACGCCAGTTTTGCTTCGGAGTTGCTCGGCGGGGTGCCGGAAGCCTTCGTGCACACGGCTTTGCTTGCCGGCGGCGTTGGCCTCTGGGAGTGGCCGATCGTCAGCGACCGCATGGCGCTGTCGCCTTACCTCGAGACGCTCCTTGGTTACCCGCCCGGCGGGTTCGAGAGCACCAAGTCGACATTTCTCGCGCGGCTCATGCCGCTCGACCGGCCGCGCTTCGAGCTTGCGCTTGCCGATGCGATTGAACGTGGCGCCGAGTGCGATGCCGAGTTCCGTGTGTTCGACGTTCACGGAGCTTGCCGGTACTTCGTGGCGAAGGGGCGCGTAATGCGCGATTCGTCGGGCGCGGCGGTCCGCCTCGTCGGCACGATGCAGGAGATTCCGGCCGCGGTCGTCACCGAAAGGCGGATGCGCCGACAGCAGGGCGCGCTGCTCGCGCTGGTCTCCGACGAACGCGACGACAACCTGCCCCTCGACGACGCGCTGGCGCGCATCACTAAGGTGGCGGGCACCACCCTCGACGTGGAGCGCACCAGCGTCTGGTTATTCACGGAGGACCGCTCGAAACTCGTCTGCAGGAGTCTGTTCCGAAGAAGCCTCGGCCGTCAGATGGCCGGCCCGGATCTCGACGTCAGCGCGTTCCCCGCCTATATCCTCGCGCTCGAGCAGAATCGCGCTCTGGACGCCTCCGACGCGCAGAACGATCCGCGTACCCGCGAGCTGACCGAGGGCTACCTCGTGCCGCTTGGCATCACGTCGATGCTCGAGGCGACGGTGCGCATGGACACCGGCGAGCTCGTCGGCGTCGTCTGCCATGAGCATGTCGGACCAATTCGCCAGTGGGTGCTCGATGAAAGGAGCTTCGCCGCCTCGATCGCAGACATGGTGACCGGTGCGCTTACCGACGATCGTCGCCGGCGCCTCACGGCTGCGCTCGCGCACAGCGAGGAGCGGTATCGCACCTACGTTTCGATCTCCACCGAGGCGGTCCTGGGGGCCGAGTTCGATCCGCCAGTGAAGACGGATCTACCGCTGGAGCGGCAGGCGGACGAGGTGACGGCGCGCGCCGTCATCGTCGAATGTAATCAGGCGCTCGCGCGAATGCTGGGCGTGGGTTCCACGGAATTGTTGCGCGGTCGGTCGATCGCGGACCTGCTTCCCGAGGGCGTCGCGCGCCGCATCGCAATCGAATGGGTGCGGGCGGGCTACCGCCTGAGCGAGCAAGAATTCCAGATTACCGCGACCGACGGCCGGTCGCGGTGGGTGCTAGGTTCGAATGTTGGCGTGATAAAGGATGGCGCCTTGACAGGACTCTGGTCCACATGGCGCGACATCACGGGACGCAAGGGCGCGCTCGCCAAGCTCGAGTATCAGGCGCGGCACGACCCACTCACCGGCCTACCGAACCGCAAGTGGCTCGCCGAGCAGCTCAGCGCACGCATCGCCGAGTCGGCGGCCAACGGTGAGCGGCTCGCACTGCTGCTGATGGACCTCGACCGCTTCAAGGAGATCAACGACGCGCTTGGGCATCATGCTGGCGACCAGCTGCTCAAGTTGATCGGACCGCGCCTCAAGCCGCTGCTCGATGCGACGCACGGGGAGATCGCGCGACTAGGTGGCGACGAGTTCGCCGTGATCATCCGACGTGCTGGGAGCGACGGGGCGATCCACGCGACCGCAGCCGAGCTCGTCGCAGCGCTGCGCGAGCCGTTCCCGGTCGGGACGCTGCACCTCGGCATCGACGCGTCGATCGGCGCCGGGATCTTTCCGGTGCATGGCAATGACGCCTCGACGCTGCTCCGATGCGCGGACGTTGCGATGTACGAGGCAAAGCGCAAGGGTCTTCGCGCTCAACTCTATTCCCCGGCGCTCGACCGCCATTCGCCGCGTCGCCTGGCGTTAGCGACAGCGCTCGGCGAAGCGATCCGAATCGGCCAGATCAAGGTGCATTACCAACCCATCGTCAGCTTGCGTGAGCGGCGCATTGAGGGCGTCGAGGCGCTCGCCCGGTGGCAGCATCCGGAGTACGGGATGATCCATCCCGATGAGTTCATTCCAATTGCGGAGATGGGCGACCAGATACGCGATCTAACGCTGTACGTGCTGAACGAATCGGCGCAGCAGTGGGAAGCGTGGCGCAGCTCCGGCTTTTGCACGATCGTTTCGGTCAACCTTTCCGCGCGTGTGCTGATGGACAAGGGCTTCGTCACCGACGTTCGGCGCATCCTGCATGCCCACAGCATGCCCGGTGGGAACGTCCATTTCGAGATAACCGAGAGCGCGATGCTCGCCGACCCGGCGCGCGCCATCGAGACAATTACCGACCTGAACACGCTCGGCATCTGCTTCTCGATGGACGACTTCGGCATCGGGTTCTCATCGCTCTCGTCCCTCAAGCAGCTGCCGCTTGCGAGCCTCAAGATTGACCGCTCATTCATTTCGCAGATGCCGACGAGTGAGCGCGACACCTCGATCGTGCGCTCAACGATTCACCTCGCGCATGACCTCGGTCTCAAGGTTGTTGCCGAGGGCGTGGAGGCGGCCGATTCGCTCGCTATGCTCACGCGCATGGGCTGCGACCAGGCCCAAGGCTTCGTGATTGCCCCGCCCGCCGAGGGCTCGGTGATCCTCGACTGGGTACGCTCGAACGGCTGGAACTAGCCGTCAGCCGAGTTCTCTCCCTAAACGACCGGATCGAGCGCCGCCGATTCCACTCTGTAGTTCTCGTCCAATGCGCTATGAACGGCTGTTTCGGGTCGATAGAGCCCTCGAACGACTGCTCTCGGTGACTTGCCGGTACGGCCGCTTCTGGCTGGCCGAGCGACCTCGAGTCCGACCACGAGCAGGCTTGACCGTCGACGGTCGCAGTTCGACCCAAAGCGGACATCGGATTGAGCATGCCGTTGTCACCTCCACTTCAATAGACCCCGATTAGCTTCAGACCAGCGATCGCCAACACTAGACCAAGCTCTTTAAGGATCATCGAGGAGCTAAACTTGATGCCTAGCGTGGTTCCGACTACTGGAAGGCTAACGTCGCGACCCGATCTCTAATATCTAGAGGCACCCGCGCAACGAAACTGGATATCTTCCACGAGCACGCGGTAGTATCCGGCTATATAACTTGGATCCCGCTGGGTCTCCGAGCGGACCGGAGTGTCCGATGGAACGTCGTCTCGCCGCAGTGCTCAATGCAGACGTGGTGGGCTATTCGCGTCTGATGAGCGCGGATGAGCCGGGCACGCTGAAATTGCTGAAGGCGTATGAGACCGGCGTCATCGAACCTACCGTCGCCAAGTACAAGGGCCGCATCGTCAAGCGTATGGGCGACGGCTATCTGGCCGAATTCGCCAGCGTGGTCGATGCCGTCGAATGCGCGCTTGGCTGGCAGGCCCATACGACGGAAAGCGATCGACCGCTCAAGTTCCGCATGGGCGTGCATCTCGGCGACGTCATCGCCGAGGGGGAAGATATCTACGGAGAGGGCGTCAACATCGCCGCGCGGCTCGAAGCGCTGTCCCAGCCGGGCTGCATCACGCTCTCCGACGATGCCTTCCGGCAGGTGCGCGATCGCGTCAAGGTCGAGTTCCACGACCTTGGCGAGCACGAAATCAAAAACATTCCACGTCCCCTGAGAGTCTGGGAGTGGCGCTGCCCGACCGCGATTCCGCGCCGTCTGCAGAACGTCACGCTGCCGGCGATGGACAGGCCTTCGGTCGTCATCATGCCGTTCCGCAACCTGACGGGCGATCCGGACATGGAATATTTCACGGACGGCCTCCGCATGGATATCCAGAATGCGCTGGTCAAGGTCTCGGGTCTGTTCCTGATCGCATCCGGCAGCGCCTACGCTTTCCGGGGAGCGCCGCCGCAGGACGCCGCCTGCACGCTCGGCGCAACGTATGCGCTGGCAGGGCAGCATCAGGGCGGCTGGAAAGAAAGTGCGGGTGACCGCGGAACTGTCGGAAGCGGCCTCCGGGCGGATCATCCTGGTAGGAACAGTTCGACCGCATCCTCGACAACTCTTTCGATCTGCAGGACGAGATTACCGGCCGGGTGCTCGCCGCGATCAACGTCAGGCTGGTGTCGGGCGAGCAGGCAAAGGTCTGGCACAAGACGCTGAAGGACCTGAAGGCGCTGGAGGCGTTCTACAAAGGCGTGCACGCGTTCTATCAAATGGATCGCGAATCTATGCGGCGTGCCCGGCAATATTTCGAACGGGTTGCCGAAATTCGCCCGGAGGCGTCGGTCGGCGCAACCTGGGTGGCGATGAGCCACTGGTTCGACATCCAGCGCGGCTGGAGTGACGCGCCGGAAAAGTCCAAGGCGCTTGCCCGACAATGGGCTGAGGTCGCCGCCGCGATGCCAGACGCCGACGGGCAAGCTCATTCGGCGCTAAGCTACTTCTATCTGATCGAGCGGCGTTTCGACGAGGCGCTGGAGGCCGGCCGACAGGCCATTGCGAACCGTCCGAGTTGTGCTTACGCCAACTGTTTCTACGGCAATGTCCTGCACTATTGCGGCGATCAGGATGGCGCCATCCACCACATCGAGCTTGCCATGCGTGTCCAACCGCTTCACCCGCCGTTCTATCTCAACATGCTCGCGCTGGCATACCGGGCAAAGGGAGAACTCAAGTCGGCTGTCGCGACCGCCAAAAAGGCGCTCGAACTGACCCCCAACGATCTGGCGAACCGCATCGTTCTGACGAGTGCATATGTCGGACTTGGTCGAAAGGATCTGGCGGAAGAGTCCGTGGCCGAAATCAAACGCAGCGATCCGTCGTTTTCTGTCACGCAGTTTGCTCATGCCCAGCCTTATCGCGACACCGGTGTGCTGGAGAAATTCGTCTCCGACCTGCGAGCTGCGGGATTGCCGGACTAGCAGGAGGCGGGCTCGACTTCCGGTATTGGCACGAAGAGGTGGATGTCGGCTTTGGCACATCGCGGCGGTGCCGGCAGTCGACGAACACTTCCGCTGTTGGAGGTAGAGCGGCTGTGCGTTCGTGGACCCTTAGCAGACAAGGCCCGCTCCGCTGGGATAGGCGGAACAGAAGATCGGAAGATCAAGCCGCCGGCCGAGGCTTCGGTTCAGACCCGACGCGAAGAACGTGGCCGTCGGGATCTTCGACCTAAAACTCGTAGGCCCAGCTGAAATTCTGCGGCGGGTTTCGGATATGTGCGCCCTTAGCCGAGAATTCGGCGAAGAATATGTCAGCGTCGTCGACACCGATCCAAAGCCACACGCCCGGCACGCCCTGTTCGCCTTCGCACAACATGATCGATCTGCCATCGCGCGAAACGGAGATCATCCCATCCTCATCCCAATCCAGTGAAAATCCAAGCGTCTGGATGTAATAGCGTTGGCTCGCTTGGAGATCTCGGACCCGCAGGATCGGCGTCACATTTTCGATCAGGGCCATTGAGAGAATTCCATTTAGTCGGAAGGCTGGCGGACCAGCGCCAGCCGGATCCGCGGCTTACGTGATTTGCCCAGGTGGCTCGTCGATGTTCTGTCCGATGCGCCACAAGACACCGGTTGGATCGACAATCACGAAATCACGGATTCCCCATGGTCTGTCCGCCGGCGGCTCTACTCTCGCACCATACTTGGCAGCCAATTCTTGTGCCTGAACGTGCCTCCACCAAGCCTCGACGTCCTCGACGAGCAAATGCATCATGAAATTACCTGCGTGTTCTTTCTTATAGAATTTCTGCAGCAGGAAACTGGAATTCCCGTTCCGGAGGTAAGCCAAATCATCTGATGACCAAGCGATCTCGAAGCTCAAATCTTGGTAGAATTGCTTGCACAGGGCGAAGTTTTGGGATGGCACGAAAGCCTTAACTTCGACTGTAGTGAGTTCGCGCACAGCGTTCTCGCGTTCTCGGTGTTACACGTTCCGTGTGGTCAGAACTAACGTCCGCTGTTCCCCGAGGTTCCTTATTGTCTCTTCCTGGCACTTCTGCGACCTAGCTCACCAACTGGAATTGGTCTGCACTTGGCATCCATTGCGGACATTCCTGATCAGTCCTTTTGATACTGCCGAATGATTTGCCGGAGACTTTCCGCAGCGCTCGAGCTGGAAGCTCGATTGTAGCGTGCGTTGGTGACGCTCGTGTGCTTGTGGTGAAGGAGCGCGCTGGCGAGGTGCGGGTTGTCGCCGCCGCGGGTTGCCACGGTAGAGGCGGCGGAGGTGCGAAAGAGATGCGGGCTGACGTCGACGCCAACGGTCGTGACGGTGGTGGTCTTGATCACGCGCTCGACCCCGTCGTAGCTCATCTGCGCCCCGTCATTCGAGGAGAGCCAGAGAGCTGAAGGTGGATTATCTGTCCGCGCCAGCACCGGTCTGTATCGGGAGAGGTAGCGTTCAATTACGGGCTTGAGCAGCTCGTCTACGGGCCGCTCGTCGGGGCGATGCTCCTTCGTCTCCGAGGCTGAGAGTACGATCCACCATCTGCCTTTGGTTTCGACAAAGCTGCGGCCGATCTCCAAGGCGGCGAAATTCTTGAGTCGTATGGGACACATGCCAAGCAACGCGACCATCAAGCCGTTCCGAACCTGACGCGCTCGGGCAAGGTCGGTAAGGCTCGCAGCCGTCTCCGCCTCGGCGATCAAGCTCAAGCCAGCTTCGACCAGGACCTCGGTCAGGACCATGCGGCCGAACTTCGAGCGGGGGCGCATCACGAGCGCGAGATCCTTCTCGACTTCGGCGAGCCAGGCGAAGTCCCGGCTCGGCGCCATGAGCTGGGCGGCACGCCGGAGCTTGTAGATCGAGCCATAGACCGTCACCGAGCCGACGCGCTCTTTCAGCTCGTCGATGTAAGCGTTCACCTTGTCCGGTGTCACATGCGCCGCGGCCGGTTCGTCTAGTGGAAGGAGACCCCGCCGGCTCAGGAAGTCCAGGAAGTACCCGTAGCGCCGCGCAAGATCGTCGCGTGTGATAGGCTTAAGGTGCCCAGCGGCACCCCCACGCTTCAGGCGCGCGGCAGGCCGGCAAGCAGATATCCATGCATTACGGTCGGTCTCGGGCCAGAGATCCAGCGGCAGTGAGCGGACCTTGCCCTGTCGCTGCCTGGACCTTGTGTAACACGATCGTCACGGCGGCTCCCAATGCACTAGGCGGTCTCAACGTCGAATTTGATCTGCTGGCGAACGATTTTCCCGAACTGCTCGGTCGCCTGCGTGGTCTGGAGGCCGCAGTAGAAGTTGATCGTCGTCTGGATGTTCTTGTGCCCGAGGAGGCGCCGGACGGTCTCGTAATCCCCTGGCCGATGCTTGAGATAGATGGCCGCCGCGGCGTGCCTGAACTGGTGAGCTGTGATCCGCAGGCCCGTGGCCTTCTCGATCCGCTCGGTGATCTGGGTGCTGAACATGTTCGCCGTCTTGGGATCGCCGGCCTCGCCCGGGAACAGCCAAGAAGCGTTCGACCGGCGCAGCAGACCGGCCGGAACTCATGGACATATTCGTCGATGAGCTCGGTCAGCGCATTGTCGAACTGGAAGTTGAGATCAACCCGGTTCTTGACGTCATAGTGCGGGAAGACGAGCCAGTAGGGCGAGTTCAGCCCGCCCGGCTTGATCAGGTTCTCGCCCAGCTCGATGCTGACGAGATTACCCAAGCCGGACGGGCGCAAAGGTCAGGATTGCGATGGCGACGGCCAGCTGCGCCGTGAGTGCGGCCTTGATTGGCGCATGGTCTTTCGCCGAGCGCGCCTGCTGCATCAGGATGTTCGGCAGCGAGACCACCTCGCTCCAGATGCCCTCGGTCAGCACCAGGCGGATCAGTTTCAGATTCTTCGGGGTCAATCCCGATCGGCGGTAATCCTCCAGCGCGGCCCTGATCTCGTCGAGACGGTCGATTGCAGCTTGGTCCGGACAGCCGGTCTCGCGGGCAATCCTGAGCAGTTTCCAGCCGAGGTCGATGGTGAAGACCTTCGGCTCCTTCCCATTCTTCTCCCAATAGGCCTCGATGACCTGCTCAACCACGTCAGGATGGGTCAAAGCGGCAAGCGATGTCAGGCTCTCGATCGGCACGCCGAGCCGAACCGCCATTCGCGCCACCGCCATGAGTTCGGCGCGGCGAATCTTGATCGTCGCCGGCTGGCACGGCCGGATGCGCTTGCCGCTCAAACTGCGGCGGGTCTTTTTGAGACCGTCGAGATAGGCGTCAATGTCCCGACGCAGCCCATCGGGAAAATCCTCCCATGCCGGGCCCGCCTTGGCCTTGACCGGCGGCTCGGTGAGACGCCGTACCGGCCAGCCATCGATGGCGCCCGCGCAGGCATTCCACGTCCGCGCAATCGAGCGCCGGGCAGTGTTGTTGAACGCCAGCGCCGTCGTCTCGGCGCGGTACCGCAGATAGCCATCGAGGACGGCATCGTTGACGGTGTCGGGCTTGATGCCGCGACCCGAGCAGTACCGCATCAGCCCGTAGAGCCGAGCCCGTTGACCACGGTCCTCGATGCTGTCGCGCAACTTCGCCCACTCGGCCGATAGCGGCACCCCGCGCACCGGCACGTCGTGCTCCTTGCCGAACCACCGCAGCGCAGCCCGGACATTGGACTTGTGGTTCGCCAAGGTCTTCGCCGTGACCCCCACCCGAGCATGGTGCAATTGGCTCACCGGCATCCGGACTGACGTCCAACGGGCAGGGATTATTTCGGCAGGGCGATCGAGCCATTTGGCGATCTGGCGCAACGAGCAGACCCAGTGCCGTCGGGTCTGCTCCGACAGGTCGGGTGCCTGCTCGATGGCGGCGATGGCGTCCACAAAGGAGGGTTCAAGAAGTGTGGTCGTGTCGGTCATGGGGATCAGGGCTCATAGGACGATGGTGGATGGGGATGCCTGGCGATGTATTCTAGTGTAGTTTAGGAAGACGTCAACAGTATAAAGGCTTCATGTACTGCTATATTCGTTCCTAATCTTAATTCTACTTGTGTCATCTCCGATGTATACTGATGTATAGTGATGGACGATCGTTCCATGCATTGTGGAGACTTCAAGGTGACTGATCGCGAATCCGTTTCTACTGGGGCAGCGCGATGACTACTGCTCGCTGGTCGACAGGCGCTGCCGGGATTTGAGCCACTGCAGGAGCGCGGCTTCGTTGTAGCGGATGGAACGGCCGATCCGGATGTAGGGCGGGCCGTCACCGCGCATGCGCGCCTTGGCGAGCCAGGAGAGGCTCACCTTCAGAAGCTTGGCAGCTTCTTTCGGGCTCAGCAGATTGAGGGCGGTGCCTGGAGGCTTTAGCAGGGCCGCCGAACTGACAAGCGAAGTCATTGCGAATGTTCCTCAGAGATTGGTTCCACCAGGCGCTGAACAGCCGGGATGGCGGTCAATCTGAGGGCAAACAGGGGAATCGTCACACCGACACAAACATCCCCAGCCGAAGGGGGTTTTTGTCAGCGCGCCCGCGGGCTTGGATTGAATGCTCTTCTTGCTTCTTTCGAGCCGTTGCGCGAGTGCCCCCGCGCTTGGCGCGCGCATTCGTGGGTCGAGTAGCTGTTCAAGCGCGATCGCCGTTTCCAAGAACCGCCCCTTTGGCTCCCTTGTTACACGGTCTGTGACGATGGTTGCTGCAACACTGTTGAGTTCGCAGACTCGAAGCACCGAGCGTGTGAAGTCATCGTGCCAGTGCTGCTGGACGCGACCGTGCGGCCGCTTCGGCAAGGAGCTCAACAGCCAATTTGCGACGCTCGCACCATGACTGACAATCCCCGCACGACTTCGAAAATCAGCCAGGAATTTTTGAGCTTCTTCCACCGAGCCGATCTCCGGATTTTCGGAAAGCGCTAATGAAAGTTGGCCGACCACCTCAATGAAGTGAGTGTGGTGAATGCCATTCCTCTACGGCAGCTAGAATATCATTTATCTCCTCCAATCGAATTGCGAGGCCATTGAGAGATTTCTGGATATCCTCAATGTCTAGCTTGGCCCCGCTCGCTTTGTACTCGCCCTCCGCCATGCTCCATTGGCCGATAGCGTGGCCCATTTTTGAGCGGACGTATGATTTGTCTTTCCTTGACAGCGGACGAAATCCCAGAGTTCGAGATCACATCCTTCAACGTGATCTCATATTCATAGAGGGACGAGAATGATGCTGCCGGATCTCGGTAGGCGAGCCATGTGTGATTCGTGCCTTTCCACCGAACATGCGAACATGCGCAGAATTCCGCAATGATACAATCGAGGATCCAGTCTTGGCTGCTTGCGGCAATGCGGTTCGAGCGGTGTGGGTTACGAGTTGGGCGAAGGCATCGAGGGCGCGCAGGGCTGCACCGGTTCCTGCGTTGCAGAGAACAAACGCTTGCATCCAAGTCTACTGTATCAGCGGAATTTCGCCCCGGCATTCGCTCCTCGAACAGCGCGTGGCGAGGGGGACAGCATGACGAGAGCGTGCTGTTAGTAGGGCTTTATCTTTCCCGATCGTAGTCAATTAGTAACTGGGAGGCGCATTTACTTCAGACTGCTTCACAGGCGCACTAACTTCATACGTCCGCGCAACTCCTTCAACAATCTCTTTGAACATTTGCTCTGACACTGGGCTTACGTAAATCTCCTCAATCAATTTGGAAATGTCGACAGGTACGAGAAGTCCTCGCCCCTCAATATCTTTGAAGGGCACCATTTCCTTTGGCTTCTCCCAGTTCCAGACAACCGCTCGCACCTCACGTTCGTGCTCAAACGACTTACGTTTGTGAACTACGTAATTGAACGCATTTCCTGGGGGAATATAGTCTGTACGATAATCAATGTACTTTACCTGACCCATGTGGCACGTCTCAGGCAATATGTCTGCCAGCGTATGATATGTTGACCTGATACAAATCGATTCTCGTTGAGATGTATATAATTTCCACATTGATGAAGACTCTGCGTCATTTATGTGCCAGCAGTTAAGAAATAGATATGATCTCTGATGCTTTGTAAATTCCAACAGCTGTTTGAATGTTAGACGTAAGTTATTTTCTAAACTTGGAATATCTTTCGTTTCAGGATTATGTGCCCTGACGATTTGAACGTATGTATCCTCGCTTTCTGAGAGTGCTTTCGTATAGTAACCTTCATATGGATCCCCTAAGAGATCACATCGACAAAAATAGAGAGCCTTGTTCTGAAGCATCCAAATGAATTTCGATAGGTCCATGTACCGCCATATCGACACGTGCTGATCGGCAGGAGGAACAAAGACGGGATGTACCCCTATCACGGTGAGCCTGTCATCGAATGGCTACATAAAATTGCACGTCAAGATCATTCCTCATCACCAATTATCTACAACTGGATGTGCGGCATGTTGCAGTTTAGCTATCTTCAGAATGACAATATCTAGTCGATCCATGCATGCGCCACCAAAACCAAGTAATACAGCCGCGGCAAGAATGTGATTTAAGTGTCGTTGCAATTTATGAACTTCTGAGTACGTGACGACACCAGCTTCAGTATCGAGATTTCCGAAAAATTGATGATGGCCTAGTGAATTTGGATGGCACCGTTCTGACATACGATCGTAATGCCGTCGTAAGCCTCGCAACAAATCCCTGTCAATGCGATCGATGGACGTGAGCACATTTGTAGTGATAAAATCAGGATGCTCTTTCATTAAATCCTCATCTCTGCCACCGAAGCTGGATTTCATGACAAGCTCGTCAATGCTGGCTAGATCGTCCTTTTCAAGAAGTTGTTGCAGCTGGCTATCGAATTCGAGCAGCACCGCAAGGGTCTCGATAAGCGCACGAGCGGACAGATAGGTGCATATCAGTTTGCGCGCATTCCAGTTCAACGCGATGCCGCTGCCCAATGCAACGACACGATAGAGCATTGGCTGCTGGTATGTTGCGACCTTCCACGCGAGCTTGGATCTCAAATATGGGCCAGTGATTTCAATTCCTTCGACTCTGCGCTGCGCAAGCTTGTCCAACCCCGCGTTGAAATTGCGCATGGTCTTGCCATCTCTCTCGCTGATCTCAGGACCAATTTCGAAGTGCGCAACCATCTCACCACGTCGACATCGCCGTAGATGTTCGGGCCACCACCGGGTGGTTCCCCACGAGGATGATCTCGTCCGCAGCGTGCCCCCGCTCGAGGTCGGTCACGAAGTTGCCGGCCGCCGAGAACGTGCTGCGACCGGCGATCAGCGCGACGGTCCTGGGTGCGGCGTCCGCGTACCGCTCCAGCGCGGAGCGGAACAGGCCATACGTGTTGTTGTCGCCCCCGGGGTTGTTGCGCAGGTCCACGATCACCGGGTCGGTCGCACCGGCGTCCATGGCGTCGGACACGTCCTTGGCCACGCTGGACACGGTGGTGGTGTCGCCATGTGCCGGGCGGAGGATGTGGTTGTAGCCGACGTACAGGCCGCCCTCCGCCAGCGGTTCCGTCCAGATGATCTGGTCGCGGTTCCTGGCCCAGGCGGGGCCGTCGGGATCGGGTGGGAGGCCGCTCGGGTAGTCGCCGAGGTAGACATCGAAGATCCACGCCTGGAACGTCTGGATCGGCACATCGTCGGGTGTCGTCTCGAGCGTCGAGTTGTCGGCCAGCTCCAGCGTGAGACCGGCCGCCCCGTCGCGCCACACGCCCCGCTCGCGAAGGACCTCGGGGAGCGTCAGGTAGATCGGCAGGTTGCCGCGGAGGGTAGTTGGGTTGTCGCGCGGGACCAGCGGTTCCACGGCGGCCATCGCCTCCTCGAGTGGCGTCCCACCGACCGCCGTCACCCGCGCGCCGACGAGCGTCTGGTCCTGGGCGGCCACGATCCGCATGCCGTCGGAGAATTCCCAGAGCCAGATGGGCCAGGCGTGCAATCGATCGCCCCGCTGGGCCATCGCCCAGGCCCCGGAGTGGCCGTCGCGGTCGCGGTGGCCCATGAGGTCCATCACCCCGACCAGGAAGCCCGCCTCCGACAGGTCGTCGGCCCGCTCACCCAGGGCGTCGAGCCGTGCGCGGAAGCCGGCCTCACCTTCCTCGAGGAAGGGTTCGGGGTGGATGGCGACCAGTCGCTCGAGCAGGAACGCCAGGTCGCTGCGACGGTCAGCGCCGATCGTGGAGCCGGGCGCACCCGACGGTGTCGTGGCGGCCGGTGACCCATTCGCGGCCGCGGCCGACGCGGTCGCCGAAGCGGACGGCGAGCCTGCGGCGCCCGCGCACGCCCCGACCGCCAGGACGACGACAAGCCCCGCCGCGGCCAGACGTCCACCACCCGCTCGAGCCGACATCGCGCTCCTCCGACGCACGGACGTCATCGGAGACGACCCGTGTGTCGGCAAGATACTACGAACTCGAACTATATGTCCGGTCACGATCCGGGTGGGTCGGGTGGGTCGCGGGTCTCGCCGCTGGGTCGTCGAGCTCTGCGGACGCTCGTGCGATCGCCTCGGCCAGCGCGGCAAGCGCCGCCCGGACGTCATCCTCGGGCGCATCGAGGTTGGCGCGGATCGCCTCCAGCGCCGTGGTGAACGGCGGGTTCACGCGGCGGACGACGCCGCGCCCGCGATCGGTGAGCACGACGCGAACGGATCGGCCATCGGTCGGGTTCGGGATTCGGGCTGCGTCGCCACGCGACAGCATCGCCGTGAGATAGGTCGACATCGTCGACGGTGGCACGCCGAGTGCCGCAGCGAGCTCCGAGGGTGTGCGCGGCCCCGCCTCGAGCATGAGGCTGTAGACCGCGTACTCGGCGGGCCGGATCCCGGTCCCTGCACAGGGCGCGGTCCAGCAGCGCGCCGAGGCGGCTCCCGACGAGGAAGACATCGAACGCGAGCGAGATCCGACGCTCCGGCGGTGTGACCGGCCCCTCGGCAGCCGCATTCGCCGTGGCCGGGGAGGAGCGCTGCGTCCGGCTCATGCCGTCGTGGGGCCAGGGGCCGGTCGGGCCGCGATCGGCAGGCGGACGGTGAACCGGGCACCGCCCTCCGGTCGATTGGCGGCCTCGATACGTCCGCCGTGGCGCTCGACGACCCAGGCCGCGATCGCGAGACCGAGCCCGGTGCCGCCACCGGGCGCGCCGGCCGCGCGATAGAACCGGTCGAAGACCCGTGGCAGGTCCTCGGGACGGATCCCCGGACCCTCGTCGGCCACGACGAGTGAGGCCTCGGGTCCCTCGGCGCGGACACGGACCGTGACCTGCGTCCCTGCCGGGCTGTGCCGCACGGCGTTGTCCACGAGGATCATCACGAGCTGGCGGAGCCGGGCCGGATCGCCCACGACCTCGGCCGGCTCCGGGTCGACGGTCACCGCCACACCACGTTCCGTGGCGGGCCGCCCCAGGGCCGACGCCGCGTCGGACGCGACGTCGCCGAGATCGACCGGCACGCGCTCGAGCTCCACGGCACCCGAATCGGAGCGGGCGAGGAGCAGCAGGTCCTCCACCATCGCCGTCAGGTGGTCGACCTCGTCGCGGATGTCGGTCGAGCGCCGAGCCGACCGCCGCGACGGGCTCGGCCCGGTGGCGCTCGAGGTCGTCGACGCTGGCCCGGATCACGGTGAGCGGCGTCCGCAGCTCGTGCGACGCGTCTGCGGCGAACTCGCGCTGGCGCCGGAGGGCCACGCGCTGGCCCGCAAGCGAATGGCGGATGGGCACGAGCGCACGGCTCGCGTACATCGCGCCGACCCCTGACGCGACGAGGAGCGCCACGATGCCGCCGATCACGAGCACGACGACGAGGATCTGGAGGGTCCGCTCCTCGGTCGTGCGATCGCCGACGACCTGGAGGTAGAACTCCTGGCCCCGGAACGCGACCGGGTCGGTGAGCACGCGGACCGGCGTGGTGGTTTCGGTGACGGTCTCGACCACGACCGGGGCGACCCCGCTGCCACCACCTTCGTCCGGGGGATGCACCCGCATCGATCTCGTCGTGATCGTCGCGTTCCGGATGTCGCGCGCGCCGGTCGTCCTCGCAGCGTCCACGGATTCCATGACCGGGAGCCCCTGCGGGATCGCCTCGCGCACCACGGGCTGGCCCTGCGCATCGACGACGGTGCTGAACGTGCCCGACCCACGCCCACCGAAGATGTAGCCGCCCGCCGGGAGGTCGTCCGGGCTGGGCCGGCCGCCCGTCAGGCGGTTGGCCTGCGCCACGAGCTCCGCCGTCCCGGACGCCGTCAGCGAGCGATCCACGGCGAGATAGAGCACGACGCCGAGCACGATGAGCACGGCGAGCGTGATCCCGCCGCTCCACATGACGAGGTTGAGCCGGACGTCCCGCAACAGCCGCAATTCGGCCGGGCTGACGCCGAGCGCCGCCTCGTCCGCGGCCCCGTACCCGGCCGGATCGACCCCGTCAGCCATCGGCCAGCCGATACCCCACGCCGCGGACCGTCTCGATCAGCCGGCCCGCCGCCCCGAGCTTGTCGCGCAGGTAGTGGATGTAGGCATCGACCGCATTCGGGGTGACGGCGACCCCGAACGGCCAGGCCTGGTCGAGCAGCTGGTCGCGGGTCAGCGTCTGCCCGGGGTGGCGGAGCAGGCATTCGAGTAGCGAGAACTCGCGCGGGCTGAGGTCCACGGCCTTCTCGTCGACCGTGACGCGTCGCGCCGTCTCGTCGAGCGTGATCGGGCCGACGGCGAGCTTGGGGACGGTCCGTCGTCCGCTGGTCGTGCCGCGACGCGACAGCGCCCGCAAGCGCGCCGACAGCTCCTCGTACGCGAACGGCTTGACGAGGTAGTCGTCGGCACCGGCATCGAGCCCGGTGACCCGGTCGCCGATCGTGTCGCGTGCCGTGAGCATCAGGATGGCGACGTCGGAGCCGCCCGCGCGAAGGCGCTTCGCGACCTCGAGCCCGCTGATGTCCGGCAGGCCGATATCGAGCACGACGCACTCGATCCCCGGCGCATCCTCGGCGATCTCGAGCCCGGTGCGGCCGTCGGTGGCGACCTCCACGACGTGGCGATCGTCCTCGAGCAGACGCTTCAGCAGGCGCGAGAGACGGGGGTCGTCCTCGACCACGAGCAGGTGCATGTTCGTCAGCCTACCGCGTCGATCGTCACTGGCGGACCGTGACGTCCTCAGCGCTCGTCGACGGCGGTGCGGCGCTCGCGCCAGGGCCCCGTCCGAACGCCCCGCGATCAGCGTCCACCTTGACCGACACGTCGTCCCCGACGCCGACATCGGCCGCGGTCGCATCGGTCGCGGCGTGGTAGGTCGTGGTGTCGTCGAGGGTGATGACCATCGTCCGGCCGTCGGCGAGGGTGAGGGTCAGCTCGTCACCATCGATGGCGGTGACAGTCCCGTCGATGGTCAGGCCGCCACCGAGGGCGAAGCCCTGCGGCGCACCGTTCGGTCCACCGGCTGTATTGGGATCGAAGCTGCCGTCCGGCGTGATCACGAGGCCGCCGGGCAGGTTGCCGGCGGCGAATGTCGCGGCGGGCGCCGTCGTGCGGCCCACCGCGAACGCGACCCCACCGACCGCCAGCGCCAGCGCGCCGAACAGCAGGATGTTCAGCCATCCGCCGCCGCGCGACGACGGTGGGGCGACGACCGGGGGCGGTGCGGCGTGGACCGCTGTCGTCGGCGAGGCGGTCGTGCCGGGCTGGAGCGGATCGCTGGTCATCGTGCTGGTCCTCCTACTCGTAGCGAAGCGCGTTGATGGGATCGAGACGGGCTGCCTGGCGTGCCGGCCAGACGCCGAACACCACGCCGACGGCGAGGCTGAACAGGACGGCCACGGCGACGGTCACCGGGCTGAACACGAAGCCCCACCCGGCGACCTGGCCGATCGCCGCGGACACGGCAAGCCCGACGGCGATGCCGATGAGCCCGCCGATGAGGGAGAGGGTCAGCGCCTCGACGAGGAACTGGGCGAGGATGTCGCGCCCACGTGCGCCGATGGCCTTGCGGATGCCGATCTCGCGGGTCCGCTCGCGGACCGACACGAGCATGATGTTCATGATCCCGATGCCGCCGACGACGAGCGAGATCGACGCGATGCCGCCGAGCAGCAGGGTCAACGTGCCGGTGATCGCGGTCGCAGCTTCGAGGAGCTGGGTCTGGTCGAAGATGCTGAAGTCATCGTCGTCCGCGGCCGCGAGCTCGTGGCGCTGGCGAAGCAACGCGGTGATCTCGGCCGTGGCGACGTCCATCGCGGCGTCGTCGGCGACGCCCACCCCGATCGTCCGGACGCTGTCCCCACCGACGAAGTGCTTCTGGACCGTGCCGACCGGGACGATCACCTGGTCGTCCGGATCGTTGAACGTGGCGCCGCCCTTCGGCTGCAGGATGCCGATGACCGTGAAGGGGATCCCGCCGATGGAGATCTCGGCCCCGAGATCGTCCGCGCCGAGGCCAAGGTCCTCCGCGGTGGTCGCGCCGAGGACGGCCACGCGGAGGCCTCGATCGACGCTGACGTCGGTCAGGAACGTGCCCTGCCAGATGTCGTAGGCGCGCACCGAGGCGAAGTCCGCGGTCGTCCCGACCACCGTCGTCTCGGTCGTCTCGTCGCCGGCCGCCACCGTGAGATTCGTGGAAACCTCCGGCGCGACGCCGTCGATGCCATCGAGCTCGGCGATCGCCACGCCGTCCTCGAGGCTGAGCGACGTGGACCCGTCGCTGTTCTGGGTCGTGGGGTTGATCGTGAGGAGATTCGTGCCGAGGCTCGAGAGCTGGTCGGTGATGTTGGACGTCGTGCCCTGGCTGACGCCGACGAGCGCGACCACCGATGCGACACCGATGATCACGCCGAGCATCGTGAGGACCGCGCGGACCCGGCTCGTGCGCAGTCGCGAGAGGGCGAGGCGAAGCAGCTCGACCGTGCTCATGCCGCGATCCGCCCGTCGAGCAGGTGGATCTGGCGGCCGGCCGCGGCGGCGACGTCGGCCTCGTGGGTGATGAGGACGATCGTCCGGCCGGTCGCGTTGAGCTCGCGGAACAGGGCCAGCACCTCGGCGCCGGCGTGGCTGTCGAGGTTGCCGGTCGGTTCGTCGGCGAGGATGAGCGCGGGCTCGGTCACGAGCGCGCGGGCGACCGCGACGCGTTGCTGCTGGCCACCGGAGAGCTCCGTGGGCTCGTGGTCGAGGCGGTCGCCGAGCCCCAGCCGCTCCAGCGCGGCTCCGGCGCGACGCGTGCGTTCGGCACGACCGACGCCCTGGTAGAGCAGGGGCGTGGCGACGTTGTCGAGCGCGGTCGTCCGCGGCAGCAGGTTGTAGGACTGGAAGACGAAGCCGATCGTCCGGCTGCGCAGGCTGCGCGAGCCCGTCGTCGTCGAGGCCGGCGACGGCCGTGCCGGCCAACCGGTACGCCCCGGCGGTCGGTCGGTCGAGGCAGCCGAGGATGTGCATCATCGTGCTCTTGCCCGATCCCGACGGTCCGACGATCGCCACGAACTCGCCGGCTCGGACCTCGAGGCTGACGTCCACGAGGGCGGGCACCGACACGCGGCCCATGTCGTACGTCCGGCTGACCCGGTCGAGGGCGATGATCGGTGTGGATCCCGTGGCCGAGGTCGCCGACGCGGCGGCCGTCGTCGGCGCGGCAGCGGGCACCGTCGCCAGGCTCATGGCCTGCTCTCGACGACCGGGCCCTCGCGGAACACGGGACCGCCGCCGCCACCCGGGATATCGACGGCCCCACCGGCGAAGTTGCCTCGACCGAAGGTGCCGCTGTCATCCGAGCCGGCGAGGTCCGCGGTCGTGCCGATCACGACCTCGGTCCCCTCGGCGATGCCGCCCGTGATCTCCGCGGCGCTGTTCGTGACGAGCCCGACCTCGACCGCCGTCGGGACCGGGGCGCCGGTCGCGTCGAGGGTCAGGACGCTGTACTGGCCCTCCGTGCCACGCAGCGCGGCAGCGGGGACCGTGACGACCCCGAGCGCGCTGGCCGTCGTGATCGACACGTCCGCGCTCATGCCACTCCGCGCCGTCGCCGGCACGCCGGTCAGCGTGACCGTGACCGGATACGACACGACCCCCGAGCTGCCGTCGCCGGCGATCGGCGAGATCGATGAGACGGTCCCGGTCAGCTCGGCATCGATCGCCGAGACCGAGACGGTCGCCTCCTGACCGAGCTCGACGTCGGCGAGGTCGCTCTCGACCACGTCGGTGGTGACCACGTAGGTCGTGCTGTCGATGACGACCGCGGGCCCGGCCGGCGCGTCGAAGCCGGCGGTGACGTTGACCTCGCTCACGATCCCCGCGACGGGGGCGGTGATGGTCGCGGCCTTGATCGCGGCCTTGGCGTCGGCGACGGCCGCCTTCGCGGTCGCGACCTGGTTCTCGGCGTTGTACTTCGCGATCTTCGCCTGGCGGATCTGGGCGGTCACCTCCGCGTCCTCGGCATCAGCCAGGTCGTCGACCGCCGCGCGCAGGCCCACCTGGGCCGAGCGGAGGTCGTTCGCGGCGCTCGCCAGCTGCTGCTCGAGCGCGCGGGTATCGGCGACGGCGAGCACGTCGCCCGCCGCGACGGTGTCACCGACCGTGACCGAGACCTCCGTCACGGGGAAGGTCCCGTCCGCCGCCGGCGCATCCGCGTCCTCGGTCACGAGATAGGGATCGGCCCCGAACGGCACGCCATGGCGTGTCTCGGGTTGCAGCGAGCCGGTCGCGGCGATGTCATCGGTCACGTCCCCGCGGGTCGCCGCGGCGGTCAGGTACTGCGTCTCGGCTGCCTGGCTGGGGCCGACACCGCCGAACGCGACGACCAGCGCGCCGACCCCAACGGCCGCGAGCGCGATCACCGCGATGAGCTTGACCTTCATGACGCTCCCTTCCCGTGCAGCGATCCGGCGTTCGATGCCGCGCCCACGCCCCTCGACGCGGTCCGTGGCCGTCATTCAGGGGCGAACGTCTGAGATGGACATGAGAAGTCGGGCCGGGGCGGCCAGCGGGACATCGGCGGGCCGGGTGGGCCGGCCGGGTAGCATCGCGTCGTGAGGGACCGATGACGCACGAGGCCCAGCGCCGACGCCCACGGCGCGAGGCGGCGGGGATCGCGCAGCTCCCGTGGCGACGGCTGGTCAACCCGTTCCGGCCGGTCGAGCTCCTGTCCGCCGACCATGTGGAGGCGATCCACCGGGCCTCGCTGCGGATCCTCGCCGAGATCGGGCTCGAGGTGCTCGGCGATCGAGCGCTGGACGCGTTTGCCGGCGCCGGCGCACGGGTCGATCGTGAGACCCGGACGGTCCGCCTGGACCCCGGCCAGGTCGAGGAGCTCGTGGCTCTCGCGCCCGCGTCGTTCCGGGTGCATGCCCGCAACCCCGAACGCGACCTCGAGTTCGGCGGCGCCAACCTCGTGTTCTGCGCCGTCGGCGGCCCGGCGTTCGTGAGCGACCTCGATCGTGGCCGGCGCGCCGGCAACAGCGCCGACTTCGTCGACTACGTGCGACTGATCGGCGCGCTCGACGTCATCCACCAGGAGGGCGGCGGCCCGCTCGAGCCGACGGACCTGCCCGTCGAGACGCGCCATCTCGACATGTACCGGACCTTCGCGACCGAGCTCGACAAGACCTGGCATGGCCTGGGGTTCGGGGCGGTCGTGGTCGACGACGCCATCGAAGTCGCGGCCCTGGCGCGCGGCGTGGATCGCGACACCCTCGTCCGCGAGCCGTCGGTCATGACGATCATCAACACGAACTCGCCACTGCGGCTTGACGGGCCGATGGCCGACGGGCTCATGGAGATGGCGCTGTACGGCCAGCCGGTCGTGGCCACGCCGTTCACGCTCGCCGGCGCCATGAGCCCCGTCTCGCTCGCCGGCGCGATCGCCCAGCAGAACGCCGAGGCGCTCTTCCTCGTGGCCCTCGCCCAGATCGTCCGGCCCGGGCGCCCCGATGGTCTACGGCGCGTTCACGTCGAACGTCGACATGCGCACCGGGTCACCGGCGTTCGGGACGCCGGAATCGGTCAAGTCGCAGTTCGCCAGCGGGCAGATGGCACGTCGCTACGGGCTGCCCTGGCGCTCGTCGAACGCGACGGCATCGAACGTCGTCGACGCGCAGGCGGCCTACGAGTCGGAGATGGCCGTCTGGGGCGCCGTCATGGGCGGGGTCAACCTGCTGTACCAGGGCGCCGGCTGGCTGGAAGGCGGACTCACAGCGTCGTACGAGAAGCTCATCCTCGACGCGGAGATCCTGCAGATGTTGTCCGAGGTGCTGCAGCCGCTCATCGTCGACGAGGCGAGTCTCGGCTTCGACGCCATCGCGGACGTGGGGCCCGGCGGCCATTTCTTCGGCACCGCCCACACGCTGGAGCGCTACGAGACGGCGTTCTACACGCCGATCCTGTCGGATTGGCGGAACTTCGAGACGTGGCAGGCGGATGGAGCAAGGACGGCCACGGAGCGGGCCAACCTGATCTGGAAGCGGCTGCTCGCCGACGCCGTCCCGCCGGCGCTCGACCCGTCCATCGTCGAGGCGATCGATGCGTTCGTCGCGCGGCGCAAGCGGGAGATCGCCGGCGGGGCGTGACGGACGGGGCGTGCCCGGCGGCGGTCCCACAGCTTCGCGGCCCGGCCGGCCGGCGCGTGCGCGACCGCGCGTGGTACACCAGACCCGACACGAAGGAGGTCGCCGATGGCGATGACGACGACGCGGGAGTCCGATCGATCGGTTCGACCGGAGGGTCACCGGCATGATGGCGGCGCACGGTCTGACCGCGCTCCGGATCGCGCTGGGGATCGTCTTCCTCTGGTTCGGGGCGCTGAAGTTCTTCCCCGGCCTGAGCCCCGCGGCGGACCTGGCGTCGCGGACGATCGAGACGCTGACCGGCGGACTCGTGCCGGCGTCGATCGCGCTCCCGGTGCTGGCGCTGTGGGAATCGGCGATCGGGATCGGGCTGCTGGCCGGGCGATGGATGCGCGCGACCCTCCTGCTGCTCTTCGTCCAGATGCTGGGCACGATCACGCCACTCTTCCTGTTCCCGGAGGAGACGTGGATCCGCTTCCCGATCGCGCCGACGCTCGAGGGGCAGTACATCATCAAGAACGTCGTCCTCGTGGCGGCGGCGTTCGTCCTCGGTGCCACCGTCCGGGGCGGAGAGCTCAGCCCCGAACCGGTCGTGGCGACCCAGCCGACCACGTTCGGCGGTGAGCCGCTGGACCAAGAAGGAGGTATGTGATGGCGAATGGCAGCGGCACGAAGGACGATCCCTGGCAGCTCAAGACGCCGCCGGGCACGTCCGAGTACCAGATGTGGCGTGACGACGCCGGCGACCCCCCGGCGATCGTCTGCCAGGTCGGGGGCACGCAGCTGAAGTACGACGCCCGGGCGATCGACGATCTCCATGCCTGGCTGAAGGCCCAGGGCGACTGGGTGCCGCTCGGCGGGGCCGACGAGCAGAAGCCGGCGCCCGACGGCACGGTCGAGGCGTGGGGCCGGTCGGCGGACAACCCGCTCGGCGGCTGGTACGGCCTCAAGAAGGGGCTCCGGGGCCGGTTCGGGGTCTACATGCCGCCCCTGCTCGAGGCGCTCGGCAAGGCGGAGCTCACCCACGACGCGAAGAACAACCGGATGCGCGCGATCTGAGTCGACAGGTGACCGAGGTCGACGGACGATCCTTACGCCCGCGTCCGGGCGCTGTGCATGGCGCACGATGGCGCGACCGAGCGACTGAGCCACGGCGAGGCGACCTGGTTCGCCCGGAACGGCCGGTCCTTCGCGACCGCCGCCGATCGCCACCACGACGATCGCCGCGCCCTCTGGCTGGCGGCTCCGAGCGGGGCGCAGGAGGTGCTCGTCGCGGCCGCTCCGGAGCGGTTCTTCCGGCCGCCATACGTTGGCCACCGCGGGTGGCTCGGCGTGTACCTCGACGTGGCGGTGGACTGGGACGAGCTCGAGCGGCTCATCGGCGATGCCCACGCCGTCGTGGCCGAGCGGCGAAGCGGCTAGCCGGCTCGGGGCGCGTCAGCTGGCCCGGGCGTCGGTGTTCGTCTCGCCGGCGTCACCCGGACCGAGCACGACCGCGAGCACCTGGTCGCGGGTCGCCTCCATGTTGTGGATGCGCCGGCCGTGGTCGATCGTCGCGTCGACGACGGTGTCGAGTGGGCCGGTGATCTCCCAGCCGCAGGCGCATCGGTTCGTGTAGTCGGCCTCGTCGGTCATCGCGGTCTCCTCCTTCAGCCCAGCACGCGGAACGGTTCGGGGACATAGCCGGCAAGGATCGGTCGCCAGGCGTCCGGCAGCGTGGCGGCGACGACGGGGTCGTCCTCGACGAGCCAGGCGAGATGCCGGAGCCCGTGCTCGACCACGGCGTCGGTCGCGATGTCGCGTGGCGCGGCGGTCGCCTCGGATCGGGCGAGCTCGGCCCGGCCGATCGGCACGCTCGCCATCGAGCCCACGACCTCCGGCTCGATGACCACGACGAACGACAGGATGACGGCCTCCCGATCGCGTCGCCACGACGTCGAGTGGACGAGCAGCGGCGGCCCGACACGTCGCGCACGATCCGATCGACGACCTCGACCGGATGCTCCGTCGGCCCGAGCTGGAGGTGCCATGCACGCGGCCCGTCCGGTCCGGTCAGCTGCAGCCGATCGCCGTCGAGCCAGACGACGAAGACTTCGGCCTGGACCGGGCTGTCCACGTCCCAACCGACCGGCATGCGTGTCACGCCGGCATGGTAGCCGTCGGCGTCGAACGGTAAGGGGGTCAGCCGGCGCGTCGCGCGTTGCGACGCCGGACCGGGGCGCTCATCCCGGCGAGCGCGGCATCGGTCGGTTCGGCAGCGGGCGGGATGTACGGCAGCTCGGTCTGGCTCTCGAGACCGGACGTGATGATCCGCCGCAGCTCGGCGTCGATCGCAGGATCGGTCGCGAATGGTCGATACGCGGCGAGCCGTCGCTCGACCTCGTCGCACGAGCGCTGGTACGTGTCCTTGGCGCCGGCCTTCGTCCAGTTCTCGCGGTTGTCGCGATCCACGATCGCCGACGGCAGGTACAGCTCGGACGGCCAGTGGGCCATCGTGTGCTCGGCCATGATCAGGTGCTGGTCGGCCATCAGCTGGTCGATCAGCGCGTCGACCGGCAGGTCGTCGGCGACCTTGATCTCGCGCACGAACCGCAGCGCCTGGCCGCACATCTCGTCGTCGAAGACGAGCTTCGGCAGGTTGAACACCAGCAGGAAGTCGAGCATCCCGGGGCCCGACACGCTGTTGACGCCGGCCAATGCCGCGATGAGCGCGCTGCCGAACGTCTCGGCACCCGCCTGGGCGTCGAGGATCGGGCCGTCGGACAGGGCCATGTACGACTGGCAGGGCAGGTCGAGCGACTTGGCGACCGCCACGTAGGCGGCGTCGAGCTGGAGCGCCTCGATCGCCGACATCGGCGACGAGGCGATCTTCATGTGGAAGGTGGCCGGCGCCCCGCCGAACAGGACCGGCGCACCGGGACGGATGACCTGGGCCATCGTGATGCCGGCCAGGACGTCGATCGTGTGGAACACGGTCGCCCCGACGGTGGTCACCGGGGCGATGAGCCCCATCAGCGTCACGGGCACGATCTCGACCGGGATGCCGGCCTCGACGCAGTCGATGAGGTTCTGGCACGAATCCTCGCTGTACCGGAAGTTGCCGGTCGCGGTGATCGTGAAGATCGACATCGGGCGGGCGATGAGGTCGGCCCGGTCGTCGCGGAACAGCTGCATCATCTCGACCATGCGCGGCACGCCGTGCTCGGTGAAGGCGCCCGACACGACCGGCTTCTTCGAGTTGGTGAGCGTCATGTACAGGCGCCACGCGTCCGACACGTTGGCCTCGATGTCCTCGTTCGTCGAGAACGCCGTCGCGAGGTACGGGATGTTCGCGAGGCCGTCCCCGAGGCGCACGTACTCGACGAAGTCGGTCGAGTTCGCGAGCCGCGTCTCGCCGGTCCGGTGGTCGAGCACCTTGAGCCCCGACGAGCCGGGCACGAAATGGACGCGATCGCCGCCGAGGTCGGCATGCGGGTTGCCGTCGCGATCGAACAGGGTGAAGGCCTTCGGCGCGTCGGCGATGGCCCGTTCGACGACATCGCGCGGGAACAGCACCCGATCGCCGGTCGCGTCCGTGGGCAGTCCGGCCTCGAGGAGGCGGCGGCGCATCTCCTTGCCGCGGATCTCCATCCCGAGCGTGCCCAGGACGCGCAGCGCCTCGTCCACGATCCGGCCGGTGAGGTCGGGCGACAGGACGTTCAGGCTTGGTCGCACGCGGGCCTCCGTTCGGCTTGGGGTCGCAATGTAGCGCAGGACCGCGCGCCATCGCGTCGCGGACCGCCTGATGGCGCCGCCCGGCGATGCGTGACGGCGGCTGCCGGTCGAGGCACGTCGTGCTGCCGTAGGCTTGTCCGGACATGCCCACCACCCCTCGACCGCCGCGGCGCGCCGCCGACCTGCTCGTCGACTGTCTCGCGGCCGAAGGCTGCGAGTTCGTCTTCTCGGTCCCCGGCGAGGAGACGATGGACATCCTCGATGCGCTGTCGCGGCACGAAGCCGTCCGCCACGTCACGACCCGCCACGAGCAGGGCGCCGCCTTCATGGCGGACGTCCACGGGCGCCTCACCGGTCGGGCGGCGGTCGCGATGGGCACCCTCGGGCCGGGGGCGACGAACCTCGTCACCGGTGTCGCCGACGCCTACCTCGATCGGGCGCCGATGGTGGCGATCACCGGGCAGGCGTCGTCCCACAAGCTGCACAAGGAGGCGCACCAGGTCGTCGACATCGTGCGGATGCTGGAACCGGTGACGAAGTGGAACCGGCGCGTGGAGCAGGTCGAGGCCATCCCCGAGATCGTCCGCAAGGCGTTCCGCGTCGCGACCCTGGCGAAGCCCGGCCCGACCCACATCGAGCTGCCGGAGGACCTCGCCGCGACGACGCTGACGTCGACCGACGGCCGTCCGCTGCCCGTGCCGCTGACCCCCGGTCGCGCCTACTTCCCCGAACCGACCGACGAGGCGATCGACCACGCGGCGCGCCTGATCGCGGCCTCGGACCGGCCGATCATCCTCGCCGGCAACGGGGTCCTGCGCCGGCGCGCCGCGCCCGAGCTCCGCGACCTGGCGCGCGGCCTCCACGTGCCCGGTGGCCGCCACGTTCATGGGCAAGGGCGCCATCGACGATCGATCGCACCTGTCGCTCATGGCCGTCGGGCTGCAGGCGCGCGACCACGTCCTGTCGGGCTTCGACCGCGCCGATCTCGTCATCTGCGTCGGCTACGACCTCGTGGAGTACGCGCCGTCGTCATGGAACGCCGACGGATCGCAGCGGGTCATCCACATCGACACGCAGCCGGCCGAGGTCGATGCCGCCTACCAGCCCGAGGTCGAGCTCATCGGCGACATCGAGGGGACGCTCCGCCGGCTCCTCGCGGCGGTCCTTCCGCTCGGCGTCGGCGGGCCGCGACGCGACGGAACGCCACGAATCGCGCGAGATGCTGGTCCACGCCGACCTGCGGATGCAGCTGCTCGCCGAGCTCGGTGCGCACGCCGCGAACGACGCCTGGCCGATCACGCCGCAGCGCGCCATCGCCGACCTGCGCCGCGCGCTCGGCCCGTCCGACATCGTCGTGTCCGACGTGGGCGCCCACAAGATCTGGGTCGCCCGGCTGTACCAGGCGTACGAGCCGAACACGGTCATCATCTCGAACGGCTTCGCCGCGATGGGCATCGCCCTGCCCGGAGCGATCGCCGCGAAACTCGTCCATCCGGATCGCAAGGTCGTCGCCCTGTGCGGCGACGGCGGCTTCCTCATGAACAGCCAGGAGCTCGAGACCGCGAAGCGGATCGGGACGAACATCTGCGTCGTCGTCTGGCGCGACGACGGCTACGGCCTCATCGACTGGAAGCAGCGCAACGAGTTCGGCCGGCCGTTCGGGGTCGAGTTCGGGAACCCGGACTTCGTCGCGTACGCCGAGTCGTTCGGGATCGCCGGGTTCCGCCCGTCATCGGCGACCGACCTGTACCCGACGCTCATGCGGGCGCTCGAGGTCGACGGTCCCTCGCTCGTGGAGGTGCCGATCGACTACGCCGAGAACCTGCGGCTCACGGAGCGTCTCGGGGCGCTGTCGCCGGGGAGCTGACGCCGGTCACGTCCTCCCGGATGAGCGAGTAGTACACGAGGTCGTGGTACCCGCCGGCCCGGAACTGGGCGCGGCGGAGCACGCCCTCCCGGGTGAAGCCCGCCTTCTCGAGCGAGCGCTGCTCGGCGAGATTCTCGATGTCCGTGCTGGCCTCGACGCGCTCGATGTCGAACAGCTCGAACAGCAGCTCGGCCACGAGCCGCTGGGCCTCCGTGCCGTAGCCATGGCCGCGCGCGTCGGGATGCAACGCGATGCCGATGTTGAGGGCGCGGGACTCGGTGCCCGGGCCGTACATCTCGGGATGCCAGCTGATGTCGCCGATCCAGGCGCCGTCGCTGATCCGCTCGATCGAGGAGTCGCCCGCGCTCGGGGCCGACCATCCGCTTGCCGTGGGCGAGCTGTTCGGACAGGGGCCTGGCGCGTGGCATGCCGAAGTCGTTGAACTCCCCCATCATCGCCGGGTCCGCGTCGCGTGCGTCGAGGGCCGGCCCGTCGGCAAGCGTGAACTCGCGAAGCCGGACCGCCGTTCCCTCGCGGCCGACCGGACCCTCGGGGGCCGCCATCCGGTTGAGCCACGGATGCCCGGGGTAGAGCCGCTCGACGTTGTCGTGGAGCCGGGCGCGAGCCGCTTCGTCGAGCAGCGGCCACGCCGCCCCGAAATCGCCGTCGTTCTTGTCACTGAGCACCCGCGCCTTGTAGGCCAGCACCACCTCGGGCCGGGCGTAGCGGACACCATCGGCCGCCACCCAGGTCGACGTGTCGAACGGGAACGTCGTCGAACGGTCGTGGTTCCAGATCCAGCCGTCGTCACGCTCGTCGACGAGCACGAAGTCGGCCTTCCACGGCGCGAGGGCGTGCTCGCGGATCCAGACCTGCCCGGCTTCCGCGTGCAGCTCCGGGTGGTCGTCGTCGAGCGGGCGGAGCGTCGCCGACCCGGCTGACCACGCGTGGTACCGATCGCCGATGAGCGTTCGGAGCGTCGGGAGGTCGCGCTTGTACAGCGCCACGTCGATGTCCACGTGCGGCCGCGAGACCCCGGTGAACGCCTCGATCGCGTGGCCGCCGACGATCCACCACGGTCCCCCGAGGTCGCGCAGCAGATCGGCGACCTCGGTCACCGACAGCGGATCCCATGGCCCGTAGCGGCGCTCGAACTCGACGTCGGCGGGGTCGTCGGTGGGCACGATCAGCGGGGGAGGGCGGCGGCCGCGCTGGTCGCCGCGGCGGTATCGGATGTGCATCGCCTGCCGATGGTAGCGGGACGGCGGCACGTGCACCCTTCGGCGATCGGGTGCACGATGACCGGCATGGACGGCCCGATCCGGCGCCTCCGCCCGGTCCTCGGGCTGGTCGTGGCCCTCGGTCTCGCACTCGGCCCCTCGTCGGTCGGCGCGACGGCGACGCGCGCTGCGGAAGCTGCGCCGCCGGCGGTCGACGGCGCCACGACCTCCGCGCCCGTGGCCTGGGACGGCAGCATCAACCTGTACCGCAAGGGCGTCTTCACGACCCAGCAGACATGGCTGTGGTGCACGGCCGCGGGCGTCCAGATCGTGCGCAACATCGTCGAGCGCGACGACGACCACAGCCGGCGCAGCCAGGATCGGTACTTCGACTGGATGCGCGAGCGCAACCGCTACGACCTGCCCGTGTCGGCCGGTGTCGATCCCGCGGGCTGGACGGCCGGCATGCGTCGGTTCGTCGACGACCGCTATCGCCTCATCGCGAGCGACACCTTCGACGAGGCCCTGCGTCTGGCCGTCATCCGCATGCGCAAGACGAGCCTGCCCGTGGCCCTCACCGTCTCCCATGGCAACCACGGCTGGATCCTCCACGGGTTCGCCGCGACGGCCGACCCGCTGGTCACGTCCGACTTCCGGGTCACCAGCGTCCGCGTCACCGGGCCGCTGTGGGGCCGCCAGAACAGCAGCTTCGGGTACGACATGCGACCGAACACGAAGCTGACGACCAGGCAGCTGCGGACGTTCTTCACGCCGTGGAAGTACGCGCCGAAGGCGATGGTCTGGGACGGACGCTACGTGTCGATCCAGCCGGTGACGCCACGGAAGGCGACGACGTCGTCGGGCGGAGCGTCGCCCAGCCCGACCGCCGCGCCGGCCGCGAGCCCGAGCGCGACCGTGGCGCCTCCCATCATCCGCGCCGGCGGCCATCGCGTCGCCGCACCGCCAGCCAGGCGCCGAGTCCCGCGGCGAGCGACCCACACCGTTGGGGTCGCGGTCGCACCGAACCCGACCTCCGGCGCGAACGGGAGCCCCGGCGCGGTCGGGAGCCCGCCGCGGCTGCCGTCGTCGAGGAGCCGCGCGAACAGGCGCCCGGTCGCGAGGTCGCCCTGCCGTTCCTCGCCGTCGGATCGGTGTTCACGCTCATCTGGCTCGTCATCGTGCGACGACGACATCCGCCACGGTGGACCGGGGGCGATCTGCCGCCCCGGCACTGACCGGGCCGCCTGTCCCGGCGGCGGAGGACGCGTGGCGACCGGACCGGCGGCGCTGGACCGACCCGCGGAATGTCAACAATCTACAATGTCGACGTCCGCGGCGACCGACGCCCGGATCAGGTGCCACGGGAGGCCACGTTGACTGGACGTCGGGTCAGTGATGCGATCGTCGAGGTGCTCACCGGGGCGAACGTCGACACGATCTTCGGGATCCCGGGCATCCACACCCTCGCCCTGTACGACGCCCTCGCCGACGCGCCCTCGATCCGGCACATCCTCACCCGCCACGAGCAGGGCGCGGCGTTCGCGGCCGACGGGTATGCGCGGATCCGACGCCGCCCGGGGATGGTCACCACGACCACCGGGCCCGGCACGTTCAACACGATCGGCGCGATGGCCGAGGCGTGGTCCGATTCGTCGCCGGTCGTGCTGCTGGCCGGCCAGATCGACGCGGCGCTCCTCGGGCTCGGCCGCGGCATCCTCCACGAGACCCCCGACCAGGGCCGCTCGTTCGAGGCGATCACCGCGTTCGTCGGTCGCCCGCGCACGGGCGAGGAGATGCCGGCGGCCGTCGCCGAGGCGCTTCGCTGCTCGATGACCGGCCGGTGGCGCCCGGCATACGTCGAACTCCCGACCGACCTCCTCGGCGGTCCGCTCGACACGCCGGCGCCGACCGTCGTGTTCCCCGAGCCAACGGGTCCCGATCCGGCGTCGATCGTCGCGGCGGCCCGGTTGCTCACCGCCGCGCGGCGGATCCTCATCGTGCCCGGGGCCGGCGTCCAGCGCGCCGGCGCGGCCGCGGAGCTGTATCGACTCGCGGTCCGGCTCGGTGCCCCGGTCGCGACCGTCATCACCGGTGCCGGCGCGATCCCCGACGACGACGAGCTGTCGGTCGGCTCGTTCGTGCCCGGACGCCCGGAGTGGCGGGCGTTGTTCGAGATGGCCGATGCCGTGGTGGTGGTCGGCAGCCGGCTCGACGACGTCGGCACGGCGCGCTGGACGCTGCCGCTGCCCAACCTCGTGCACATCGACGTCGACCCCAACGTCATCGACCGGTCGTACCCGGCCGCGGTCGGCGTGGTCGGCGACGCGCGGCTCGCGCTGACGGCGCTCCTCGACGAGCTGGGTGCCGCACCGGCGGGTGGCACGGACGAACCCGGCTGGGGCAAGCCGCGTGCCCGGGCGATGCGCGAGGCGGCACACGCGAGCGTCGCGCCCAACCAGCGGGCGACCCGCGACGCCTTCCTGGCGGCCCGCGCGGCGATCCCGCGCGACGCGATCCTCACCCACGACGCGGCCCGGCTCAATTCCTGGACCGGCTATTTCTGGCCGGTCTACGAGCCGGACGGCTCGATGTTCCCGTGGGGCTCGGCGACGCTCGGGTTCGCCCTCGGGACCGCGAACGGCGCGGCGGTCGCGGCGCCCGGCCGACGGGTCGTCGCGTCGTGCGGCGACGGCGGCTTCCTGTTCACTGCCACGGAGCTCGCGACGGCGGTCGCCCACGACCTCGACGTGACGCTGCTGATCCACGACGACAGCGCGTTCGGGTCCATCGCGGACTACCAGATCCGCATCCACGGCCGGGCGTACGGCACGAAGCTGCAGAACCCCGACCTGGTCGACTTCGCGCGCTCGTTCGGCGTGCCCGCGGAGCGGGTCGAGGACATCGGCGACCTTCCCGCAGCGATGGGTCGCGCGGTCTCGGCCCCCGGGCCAAGCGTCGTGGTGCTGGCGGCCCCGCTCGGCCAGCCCTGGTCGTAGGCCGGGTCGTGACCCAGCGACCGCGGCATCAGGCGATGATCAGCTCGCCCCCGTGGATGTCGACGTTCGCGCCGGTGATGTACGCGGCCTCGTCGGAGGCGAGGAAGGTCACGAGCGAGGCGATCTCGGCCGCGTCGGCCAGCCGCCCCATCGGGATCGAGGCCAGGACCTGGGTCATCCGCTCGGCGTCGGTCGAGTCGCGGACCATCGGCGTGTCGACGATGCCCGGCGAGATCGCGTTGACCGTGATCCCGTCGCGCGCCCATTCCCGCGCCAGGTGCCGGGTCAGCCCCAGCACCCCGGCCTTCGCGGTCGTGTAGTGCACGCCGCCGAGCGTGCTCGTGGCACGCCCCGCCATCGACGCGACGTTGACGATCCGGCCGTGCCCCGAATCGCGCAGCCCCGGGTAGGCGGCGCGCGCGCACAGGAACGAGCCCGTCAGGTTGGCGTCCACGACGAGATGCCACTCCTCGGGCGTCACCTCGGCGGCCCGCGTGGAGCGCAGGATCCCCGCGTTGTTCACGAGCGCGTCGATCCGGCCGAACGCCTCGATCGTCGACGACGCCATGGCCTCGACATCGGTGGGTCGGGTCACGTCGACATGGACGGCCAGCGCGCGGCCACCCGTCGCCTCGATCGCGGAGACCGTCGCCGCGGCCGCGGCATCGTCGAGGTCCGCCACGACGACCGCCGCGCCATCGGCCGCGAACCGCTCCGCGATCGCCTGGCCGATGCCGCGACCCGCCCCGGTCACGATGGCCACTCGTCCGTCGAACCGACGATCGGGCACGCGAGCCTCCTTGCGCCTGCGCTGCGACCGTCGTCCGCTGTTCGCGGCCTGGTCGGCCCGTCAATGCTAGCGGGGTGACGGACGTGGCTGCACCCGACCGCCTCGAGGGGATCACGTTCCGCCGGGCGACCCCCGACCGACTCGCGGCCCACATACGGCGTGTTCCGGGAGGCGGCCGACCACCTGGCGCAGGTGCGCGGCTGGGCACCCACGCCGCGTCCGCCCGAGCCCGGCGAGCGGTTCCTCGCCTTCCGCACGAGTGCGCTGCGCCACGACCCGGACGGCTTCTGGGTGGCCGAGGTCGACGGTGCGCTGGTGGGCTTCGGCGTCGCGGTCCAGCGCGAGCACATCTGGTATCTCGCGGCACTCCACGTCCGCCCGGCGTGGCAGGCGCGCGGGGTCGGTGCCGAGATCATCCGGCGCGAGCTCGAGGCGGCCCCGCCCGGCAGCCTCCTGACGGTCGGCGCGGACGCCCGCAACCCGACCTCGAACGCGCTCTATGGCCGGTTCGGCATGTTCCCCCAGGAGCCGCTGCTGGAGCTGTCCGGAGCGGCCGAGGCGGGCGATGCCGAACTGCTCGTGCCGGGACTCCCGCCGCGGATGTCCTCGCGACCATCGATCGCGCCGTGCTCGATGCCGCCCGGCCGGAGGACCACGAGTTCTGGGCCTCGGTCTCGACGCTCCACGCGTACACGGTCACGCGCGACGGCCGGGCGGTCGGCTACGCCTACGTCCAGGCCGATGGCGCGATCGGGCCGATCGCGGTCCTGGACGCCGACGACCTCGCGCCGGCGGTCGACGCGGCGGTCGCGCGCGCCGCCGAGCTCGGGGCGACGACGGCACGGGTCCGGATCCCCGGTGTCGCCAGGCAGGCGATCGCGGGCCTGCTTGCGCGCGGATGGCGGTACGGCGACGGCGTCACGCTGGTCCTGACGTCGGGGCCGTGGGGCCATTGGGAGCGATACGTGACGTCGGGAGGGGATGCACTGCTGTGATCGACATCGTGCTGCGTAACGCCACCATCTACGACGGGACCGGTGGCCCGCCCATCGTCGGCGACCTCGCGATCGACGGCGGCCGGATCGCGTCGGTCGGGGTGCCCGTGGCCGATGGATGCGGCCCAGGAGTCCCTCGACCTTGGCGGGTTCGCCGTCGCGCCCGGGTTCATCGACCTGCACACCCACTCGGACGTGTCGCTGCTGAGCGATCCGGGCTGCCTCAGCGCCATCGAGCAGGGGATCACCACCCAGGCGGTCGGGCTGTGCGGGTTCTCGGCAGGTCCGCTTTCCGCGGAGAGCCTGCGCGGCATGATCGACGAGGAGCCGGTCTTCGCCTTCCCCGACGTCGCCTGGGACTGGACCACGATCGGGGGCTATCGCGAGGCCGTGGCCGCGGCGCGCCCGGCCACCAACGTCACGACCTTCGTCGGCCACAACACGTTGCGGCGGTTCGTCGATCGGCGGCGCGAACCGGCCGCCGACGTCGGCCGAGCTCGAGCGCATGCGCTCGCTCGTGCGCGAGGCGATCGACCAGGGCGCCCGTGGCTTCACGACGGGTCTTTCGTACGCACCCGGGCTGTTCGCCTCGGTGGACGAGCTGGCGGCCCTCGCCGGCGTCGCGGCCGAGCGTGGCCTGATGTACCACACGCACATGCGCTACGGGGCGCTCGACGTCCGCGGCTCGGTGACCGAGGCGCTCGAGACCGCCGAGCGCGCCGGCGTGATCCTCAACATCTCGCACCTCTACCCGCGGGCGAACCAGCCGCTCGAGGAAGCCGACCTGATCCTGGGCATGCTCGACGACGCTCGTGCGCGCGGGCTCGAGGTGACCTTCGACCTGACGATCTTCCCGCGCGGTGGCGGCGCCTGGGTGCCAGTCGCTGCCCGGCTGGGCGCGCGACGGCGGCAACGAGGCCACGGCTGCGGTCATCCGCGACCCGGCGTCACGCGCCCGCCTGATCGCCGAGCTCGAGGACGCGACCGATTTCTGGATGCACGACTGGGACGACCAGGTCATCTGCAAGGTCAACCGGCCCGAGAACGCGCACCTCAGCGGGCGGACCATCGGCGACATCGCGCGCGAGCGCGGGCAGGCGCCGATGGACACGGCGCTCGATCTCGTCCTGGAGGACGGCCAGTTCTGGATCGCGCCGACGATCAAGGACCAGGGCCACCTCGACCGCCTGATCGCGAGCCCGTTGTGCGTCCCGATCGGCGACGGGTTCGCCAACCATCCCGAGAAGCACGCGGCCTACGGGCTCATGCCGAAGAGCTTCGGGACGTTCCCGCTCGTGCTCGGGTCGTACGTGCGCGACCGGGGCGTGCTGACGACCGAGGCGGCCGTCCACAAGATCACGGCCGAGCCCGCCCGCCGTCTCGGGCTTGACCGATCGGGGCACGCTGGCGGCCGGGCTCGCGGCGGATCTCGTGGTGTTCGACCCGGCGACCGTCGGCAACCGCGCGACCGAGTCGACCCGGCGGCCCGCCCGGCGGGATCGAGCGGGTGATGGTCAACGGCGCGTGGGCCGTGATCGGGGGTCGCGCGACCGGGGAGCGGGCCGGGCTGTCGCTCTAGCCCGCCGGCGGCGCGAACGACCCCTCGATCGCGTCGCGGATGACCGGCAGCGCGCCGCGGACCTCGGCGTACGGCACGGCGTCGGCGACGTCGCCCGCGCCGCTGTCGACGAGCACCGCCCGCAGGTCGCCGAGCTGTTCCACCACCCAGCCGACCGGATCCGCCGTGAGCCGATCGTCGAGCGACCGCTCGCCCACGTCGCCCTTCTCGAAATGCGGGTGGTAGTGGTAGATCACGTTGTCGTCCTGGTCGCGGAACAGGTCCGCCCGCCAGATCCCCTCGCTGACCGGCAGGAAGCGGAAACCCGCGACCCCGGCCGGGGCGCCCGGGATGTCCTCGTACTCGACGCGGCGGATCTCGACGCGCGCGCCCGACTCGGTGTCGACGCCGCGCTGGACCCAGTAGCCGACGGTGATCGCGATCGGGCCAAAGACGTACGCGTGGAGCATCAGGGACACCTCCCGGCAGTGGTCGGGCCACCTTCGGCCCGTGTCGCGGCGGCCACCATCAGCCGCGGCGCGTGGAGCGCGGATCGAGGGCGTCGCGCACGCCGTCGCCGATGAAGTTCACCGAGAGCACGAGCAGCGCGATGACGATGCCCGGCGGCAGCCACACCCACGGCATGTCCTGCAGGGTCGACGGCGCCGTCGCGGCGTTGATCATCTCGCCGAGGCTCGGGACCGGCGGTCGAACCCCGAGACCAAGGAACGACAGCGACGCCTCGAGCAGGATCGCCTGGGCGACCCCGAACGTGGCGACCACCGTCAGGGGTCCGAGGATGTTGGGCAGCAGGTGGCCGCGCGCGATCGCGCTGCTGCTCGTCCCGACGACGCGGCTCGCGGTGATGAACTCGGCCTCGCGCAGCGACAGGAGCTGGCCGCGCACCAGCCGGGTCGTGGGCGGCCAGCCCAGCAGGCCGATGACCGCGATCACCGACGCGAGCCCGGGACCGACGACCGAGATGAAGACGATGCACAGGAGGATCAGCGGGATGGCGAGCAGCACGTCCGTGAGGCGCATCACGACCTGGTCGCGCAGGCCGCCCGAGAACCCGGCGATCACCCCGAGGATCGTCCCGACGACGAGGTAGAGCGCCACGGCCCCGAATCCCGACGATGAGCGAGATCCGCGTGCCGTAGACCACCCGCGCGAAGATGTCGCGACCGGACAGGTCGGCACCCAGGATGTGGTCGGGGCCCGGTGGCTGGCGGATGGCGCCGTAGTCGGTCTTCAACGGGTCGAGCGGGACGATCATCGGCAGGAAGACCGCGATGGCGACGATCGTCGTCAGGATCACCAGCCCGACGATCGCGAGGCGATGCCGCAGGAACCGGCGGATCGACTGCCGGCGGAGGCTCTCGTGCTGGCCCGCGACGACCTGTCGCGGCAGCTCGTCAGCGACCACTGACATAGCGGATCCTCGGGTCGACGACCGAGTAGAAGAAGTCGGCGACGATGCTGGCCATGACCGTGAACAGCCCCACGATCAGGATGACGCCCATCATCAGCGCCGGGTCGCGGTCGCGCGCCGCGCGGACGGAGAGCTGGCCGAGGCCCGGCCAGTTGAACACGGTCTCGGTGATGACGGCGCCAGCGATCAGCTCGGGCAGCAGGATCGCCAGCACCGTGATGACCGGGATGAGCGCGTTGCGGAGGGCGTGGCGGAGGAGGACGGTGCGGCTGGCGAGCCCCTTCGCGCGTGCCGTCGTGATGTAGTCGCCGCTGAGCACGTCGAGCATGCTCGCCCGCGTGTAGCGCATGAGCAGCGCGGCGTTGGCCAGCCCCAGGATCATGCGCCGGCATGACGACGTGGGCCGCCCGATCGATGAGGTCGTCCTCCTTGCCGAACGTGAACAGCTCGCCCACCGGGAGGACCTTGAGGGTGACACCGAACAGGTAGAGCGCCACGAGTGCGAGCAGGAAGGTCGGGGTGCTGACCAGGAAGATCGTGAACCCCGACAGCACGTAGTCGGCCTTGCCGTACTGGTGCACGGCCGACAGGATCCCGAACGGCAGGCCGACGACGATCGTGATCGTGGCCGCGGCGAGCATGAGCACGAGCGATGGGCCGAGCCGGCTCCCGACCTCGTCCGCGATGGACCGCCCACTCACGATCGAATAGCCGAGGTTGCCCTGCAGCACGTCGCCGAGCCAGCGCACGTAGCGGATCGGGATCGGCTGGTCGAGGCCGAGCTCCTTCCGCCGCGCCTCGATGTCGGCCGGCGTCAGGCGCGACAGCACCTCGGGGTCCAGCCGCGCGAGGACGGGATCGCCGGGAGCGGCCGACAGGACGAAGAACGCGGCCATCGTGATCCCGAGGAGCACGGGGATCGCGATGAGCAATCGGCGGATGAAATAGGCGCCCACGTCACCCCACGCTAGCGGACGGCGCCCGCCGGTTTCCCGGCGGGCGCCGCGATGGTCCTGGAGCGATCGACCGTGACGCTACTCGAGCGTCCAGGTCTCCACGTCCATGAACGACTCGCGTTCGTTCAGGTGGATGTCGAAGCCACCGCCGAGGCGCTTCGTGCCCACCATGACGAGGTTAGGCGAGTACAGGTTTGCCTGTGGCACGTCCGTGTTCAGGATCGTGGCCAGCTCGTGGTAGATCGCGTCCTGGGCAGCCGGATCGGCCGTCGCGCGGCCCTCCGCCCAGAGCTCGAAGATCCGCGGGTTGGTGTAGCCCGACTCGTAGGCGGGATCGTCCGCCTTGAAGTACTGGGCGGAGCGGTCGGGCGAGAGCCCTTCGCTGCCACCGACGGCGATGAAGCCGTCCCACGAGGTGCGGTCGGCGTACTTCACGAGATACGTCTCGTTGTCGGTCGGGACCAGCTCGACGGTCACCCCGGCGGCCTGCAGGTCGCTCTGGATGAGCGGCATGATGCTGGTCGCGTCGGGGAACGTCTGGTTGTACAGCAGCTTGAAGGTCTCGCCGGCGTAGCCACCGGTGGTGAGCAGCTGCTTGGCCGTGTCGACGTTGTACTCGTAGCGGTTCAGGTCCGGGTATTCGGTGAAGCCCGGCGGGTTGATCAGGACCTTCGCACGACCCTTGTAGAAGTCGTCGACGATGGCCTGGCGATTGATCGCGGTGTAGAACGCCTGGCGGGTCTCCTTGGTGTTCCACGGTGCCTGCTCGGTCTTGAACACGATCCGGACGATGCCCGGGTTCTCCGCCGAGATGACGTTGAGCGTGTCGATGGCCGACAGCCGATCGAACTCGCCCGGGGAGACGCGGAACCCGAGGTCGAGGTCGCCCAATTCGAGCTGCGCCACGGCGAGCGCCGGATCGGCGAAGAGCTTGAAGATGATCGAGCTGATGGCCGGCGCGCCCTTGAAGTAGTCGGCGTTGGCCTCGAGCTCGACCGACTGGTCGGCGGTGAAGCCGGCCAGCTTGTAGGGGCCGGTCCCGATGGTGACGCCCGGCGTTCCACGGTGAAGTCGATCGTCTCGACGTCGGCCGCGCGTGACGCTTGAGAGCACGTGCTCCGGCAGGATCATGTTGGCCATGTCGGTGATGGCGTAGAGGAAGCCCGCGTTCGGTGCGGCGAGCGTGAGCTCGACCGTCGAATCGTCGATCTTCTTGAGGCCCTCGGGGGTGTTCGTGGTCCCGAGGACCGCGTCGGCGCCCTTGATCTGGATCCACGACGGCAGGAAGCCCTGGAAGGACTCCCAGTTCTGGACGGTCCAGTTGATCGTGAACATGACGTCATCGGCCGTGAACGGCTCGCCGTCGTGCCATGTCGCGTTGTCGACGAGATGGAACGTGTAGACCGAGGCGTCGGGCGACACCTCGAACGTCGCGGCGAGGTCGCCGACGACCGTCTTCGAGTCGCTCTCGGCCTCGACGAGCGTGTTGAAGACGTTGCTGAACCACTGGAACTGGTTGCCGGTCTGGAACTGGACGGGATGCCAGAAGTTGTAATGGTCGGCGAGGCGGGCGACCCGCAGGGCCGAGCTGCCTGCGGCACTCGGCGAGGCGGCGTCCGACGGCGCCGTGGTCGCGGCGCCGGTGGCCGGGGCCGCCGAGGGCGCGGTCGACGTGGCGGTGTTGCCGCACGCGGCGATGAGCAGCGCGATCGCCATGCCGATCGCTGGTAGACGCAGTCGCATCAGTCCTCCTCCAATGGATGCGGTTGGATGGTTCCTCCACGAACCTGGCGGCGATCTCCTCAAGCGGTCTCCTCCTGGTGGGTCATGCGGACCGGGCCGTCGCCCCAACGGAGAGCGATCGGCGGACGATGTGCGCAAGATCGGTCGGCGTCACGGTGCGCGGGCTCACCGCCAGCAGCCGTTGCTGGCGCATGGCCCCATCCACGATGGCGTCGACATCGTCCTCGTCATAGCCGTAGTCGGCGAGTCCGAGCGGCGCCCCGACGTCGCGGCACAGCGCGTTGATCGCGTCGGGGAGCGCGTCGATCCCGTCGCCGTTCGCCGGGCGCCCGTCCGACAGCAGCCGTGCCGCCGTCTCGTGTCGCTCCGGGTCGGTGGGATGGGTGAACCGGAAGACCTCGGCGGCCGTCGCCACGACCGCGAGACCGTGCGGGATGAGCGGCTCGGCATCCGGGTAGTCCGGCGGATGGACGTCGCGCACGAGCCCGGCGATCGGGTAGGCACACGCGTGCGGGAGATGGACCCCCGCGTTCCCGAAGCCGATCCCCGCGAACGTCGAGGCGAGCACCATCCCCTCGCGCGCCTCGAGGTCGTCGGGTTCGTCGACCGCCCGCCTGAACCAGCGGCCCAGGAGCTCGAGCGCGCGGGTCGCCCAGATGTCGCTGATGGGATTGGCGCCGTTGTACACCGGGCGGCTCGCGGCGTCGGTCCGGGGACGTGCGTCGAACGGTCGCGCGGTGTACGACTCCAGCGCGTGGCACAGGACGTCCATGCCGCTGGCGATGGTCACGCCGCGCGGCTGGGAGGCCGTGACGAGCGGGTCGACGATGGCCAGCCGCGGGCGCAGCGCCGGATGGCTGATACCGGTCTTCACCCGGAGCTCGTGCATCCCGACGATGCAGACCGGCGTGCTCTCGGCGCCGGTGCCGGCCGTGGTGGGCACCGCGATCAGGGGATGCATCGGGCGCGTCGGGGCACGCCCGGCACCGATCGGCGGGTTCAGGTACTCGGCGAGGTCGCCGTCGTTCGTCGCGAGCAGGTTCATCGCCTTGGCGGTGTCGATGACCGAGCCGCCGCCGACCGCGACGAAGCCGTCGAGCGGTGTCGATCGCGCCCAGTCGCCCGCCGCCCGCAGCGAGGTGTCGGTCGGCTCGATGTGGACGTCACTGAACGTCGTGGACGCCAGGCCGGCGGCCGACAGGGCCTCCTCGGCCCGCCGCGCGAGCCCGAGCGCCGCCAGGCGCTGGTCGGTGACGACGGCCACGCGCCGCAGCCCGAGGGCCGCCGCGTGATGCCCGAGCTCGTCGAACGCGCCACGGCCGAAGACGAGCGGCGGCGCACCCCAGGTGAACACCGTTTCCGACGCTGGAGACGGGCGATCGAGAGCCGTGCCGTCGCTGGGCATCCGCACCTCTTGCGGGGCTGTCCGGAGCGAGTAACATGCTACATGCAACATGACAGTGTCAAGCACGCCCAGCCCAGCGAGCCCGACGGCTCGGAGCGCTCCGCGACGACGTGCGGCGCACCGGCTCGGACCCATCGGGCCGCGCCCCTCGCGGACCCAGGAAGCGCTCGACGTCCTGCGTGCGTCGATCATCAGCGGCGAGCTCGTGTCGGGCAGCCTGCACTCGGTCGCGTCGCTCGCCGACACGCTCGGGGTGTCGCGCACGCCCGTCCGCGAGGCGCTCATCGAGCTGGCCGCGCGGGGCATGGTCCGCTTCGAGCGCAACCGCGGCGTCCGGATCCTGCAGACGTCCATCCACGACCTCGAGGAGATCTTCGAGATCCGGCTGTCGCTCGAGGTCCCGGCGGCTCGCCGGGCCACCGCCCGGATGCTGCCGGCGGAGGTACGCGGCCTGCGCGACAAGCTCACGTCGATGGAGGAGGCGGCCGCAGCCGGCGACGAGTCGATGCTGTGGATCCACGACCGCGGGTTCCACCACACGCTGCTGGCGGCGTCCGGCAACCGCCGCCTCGCCGACTACGTGGACAGCCTGCGCGACATGGTCCTCGTGCGCGGGGTCACGACGGCCGGCCGGGCGCGCAGCCTCGAGGCCATCGTGGCCGAGCACCGGCAGATCTTCGAGCGCGTGGAAGCCGGCGATCCGGAGGGCGCGGCGTCGACGCTGCACGCGCATATCGAGCACACGGCGGGCCTGCTGATCGCCCAGGAGCAGGGGCTGCTCGAGCCCGCCTGAGCGACCGATCCGTGCCCGTGACACGGACGCCGACGGCAGCGTCATCGCGATGCGGGCCCGCTCACACGTGGTCACGGGGGATCGTGACGTCCCAGTCGCGCGTCCAGACGATCGCGTCGTCCTCCTGCGCGGCCATCCTGACGACGAGCCCGAGAGTCGGTCGCGGTGCACGACAGGTCGAGCTCGGCCGAGACCTTGATCGTGACCCCGTCGCGGACGAGCTCGAACTCGCGCCGGCTCTCGGCGTGGGCGGTTGTCGGATCGTCGCGGACGGATGCCCGGTCGAAACCGGTGAGCGCGATCGCCCGACCCGTCCGATCCAGCCTGACCAGCGGCGCCTCGACGATGTTCGTGACCGAGGTCTCGCCGAGGAGCGCATCGGTGCGGATCTCGCGTCCCCAGTGGCCTGGACGGAGCTCGGTGACGGCGGCGGGCGGCCCCCAGGTGGCCTCGCCGAGGTCGGCCAGGTGCGCGTCGTCGGCTCGGGCCGGGCGGACGGGGAGGACGAGGGTGGACCCCTCGCCATGCACCGTGATCGTGACCGGTGCGGGCGAGGGCCAGACCATCGGCCAGTAATCGGTCGACAGGGCGATGCGCAGGCGATGGCCCGGCAGGAAGGCATAGGCCGTGTCGTTGAGCGCGACCTGGATCGTCGTTCGGGCGCCGGGCTCCATCGGCCGCGGATCGGCGTGCCCATCGCGATGGGTGAGGTTCAGGACGCCGAACGTCACGCGCGTGGACGGCGCCGTCGGGCGCGACGTCGCACAGCCGCACGGCCACGAATGCCGACGGGCGATCGACCGCGAGGTCGAGCGTGAGCGTCGGGGCGCCGAGGATCTCGAGGCGCTCGACCAGCGGCGGGCTGTCCCAGGTCAGCGACCGGCCGTCGTCCTCGCGCTGGTCGCCGGGGAACTCGGGACCCTTGCCGCCCGTGCCGTAGGGGCACCATTCGCCGCCGACGAGGCCCGGTGATCCGTGGCGACGCCCAGGATCGCGGGGCGTCCGGGGCGGCAGCGCGTTCGTGCTCGCCCGCGGAGTCGCCCGTGGCGCCGTCGCCGCCGAGTCTGCCGTTGCCGCCGGCTCGAGCCGGCCGCGTCGGCCAGCGCCCAGCGCTGCGGCTCGATGCGTGGTGACGGCCAGGCCGCTTCCCCGACCCAGCGACCGGGTGCCGATCGCGTAGAACGGCGCCGCGGGGAGCGCCTCGCTCATCCATGCCCGCAGCATCGGCTCGTCCATCGCCCCGGTGTCAGTTCCCTTCAGCCAGTGATCGAACCAGCGGACGACCTCGGCCAGGAAGTCGTAATTCGGTCCGGGCACGCCCAGATGCGGGTACGCGTGGGCCCACGGCCCGATGACGGCCCGGCGAGGCACGTCGAGACCCGCCAGCAGCCGCGGGATCGCGTTCGAGTAGCCATCGAGCCAGCCGCCGACCGCGAGGACCGGGACCTCGATCCGCGAGAGGTCTTCGGCCACCGACCCATGCCGCCAGAAGTCGTCGCGGCGCTGGTGCCGCAGCCACGCCTCGATCGGGACGGAGACCTCGGCCATCCGCTTCCGTCCACATCTCGCGCCACCGGTCGCCGACGAGGGCGGGGTCGGGCGGGAGGGCCAGGAGCGCCTGGAACATGGCGCCCCAGTCGAGCGTGTCCGTGAGGAGGCAGCCGCCCATGTAGTGCATGTCGTCGGCGTAGCGGTCGTCGGTCGAGCACGACGTGACGATCGCGCCGAGCTCGGGCGGCCGGAGGGCGGCGACCTGGAGCGCGTTGAAGCCGGACCACGAGTTGCCGATCATCCCGACCTTGCCGTGCACCACGGCTGCGCGGGCGAGCCAGGCGATGGCGGCCACGCCGTCATCGAGCTCCTGGGGCAGGTACTCGTCGCGGATGATCCCGTCGGATTCGCCCGAGCCGCGGATCTCGAGCCGCACGCCGCGAACCCGTGGCCCGCGAGATAGCCGTGGAACGGCTCGTTGTTGATCGCCGTGAGGTCGCGCTTGCGGTACGGGTTGTACTCGACGATGGCCGGGACCGGGTCCGTCTCCGCGTCCACCGGCAGGAACATGCGGGCGGACATCCGGTCCCCGTCGGCCAGCGGGATCCACACCTGCTCGACCTCGCGGATGGGCCGGGGCAGGTCCGCCAGGACCCTCACCGTCCCGCCGCTCCGGAAGGCCGTCGCCGCGCTGTCCATCAGGCGCAGTCGGGGAACCGTTCCTGGAGGACGCGCCGCGCGGACGGCGGCCTCCTCCTCGCTGATCGTCCGGTACGGCGAGAGCATCCGCAGCGGGAAGGCCTCCTGCCCGGGGCTCAGCTTCTCGATGAGCTTGTCGTACGCGCCATCGACCCGGCGATCGACCATGAGCGGCCCGAACACCTCGGCGTTGAGACGCTCGAACCACGAGCCGATCTCGGCCGCCTCCCTGTGCCGCCCGGCGTTGGCGGCCTCCCAGACGGCCCAGGACTGCTTGGGCGCGAGCGCCCCGTACGTCCCGAGGAGGGCCACCTCGCCGAACAGCGATCCGTAGGCGATCGTGCTCTCGGTCAGGAAGTGCATGAGCTCGGGGGCGTCGCGCACGACACTCGCCACGACCCCGAGGTCGGCGGTCATCGTCTTGGTGGCGACGAGGTTCGGGACCCGCTGGACGATGTCGCGGTAGAGGGCGCCACCCACGATCCGTCCGGCGCGCGCCGTGTTGTAGTGCATGAACCGCGCATCCGGATACGTGCCGCAGACCGCCACGAGATAGTCGACGACCTCGGCATCGGTCAGCGCCGACCACGAGGGGAGCGACACCTGGAACTCGCGGAAGCCGAGGTCGTAGGCGACCGCGAGCCGCTCCACCACGTTGGCCGTCGACAGCCCGATGACGCCGACCATCGGGGTCGCATCGGTGCCGGCGAGCTCGTCGCCGAAGACCTCGATGACCGCGCGGAAGCGGGCGCTGTCGACCGCGTACCCCTCGCCCGCCGTCCCGAACACGTAGATGTGCCGGAACCCGGCATCGACGGCATGCCGGATCTCGTGACGGAAGGCCGCCTCGTCCAGGCGCTCGGCGTCGTCCCACGGACAGACGACGCTGACCATGACCGTGCTCGGATAGCGCGCCATCGCTATGCCGCCGGCAGGCGCCCGGCCTCGCGCAGCAGCTTGACGATCTGCTCGGCGGCCTCGACGTGGAGGCCGGCGATCGATTCGACCGAGCTCGCCGCGATGTGCTGGGTGAGCACGACGTCGTCGCGCGCGGTCAGCAGGTCGTTGGCGGGGTCCGGCGGCTCGGGCGAGCGGACATCGAGGCCGGCGTACGCGACGTGGCCGGATTCGAGGGCGGCGTTGAGCGCCACCTCGTCCACGATGCCGCCGCGCGACACGTTGACGATGAGGACCTCGGGCTTGGTCTTGGCCAGGAAGTCGGCCCCGATGATCCCGCGCGACGTATCGGTCAGGGCCGCGCACGAGACGACGATGTCGGACCGGGCGGCGAGCTCGTCGAGCGACACGAGCTCCACCTCGGGATCGCGGGTGCCCTCGATGTACGGGTCGTAGGCGATGACGGTCGATCGGAAGCCGTGCAGCTTCTGGGCCACCAGGTGCCCGATCCGCCCGAGACCGATGATCCCGATGGTCCTCGACTTCAGCCGGTGGATCTCCTTCAGCTGCGGCCATTCGTAGATGTCCCACTCGCCCTCGCGGGCCGCCATGGCGAACGGCAGGAGTCGCCGCTGGGTGGCCAGGATGAGCAGGATCGCGTGGTCGGACACTTCCTCGTTGTTCGACGTCGGGCAGTTCCAGACCGGGATGCCGCGGGCGTTCGCCGCCTTCGCGTCGACGTAGTCCATCCCGACGCTGTAGCACAGGATCCCGGCGCAGTGGTCGCCGAAGCGCGCGATGTCGTCGGCGGTCAGGCGGCTCGAGGTGAACACGACATCCGCGTCGGGAAGGGCTGCCTGCGCCTCCTCCGCCGTCGCCGGCTCGAGGAGCCGGATGCCCAGCGGTTCGAGGATCGAGCGCTCCACGTCGTACGTCCAGCCCATCGTGGTGATGGGCTCGGGGATGACGACGAGCGGACCGTTCCCAGCGTTCATGCCAGACCTCCTGCGAGCTTGACGTAGCCGATACCCCGGCCGTCGGGTTGGGCGCACCAGTAGGTGACGAGGACCGTGTCGTCGGGCAGCACCGTCGCCGACGGCTCACCGAACGCGTAGTCGCGCCATTCGTCGTGACCCGCACCGCCGCCGTGCTGCGACGACACGGCGGCGCTCCAGACCGGCTCGTCGGATCGGACGCCGAAGCCGTCGTCCGTCGGGTCGACGACCGCCAGCCACACGCCGATGGGCGCCGTCCGGCGCTGGTTGTAGACGAACAGGGCCCCGCCGTCCGCCAGCGCGGTCAGCGCCGACGCCTGGCCGTCGATCCCGGTCGATGCCGTCGGCGTCCAGGTGGTGCCGCCGTCGTGACTGAGGGCGTACTTGTTCGGCTGGTCGGCGCCGGTCGGGACGTGCATGTGCCACGACGCCCCGAGCAGCCGGCCGTCGGCGAGCTCGACGACCCACGCCTCCGCGCCGCCGGAGCCGGGCTCCGGGAAGCGGAGCATCGAGGTGGACGACCAGGTCGCCCCACGGTCGTCGCTGCGCACGAGGACGATCCGGTCCCGCTCGACCGCGAGGTCCGGGTCGAAGGTGGGATACGGGGCGTAGCAGGCGAGCCAGCGGCCGGTCCGCGTGACGAGCAGCGGCCCGGGCGCCTCGGCGGATCCCGGCACCGGCATCGGGATGACGGTCGGCTCGCTCCACGTCCGGCCGTCGTCGGTCGACCGCGACCAGATGATGTCGTTCGCCTTGAGCCCCTGGGTCGCCTCGGACCAGTACGCCTCGCCCGGGGCGTCGATCGGGGTCGATGCGCCGTACAGGTACAGGTCGCCGTCCGGGGCGCGGCTGATCGAGCAGTGGATCGACCGGGTGGCGCTGAGGTGCGGCCAGATCGCGCCCTCCGGGGTCCAGGTGCGCCCGAGGTCGGACGAGCGGGCGAGCATCGGGACGAAGTCCACCGTCCCGAGCGCCGCGGTCGTCATGAACGTGCAGAGCACGTCGCCGTCGCGGGTCACGACGGAGCGCGAGCCCGCCGCGAGGCCCGGCTCGTCCGGCGCGGCGCGGGTGACCCAGCCACGGGCCACGGCCTCCCAGGTCATCCGTCGTCCTCCTCACGTGCGGTCGGGCCCGCTGGCGGTCGTCCGACCAGTATCGTAGATTGTCAACAATCTACGAGCGCTCGGCAGGACGATCCAGCACGGGAGGTCAGCGGTGACGACGACGACCCAGGACGAGGCGACCGGCGGCGGAGCGCACGCCGTGCCGCTGGCCGGCGCCACCCCGGTCGGCCGCGAACGGGCGGCCCTGCCGGCCGCCGGCACCGACGCGGCCGAGGTCCGCCGGATCATGGACGAGGCGGCCGCGGGCGACGCGGACTGGCTCCGGAAGATGGCCGTCGGCACCAACTACCCGGCCGGCGACGACGTGCTCCAGGTCGCGAAGGACGCCTACCTGCGGTTCTTCTCGACGAACGGCCTGCTGCCCGGGACCTTCCCGAGCCTCGCCCGCTTCGAGCGCGAGGTGGTCGACTACGCCGCGGGGCTCTTCCACGGCCCGAACGCCGTCGGGAGCATCACGTCGGGCGGCTCCGAGTCGATCCTGATGGGCGTGAAGTCGGCGCGCGACCGCGCCCGCCGGCTGCACCCGGAGATCACGGCCCCCGAGATGGTCGTCCCGGTGTCGGCGCATCCGGCGTTCACGAAGGGCGCCGACTACTTCGGCCTGCGCCGCATCGAGGTGCCGCTCGGGCCGGACCACCAGATCGACACCGAGCGCTACCGCGCGGCCATCGGGCCGAACACGGTGCTCCTCGTCGCCTCGGCCCCGAGCCTGACCCTCGGCATGGTCGACCCGATCGAGGAGCTCGCGCCGCTGGCCGCGGAACGGGACATCGGGTTCCACGTCGACTCGTGCGTCGGCGGGTTCTTCCTGCCGTTCGTCGAGAAGCTCGGCTACCCGGTGCCCCGCTTCGACTTCCGCGTGCCCGGGGTGACGACGATCTCGGCCGACCTCCACAAGTTCGGCTACACGGCCAAGGGCGCGTCGCTGATCATGTCGCGCGACCACGACGTGTTCGACCACCAGCCCTTCTTCTTCGGCGGCGGCACGCGGCCGGACGACTGGTACGTCACCCCGTCGATGACCGGCACGCGACCCGGCGGCGCGATCGCCGCCGCGTGGGCGGTCCTGACCTACCTCGGCGAGGCGGGCTACCTCGATCGGACGAAGCGGACGATGGACTACATGCACCGCTGGTGGGCGGCCATCGAATCGATCGACGGGCTGCGGATCATGGGCAAGCCGGCGATGTCGGTCTTCGCGGTCGAATCGGACACGCTCGACATGTTCGCGATCGGCAAGGGGATGGAGGAGCGCGGCTGGCTCGTCTACACCGACAGCGAGCCCGTGCCGTCGGTGCGGTTCATGCAGTCGCCGGGCCACGAGCCGTACGTCGACGCCTACATGGCCGACCTGCGTGAGGTCGCCGAGCTGGTCCGGCGCGGCGAGCTGACCACGACCGAGGGTCGGGCCAAGTACACCTAGGGGACCTTCGGATCCGGGGCCGTTGCCGGAGGGGCCGATGGCCTCGGGGACGGCGTGGCGTCGGGCGCCGGCGTGGCCTCGGGCGCTGGCACGGCGTCGGGCGCTGGCGCGGCCGGCACCGCGGTCGTTGACGTCGCCGCTGCCGTGCTCTGCGCCGGCCGGGTGGCGGCGCGGTCCGTGGCCGTCGATCCGGGTCGTCGGGTCGATCGCCCTGCCGCCGCGCGGCCTGGATGAAGAGGACGACCCCGCACAGGCTGATGAACGCTCCGAGGCGCAGCGCGACATCGATCCCGACGATGCCCGCCAGGGTCGCGCCCGCCAGCGGCGCCACGATCGTGGCCATGTTGACGAGCGTCGTGTCGATCGAGACGAAGGTCACGCCGTACTCGCGCGGGACGGTCCGCATCAGCTCGTCGAACAGGATCAGGTCGACGCCGGCGGCGAAGAACGAGGCCAGCGTCGCGAGTGCCGCGACCACGACAAGCTCGTTGGTCAACGAGAGTGCCGCGGGATACAGCGACGACACGAGCAGTGCGACGAGCAGCAGGATCCGGGTCCCGCGCACGCGCGACTGGCGGCGCCAGAACTGGTAGCCGGCCAGCAGGGCCAGCGACTGCCCGGTCGCGATGATGCCGATCCAGGCGTCGGGCGCCCCGACCTCGTGGACGTAGTACAGCGGGAACAGCGGCAGGACCAGCCGCGTGCCCGCGACATAGACGAGCTGGCGGATGCTGTAGTGCACGAACGCCGGCTGGCTGCGGATGAGCGCGATCGCCGCGCGGACGCGGTCGCCAATCGACGCGTTGGCCACGCGCGGCGGCGGTTCGACCGTCGGGATCCGGAACCGCCGCGAGTAGTAGAAGCTGACGAACCCCGCGAGGGTGAACCCGACGAACACGACCTCGTAGTTGAGCGAGAACGGCAGCCGGTCCAGGAACTGGCCGATGACGAGCACCGTGATCGCGGTCGTGATGCCCATGTACGACCAGCGGCGGCTCATGAGCTCCATGCGCCCGTGTGGTCCCGCCGCCCCGTCCATCACGATCGGGAACAGGACCATGCCGATCGTGGAGGGGAGGGATGCCACGGCCCACACGACGAGGATCGCCGGCACGATGTAGTCGCGCGGCACGAGCACCAGGGCGAGGGCCATCACCGCGTACGAGGTGTGGGCGAGCATCCGCGCGGCGCTGTACCAGAAGACGACGCGGCCACGCCGCTGGAGGACCTGCCCGATCGGGATCGCCAGGACGAACCCGGCGACCGCCGGGATCGCGGTCAGCAGCCCGATCTGGAACGCGGAGCCACCCAGGCGGGCGATGAGCACCGGCAGGAACGGCGTCGCCGCGTTGATGATGCCCATCGCCACCGAATCGCCCCGCATGATGCGGGCGTTGTGCATGGCGTCCGAGGTGGAGGGCCGCCCCGGCCGAAGGCGAAGCAGCTCGCCCGGCGTGCGGGGGAGGACGATCGTCGGGCGGCGCAGGCGGGCGCGCATCGTGCCGTCGGCTCGCGGTTGCTAGAGTGCGGGTGACCGACGACGACAGGCGTCGACGGTCGATCGAGTGGCGGGAGGACGACGGTGAAGACGGCGGTGATCGTCGGTGCGATCGCGGTGACGACCGAGTACTGGGAGGAACAGCAGGCCGACGGGACGCGCGAGACCGGCTGCCGGGTCCAGCTTCGTCGGGTCCGCATCGTGCCGGCGCCCGTGCCACCGCCCGTGCCGCGACGCGACGCGGTCTTCTGGACGATCGAGGAGCCGGTCTGGCGCGCGGACCTGTTCACCGAGGTCGGCGGCAGCGGGCCGTTCGATGCGGCCCACTATCACCCGACGTTCACGGACCTCACGCCGTGCGAACGCGTCGGCGACCCGACCATCAACCCGGACCCGCTCGGCTGGATCACGCGGCGTCTCGCGGACGTGCCGGCGATGCTCGTCGAATCGGGCCATCCGGAGCTCGTGGACGAGCTCGATCGGGACGCGCTGCAGCACGCCATGCCCGCGATCCTGGCCACGATCGAGTCGACGCTGACGTTCCGACCCGCCGTGGGATCCGCCGCGGGCTGACGACGCGGCCGACGCGGCTGACGCCGTCGCGTCCGACGCCGTCACGAGGGCGCCGGCTCGGCCGACCGTTCCGGGTCCGAGAGCGGCGCCATCCATGCCGGTGCCGGACCCATCACCCAGAACACGTGCGCGGGCTCGTCGCCGAGCACCCGACTCCGGATCGTGAAGCCGGCGGGCCAGTGGACGATGTCGCCCGCCCCGAACTCGAACGAGCCGCGCTGGCCGTCGCCCTCCCATTCGGCGAGCAGCCGCCCCGCCAGGCAGAGGTAGACCTCGTCGTGGTCGCCGAGGTGGGCGATCCCGCCGGCCATCGAGTGCAGGTCCGGGTCATCGCCGCTGAACGACCAGCCGCCCTCGGAGCCCGGTTCCGACCAGAACGCCCCCGCATAGAGGCGGTCCTGCCCGGTCGATTCCGGTGTCACGACCCGGACCGAGCGCGAGGACGGGTTGTTGGCCCGTGCGTCCGCCCGCGACAGCGGGAAGACCTGGGGACGGGCGCGGTCCCGGGTCATCGCGCACCTCCCGGTTCGCTGGACCGCTGGCCACGGGCGTCGGGATCCGCAGGATGCGGGCCGCCGTGCCACCCATGATCGCCGCGAGTTGCCCGGGGTCCAGGAACGTCGCGTACCGCTCGATCCACTCGCGCGACTGGCGGTACGTGCAGAACCGGTTCTGGAACGGCATGTCGGTCCCCCACAGCAGGCGATCCGCCCCGACGTGCTCGACCATCGACTCGAGGGCCGGGAGGCAGCCGGGCCACGGATAGTCGAACAGGTCGCCGATGCGGACCGGGAAGCTCACCTCGATCGACAGGTCGGGCCGGTCGTGGAACGGCGCCCAGAACGCGTCCGGGATCTCGATGCGGTCGCCCACGATGAGCTCGCGCCACGGGAATCCGTGGGTGATGCTCGCCCGGACGCCCGGATAGCGGTCCATCCAGCGGGCCAGCGTCCAGACCTCGTCGAGGAAGCCGGCCAGCGGATCGGTCGACCCCGGCGCCTCCCCGAGCGTGAAGAAGATCGGCACGTCGAGGCGGGTGACGGCATCCCAGAACGGCCGCCAGGCGGGCTCGTCGAAGCCGGTGTCGCCGTGCAGTGCGTACGCGTAGGTCGGGATGATCTTGAGGGCGTGCAGCCCGTGGACCTCGATCGCCTCGGTCGCCTCGCGGATGACCGCGTCGGGCTCGTCGGCGATGCGCCATTCGTCGACGGTCGCCATCGACTTGAGGCGGTCGGGAAACGCGCGGACGACCGACGCCTGGTACGCGACATCCTTCGACAGCGTCGTGTCGACGTGGAGGAGCGCCCAGTCGATGCCGGCGTAGTCCATATCGGCGATGAGCTGCCCGGCGGAGTAGTCGATGGTGTTCGGCGGGAGGAAGTGCTTGGTGACGTCCTCGCCGTCCACCGTCCAGACGAGTCGCGTCCGATCGCGATCGACCCGGAAGTCCCGATCCGCCGCGAGATGGAGCGGCGGCGGAGCAGCGGGATCGAGGAGGAGCCTCGGGTCGGCCGGCGCGCGGTCGCGGACGCGGTACGCCGGCTGGTGATGGTGGGCATACGCCCATTGCCAGAACCCGAGGTGGTCCGCGGCCGTCGCATGGCCGGCCGGGGTGTCCGGAGCCGTGAAGCAGTACGCGTGCGAGTCGACGATCATCGGTCGGCACCACTGGTGACTGGGCGTGGCAGCTTGTCGATTGTAGACAATCGGGCGTGCGAGGCACCATGTCGCGGCGCTACGCTTGGCCCATGCCACGTCCCTTGCGCACCGCCGTCGTCGGCCTGTCGCACTACCACGTCACCGGCTGGGTCGAGACCATCGAGGGGTTCCCCGACGACCTGGAGATCGTCGCCCTCTACGACCCCGACCCCGAGCGCGGCCGGACGCTGACCCCGCCGCATCGCGACCCATCCCTGCGCGCCTCGGTCGGGGAGCGGTACCGCGGCCTGCCGTTCGAGACGCGGCTCGACGACCTGATCGAGCGGCACGCCATCGACGTCGCCCTGGTGACCCTGCCGAACATCGATGCGCCCGCGGCGATCGAACGCCTGGCCGCCGCCGGCATCCACATGATCGTCGACAAGCCGGCGGCGCTGACAGCCGCCGACGCACGCCGGACGTTCGACATCGTCCGTGCCTCCGGCGTTCGCGTGGTGGTCGGGCTGACCCGGCGATACGCGCCGGCGCCACGGGCAGCGGCCGCGTTCATCGCCGCGCGGCGGCCTCGGCCCGCTCATCACCGCGGAGGCGGTCTTCGCGGCGGCATCAGTGGCGGTGCGCGACCCGGCGAACCTGCTGTTCGACCGGGAGCGCAGCGGCGGCGGGATCCTGAACTGGCTCGGCATCCACGACGTCGACACGTTGCTGTGGCTGGTCGGCGAGCCCGTGGTCGAGGTGTCGGCGATGACCGGGCAGGTGGGTGCGCCGGGTCTGGCCGTGGAGGACGTCGTCTCGCTCGCCGTGCGGTTCGCGGGCGGCGGGGTGGCCACGATCCATCACAGCTACTCGCTGCCGGCGCGTGGCTATCGCAGCTGGCTGGCGCTGCGCGGGTTCGACGCGTCACTGGAGCTGCATGGCGAGGGTGCGCTGACGATCCTGCGGCCGGGCGGCCCGGACGGCGGCCTGGCGGAGGAGCAGCAGACCTTCGAGATCGAGCCTGCCGCCGGGTACGGGGCATCCGGCCGGGCGGCGGTGGCCGACCTGCTTGGCGCGATCCGCGAGGGACGCGACACCGCGGCCGACGGGGAGGCGCTCGTGGCGTCGCTCGTCGTGATCGACGCCGCCTACGAGGCGGCCCGCACGGGACGACATGTACGGATCGGCTGAATGACGAACCCAGGAGGACGACGCGCATGACTGTCGAGGCAACGAGGGCGTGGCTGCGCGGGCCGGTCATCGCGGTGCCGACGCCGTTCCACGAGGACTACTCCCTCGATCTCGGCGGGCTCCGGACGAACATCGACGCGATGATCGAGCGCGGCGTCCGAACGGGCGACGGCGTGCTCCTCGTGGCCGGTGCGGGCGGTGAGTTCCCGACGCTGTCGCGCGAGGAACGGATCGCAGTCATGCATGCCTCGGTCAAGGCGGCCGGTGGCCGCGCGCCGACGATCGCGAGCATCCAGCACACGGACCAGCGCGAGGTGATCGAGCTCGCGAAGGCGGCCGCGGACGCCGGGATCGATGCGCTCCAGATCGGCGTGCCGTACTACTACCCGTCCACCCAGGACGACCTGTTCCGCCTCGTCGAGGCGGCCGGCGCCGCGACATCGGTGCCGCTGATGATCTACAGCACCTGGTGGGAGGGCGGGATCGAGATCGACGGCGCGCTGCTGCTCCGCCTCGCCGAGCTGCCCCACGTCGAAGCCGTCAAGTGGTCGGCGCCGTCGTACGACCAGTACACCGAGGGCGTGGCGGCCGTCGCCGACCGGCTCGTCGTCATCGACAACCAGGCCATGCACGTCTGGGGGCACATCCTCGGCACCAACGGCTTCGTGACCCACATCAGCAACTTCTGGCCGGAATACCCGCTGTCGATCTGGCGGGCGCTCGAGGCCCACGACTACGAGGCCGTGCCGGCGTTGCTGCGCCAGTTCAAGTGGTCGTGGAGCGACTGGGCGGGCCGGGTGGCACGCATCAGCAGCGGCGAGGGGCCGTTCATCAAGGCCGCGATGGAGCTGGCCGGGTTCGCCGCCGGGCCGCCGCGACCGCCGTCGGTCCGCCCGACGCCGGCCCTGATGGCGGAGCTGGATGCGCTCTTCACGCGGGCCGGTGTGCCGCGCACCACGGCGGCCGTGATCGCCTGAGACCCCGACCGCTCACGGGCGGCCCGAGCGCAGCCGCCGCGGTAGCTGGCGCGGTCAGCCGCGGACGTGGTCAGCCGCGAGCCCGGAGACGCCCGCCAGCTCGGTGGTCCGCGTCTCAGGACGGGCCACTCGTCGATGAGGCGCCGGACGATCCGGATCGTCGCGTCGCGGTCCATCGCCTCGGTCCGGTCGTGCACCAGCGCGTCGACGAAGTCGGCGAGGTCCTCGAGGTTGCGCCGGTAGAGGTAGAACGCGAGGACGTCGGCGTCCGGGCGGACGGGCCCGGCCGCCGCGGCATAGCGGTCCAGGAACCAGGCGAACCGATCGGCCGGGAAGAACGCGGTCCCGGCGAACATGAACAGGTCGGCCTCGGGCGGGCCGAGCCGCGCGCTGTTCCAGTCGAGGACCGCGAGCTCGCCGTCGTCGCCGAGGAGCAGGTTCGAGCCCCACAGGTCGGTGTGGCACAGGACCACGGCCCGGGCATCGGCACGCGTGCGCGCGACGTCGCGGAACGTCTCCAGGCGCTCGATGGTCGCGCCGAGCGCCGCCTGGTGCGGCAGCAGCAGGTCCGTGATGACGCCGCGCGACGGGTCGGCCGTCGATGACCGTGCGCCGGATGCCAGCGTCTCGAACGCCGCGACGAGCGTCGGCAGGAAGGGCAGGTCGTACGTCTCGGTCCGCTGCACCAGGTGGCGCACGGCGTCGGTCGACGCGTGGATACCCGCCAGGGCATCGGCAACGCGGCCGTACAGGGGCGGCGGCCACGCCGTCTCCGCCTCGAGCGTCCGGCCGTCGAGGTAGGTGAGGACCACGAGGTCGTACTCCGCCGAGCACGGTTCACGAGACCGCCGTCCCGATCGGCGATCGGGCGCGCGACGCGCACCCGCCCGAGGTCGGCGAGTGCCGCGAGCAGGGGCAGCTCGGCAGCGGCCGGGATCCGGACGTCGGCGGGGGCGGGTCGGGTCAGCCGGACGAAGCAGCGCCGCCCATCGGTCGCGACCGCGAGATACGCCCAGGAATCGATGCCCTTGGGGATGAACTCGAGCGTCGCGATGTCGAGCGCCGTACCGGGTCTTGAGCGTGGCCAGGAGCGCTCCCCGGTCGAGATCGGGCTCCGTGCGCATCGCTGGGTGCCGGGTGTCAGCAGCCCGCGTGCGGCGCGGTCAGGTGGGCGCTCAGCGATCCGATGTCGAGCGCTGGTCGAACGCGTCGCGGAGGCCGTCGCCCACGAAGTTCACCGCGAGGACCATCAGCACGATCATGAACGCGGCCGGCGCCCACTGCCATGCCTGTCGCTCGAGCACCGTGATGACCCGCGTCTGCTGGACGAGGTTGCCCCAGCTCGGTGTCGGCTGCTGGACGCCGAGGCCGAGGTAGCTGAGGCTCGCCTCGAAGACGATGACGGTCGCGACGCCGAATGTCGCGAACACGACGAGCGGCGCGATGATGTTGGGCAGGATGTGGGTGCGGATCATCGCCCCGTCCGCGACCCCGATGACCCGCGCGGCCTCGATGAAGGTCGCCTCGCGCAGGGCCAGCACCTGGCCGCGGATGATCCGGGCGCCGGGGGCCCAGGTGACCAGTCCGATCATGATCATCAGCGTCCCGAGGCCCGGTCCGACGAGGAAGGCGACCACCAGGAGCAGCAGGATCGTCGGGAAGCTCAGGACGATGTCGACGAACCGCATCAGCGCGCCGTCCACCTTGCCGCCGGAGTACCCGGCGATCACCCCGATGAGGGTCCCGAGTCCGGTCGCGATCGCGACCGAGACGATGGCGACGAGGATCGAGATGCGCCCGCCCACGAGCGTCCGCGCGAGCACGTCGCGACCGAGCGCGTCCGTGCCCAGTGGATAGCCCGGAAGCTTGCCAGGCGGCTGGTTGGGGATCCCGAGCTGCAGGTTGTTCTGGAGCGCCGCCTGCTCGTTCCCGAGGATCGCGAGCACGGTGATGATCGCGATGATGACCAGACCGATGCAGCGCCAGCCGGTGGCGGAGGAAGCGGCGGAGCGCGCGTCGCCCCGGTGACTCGTCGCGTACCCCGACCGTCTGGGCGATGCGCGGCGGCGCCGCGGCGAGTGTCTTCCTGTGCCATCTCAGCTGTACCGGATCCGCGGGTCGGCGTAGCCATAGGCGATGTCGGTGAGCAGGTTCGCGACGAGGACGACCGTCGCCAGCACGATCGTGACGCCCATGATCAGCAGGAAGTCCCGCTGGTTGACCCCCTCGATCATCATCTGGCCGAGGCCCGGGCCAGGCGAACACGGTCTCGGTCACGACCGCCGCGCCCACGATCTGCGGGATCGACAGGCCGATGATCGTGATGATCGGGATCAGGGCGTTGCGGAAGGCGTGGCGCGGACAGGACGACCCGACTCGGCAGGCCCTTGGAGCGGGCCGTGGTGACGTAGTCGGAATGGATGACTTCGAGCATGGACGCCCGCGTGTAGCGCAGGAAGATGGCCATGTAGCCGAAGCCCAGGATGAGTGCAGGCAGGGCGAGGTGGCGCAGGAAGTCGACGAAGTCGAACTCCTTGCCGACGGTCGTCATCCCGGCGATCGGGAAGATCTTGAATTGCAGCCCGAACAGCCACAGGCAGCCGATCCCCAGCAGGAATGACGGCAGCGAGATCCCCAGGAACGTGATCCCGGTCAGCAGGAAGTCGAGCTTCGAGTACTGGCGGACAGCCGACAGGATGCCGAGGGGCACGCCGACGAACAGCCCGATGACCATCGCGGTGCCGGTCAGGATGACGGATGCCATCAGGCCGCGGAACACCTCTGACGAGACCGCGGTCCCGTTCATCGCCCGGTAGCCCAGATCGCCCTGGAGGGCGTTGGTCAGCCAGAGGATGTAGCGGATCGGGAGTGGCTGGTCGAGGCCGTAGCGCTTGATGATCAGGTCGCGGGCTTCCTGGCTCGCTCCGAGCTCCGGCCGGATGAGGGCATCCGCGATGCTCCCCGGCGCGAGCGCGATGAAGACGAAGACCAGGAGCGTGATCCCCAGGAACACGGGGATGCTGATCAGGATGCGGCGGACGATGAAGGTGGTCATCGACGGTCGGTCACACCTACAGGGAATGGCGTCGATGGGGCGGAGTGGTCGCTCCGCCCCATCGCTGTTCTGGTTCCTACCGGGTCAGGTTACTCGGTGACGGTCCAAAGCTCCGCAGCATCGTAATACGAGCCACCGCCGGCGGCGGGGATCACGATCACGTTCTGGGTCTTGGTGCTCACCACGTGGAAGCGCACGGACTGCCACAGGTAGAGGTTCGGCAGGTCGGTCTTGCGTGATCTCGCAGACCTGCTGGTAGATCGCGTCCTGAGCGGCCTGGTCGAATTCGACGCGGGCGTCCTCGAGGAGCTTGTCGACTTCAGGGTTGCTGTAGCTGTGGGCCGCGGTGCCGTTGCTGCCGGTCGGCCACTTGGCGGACGAATGGAAGTAGTTGTAGCCGCGGTCGCCGGTCGGGCCGTTGGCCGCGCCCCAGAACGAGACGTCGCTGTCGCCGTCCTCGTAGTAGAGCTTCTGCCAGGCGACGTTCTCCAGCGGAAGCGGCTTGACCGTCAGGCCGAGGTTGGTCTTCCAGTTGTCGGCGATGGCGGTCATGACGTTGGCCGACAGCGGGTCGGCGTAGTAGGTGTCGAACTGGAGCTCGCCCATCGCGGCGAGGTCGACGCCGGCCGCCGTCGACCAGCGCCTTGGCGGCGGCTGGATCGTAGGCGGTCGGCTCGACGCTGCCGGTCAGGTTGGGCAGGCCGTAGAGGCACGGGACGATGTTCGCGGCTCCACCGTAGATCTGGTCGACGATGGACTGACGGTCGATCGCCATCAGCAGGGCCTGGCGAACCTCGGGGATCGCGAACTCGGGATGCTTCCCGGGGTTCGCCTGGATGCCGTTGTCCACGCCCGAGTTGCCGGGCAGCACGATGGCATTGGCGTTCCCGCGCTCACGCTCGACCTCGTCGGCCGTGATGTAGGTCATGTGGATCTCGCCGGCGTCGAACGCGAGGAGCGCCGCGGCGGGATCGGGGAAGTGGCGTCGGATGATCTTGTCGAGCTTGGGCGTCCCGCGCCAGTAGTTCGTCGAACGCGGTGAGCTCGGTCGACTGGCCCGGGGTGTACGTGGTCCACATGAACGGACCGGTCCCGATCTGGCTGGTCTTCCAGTACTCGGCTTCCTTCATCCCCTCCGGCGGGATCTCGCCGACCGTGTGCTCGGGAAGGATGAACAGCTCGGAGATCGACGGTCGGGAACAGCGAGTTCGGGTTGATGAACGTGAAGGTGATCGTGTTGTCGTCGACGACCTTGACACCGGTGATCTCGGTCGCGGTGCCTTCCTTGTACTCGTTCACGCCCTCGACGCCGTCAACGGCCGCCACGTAGCGCGCACGGGCGCATCGTGTTGGCTTCGTTGTAGCAGAGCTCGATCGTGAACTTGACGTCGTTGGCCGTGAACGGCTCACCGTCGTGCCAGGTCACGCCCGGGCGCAGGTGGAACGTCCACGTCTTCTGGTCGGTCGAGATCTCCCACGACTCGGCGAGATCGCCGGTCAGGGTGCCGTAGACGCCCGAATTCGCGTCGAAGTCGGCGGCCTGCTTGGCCGCGTCGAGGACTTCGAACGTCGTCAGGCGGCTGTAGATCTTGTTGAACCAGTGGGCGTCGCCGCCCGGGTCCATCGGGGTGATCCAGTCGTTGCCGTTGCAGCACGGGCCCACCCATGCGGCGATGAACGTGCCGCCCTCGGCGGCTGCGGGCGCAGACGGGCTGCCTGCGGCGGGTGCCGAGGCTGGTGCCGACGCCGCCCCGGTCGGCGCGGCCGATGGCGTGGCGGTGCCGCAGGCACCTACGACGAGCGCTGCTGCCATCAGCAACGCCACGGTTCTGCGCGGGAATCGAGCGCTCAACATCCAGGCTCCTCCTCGAGTGCGCGTCGACGCCGGGCCTGGTGACAGCAGTCGTGCCGGCGTGCAAGTGACAGGCTAACACGGCCCACCGGTTACAGTGAGGCTACATTGAGGTGAAATTTTCGGAGGTGGATCGGGCGCGTCTGACGGCCTCGTCAGCCGCTCGGGACCACCCTGCCGCTCGGGAGTCGTCGATGCCGGGAAAGGTGCTGTTCCTCGCTCGCCGGGTGGCGGATCCGGGGCTGTCCGGGTGGCTGGCGGATCACGCCGTCCTGGTCCACGACGGACGGATCGAGGCCGTGGTCCCGACGGCGGACCTGCCCTCGGACGCGAGCACGACGCGCGAGACCCACGACCTCGGCGACGTCTCCCTGCTCCCGGGGTTCATCGAGACCCACATCCACATGCATTACCGGGCGGCACCGGACTACCGCGAGGTGGCACGTCTCGAGCCGACCGACCGGCTGCTCATCCGTGCGGTCGGGCACATGCGCGACCTGCTCCGCTCGGGCGCCACGACCGCCCGCGACACGGGGAGCCTCGACGAGGTCGCCCTGGCGGTGCGCTCGGCGATCCGCGACGGGGTGGCGCCCGGTCCGCGTCTCCTCGTGGCCGGGGCGCCGATCACCACGACCGGCGGCCACTACTGGTTCCTCGGCGCCGAGGCGGACACGACCGACGAGGTGATCCGACGCGTGCGCGAGCGGCGCAAGCTCGGACGTCGACCACGTGAAGGTCATCGTGTCCGGTGGCGGGTACACGCCGACGTCCAACCCCCGGTCGCTCCAGTACCCGCTCGAGACGGTCCGCGCGGCCGTGGACGAGGCGCATCGGCTGGGCCTGCCGGTGCTGGCCCACTCGCTGACCGCGGAGAGCAACCGGATCTGCGCCGAGGCCGGGGTCGACACGATCATCCACGGCGGGGTGTGGTGGACGGACACGTCGATCCGCGATCGCGCCTACGCCTACGACGCGGCGGTCGCGGACCGCATCGCGGCGCGCGGCATCTGGGTCGACCCGACGATCGGGGAGGTCGAGGTCCATCGACGGCACGAGGCGGCCGGCTTGCCGGAGCCGCCCGACGTTCGAGCACTGGGCCCTGCCCGACGTCCCGAGCGAGTTCGAACCGCGGCTGGGGTTCATGCGCGACATGGCCGATCGCGGCGTCCGGTTCATCGGCGGGATGGGGATGGGGATGCCGCTGGTCACCTTCGACACGGTCGCGGCGAGCGCGCAGGTCTACGCGCGGCATCTCGGCTTCGACCCGTGGCGGGCGATCGCGACCATCACCGCGGACGCGGCCGCCGCCCTCGGGTTGGGCGCGACGGTGGGTGCCATCCGACCGGGGCTGGTCGCCGATCTCGTGGCGGTCGAGGGCGACCCGATCGCGGATCTCGCGCGCCCTGGATCGCGTCCGCGACGTCGTCCAGGGCGGGCGGGTCGTCGTGCGGGCCGGCGTGTCGTCCGTCTGAGGCGCCTGTCCGCGGGCGTCCCCTCCGGATCGAACCTCAGGCGCCGCCCGTGCGGAACGCCTCGACGATCGCGTCCACCCCCGCCGCGTCCAGGTTCTCGGGGTCCAGTCGGAGGACCCCGGCCTCGGCGTCGTGGTCGCCGAGCATGATGATCGGGTCGCGTGCGGCGAACCGCCGCGTCAGCTCCACGGCCGACAGCTCGAACGCCGACGCGTCGACGTGCACGATCGTCATCGGCACCGGACGGCCGTCGGCCTGCGTCGGCTCCGTTCGGACGGTCAGCCCGGGGATCCCGGCAAGGCCCGCGGCGAGTCGATCGGTGAGGGACGCCCAGCGGGCCGTCTCGGCCACCTCGTCCCGTGCCGCGTACCGCTCAGCGCCACGAGCAGCCCGACGATCTCCTCCTTGCCGGTCTTCATGGCGCGCCCGATCCCGTGCTGGGGCGGCCGGGCGAGCACCCCCTCCTCGAGCAGTTCGCGGCGGGCCCACGTCGCGGGGATGACGTCCATGTCCTGCTGCTGCAGGCCGACGGAGACCAGCAGGTCCCTGCGTCCGGCGAGGAACCCCGAGGCCTGTGGGCCGCGGATCGTCTTGCCGCCGCTGAACGCCACGAGGTCCGCGCCGGCGGCGATGAACCGCCGCAGGTTCGCCGCGCGGCGGCAGGTTCATCGACGCGTCGACGAGCACCGGCAGCCCGCGCGCGTGCGCGAGCGCCACGAACGTCTCGATCGGCAGGCCGTCCGCCTCGGCCTGACCGTGGAAGAACGCGCCCGCCGTGGCCGGGCCGATGGCCGCGGCCATCTCCTCGGCGGTCGTGATCTCCACGAGCCGGGCACCGGACGCGCGGACCAGGTGGTCGTACGGGTTGCGGTGGCTGGCCTGGACGATGATCTCCGACGGTCCGTCGCCGGTGTCCGGCAGCCGATCCATCCGGTCGGGATCGAGCCCGGCCAGCATCGCCGCGCTGCCAAGGGTCAGCGCCGCGGCCGCACCGGCCGTCACGTACCCGGCCTCGGCCCCGGTGAGTGCCGCGATCCGCGCGCTCGCCGTCTCCTGCAGGTCGCCGATCCGGGCGAACGAGCGCGCCGCCTCGGCCATCGCCGCGACGACCTCGGGCTCCATGAGCGTGCCGCCGGCGAGGGTCGCGCAGCCGCGGGCATTGACGACGGTCCTGACGCCGAGCTGTCCGTAGATGGTCATGCGGCCTCCCGGAGGTCTGTACGATCGCGGCCGAGGATGCCCGCCGGCACGATCGCCGGCTGGGCCAGGGTCCCGAGGAGGAGCGAGTGACGCGAACGATCCTCAGCGGCGGGCGGGTGATCGATCCCGCGACGGCCATCGACGCGACCCTCGACGTCGTCATCGAGGATGGGCGCCTCCTCGCGCTGGCGACGCCCGGCAGTGTCCCGTCCGCCCATGGCGACCGGATCGAGGACGTGTCCGGCCTGCTGGTCGTGCCCGGCCTGATCGACCTGCACGGGCATTGGGACGAGGCGAGCCCGTACGGCATCGACCCCGCGGCCAACCTGCGCGGTGGCGTGACCACGGCCGTGGACGCGGGCACTGCCGGCTTCTCGAACTTCGGCTCGTTCCGCCGCCGCGCGATCGACACCGCGCCGGTCCGGGTGCTGGCGTTCCTCCACATCGCGGCGGCGGGCCTCGTCACGACCCTCGTCGGGGAGCTCGAGGACCTGCGCTACGCCCGACCGAAGGAGACCGCCGCCATCGTGCGCGAGCACCGCGGGGGTCATCGTCGGGGTGAAGGTCCGCCTCGGGACCGGCGCCTGCGGGGACAACGTCGCCGCGGCGCTCGACGCGGCGCTCGAGGCCGCCGAGCTCGCCGATGTGCCACTCATGGCCCACATCGCCGAGGGAGCGGACGTCCGGGCGGCCCTCACGCGGCTGCGTCCCGGCGACGTGGTGACCCACGCCCTCACCGCGTCCGGACCGGGGATCCTCGGCGACGACGGCCGGATCCTCCCGGAGGCCCACGCCGCGGCGGCGCGCGGCGTCCGGTTCGACGTCGGGCATGGCTGCGGGAGCTTCTCGTGGGCGACCGCGCGCCAGGCCCTCGCCGAGGGCCTGGTCCCCGACGCCGATCAGCACCGACCTCCACCGCTACTCCATCGAGCGCCCGGTCGTCGACCTGCCGACGACGATGTCCCGCTTCCTCTCGCTCGGGATGCCCCTGCCCGAGGTCGTCGCGGCCTGCACGTCCCGGCCGGCGGCCATCCTGGGGCGCCCGGACCTGGGCGCCCTCCACGTGGGCGGCACGGCCGACGTCACGGTCCTGCGCGTGGACGCGGAGCCGACCGAGCTCCCGGACTCGCAGGGCGTGCGCCAGACCGTCGACACCGTGCTGCGGCCCGTCTGGACGATCGTCGCCGGGACGCTGCACCGCTCGCAGGACGTCCCAGCTGACGCTGCGGCCGTACCTCGACGCCGACCACGAGGTGGACTGCGCCGTCCCGATCTGAGGTCGCCGCGAGCGGTGGGTCGGCCATGCGTCAGGTCCGGTCGTCCAGCCGCAGCCAGTGGAGCTGGATCCCGTCGGCCGTCGGATAGGTGTGCAGCACCGCCCCGATCGACCCGTCGCCGAGCGTCACGAGGTCGGGATAGCCGCACACGTCACCCGGCCCGTGCCGGGCGTCGGGACCGGCCGCGTACAGCTGGCCGCCGAACGTCCACGTCTCGCCGCCGTCGTGGGTCACGCTCAGGCTCACCCCGCGCAGCGCCGGATCCTCGTCGCGGTACGCACAGGCGATCGCGCCGGAGCGCAGCCGGAACAGCTTGATGTTGCTGCCGAGGAACGGCGTCGGGCGGATCGGCGTCCACGTCGCGCCCTCGTCGCTCGAATGCGAGATCACGCTCTGGCGCGTCTTGTGCTCGCGCACGACGGCGAGGAACCGCCCGTCGTCGAGCCGGACCACGTCGATGTCGCTGTAGTCGCGATCGTCGGCGGTCGCGATGATCGTCGGGCGGTTCGAACCGGTCGCCTGCCGGGTCGCTGATGCTGACGCCCGAATGCCAGCCGACGTCGCGGCCGCGGGTGCCCATGACCGCCCAGAGCAACCGGCCGTCGGCCAGCGGATGCGGGTTGCTGGCGCCGTACAGCTCCGTCCAATGGGGGAACAGGCGGATCTCCGGGCGAGGGCTCGGACCAGCTCTCCCCGCCGTCGCGGGTCGTCGCGGAGGCGACCCACCAGCCGGTCATCGGCTCGGTCCCGCCGAGCGACAGGTCGATGTAGATCCGGCCGAGGAGCAGCTTCACGTTGTCGTCGGCCACGCGCGCGAGCCCGCCCATCGCGAGGCAGAACCAGCCCGGGTAGGCGAACACGGGGAGCGGCTCGGACCACGTGTCGCCGTCGTCGTCCGACGACGTGACCATGATCGCCGCCTGGTTGCGCAGCTCCGCGCCGGCCACGGACGAGAAGCACATGAGCAGGCGACCGCTCGACTCGAGGCGGACGACGCTCGCGGCGTTCCGCCGGCCGATCGGCGCGTCGGCGAACAGGGTGGTGGCCGAGCGGACCTCGCAGCGGCCCGTCGGGATCGAGCCGGGGTGTCGGGCTGCCCATCGTGATCTCCTTCGGCTGCTGGGCGCGCGATCGCGCTGGCGAGATGGTCAGAGCAGGACGCGCGGGATGCGCTCGTCCCAGCGGCGGGTGACCGGCGGTTCGTCACCGACGCGGACCGCGAGATCGATCGTCACGTGGAAGGCGTCGGGTTCGCCGGCGATCACCACGTCGGCCCGGGACTTCGCTGGCATCGTCCGTCGCGTTCGTTGCGGCACCGATGCCAGCCGCGCGCGAGCGCGTGGGCCGGATCGGCCGGGTCGACCTCGCTCACGCAGCCGGAGTCGCGCTCGATGCGCATCCCGTCAGGCGTCGACTGGGCGGTCTCGAGCCGGATCGTCGACGCGCCGTCCGGCCGGTGATCGCGTCGCGGGTGACGCGTCCAGGTCGGCGCCCGCTCGAAGGTCGCGGCGTGGCGTGCCGGCAGCGGCGAGGGCGCGAAGACCGGCGGCGCCACCGGTCCCTCGTCGGGGACCACGGGGAGGACGATCCGGGACGGTGTCGCGGCCCCGCGATGGACGTCGAGCGTCGCGAGCTCCGGCGTCGGCCAGACGTTCGGGAAGTCGGCCGTGGCGATCGCGATGCGGATCCGGTGGCCGGCCGGGAACCGCCAGGCGGTCGCGTCGATCTCGATCGCCAGCTCCCCGACGACACCGGGCTCGACGGGTTCCGGGTCGGTCAGCGAAGTCGCGGCGGGTGACGTTGCGCATGCCCTTCGCGACGAGGTGGGAGGCGCCATCGGGGGCGACATCGGACAGGCTGACCGCGATGCCGACGACCGGCGCGCTCGACGCCACGTGCAGGATCGCCCGGGCACGACCGAGGATCGACAGCGGCGCCTCGAGCGGGTCCGACGTGTAGACCAGCGACCCGACCTCGTCGACCCGCTGATCGGTCGGCAGGCCGAACGGCACGCCGCCCGACCACAGGCCGCCGGCGACGCCGACCGTGGGATCGGGCTCGAGGACGTCGATGCCGGCCGAGGTCGCGTCCGCCGGCGGCGCCACCGACCGGCGCCGCATCGGCGTCCGCCGCCACGAGCGACCCACCGCCGGCCAGCGCCAGGACGTGCTCCGAGCCGTCCGCCGGCGGCCAGGACGTCTCGGCACGCCAGCGGCCGGGCGTGTCGACCCGGTCGGCCGCGAGCGAGCCCGGCTCCTGCATCCAGACCACGACCGGCGGCTCGTCCATGATCCCGTCGTCGATCCCGCGGCACCAGTGATCGAGCCAGCGCACGACCTCGCGCAGGTGATCGATCCGCGGCCCGGGGATCGCGTTGTCCGGGTAGCGGTGGTCCCACGGGCCCATGAGCAGCTTGCGCGGCCCGCCGAGGCGCTCGAACAACCGCATCGGCGGGTTCGGGTAGCCGTCGCGCCAGCCGCCGATGAGGAACGCCGGGCAGACGATCCGATCCTCGATCCCGGCGACCGAGCCCTGGCGCCAGTACGGCCCGTCGACCTGGTGGCGCAGCCACGCGAGCAGGTATGGCTCGTCCTCGGCGATGTGCCGTTCCCAGATCTCGCGGGCACCCGCCGCCGCGAAGGTCGGATCGGTGGGCATCGCGTTCCAGGCGATCATCCGCGTGCCGTACCAGCCGATGTCGTAGTACATCCGCGCGAGCCCGCCGCGGTAGTGGCAGTCGTCGGTATACCGGTCGTCGGTGAAGTCGACCGGGATGATCGACGTCAGGTGCGGCGGCTGGAGCGTCGCGACCTGGAGGGCCGTGAAGCCACCGTACGAGATGCCCATCATGTTCACGTGGCCGTCGCACCACGGCTGGGCGGCGATCCACTCGATGGCGTCGTAGCCGTCCTCCTGTTCCTGGGCGACGTACTCGTCCACGGCGTTGCCCTCGGAGCCGCCGGTCCCGCGGATGTCCACGCGCGCGACGATGTAGCCGTTGCGTGGCAGCTCGAGGTACATCCGCACTGCCGCCGGATCGACCTCGTCCTTCCGGTACGGGATGTAGTCCATGACCACGGGCAGCGGTGTCTCGCCGAGGTCCAGCCCGAGGAAGGATTCGGGCACGTAGAGGTCCGCGGCGAGACGCACGCCGTCACGCATCGGGATCCGGATGTCCCTGATGAGCAGGACGTCATCCCCGGCGCGCAGCGTGATCACCCCGGCCGCATCGGGAGGGGAGTCGGGTGCGTGGGCGCCGGGTACGTGCGGACCGGCCGAGGTCCGCCGCGGGGTGTCGCCGGAGCGGTCACGCCGGGATGGCATCCTGGCCACGGACCGGCTTGGAGCGCGGCGGCGTCGGCTGGATCCGCCGGCCGTCCTTGAGGATGAAGCGGGTGCGCCGCAGGTCCGTGATCTCGCGGTCGGGAGCTCCGTCGACCACGAGCACGTCCGCGGCGAGGCCCGGCGTGAGCGTCCCGGTCTCGCCCTCGATGCCGAGGTGCCACGCGGCACGGCCCGTGGCAGCGTGGATGACGAACCCGGGATCCAGCCCGATCCCGACCCACGCCTCGAGCTCGAGGAAGAGGTCCTCCCCGAAGTCGGTGAAGTTGATGCCCACGTCCGTCCCGGGCACGATGGTGACCCCGATGTCGTACAGGGCACGGGCGTTGGCCCACGAGTCGGCGCGGGTCATCCTGCCCGGGTTCGGCTGCAGCTTGTTGATGTCCTTGCCGGTCTCGACCTCGTAGCGCGTGCCGGCCGAGATCGTCGGGATCGCCCGCGTGCCGCGTTCCTCCAGGCCGCGCGCGACCGTCTCGTCGAAGGTCCACGTCCAGTCGGGCCCCAGCATCGTGCAGTGCTGGATCGAGTCGATGCCCGCCTTCGATGCGTTGTCGATGCCGGGCACGCCGTGCGCGTGCGAGGTCACGCGCTTGCCCAGCCGGTGCGCCTCGTCGGCCGCGGCGGCGAGCTCCGGGATGGAGTACGAGCCGAAGCGTGAATCCGTCCCGCTCGTCAGGCCACCGCCGGTGGACATGATCTTGATGCCGTCCGCGCCCTCGTCCTCGAGGAGCCGACGGACCGCCTCGCGCACCCCGTCGACGCCATCCGCCTCGCCACCGAAGAAGTGGCAATGGCCCTTTGGCTGGGTGACGGGCCGCCCGCTGACCATGAGCCGCGGACCGAGCGACAGGCCCCGCCGGATCGAATCGCGGATCCTGGTACGCCGTCATCCCCCGCGCGCCGCAGTCGTACGCGGTCGTGATGCCCGCACGGACCATCCGCTCGGAGGCGGCCGTGCCCCGAACGACGAGGTCCTCGTCGGTCTCCGCGGCCATGGTCGCCAGCGGGTCGACGGTCGGTGGCAGCGCGACGTGGACGTGGGCGTCCATGAGCCCCGGCAGGGCGGTCGTATCCGCGAGCTCCAGGGTCAGCGCGTCCTCGGGCTGCGGCACCGCGTCGTTCGCGCCGACCGCGGCGATCCGCCCGTCGACGACGAGGATCGCGGCGTCCTCGATCGCATCCGCGCCCGTCCCGTCGATGAGCCGCCCCACGCGGAGTCGGAATGCCTGGCGACGGCTCGCCTCGATGGCCATGCGGTGCCTCCTGGTGTGCTGCGGCGGTCGTGGATCCGGTGGTGGGCGGCGGTGGGCCGATGCGGTTGGTGCCCTGGGTGCTTGGCTTGGGGTGTCGCGCGGGCGCCCGCGACGCGCGAGCGACCCCTCGGCTACGGACGGAGCGCGAGACGCTCCAGGAAGGCCAGCCGCTCCAGGTGCTGGTGCGAGCCACCACCCTCATGGTTGGCGTAGGGCCAGATGCTGATCTGCTTCTCGCCCCCGTAATGGTTGTACGCGGCGTAGACCGTGGACGGCGGGCAGATCGTGTCCATCAACCCCACCGAGAAGATGGCGGGGGCCGTCGCCCGGGCGGCGTGGTTGACGCCGTCGACATAGGACAGCGTCCGGAAGATCGTGTCGATCTTCGTGCGGTGGATCCGGACGTACGCCGCGAGCTCGCCGTAGGGGTTGTCAGCGGTGAGCTCGATCGCGCGGCGGTAGTGGCACAGGAACGGGACGTCGATGAGCGCCGCCCGGATCGACGGCTCGAGGCCCGCCGCGGCGAGGGTGATCCCGCCGCCCTGGCTCCCGCCGAAGACGATGATCCGATCCGGGTCGACCGCGTCGTGGGCCTTGGCGGTATCGATGGCGCGGACGGCGTCGGTGAAGACCCGGCGATAGAAGTGCGTCGCCGGATCCAGGATGCCCGCGGGTCAGGAAGCCCGGGAACGTCGGGCTGGAGCCGTCGGGCTCGGCGTCGGCGGTGTCGCCGGGCTGGCCGCCCAGCGACGAACCCTGGCCCCGGGTGTCCATGACGAGATGCGCGTACCCCGCCGCCGACCAGAGCAGCCGGTCGTGCGACGAGCCCGCGGCCGTCGCCGTAGCCAAGGAACTGCACGACGCGTGGGCAGCGGCCCGCTGCGATGGTGCGGGGCCAGGAACCAGCCGTGGACGGGCTGGCCGCCGTAGCCGCTGAAGGTGACGTCCCAGGTGTCGACCGTGCGCAGGCCGACGTCGACCGCCTCGAAGCGGGGCGGGGTCGCGACGTCCCGGGCACCGGCCAGGGTCCCCCGCCAGAACGCGTCGAAATCGGCGGGTTCGTCGCGCTCGGGGCGGTACCGCTCGAGCTCGGCAAGGGGCATGTCGAAGAGCGGCACGGCCTCAGATCACCTCGTCCGCGTTTCATCCATACTGCATATTGTTGACACAACGGCAGTTGAGTTGCAGGATGCCAACGCACTTCGCCCCCGCGGTGCAGCGTTCTTGGAGGAGAGATTTGATGCGTGCTCGTCACCTCGCGATCCTGGCCGCGATCGCGTTGATCGCGTCTGCCTGTCAGGCCGCGGCACCGTCCGCGAGTTCCCCACCGGCGTCGGCCGCGCCATCGGCTGCCGCGCCATCAGTCGAGCCGTCCGCTGCGGACGTCCCGACCACCCTGCGCGTCGCGCGGATCTCGGACTTCCTGCCCAGCATCCACCCGGTGGATCTCGGCACCGGCAACCAGGAGCTGATGGCGGACATCGTCTTCAGCACGCTGGTCGACGTCGACAGCGACGAGGTCACGATCCTGCCGGACCTCGCGACGACCTGGACCGCGTCGCCGGACGCGACCGTCTACACGTTCAAGCTCAACCCGGCGGCGGTGTGGAGCGACGGCGAGCCGGTGACCGCCGACGACGTGATCTTCACGATCGCCTGGTCCGCCCAGCAGGACCCGACCGCGTTCAAGCAGATCCCGGTCGACATGTGGCTCAACGTCGTGGGCGGCGACGCGGTCGCAGGGAACGACCAACATCCCCGAGGGCGTCAAGAAGATCGACGATCACACGGTCGAGATCACCCTCAAGGCCCGGACGCGACGTTCCTCCGCCGCATCGCCGGCGCCGTCTACTACATCCTGCCCGCAGCACATCGCTGGCCGCGACCTGACCGGCGAGCAGGCCCTGACCTGCGAGTTCTGCCTCGGCACCGCCGGTGTGACGATCGGCTCCGGCCCGTACGACTTCTCCGAGTCGATCTCGGCGACCGGCGCCAACTTCACCGCGCAAGAAGGACTACTGGAAGGGCAAGGACTCCGAGATCGACGAGATCGTCTACAAGATCCAGGAGTCGAACGTCTCCGTCGCCCAGCTCGCCGCGGGTGAGCTCGACCTCGTCATCCGCGTCCCGCCGGCCGAGGGCCCGGGCCTCGTGGACGTCCCCGGCCTCAAGCAGCTGAACGTGCCGGGCGTCGGCATCTTCAACATCAACTTCCACAACAGCAACACGGACAAGGCGCTCCGCCAGGCGACCGCCTACGCGATCAACCGCCCGCAGATCATCGACCAGGTGCTCGGCGGCCTGGCGACGCTCAACTACACGATCCCGCCGGGCTTCAAGGCTCTACGACGACATCAACAAGTACGAGTACGACCTCGACAAGGCCAAGGAGCTCCTCGCCACGTCCAGCTGGGACGTCAGCAAGCCGTTCCGCCTCGCCTACCTCGCCGAGGACCCGAACTTCACGATCACCGCCCCGGCGCTCCAGCAGTCGCTGCAGGACATCGGCCTCACGGTGGAGCTGTACGCCCTGCCGACGACGCCGTACTCGGATCTGATCCAGAACGACCGATGACTTCGATGCCTTCCTGAGCTTCGGCGGCAGCGAGGGCGTCGGCTGGTATCCAGTCGAACATCTACTACGATTGCGCCGGGCTTGGCTCGACCCAGCTGAAGCTGTCGGAAGATCGCGGCGAGTGCATCTACACCGACCAGTTCGAGGCCGCCGCCGCCGTGACCGGCGACGCCCAGGACGAGATCCTGCACCAGCTGGCCCTGGACCTCAACGAGAACCTGCCCGAGATCTACCTCTGGCAGCCGAACTACCTCCACGTCTATTCCGAGCGGCTGGGTGGTGGCTTCACCATCTACCCGAACGAGCGCGAGTCCTTCCAGAAGATCCTCGACTGGACGTACGCCGCTCAGTAACCGTCACCGCGTCACGGTTTGACGAACGGGAGGCGCCTCACGGACGCCTCCCGTTCCTCGCATAGGAGGCCCGGTGGGCGCCTACATCCTTCGCCGGATCCTCATCTCGATCCCCGTCCTGATCGGGATCACGATCATCGGGTTCGTCGCGCTCAAGCTCTCCCCGGGCGACCCGCTGCTCGTGTCGGTCAACCCCGAGGTCCTGGCCAACCTCATGGCGCACCCGGAGATCCTCGAGGCGGAGCGCGCGCGGCTCGGGCTTCGATCAGCCGATCTTCCCGAACCAGTACCTCCGATGGCTGGGCAGCGTGCTCCAGGGCGACTTCGGGTTCTCGATCGACGACGCGACGCCCGATCATCGACGAGATCAGCGTCGCGTCTGCCCCAGACGCTGCTGCTGATGGTCATCGCCCTGACATTGGCGGTCGTGATCGGGATCCCGATCGGGGTCATCACCGCCGTGCGCCAGTACTCCAAGCTCGACTACGCGCCTCAACGCGGCCGCCATCTTCCTGGCCTCGACGCCGGTGTTCGTCCTCGGGCTCGATCTTCATCTACATCTTCGCGGTCAACCTGCACTGGCTCCCGACAAGCCAGCCGTACACCGTCGGGACACGACATCGTTACCCAACCGGCTCCATCACCTGATCCTGCCCGCGATCGTGCTCGCCATCGTCAATGCGGCGCCACTCGTGCGCTACACCCGGGCCAGCATGCTCGAGGTGCTCAACAGCGAATACGTCACGACCGCGCAGGCCAAGGGCCTCGCCAGCCGACTCGTCATCGGCCGGCACGCGTTCCGCAACGGCCTCATCCCGATCATCACGATCGTCGCCCTGCTGATCCCGGAGGCGGTCGCCGGCGCCGTCATCACCGAACAGATCTTCGCCTGGAACGGGATGGGGCAGCTCGCCGTCAATGCCGCCAGCGCGCGGGACCCATCGTTGATGATGGGCATCATCCTGATGACCGGCATCGCCGTCCTGGCCGCCAACATCATCGCCGACATCGGCTATGCCGTCGCCGATCCGAGGGTTCGATATGACCGCGCGAGATGACTCCGAGCCGCTCCTGACCTCGATGAGCGATGCCGCGAACGCGTCGCTCCCGATGGGCGTCGGCGCCCAGCAGGCGATCTCTGGCGGACATGTGTCGCCGCGGCGGGCCGCCCTCCAGCGGTTCTTGCGCTATCGCCTGGCCATCGTCGGCGTCGTTCATGGTCTCGGCGATCATCCTGATGGCGATCTTCGCGCCGGTGCTCTGTCGCCATGGCCGCCCAACTACATCGACTTCGAAACCGGCGCCCGCCAGCCGCCGAGCGAGCTGCACCCGCTCGGGACCGACGTCGTCGGCCGCGACATCTGGGCGCGGGTCCTGTACGGCGGCCGAACCTCGATCATCGTCGGCTTCGGTGCGGTCGCGCTGTACTTGATGATCGGCACGCTGCTTGGGCTGCTCGCCGGCTACTACGGCGGCGTCGCCGACCAGGGCGTCATGCGCTTCACCGACACGATCATGGCGATCCCGCCACTGCTGCTCATCATCGTCTTCGTGTCGGTCGATCGGGCCGAGCATCAGCTCGGTCATCGTGGTCATCGGCCTGCTCGGCTGGCCGATCGCGTGTCGGCTCGTCCGCGGCCAGTTGCTGGTGTTACGTGAGTCGGAGTTCATCGTCGCGGCGCGTGTCGTCGGGCGTGCGAGACCGGACGATCCTGTTCCGGCACATGCTCCCGAACATCCTGGGGCCACTGACGCGTCGTCGCGACGTTCGGCGTCGCAACGGCCGTGCTTCTTGAATCGAGCCTGTAGTTCCTCGGCCTCGGGGTGCGCCCGCCGGAGGCGAGCTGGGGTAATCTCATCACCGAGGCGATCAGCCCGGTCGTCCTCACCCAATTGCCGTGGCAGTGGGTGCCGGCGGCCATCGCGATCACGACGACCGTGCTCGCGGTGAACTTCATCGGGGACGGGCTGCGCGACGCGATCGATCCGAAGACGGCAAAAGGTGGGTGACCCGCATGACCATCACCGCGCCGGCGACCGCACCGTGGAGGCGCCGTCTCCGTAGCCCCCGCGTCCTGGTCGCGCTGGCCCTCGGGGCGGCACTCGTCGTCGCCTGCGAGCCCACCGCGCCACCGCCGGGTGTGGGCACGCCTCCGCCGTCGGCAGGCGGTGGGTCCGCCGATCCATCTGCGCCGGACGCATCAGGGCTCGTGGCCGGGACGCCGGTCGTGACGATGGACGGGACGACGGTTCAGATCGTCGGTCTCGCCACCGGCGTCACACCGGTATTCGACTTGCCGGCGGGGACGGCGCAGATGACGGTACAGCCGTGCTCGTCGACCACGGTCATCCCGTTCGTGACGGTCTTCGACGCCGACGACAACCAGCTTGGCCTCGTGGTCGAGCCGGACTACACGATGCGCAACCTGGAGGGCGGCGGGTACTACCTGTCGATCTCGACGAACCCGACCTGCACGTGGGCCGTGGAGATCGTGCCCGGCTGATCCGGCGGCGTGCCCGGATAGGGGCGTAAGCTGCGCCAAGGTCGCACGTGGCATTGTCCGCCATGTGGACATGCCACGGAACGTTGGGCGTGCTATCGCGCGTCTCGGGGCCGCATGGCGCCGTCGGGCGGCCATCCACGCCCCGCCAAACGACGAGGGGCTGCATGTGGGCCCGTCGTGAGGCACGATCGACCGCCTAACGTTCCATGCGCTGACATCTGGCGGAATGGGTCGGCCGCGTCAGCCTGCGTGGTCGCGCCAAGGCGCGTCAACCTGCGTGGTCGCGCGGCGACCGCGCGAGGCGCACCGAGCCGCGCGGTCGCGCGGCGACCGTCAGATGTCGGTGATCTCGTCCGACGAGGTCGCCGGCGCGACGAGCTCCGCGGCCACGGCCGCGACCTCTGACACGGTCGGGACCGCCTCGTCGGGGACCACGTCGGTCGGACGATCCTCGCGCAGCTCGGCCGCGAAATGGCATGCCGCGGTCTGCAGCGGGTCGGCCCCAGCGACGGTCGCCAACGGCGGGTCCTCGGTCGCGCAGATCTCCGGGTTGCCCAGCTTCTCGCGCAACCAGCAGCGCGTGTGGAACCGGCAGCCCGTGGGCGGGTTCGCCGGGCTCGGGATGTCGCCCTTGAGGATGATCCGGCGACGCGACCGCTCGGTGCGGGCGTCCGGCACGGGCACCGCGGACAGCAGCGCCACCGTGTACGGGTGGAGCGGCTCGCGATACAGCACGTCCGCCGGCGCGATCTCCACGATCTTGCCGAGGTACATGACCGCGACCCGGTCGGCGATGTGGCGGACGACCGCGAGGTCGTGGGCGATGAACAGGTAGGTCAGCCCGAGGTCCGCCTGGAGGCGCTCGAGCAGGTTGATGACCTGCGCCTGGATCGAGACGTCGAGGGCGGAGATCGGCTCGTCGCAGACGATGAGCTCGGGCTCGACCGCGAGCGCCCGGGCGATCCCGATGCGCTGGCGCTGGCCGCCCGAGAACTCGTGCGGGTAGCGCTCGACGAACTGGGAATCGAGGCCGACGAGCTCGAGCAGCTCGGCGACGCGCGCCGACCGAGCCTTGCCCGAGGCGAGGTCGTGGACGCGGAGCGGCTCGGCGAGGATCTCGCCGACCGTCTGGCGCGGATCGAGGCTCGAGTACGGGTCCTGGAAGACCATCTGGAACTTCCGCCGCCGGCGGCGCAGGGTCTCCCCGGTCAGGGCCAGGAGGTTCTCGCCGCCGAGGTCGATCTCGCCTTCCAGCGGCTGGGTGACCCGCACGATCGTGCGTCCGATCGTCGTCTTGCCCGACCCGGATTCGCCGACGAGCCCGAGGGTCTCGCCCCGGTCGATGTCGAACGAGACGCCATCGACCGCCTTGACCCAACCGGTCCGCCGGCGCATGACGCCGGTATTGATCGGGAAGTAGACCTTGAGGTCCTTGACCGTCAGGAGGGGGCCCGCGCCATCGGTGGCCGTGCCGGGGCCGGCCGGTGCGGTCGTGGTGCCGGCGGGCGGCGGGGTCGTGGTGTCGGTGGGGGACACGGTCGCGCTCATACCTCGCCACCTTCTGCCGCGGCGGCTGCGGCCTCGGCGGCGACGAGCGCGGCGACCTCGGCGGGTGGCGGTGCGGGACGGAAGTCGGGATCCAGCGGCGTCCCGGCGATCGCCTCGGCCCGTGTCGGCTGGTGATGGCAGGCGACCTGGTGCTTCACGAGGGCGGCATCCGCGAACCGTTCACCGGTCGCGAGCTCGAGCGGCGGCGGCACGGTCCAGCACGACTCCAGCCGCCAGGCGCAACGCGGCGCGAAGGGACACCCCTGCAGGTCGGATGCGAGGTCCGGCGGCGAGCCCTCGATCGGCGTCAGCGCGACCTGGCGCGGCCGGTCCAGGCGCGGCAGCGAGCGCAGGAGCCCGACCGTATACGGGTGGGCCGGGTCGCTCAGGAGCGCCTCGGTCGGGCCGAGCTCCACGAGTCGCCCGGCATACATGACCGCGAGGCGATCGGCGAAGCCCGCGACGACCCCGAGGTCGTGGGTGATGAGCAGCACGGCCATGCCGAGCTCCTCGCGCAGGCGTCGCAGCAGCTCGAGGATCTGCGCCTGGATCGTGACGTCCAGCGCGGTCGTCGGCTCGTCGGCGATGAGCAGGCTCGGCTCGCAGCTCAGCGCCATCGCGATCATCGCGCGCTGGCGCATGCCGCCGCTGAACTGGTGCGGGTAGTCGTCGATGCGCTTGGCCGCGCCCGGGATGCCGACGAGCTCGAGCAGGTCGACCGCTCGCTTGCGCGCCTGCTCATGGCTCGCGCCGCGATGCGTCTCGACGGCCTCGGTGATCTGGCGGCCGATCGTGAGCACCGGGTTGAGGCTCGAGAGCGGGTCCTGGAAGATCATCGCGATCTTCGCGCCGCGGACCTTGCGCAGCTTCTCGTCGTTCATCGTCAGGAGGTTCTCGCCCTGGAAGATGGCCGTGCCGCCGGTGACCTTCCCGACGCGCTTCGGCAGCAGGCCGAGGAGGGTCAGCGCACTGACGCTCTTGCCCGAGCCCGACTCGCCGACCAGGCCGATGGTCTCGCCCGGCGCGATGTCGTAGGTCAGCCCGCGGACCGCCCGGACCGTACGGCCGCGGCCCTGGAACTCGACCTGCAGGTTATCGACGGACAGGAGCGGCTCCCCGACGCGTGGTCCGTCACGGACGATCGTCGGTTCGTCGGCGGTGGGGTCGGCGGGGTCGGTCGATGCCTGGATCATTGCCCCTCGGCTGGCTCGATGTGACGGAGGGGACCGGCGGAACGGCGTCCGCGGGCCGGATAGACGAACTGCCGACCCCATGGCCGGCATCCCGGACAATGTACAGTGCAGGTGCGCCGTGTCAAGTCGATGTCCATCTGCACTTCAGCGGCGTTCCCTGCTACGCACGACTCTACCCGGAAGTTCGCCGGTCGGTCGACCGTTGGCGGCAACGACCCGGCCGTTGACGACCACGGCGTCCACCCCGACGGCCATCCCGCGCGGCGCGTCCCAGGTGGCCGTGGCCCCGACGGTGGCCGGATCGAAGACCACCAGATCCGCGGCGAGCCCTTCCGCGACACGCCCGCGATCGGTGATCCCGAAGCGCTCGGCGGGCAGCGCGCTCATGAGGCGGACCGCCCGTTCCAGCGTCACGAACCCGCGCTCGCGCACGAACGTGCCGAGGACCTGGGCGTAGCAGCCCCAGCCACGCGGGTGCGGTCGCGCCCCGTGATAGAGGCCGTCGCTCGCGATCATGAACGCCGGGTGGGCGAGGCTCCGGCGGGCGATCGCGTCGAACGCCTCGGGGGACACGCCGCGGCGGAAGACGAGGACCGCGTCGGGGGACTCCTCGATGATCAGCTGGACCGCGGTCTCGCCGACCGGCGTGCCACGTTCGGCGGCGACCTCGCTGATCGACATCCCGATGTAGCGCCCGGACTTCGTGTCGGAGAAGTACTCGCGCCCGCCGGCGGCCGACGTCTCGGCGATCTGCGTCTCGATGAGCCCGCCGAGGTGCCGCCGGAACGCGGCGTCATCGGTCAGCCGGCGGACCGTGGCGTCGAAGCCGCCGACCTGGTCCTCGGGCGGCAACCACACGAGCAGGTGGCTCGACCCCGCGGGGTAGAGGTACTGGTCGATGCCGAAGTCGACCCCGGCGTTGGCGGCCTCCTCGAGGAGCCCCTCGGTCTCGTCGTCGACCGATTCATGCGACTGGCGGATGGGGATGTCCGCGGCCAGGCCGATCGCGATCGATTCGCGGTAGGCGGCCGGCCGCCCGAACTCGTTGTAGCGGATGTGCGCGGCGTAGATGCCGCCGTACTCGCGGACGACCTTCGCGAGCTCGATCAGCTCGTCGGTCTTGGAGCTCGCGGCCGGCATGTAGTCGAGTCCGGTGTTGAGCCCGACCGCGCCCGCCTCCATCCAGTCGCGGGTGATGGCGCGCATCCGCTCCAGTTCCTCGGGCGTGGGCACGCCGGTCGTCCCAGCCCATCACCGCGAAGCGGATCGGCTGGTGCGGCGCCATCGGCACGACGTTGATCGGCGTGACACCGGCAAAGCCGCCGAGGTAGTCCTCGATCGTGCGCCATTCGGGGCGGAGCTCGGGCTGGCCGTAGGCGAAGGCCGTGGAGCGCCACAGCTCGTGGCTCTGCTCGGGGGTCAGCGGCGCCCAGCCGAAGCCGTCCGGCCCCGTCAGGTGCGTGGTCACGCCCTGGAGGACGGAGCCCCAGATGTCGCCGTTGCCGCGCAGCGCGGTCTCCGAATGGGGATGGACGTCGATGAACCCGGGACACACGACCCGTCCGGTGGCATCGATCACGGTCGCGGCGCCGGCATCGGGCAGCTCGCCGACGGCGACGATCCGGTCGCCGCGCACGCCGACGTCCGCCGTGACCGCGGGTGCGCCGCTGCCATCGACCACCGAGCCGCCGCGCAGGAGCAGGTCGAAGTCCATGGCTAGCTCAGCCGCCCACGCGCGAGCAGCGTGATGACGGACTCGACCACCCCGTCACGCAACCCGATGAACCGGTCGTGCCGGAACGTCGTCGTGTCGTGGTAGTCGGGGATGATCTCGAGCTGCTCGCCGATGGCGACCGGCGGTCCGTCCGCGCCGCGGTTCCACACGCCGTGCTCCGCGGACAGGTAGACGAGCTGGAAATCGTCGTGGCCGAGGACGACGGCGTGCCCCTCCTCGTTCGCGGTCATGGTCTTGAAGCCCGCGTCGGTGATGACGCGTTCCGGCGTGGGGCGACTCGAGACCGTGGTGAGGACCGTGAGCGCGTACTCGAACCCGAGCTCCTCGAGATGGCAGAGCTTGCCGTAGAACGGGTCCATCAGGCAGGCACCGCCGGCCTGCAGCTCGGTCAGGCCGTCCATGGCGGCCGCGAACATGTGGTTGCCCGACCCGCCACCGCTGACGATCCCGACCGGGATGCCGTCCGCCTCGATGAGCCGTCGCGATTCGAGCAGCCCGGCCATCGCGGCGACGGTCTGGGCCTCCTTCTCCTCGTTCGGCCAGGCGGTCAGGACGTGACCCTCGTAGCCCATGATCCCGGCGAACCGCAGGCCGGGCGCCCGATCGATCGCCCGCGCGAGCTCGAGTGCCGCCGGTCCCGGCACGACCCCGGTGCGATCCATCCCGATGTTGATGTCGACGAGCATCGGGATGTCCACGCCGGCATCGGTCGCGACGCCCGAGGCGAGCTGCACGTGGTACGGGTCGTCGGCGCAGATGATCACCTCGCCGCGGGCCTGCAGCCGGGCGGCGCGCTCGACCTTGCGGCGGGTGGCGAGCTCGTTCGCGACGAGGACGCTCGGCACGCCGCCATCGATCATGACCTCGGCCTCGGAGATCTTGGCGCAGGTCACGCCGATCGCCCCGGCCTCCCGCTGGCGAGCCGCGATCCACGGCGACTTGTGCCCCTTCGAATGGGGGCGCCATTGCTTGCCGCCGGCCGCGATCGCACCCGAGAGGCGCGCGATGTTGGCGTCGAGCCGATCGAGATCGATCAGGAGCACCGGCGTATCGAGGGACGCCTTCGGCAGTCCGATGAGCGACTCGGCGGCCTCGTCGGCGACGGTGAGCGGGTTGGGACTGATCGACGGCACGTGCCCTCCGGTGGTGCATGGCGGTCGCGCTCGCGCAAAACGACCTGTGCGGTTGCGCGTCGACCATTGTAGATTGTCGACAATCGCCGCACATGGAGGCCGTGGATGCAGGTCGTCGCCGAGGGGACCATCTGGGATGCGCGCACGGCGCCGGTCAACGAACGGAACGCGGCGGCGACACAGGCCCTGCTCCTCGCCGACGGGACCGTCCTGGCGACCTGCCGGCTGGGCTCGGACCGGGAGGGCGCCGACGGCCACACCGCGGTGTTCGCGTCGCGCGATCACGGCGACACGTGGGAGCTCCGCTACCTCGGGCTCGCGGATCGCGTCTGGGACGACCGGCCGGGTGAGTCGCGCGGCTGGTACGTCGCGGAGCTGACGCCGGGCGAGCTCATCGCGTCGGTCCTGTGGACCGACCGTTCCGACCCGTCGCGACCGTGGGTCAACCCGCGGACGCAGGGCCTGCTCGCGATGCGGGTCTACCACCTGCGCTCCACGGACGGCGGGCGGAGCTGGCCGGATCGGCGCCTGATCGACCTCGCCCCGCACCATGGGGCCTCGAACACGGGACCGGTCCTCCGGCTGGGGGACGGCACGATCGCCCAGCCATTCGAGACCTGGAAGGAGTACGAGGACGAGACGCCCGGCGTGCCGGGCGCGTGGCTGCGCGTGTCGACCGACGACGGGGCGACCTGGACCGAGGACCGCCTCGTCGGCCGCCATCCGGACAACGCGCTGTTCTACTGGGACCAGCGGCTCGAGACGCATCCCGTCGATGGCCGGCTCGTGAACATGTTCTGGACCCACGAGATCGCTCGCGGCCGGGACGTCGACATCCACATCTCGTGGGGCAGCCCCGACGGGCGCACGTGGACGACCCCGACCGGCACGGGGCTCGACGGCCAGCACTGCCAGCCGATCTCGCTCGGGGGCGACCGGCTCATGGCCGTCTACTCCCACCGGAACGACCCACCGGGGATCCGCGCCGCGCTGAGCGAGGACTTCGGGCGGACCTGGGACAGCGAGGCCGAGGTCGAGGTCTGGAGCAGCCAGGCGGGTGGTGAACCGGGCGCCGGCGGCCCGCGGTCCCAGGACGAGTTCTGGAACGACATGGGCGCCTGGCAGTTCGGGCACCCGCGCGGCACCCTGCTGCCGAACGGCGAGGTCCTCGTCGTGTTCTACGGCGGGACGGGCGTGACCCGCAGCGCACGCTGGGCGCGGGTCCGGCCGTGACGACCGCGCGCACGCCCGCGGCGTCGCTCCTCCTGCGTGACGCGCGGGTCGCGGACGGACGAGGCGCCCGCGAGGGTCGCGTCGACATCCTGCTGCGCGACGGGCGGATCGCGGCCATCGACGCGAGCGCGGGAGATCGCGACGGCGCGGACCACGGGCCCGGAGCCGCGACCCCCGACGTCGAGACCGTCGACCTCGCCGGCCGCTGGGTCGTGCCCGGGTCTCATGAACGCGCACAGCCATCTCGGGCTCGACGACGGCCCGGACCCCGAGGCCGTCCTCCGCACCGAGACGCGGACCCAGACCGTCATCCGCAGCGCGCAGCGGCTCGAGGCCGCGTTGCGTGCCGGGGTCACGACGATCCGCGACGTCGGCGGACCGGACGACATCGACATCGAGCTCGCCGCGCTCGTCGAGGCGGGCGAGATCCCGGGCCCGCGCGTCCTCGCCAGCGGCCGGGTCGTGACGATGACCGGCGGCCACGGCTGGTGGATCGGACGCCAGGCGGACGGCCCCGACGCGGTCCGGCGGGCGACCCGCGAGAACCTGCGCGCCGGCGCGCGGTCGATCAAGCTCATGGCGACCGGCGGGATGATGACGACCGGACGGCAGGCCGGCCAGCCGCAGCTCACCGTGGAGGAGATGGCCGCGGCGGTCGACGAGGCCCACAAGCGCGAGGTCCCGGTCGCCGCGCACGCCGAGAGCCGGATCGGGGTCCTCAACGCGATCCACGCCGGCGTCGATTCGGTGGAGCACGGCCACGGCGGCGACCGGGAGGCGATCGACCTGATGCTCGAGCGCGGCACGGCGCTCGTGCCGACGATCCTGTCCGACCGGCGGATCATCGACCACGGCGTCGCGGCCGGGATCCCGGACTTCGTCGTGGAGCAATGCGAGGCCCTCCACGAGAGCCTCGTGACGTTCCTGGAGGCGGCCATCCGGGCGGGCGTCCGGATCGCGGCGGGCAACGACGGCGGCGCGCCGCTCGTGCCGATCGGCGACATCGTGGGCGAGCTGGAGCTGTACGTCCGCCACGGGATGACGCCCCAGGCGGCGCTCGCGTCGGCGACCACGGAGACGGCGCGGCTGTTCGGTCTCGAGGACATCGGCCTCGTCGAGGTCGGCCAGGTCGCGGACCTGCTCGTCATCGATGGCGATCCGCTCCAGGACGTGGCCGCGTTGCGTGGACCGTCGGCGGTCCTGGTCGGCGGCGCGCCGGTCTGGCCGTGGGGCCCCACCTATACTCCGGCCACGTCCGTTCCGACCGCCGCCCGCGCCTGATGCCGCACGCTGGGAGCACGCCGATGTACGTCCTCGACGGGATCGATCGATGACCGACACCGATGGCACGGGCACCGGCCTGAACCTGCGGCGCATCCAGCCGCGCGTCCTGCGGACCGAGGTCCTCGAGGCGTTGCGCGTGGCCATCCTCGCGGGCGACATCCCGGCCGGTTCGCGACTGCTCGAGGCGGACGTCGCCGAGCGCATGGGCGTCAGCCGCGCCCCGGTCCGCGAGGCGATCCGCCATCTCGAGCAGGAGGGCCTGGTCGAGATCTTCCCGCACCGTGGCGCCGTGGTCGTCGGCCTGCCCGAGGCGGAGATCGACGCGATCTACGAGCTGCGCGCGGTCATCGAATTGCGGGCGACGGCGTCGGCGATCTCGGTCGTCGGCGACGAGGAGATCGGCCAGCTCGAGGCGCTGATCGACGAGATGTCGGGCGCCATCAAGACGCGCCAGATCGATTCGATCGCCGAGATCGACCTGCGCTTCCACGGCCTGATCGTGGAATGGTCCGGGATGACGCTCCTGCGCCACATCTGGTCGAGCCTCGACGGGCTCGTGCGGGTCCGCTCGTACCAGGCGCTGGACCGCCCGGGCGCCACCGCGCAGTACTTCCGCAAGAACGCGGCGGCGTCGCACACCGCGATCGTGGACGCGCTGCGCGCCGGCGACGCCGAGGCGGCCGCCGACGTCGCACGCCAGCACGTCCTCGAAGTGCCGACCATGCTCGCCGGCATCGACAGCGGGAAGCGTCGTTGACCCTGTCCGACCTGCGCGACGCCGCTCGGTCCATCGATCCCGAGCCCATCGCCGACCTCACCCTCGAGCTGCTGCACATCTGGAGCCCGCCGGGCGACGAGGCGCGGATGGCCGAGCGGATGGCCGACGCCTTCACCGACGCGGGCGCGCGGGTCCGGCTCGATCGCGAGTTCCCCGCGAGCCCGAGCGTGATCGCCGAGCTCGGGTCCGACGACGGGCCGACGATCCAGTGGCATGGGCACCTCGACGCGATCGACGTCGAGCACACGGCGCCCGAGCGGGTCGGCGACACGCTCGTCGGGCGCGGCGCGGCCGACATGAAGGGCCCCGACGCGTCGATGGTCACGGCCCTCCGGCTGCTCCGCGAGCACGGGCTGCCGGGAGGGCGCGGCCGCGTGCTCGTCACGCTGCACGGCATGCACGAGACCGGTGGCAACGAGCCGCTGCACGCCCTCATCGCCCGCGGGATCCACGGCGATGCCGTCATCACCGGGGAGCTGGGCGGCGGCATCGAGCTGCCGATCGCCGGTCTCGGCCTGACGTTCTGGGAGATCGAGGTCGGCCGGCCGGGGATGGCCATGCACGAGACGATGATCACGCCCGAGACCGTGGATCCGGTCGAGGTCGGACGGATGCTCCACGCGGCACTCACCGGGTTGCGTGACCGGTTGGCGGCCGTGCCCGGCCCCGACCCGAAACCATCGCTGTTCGTCGGCAAGTTCGTGTCGGGCGACTACTACAACCGGCTCCCGATCCGGGCCGAGCTCGCGGGCACGCGGCGCCACGACGGGACCATGGATCTCGCCGCCGTGGCGGCCGAGCTCGAGGCGCTCGTGGACGAGGTCCGCCGCGACGCCGGACCGGATGCCGCGATCGCGCTGCGGGCCGTCCCGATCGCCGAGTCGTTCGCGGTGGACCCCGGCGCGACGATCGTCGGCGCGACGCGCGACGCGCATCGCGACCTGTTCGGCAACGAGCTGGCGCTCACGCGGTCGCGCGTGGCCACGAACGCGGTGCACTTCGTCACGGAGGCGGGGATCCCGGCCGTCGGTTACGGCCCGGATCCGGTGACGAACCACAGCGACCACGAGGAGCTCGCGGTCTCCGAGCTCAGCCGGATCGCCGGCGGGTTCGCGCTGGCCTCCGCGTACTACCTGGAGCGGGAGGCGTGACGGGGAACCTCCACGACCTCGACACGCCGGTCGCGCTCGTGGACCTCGCCCGGCTGGAGGCGAACCTCGCGGAGATGGCGGCTGTCGCCCGTGACGCGGGTGTGGCCCATCGGCCGCACGCCAAGACCCACAAGACCCGCGAGGTCGCGGAGCGCCAGATGGCCCATGGGGCGGTCGGCCTGACCGTCGCCAAGCTCGGCGAGGCCGAGGTCATGGCCGACGCGGGGTTCGACGACCTGTTCATCGCCTACCCGCTGGTCGGCGACGCGAAGCTCGAGCGGCTCATCGCGTTGCAGGATCGCGCGGCGGTGCGCTTCGAGATCGATTCGATCGCCGCCGCGGAGGCGGCGTCGGCGTTCCTGGCCGCGCGCGGTCGCGTGGTCGATGTCGTCGTGAGCGTCGACGGCGGGGCCGGTCGGTCCGGGACGGCCACGCCCGAGGACGCGGTCACGGTCGCCGAGCGGGTCGCGGAGCTGCCAGGTCTGCGGCTCGTCGGCGTCATGAACTACGGGAACGCGTACGGGACCGGCGACCCGGTGGAGCAGGAGCGGATCGGGCGCGCCGAGGGGACCCTCGCGGTCGGGCTCGCGGACGAGTTCCGCGCGCGCGGGCTCAACGCGGACGTGGTCACGGTGGGGAGCACGCCGACCGCGCGGCACGTGGTGAAGATCCCCGGCGTGACCGAGATGCGCGCCGGTGTCTACGCGTTCCTCGACCTCAAGCAGGTCTCGCTGGGCGCGGGCGTGCTGGACGGGTGCGCCCTGACGGTCCTCGCGACGGTCGTCAGCCACGCTCGCCCCGATCGCTACGTGCTCGACGCGGGGATCAAGGCGCTCGCCGGCGAGGACTACGGCTGGGGCACCTGGGGACGGCCACAGGATCGCCCCGACCTGGCGATCATCCGTGCGACCGAGGAGCACGGGGTCATCGAGCTGCCGCCTGGCGCGGCGGATCCGGGCTGGCGGATCGGGGAGAAGGTCCGGGTCATCCCGAACCACGCCTGTGGCGCCGTGAACATGCAGGACGAGCTCGTCGCCGTCGATGGCGAGCAGGTGGTCGAGCGCTGGCCGGTCATCGGCCGCGGGAAGGTCAGGTAGGGCGGTGACCGGCGATACGGGCGCCGCCGATCGCGGGTTCATCGACGTCAACGCCTGTTTCGGGCCCGAGCACGGCATGGCCGGCACGGCCGGCGCGCCCCTGTCGACCCTGGTCGCCGAGCGACGCGCCCACGGCATCCACCTGACCCTGGCCTGGTCGCTGCTGGCGGCGTGGGCGGACGGACCGACCGGCGACCGCGCCGCGGCGGAGGCGGCGGCCGACCCGGACAACGGCGTTGCGGCGATCTCGTGCCTGCAGCCGCGCCGGACCGAGGACGCGGCGCGACGCGTCGCCGAGGCGGAGCGCGCCGGTGTCGTCGGCTACCGGCTCGATGGCTGGACGCGGGCCGGCGGACCCGCGGTCTCCCCGATCCCTCCGGCGGCCGTCGAGGACACGCTCCGGGCGGTGGCGACGACCGGGCGACCGTTGCTCGTGCCGATCGGCGTCATCGGCGATGCGAGCGCGATCGGGGCGGCGACCGCCGATCTCGGTATCCCGGTCATCCTCACCGGGGCGCACTACACGAACGTCGTGGACGCCCTCGCCGCCGCGGTGCGCCATCCGCACCTCCATCTCGAGACCTGCGCGATGGCGCATTTCCGGGCGATCGAGACGGCGGTCCGGACGATCGGGGCCGAGCGCGTGCTGTTCGGGACGGGCAGTCCGATCCGCGCTGCGGCGTCGCCCATCAGCGCGATCCTCGCCGCGGCGATCCCGGATGACGCGAAACGCGCGATCCTCGGCGGGAACGCGGCGCGGTTGTTCGGGCTTCCGACAGCGCCGATCGACCTCGAGCCCTCGCGCGCGCCTGCGCGCGCCTTCGATGTGCACACGCACTACGGGCCGTTCGACTTCGACGTGCCCGATGTCGCCGATGCGAGCCTCCTCGACGAGCTGCGTGTGCCACCCGCATCGAGCGCGGTGGCATCGTCCGCGATCGCGATCTTCGGCGACCCGGAGCGGGGCAACGCCCAGGCCGCCCTCGCCGCGGCCGAGGGCGAGACCCGTGGCTCGTTCGCGTACGTCGTCGTCGATCCGGCCGATGTCGCCTTCAGCGAGACGCAGCTCCGTCGCTACCTCGACGCACCCGGCTTTCGTGGCGTGAAGGTCCACGGCGAGTGGAGCGGCGTCCCGACCGCCTCACGGGCGATGACCGACCTCTTCGACTTGTTGGCGCGGTTCGGCCGGCCGGTCAAGATCCACAACACCGGTGTCGGCTGGGACACGGCGCTCGGCGAGATCGCGGCGAGCCACCCGGAGCTGCCGATCATCATCGCCCACGGCGGTCTCGGCACCCCAAGCGTGGAGGGAGCCCGGCTCGCCGCCACGCACGACAACGTCTACGTCGAATGGTCGAGCAGCTTCGCCGACCTGCGGGTCGTCCGCGCGGCCGTCGCGATCGTCCCGCCCGAGCGCCTGCTGTGGGGCAGCGACGCCCCGCTTCTCGACCCGTCCTTCGTGCTCGGCACGTACGCGGACGCCGGCCTACCGGACGGGGCACTCGACAGGATCTTCTGGGACAACGCGGCGGCCCTGTTCGCGCACTGATGCGCGAGATAATCAGGCCGTGACCCCTCGACCTTGACACCCCAGTCGCAGACAGGGGGCATTGGAGGGAGAGAACCATGTACCTGACCGGGATCACCGCTGAGCAGGTCTCTGCCCCTTCCTACGAGTCAACCTGCCAGGCTCGTGTGCGTTGGGGGTATGGCGACCAGATGCCCGACGTGATCGAGTTCTGGTGGCAGGGCGGCAGCAGCTCGAACTGGGACCTCATCTTGCCTCGCCTTCCAGTGGATGAGGACAACCCTGTCGAAGAAGCGGTGCTCACGGTTCCAGCCGGGGTGTCGGGAATCCTTCGCGCCTGCCCACGTACGACCGACGACGCCGGCAACCTTGAATACCGCCAGCCTGACGATCTGGGCGAGGACCAAGTCTGGAACGGATTTGCGTCGGCACGCAGTTCGTCGGGCAGCGGCTGGAGGACGAACCGCCGGACCGCTGTCGCACCGCGCCGGAGATCACGGCCATGGAGCTCGGGTTCGGAAGTGTGACGATACGGTGGACGAACCCGGAGGGGTATGACCGCTTCGTGATGTATTTCGCGGATGCGAATTCAGGAGGTGATCCCCAGCCTTACTACACAGAGGATCAGCATTACCAGGTGGACCACGTCCCTGCGGGAGGCTGTTGGGCGAGGGTCGCCGGTATTCACGATGGAAACGATTGGACCGGTAGCTCAGCCTGCCAGTCGCCTGACTCAGCAACTCGGGAAACAAGCCTTCCTCAGGAGTTGGGCTATATCACGCCGAAGTTCAACCCCGGCACGCCGGTTGCGACAGTCAAGCAGCACGCACAACACAGAGAACTGTTCATTTGCCTGCCCGATGGCCGGCCGGTTGGCGTTTGGGGCGACCCTTATTGGCACCCGTTCTACGGGCATGGTAGCGGGCCCGGCTTCCCTCCTGGCGCGCCTCTAACCGCTCTTTCGCGCGACGACGGGTACATGGACCTCTTCGGCGCCGCCCAGGACCGGCGCATCCACGTGGGTTGGTGGGCCGGGAACCCCTGGCGAGAGTGGTTCGTGCTCAGTGACCCAGATTTCCCTCCGGGTGCGTGGATCGCGGCGCTCAGCCGTAACACAGACCAGATGGACATCTTTGCGATCGACCTGAACGGGACGATGCGCTCCAACTGGTGGAACGGCCCACCATGGCGCGGGTGGTTCGAGTTGCCGGGCGAATCCTTTCGCCCGGGTGCCCCAATCGCCGCGATTCGCCGCAACCCTGACCAGATGGATATCTTCGCTGTGGGCGGGGACGGAACCGTGCGGTCGAACTGGTGGAACGGCAACCCATGGCGAGGGTGGTTTGCCCTGCCCGGCGCGGACTTTCTCCCCGGCGCGTCCATTGCCGCCACTAGTCGCAACCCGGATCAGATGGATATCTTCGCGATCGGCAACGACGGCGTCGTTCGCTCCAACTGGTGGAATGGCGATCCCTGGCGCGGGTGGTTCGACTTGTCGGGCGTTCCATTCCCGCCGGGAGGGTCTATCGCAGTACAGTCCCGCAATCCCGATTGGATGGAAATCGCCGCCGTGGCAGTTGACGGGCAGGCTTACATCAACCGTTGGCGTGGAAATTGGACGGGCTGGCAGGTGCTTCCCGGAGAGAAGTTCCCGCCTGGTGCGCACGTATCGATCCACGGCGAACTCTTCTGCGTCGCCAACGACGGCTATGTCCGGCTTAGCACCCTGGGGTTGTATTCGCCATCGTGGTACAAGTTGGATTGAACCGGTTCAGGTGACGAAGTAGCACCTCGCCTCGGGCTCGGTGGCTCGGGATGACGAGCTTGACTGTTGAGCCCACGTCGTCGACGACGTAGCTGCGGACAACGCTGCCCGCCGGGTGGCCCGCGTCGACTAGGTGGGAGTCATCCATGAGGATCGGTCGACGCCTCGGCGGACCCATCGAGGAATGCACGACACGCTACGACGCCGTGGGAACTACGCCAGCAGCCGCTCCACGACCCGCTCGTCGAGCTCGAGCCCAGCCCCGGCCGGTCCGAGAGCGTGATCCGCGCCGTCCACGGGCATGATCGGCTCCACGAAGAGCTCCGCGATCTGGTCGGGTGGCGGGCCGTACTCCTCGGAGTATTCGTGCGGCCGGACGGCCGACGGCACGGTCGCGTACGCATGCAGGCTCGCGGCCGAGAGGATCCCGGCGGCCGGGCTGTGCGGCATGACGGGCTTCGCGAACACCTCGGCGAGCTGGAAGATGCGCACGACCTCGCTGATCCCGCCCGCGTCGACGATGTCCGGCTGGAGGATGTCCGGGTCGCGCGAGCTCGATGAGGTCGCGGAAGTCCCAGCGGTGCTTGAGCTGCTCCCCGGTCGAGACCGGGATGTCCAGCGTCGCGGCAGACCTCGCGGAGGCCCGCCATGTCGTGCTCGGGGAGCGGCTCCTCGAAATGGGCGAGCCCGAGCGCCTCGAACTCGCGACCCTGGCGGATCGCCGTCCCGGCGGAATAGCCGCGGTTGGCATCGAACCCGAGCCAGACGTCCGGCCCGAGCGCCTCGCGGCAGCGGCGGGCCATCTCGAGGTCCTTGGCGGGATCCACGTCGTAGCGGATCGGCCCCCAGTCCATCCGGATCTTGAACGACCCGAAGCCACGATCGCGGCCACGCAGCGTGTCGGCCAGCATCTGGTCGACGGTCTTCTCGAACCCGCCGCCGATGCTCCAGTAGAGCGGGAAGTCGGTCCGCTCCGCGCCGCCGAGCAGGGTGTAGATGGGCAGCCCGGCGACCTTGCCGACGATGTCCCACAAGCGCGATGTCGATGATCCCGGCGTAGGCCGTGGTGGTCGGGTACGGAAGCTCCGGCGTGCCGGCGGTCAGCCGCTCCCAGATCCGGCCCGTCTGGAGCGGGTCGGCGCCGATGAGCTGCGGCTTGATGACCCGCTCAAGGTGGCCGCGGAAGATCGCCGGATCGTGCCAGCCGAGCTCGGACAGGCCGACGACCCCCTCGTCGGTGTAGATGCGCAGGAGCGTCGTGCCGATCGTGAGCGTGTCGGTCCGGATCTCGGTGATGCGCATCGTCAGGACACCCCGAGCTTGCTGATGCGCACGAGATCGCGCGGCACGGCGGTCATGTCGGTGATGCCGCAGTGGCGGGCATCCTCCTTGAGCTCGGCGCGGAGCGTCGTGAACACCTTGCGCTGGCCCGCCTCACCCGCGATCGCGAGACCCCACAGGAACGGCCGGCCGATGAGCACGGCCCGCGCCCCGAGCGCCAGCGCGCGGATGACGTCGACCCCGCGCCGGATCCCGCCATCGACCAGGATCTCGAGCCGTCCGTCGATCGCCTCGGCGACCTCGGGGAGCATCTCGGCGGTCGGGATGGCGCCATCGAGCGTGCGGCCGCCGTGGTTGGACACCACGATCGCCTTCGCGCCCGAATCGACCGCGCGGCGGGCATCGTCGGGATGGAGGATGCCCTTGAGCACGACGGGCACGGAGACCCGCGCGAGCAATCGATCGAGGAACGCCCAGTCGAACTTGTCGAGGCTCACGGCCTCGGGGCCGTACATCGGGTAGCCCAGGCCCTCTGGCGAGAGCATCCCGCCCCGCGGGCGTCGCTTCGGATCGATGTGGCTCGTGACATCGATCGTCAGGCAGATCGCCTTCGCGCCGGCGGCGACGGCGCGGTCGACCATCGCGATCGTCGCCTCGAAATCGGTCCACGGGTAGAGCTGGAACCAGAACGCGCCGCCCGGGACCGCGCCGATGTCCTCGATCGGGACCATCGTGCTCGTCGAGACGACCATGATCGTGCCCGCGTTCGCCGCCGCGCGGGCCGTGGCGAGCTCGCCGTCGGGATGGGCCATCCGCTGCGAGGCCATCGGCGCGACCATGATCGGCAGCGCGATCGGGTGGCCCAGCACGGTCGTCCCGAGCGAGATCTTCGACACGTCGTTGAGCATCCGGGGGACCAGCCACCAGCGACCCCAGGCGGCGAGATTGCCGCGGAACGTCTGCTCGTCGCGCGCGCCGGACGCATAGTAGTCGAGCGCGTTCGTCGGCAGGACGTTGGCCGCGAACGCCTCCATCTCGGCCAGTGTCGCGTTCGCGAGCGGGTCCGGCGGCGTGGTCATCGTGATCCTCTCCCGTGCATGGTCCAAGGAAGGAGACAGCTGTGGCTGATCCCGAGCGACCCGTGGCGACGATCCATCCGGGTGCGATGCGCGCCATCTTCGATCATCTGGTCCTCGCCCTGGCGACCGAACCCGGCGCCGGGCCGTCGTTCCTGTTCAGCCACTACACGATCCGCTGGAGCGACGACGGCGTCGTCGGGGAGCTGGCGTACGTCCAGCTCGAACGCGACGGCGTCCGGGAGCGGCTCGTCGTGGCGGACGATGGCGTCGTCGCCGAGGCGCATCGGGATCGGCTGTTCCCGGCGGCGTGGGACCGGGCCGAGGTGCTGCGACCGCCGGTGATCGCGCGATTCGAGCGGTCCGGACTCGGCTCGCCGATCGTCCGCGAGATGGTGACCGGGGACGGCCTGCGACTCCTCGCCGAGTGGTCCGACCTCGCCCCGCCGATCTTCGCCCAGGGACCCGCGCCGGCGATCGCGACCGAGGACATCATGAGCACGCTCATCGATGCGCGGGTCGGCCGGGCGTTCCTCGATGGCGTCCAGGTGCCGGGCGAGGCGTACGCGAACCCGGCCTGGGTGACGTGGCTCGGCCGTCCGATGTCGTGCGTGGTGGCGATCGGCGAGGTCCTGCTGCTGCGCCCGTAGGCCACGCCGGTCGCGTGGGCCGCGACGGCCGCATCGGCCGCACGGCCACGCGGGCCACGACCGCCGCGACCGCCACGGTCACGCGTCGAGCCCGAGGCGGATCCAGCGGATGTCCGTGCCGCCCTCGGGTCCGCCGGCGTAGTGGACGACGGCGACGTCGCCGTCGGGCAGCGCCTCGGCGAACGACAGCCCGTATGACCACGTGCCCTGCTCGATGAGCGCGTCGCCGGTCGTCTCGCTGGCACCGCCACCGCCCGCGGCTCCCAGGCCCGACGGCGTTTCGTCGCGCAACGAGTACAGGACCACCTCGCTCGACGCCTCGAACGGCGCATCGATCGCCGCGGCCTGCCGCGCCCGGATGGAGCCCGAGCGGAACCGGTCCTGCCACGCCAGCACGACCCGGCCGTCGGGCAGGATCGCCGGATGCGACGGCTGGTCGGCGAACCCGAGATCGTCGTACTCGCCCAGGGTCGCGCCGCCGTCCGTGCTGATCCGCCGGCGGACGTTCAGGTATTCGACGGCCTCGAAGTCGTAGACCCAGGTGACCGTCAGGAGCCGGCCGTCGGGGGCGACCGCCTTGCGCTGGTCCCAGTTGCCGATCCGCCCGGTCGGGTCCTGGCAGACGGTGACCGGCTCGGTCCAGGTCTGGCCGTCGTCGCTCGACCACGAATGGACGACGCGCTGGAACCACTTGGACGTATCGAGGTAGGTCTTGTTGGTCTCGACGCTCAGCAGGAGCCGGCCGTCGGCCAGGCGGACGAGCGCGTTGGTCAGCGAGGGCGGCCCGACGTCATCGGGCATCGCGACCCGCCGCCACGGCGTCCAGGTATGCCCGTCGTCGAACGAATCGGCGACGAGGATCGACATCGGCAGGCAGCCCTCGGTGACCGGGTCGAACAGCGGCTTGCCGGGGAATGCCTCGCGATCGATCCACAGCGCGACGACGATGAGATGCGAGCCGTCGAGCCGGGTGATCGGCGCCGCCTTGAGCGACCCGCGGATGCCGTCGACCGTCGTCTCGAAGGGCGTGACCGGCTCGCTCCAGGTCGTGCCACCGTCGGTCGAGCGACGGAGCTCGATGTCGAGGTCATCGGTGTCCTTGCCGCTGCCGAGGCTGTAGCTCGCGAGCAGGCTGCCGTCACCGAGGACGACGAACGCCGGGAACGTGGCGACCGCCCGCGATGTCCCGGGTACGCCTGCGTGCAGCGTCGTCTGCTCCAGGATCCGCATCGACTGGTTCCTCCCTCGATCGACTCGGGCCGGCGTGACGGCCGACGTCAGGCGGCCGCGATGGGCAGGCGAACCGACTCGCCGCTCGCGGACGATCGGCTGGCCGCCTCGACGACCTCCACGGCGGCTCGCCCGTCGGTCCCGTCGAGCGCGGGGTCACCGGCCGCGGCCGGCGTGCCCGCCTGGACCGCCTTCGCGAACGACTGGGTCTGGGCCGCGAACGCCTCGAGCCGGACCGGGCTGTAGACGTCCGCGTTGAGCGCGAACGACGGCATCTCGTAGATCTCTTCCCAGCCCTCGCCCTTGCCAAGGCGGACCTTGCCGTACGAATCGGATTCGATGATCCCGTCCGACCCGATGAGCGTCCATTGGCTCTGCGACCCGAGACCCGGGCTCGGCATCTCGAAGCTGATGAGGACCTGCACCAGCACGCCGTTGCGCATGACCGCCTCGGCCATCCCGCTCCGCCGCAGGCCGGCGCGGCCGCCGAAGTCGGTGACCCTGGCGAAGACGAGGTCGACCTCCGAGCCGGTGAACCAGCGCAGCGCATCGAACTGGTGCACGCCCATGTCCAGCCACGCGCCGCCTTCCGCGGGATCGCTGGCCCAGCCGGCCTCGCCCGGTGCGTAGTCGACGACCGAGCTCAGCACGCGGATCATCCGGAGGTCGCCGATCCGGCCCTCGTCGAGCAGTCGCTTCGCGTGGTTGGGGGACGCTCGATGGCGGGTGACGTTGTTGACGGTGAGCAGGACGCCCGCGTCGCGGCAGGCCGCGATCATGGCGTCGCATTCCGCGAGCGTCACGGCCATCGGCTTCTCGATGAAGACGTGCTTGCCGGCCGCCGCGGCCGCCCTGGTGAGCGGCAGGTGCGTGGTGTGGGGCGTCGCGATGACCACGGCATCGATGTCGTCACGGGCGAGCAGGACGTCGGGGGTGGACGCCGCCGCGACCCCGTACTCCTCGGCCAGCGATGGGGCCCGGGTGCCACCCGCGACCGCGACGAGGTGCCCGTCGGGAACGTGCTTCGCCAGGCACTGGGCGTAGGTGTGCGCCATGAACCCGGAGCCCAGGATCCCGAAACCGACACTCATCGTGGCGCGCGTCCTTTCCGTACGACCCGTGCGCGACGGGCTGGATGGAGCGGGGGATCGGCGGTGCGCGGGACGGCGGAGGAGTCAGCCGTCCCGCGCACTCGGCCCGACGGGAGGAGGTGTACTCGGGATCGGGACGATCGTGGGATCGTGATACGTATATTGTCGACAATCCTGCCGAATGTCAACCGCGGCGGGTCAGTACCCGTGCTCCGGATCGACCGGATTTAGGAGTGCCTCGCCGGCCACCCAGCGGCCGAGGTTCTGGCAGAACAGCTCGGTCAGCGACGCCCAGGTCGCGGGCTGCAACCCGGCGACGTGCGGGGTCACGATCACGTTCGGCAGCGTCCAGAGCGGGCTCTTGGCGTCCAGCGGCTCGACCGCGGTGACGTCGATGACCGCGCCCCCGGACGGGCGCGCCCGGAGGGCGTCGATGAGCGCCGGCTCGTCGAAGATGTCGCCCCGTCCGACGTTGATGAGCCAGGCATCGGGTCGCAGGGCGGCCAGGATCGCGGCACCAAGCACGCCGCGCGTCGCGGCCGTGGACGGCGCGGCGACGACCACGTAGTCCGCCTGCTCGACGACGTCGGGGAGGCGTTCCATGCCGACGATCCGTTCGGGGATCAGGCCGTCGGGATCGCCCGTGCCGGGGATGCGGAACCCGTTGTCCATGCGTTCGTCGGGTCGGGCCTTGACGGCGAGGATCCGGACGCCGAATGGCTGGGCGAGCCGCGCCACCTCGCGTCCGACGGAGCCGTAGCCGACGAGCGTCACGGTCTTGCCGCGCAGCCCATGACCCCCCAGCGAGAGCGCGTGGTCGCCCACGTCCGCTGCCGCTGGTTCTCGAGCAGGTCGCCGATCTGCTGCGAGTGATGGAGCAACCAGCCCAGGACGTATTCGCCGATCGGGACCGCGTTGCCGCCGCTCGCGGTCGTGACGATGACGCCCTGGCGCCACGGCGCCTGTTCGCCGAGCGGGTCGACACCGGCGCCCGAGTACTGGACCCAGCGCAGACGCGGCCACGCGGCCAGGTCGAGCGGCACGTATTCGGCGAGCAGGACCTCGACCTTGGCACCGTCGAACGCGTCGATCGTCGCCTGGTCGTCGATGGGTCGGTGGATGAACCGGTAGCGCTTCGAGACCGCCTCGAGCCTGGCGCGTTGGGCGGCATCGAGCGGATAGCCGTCGAGGACGACGATGGGTGCCCCTCGATCGACGTCGTGTGCTCGCCGCTGGCGTCGGCCGGCCCGGTCACGCGTCGGGCGCCTGCAGGTGGACCGCCTCACCGGTCGCTGCCGATCGCGAGGCCGCTTCGACGATCGCGACCGCCGCTCGTCCGTCGGCACCGCGCGTCGTCGACGACCCGGCCCGACTGGATGGCTCCGGCGAAATCCTCGACCTGTGCGGCGAACCCCTTCAGCCGGACCGGGCTGTACACGTCGGCGTTGAGCGCGAAGGATGGCATCTCGTACACCTCCTCCCACGTCTCGCCAGTGCCGACGCGGACCTTCCCGTACGAGTCGGACTCGATGATGCCGTCCGACCCGACAACGTCCACTGGCTCTGCGACCCGAGCCCCGGCGCCGGCATCTCGAAGCTGATCAGGACCTGGGCGAAGATGCCGTTGCGCAAGGTGAGCTGGGCCATGCCCGATCGGCCAGGTGCTCGACGCCGCTGAAGTCGCGGACCGTGGCGAACACCGTCTCGACCTCGCTGTCGGTGAACCAGCGCATCGCGTCGAACAGGTGGACGCCCATGTCGAGCCAGGCCCCGCCCTCGCCCTCGTCTTCACCAGCCGAGCTCGTCCGGCAGGTAGCCACGACCGAGTCGTGACCGGATGAACCGCAATGGACCGATCACGCCCTCGTCGATGAGCCGTTCCGCGGTAGGGGCGAGTCGCGGAAACGCGGTGATGTGGTTGACCGTAGGGCAACCCCGGCCACCCCGCACGCGTCGATGATCGCGTCGCATTCGGCGACGTCGGCCATGGGCTTTCGGTAGACGTGCTTGCCGGCCGCGGCGGCCTGCGCCGTGAGGTCGGCAGGCGTGGAGTGGGGCGTGGCGATGAGCTCGGCGTCCACGTCGCGCCGGGCCGGCAGGGCCGCGGCCGAGGGATTCGGCCCGGACGCCGTACTCGGTCGCGGGCCCGGCGCCGGAGCCCAGCGCGACCACGACCAGATGCGCGTTCGGGACGTGCTTCGCGAGGCATTCCGCGTACGTGTGGTTCATGAACCCGAAGTCCGGAGCCCGAAGCCGAGGTCACGCCGACCGTCCTCCTGCTGCCGCCGGCGATCTGGGGCGGGCGTCGTGCACGGCGACGATGCGCGGGGGGCGGAAGAGCCGCCCCCCCGCGTACCGAGCCGATGCGATGGCGACCATCAGGTCGTCGAGGTACTCCACGATGAGGTCCTCGACGCCCTTCACGGCCGCCTCGTGCGCCTGCTCCGGCGTGTACTCCTTGTTCCACAGCTCGGTGGTCGCGTCGGCGAACACCGGCTGGACGACGTACGGCGTGTTGACGAAGTACGCGTTGTACTTGCCCTGCTCGACAAGCGTCGGCGCAAGGGTGTAGGTCGCCACGACCTCGGGGTCGTTGAGGACGTCGATCCGGCTGGACGGCAGGATCTTCGTCATGTTCATGGCCTTCTGGACGTCGAACCCGGCGACCTCCTGGATGAAGCTGATCGCCGCCTCCTTCTGCACGCTGAACTGTTGATGCCGAAGCCCTCGAAGCCGTTCGAGCCGCCATGGTTGCCGGCCTCGACCCCGGGCAGGACGCGCGCGCCCACGACGGCCGGGCCGATGGTCGCCTTGAAGTCCTCGACGTTGCCGCTGACCGCCTGGCCCCACAACTCCGAGTAGTTGATCTGGGACGCCCAGGGGCCCTGCGTTAAAGACCAGGCCCGACTCGTAGTCGTTCTGGAGCGACACGCCGACCGGGTCGTAGAAGCCGGCCTTGAAGCCACGATCGATCGCCTGCCACGTCTGGAGCCCTGCTCGTTGTCGAAGAGGAGCTGGGTGGGTCGTCGGACACGAATTCCGCCCGGGAACGAGTTGTAGTACACGAGCAAGTAGAGGATCGAGTGCGTCCGGTGGGAGCGATCCACGGCGCGACGCACGGATAGAGGTTGCCGTCGGTCAGCGCAGGCGCGCGGCATAGAGCTCGTCCCAGGTCTCCGGGACGTGTGGGATGGAGCCCGGCAGCCTCGAAATGGGCCTTGTTGTAGATGAAGATCTCGGTCTCGGAGTGCACGGCCAAGGCCCGCAGGATGCCTTCCGGCTCATGAGCCTCGAGGGTCGATGGCAGCTCGCGGTCGTGTCCCCGGCGCAGGGGTGATGATGTCGTCGTAGATCCGTTCGCCGAACTGGCCCATGAGGCCGGGCGTAGGTGTAGATCAGCACCGTCGGGTCCTGCGACGCGATGACGCCGGCGTACTTGATCGGGACGTCACCGAAGTCGAGCGTGGTGATGTTGACCGTGCCGCCGGTCCGCGGCTCCCAGCTCGCCTTGGCG
>CAWFPC010000012.1:0-197500 GCA_963817745.1 uncultured Chloroflexia bacterium
ACGGGTCTCGGCGTCCTCGCGGGAGATCGGCGCTAGCCAGCCCCGGTGCTAGCCTGTCCCGGCGCTAGCCTGTCCCGCTGAGGAACGGCCCGGATCTGCGCGGCCAGCTTGTCGGCACATCCCGCGCCGAGGATGTGCGCACAGCCGGGGAGCGTCTCCGCGCCGACGGAATTCGGGAAGATCGCTGTCGCCCCGGGGCAGGATCCGGTCCGGCCGGAAGAGGGGGTCGTGCTCGCCGGCGATGACGATGACCGGCGCGCGGAGGCCGCGTAGCTCATCGGCCGTCGCGTTGCGCGGCATCTCCGTATCGAGCGCGGTGTTGCGGAAGGCGAGCGCGGTCGACTCGACGAAAAGCGGGTCCGGGTCGCCGCCCGACAGGCGGCGCACCGTCGAATTCGACGAATGCGTCGCGCCGGATGGCGCGATAGCCGAGATAGCCGGCGGCCAACGACAGCATCGATCCGAGGGGCGCGTCCGCGATGCCGGCCGGGACGACCAGCACGGCGCGATCGATCCGCTCTGGCGCGAGGCCGGCGAGGCGCAGGACGAGCCCGCCGCCATACGAGATGCCAACGACGCGGCGCGCTCGGCAGCGCGAGGCCATCGAGGACGTCCACCGCCCACTCGCCGAGACTTGTGTTGTTCGCCGACACCCGCAGGCCGCTGCTCTTGCCCGGCTGGCCGATGGTGTCGGGGGCGTGGATCCGGAACCGATCGACAAGGGGTGCGAACCACGCGAGCGTCAACGGGTTCACCACGTTGCCGCCCTGGAAGACGACCACCGGCGGGCCATCTTCCGGCCCCGCCTGGAGCAGATGCGTCTCCCCGAACCTGGTTCGCAGCGTCAGTGACGTCGTCGCGAACGGAAGCTGGTCCCGCGTGCGGTCATAGAACGCCTCGATCTCCCGACGGTGCGGCATCGGATCGATAGATGGTCGCATCGACGATGGTTCCCTCGCGTGACGGTCGAGGTCCGCATGATGCCGGACGCGAGCGCACTGATGTCAGCGGTTGCCCGGGCCGCGCTGTCGGCTTGGAACGCCCAGGACGTCGCGGAGGCTCTCGACCGGGCCGAGATGGCCGAGCTTGTCCGGGTTCACGACCGAGCGGATCGTCGCGACCCGGCCATCGACGACCTCGAACGACATGGCCGAGAACACGCCGCCGTGCGGGCCTCGGAAGATCACGCCCGGCTGGCCGTTGATCCGATGCGGCTCGGGGGTGGCCCCATCGCCTGCATCTGGCGGCCGATCGGCGCGAACAGCCGGGCGACCTTGTCGGCGCCGACGATCGGGGCGTACCACTGCGGGACCTTGCCGCCGCCGTCGCCGTGGACGATGACGTCCTCGGCCAGCAGCTCGATCAGGCCGTCGACGTCGCCGCGGCTCCGCCGCGGCGAAGAACCGGTGAAGAGCTCGTCACGCTCCGGCTCCGAGGCATCGAACCGCGGCCGGTTCTCGGCGACGAAGCGGCGCGCCCGGACCGCGTGCTGGCGGCAGGTCGCCGGCGTCCGGCCGACGATCCTGCCGACCTCCTCGAAGTCGTAGTCGAAGACGTCGTGGAGGAGGAAGACCGCCCGCTCGACCGGGGTCAGCCGCTCGAGCAGGAGGAGGAACGACATCGACAGCGAGTCGGCCTGCTCGGCGTGCGCGCCGGGTCGCCCGCACCGTCGTCGGTCACGAGCGGCTCCGGCAGCCACTCGCCGACGTACGTCTCGCGCCGGACGCGCGCCGACTTGAGGTGGTCGATCGCGAGGCGGGTGACGACCGCCGAGAGGTAGGCCTTGGCGACTCGACCGCCGCGTCGCCGGCGATCGCTCGCTGGTAGCGGATGAACGCGTCCTGGACGATGTCTTCGGCCTCGCTGACGCTGCCGAGCATCCGATAGGCGATCGAGAAGAGCAGCGGCCGAAGATCGACATAGGCCTCGGCGACATCGGGCTGGGTTTCGGCTGGGGTCACGCGGCGGTCGACTCCTTCGCCGGGGCGTCGTCGTCGACATCGGCGGCGGCAGCGGGACCGGCGTGTCGAGGCCGCGGCGGAAGCCATCGCGCCAGCTCGGCCAGATCGGCTGCCAGCCCAGCTCGCGCTTCGCCTTCGCGTTCGACGAGCCGCGGCCCTCGGTCATCATCGTGACCGCGACCTCGCCCGCGAACAGGCGGCCGAGCCAGGCCGGGATGTGCAGCGGCTTCGGCGCGCCGAGGGCCTCGGCGATCGCCGGGATGAAGACTCCGGGACGGCGCCGGCTCGTCGTCGACGATGTTGTAGATGCCGCGCCGGCCGCGCTCCAGGGCGGCGAGCGTCCCGCCGGCCGCGTCGTCGACATGGGTCGACGACACGAGCCCGCGCCGTTGCCGATGACCGGGAACATCCGCTTGCGGAGGATCTCGGCGAGCGTCTCCGACGAGCCCGGCCCGTATAGGCCGCCGTAGCGGACGACGATCCCTTCGAGCGGCGCATCGAGCACGGCGCGCTCGAGGAACTTGATCGCGGCGAGCGTCTCGGTCTGCTCCTTGACCGGATGCGGATCCAGCGGATCGTCCTCCGTCTTGATCCACGAGCCCTCGCGGCTGTTGCTCCAGCCGGTGAAGCTCTGGGCGACGAACCGCTTGACGCCGCTCGCCTGGCCGCAGCGAGGAGGTGCTCGGTGCCCTCCGTCCGCAGCCGGTTCGTCAGGGCGAACCAGCGATCGAAGTGCTGGAAGTCGGGCGTGCCCGAGAGGGCCGTCATCTCGTGGATGATCGCATCCGGCTCCGCTCGGGCCACGGCCTCGCCGATCCCGGCGGCGTCGAGGCCGTCGACGACGACCGGCTCGGCGCCAGTCGCCCGGATCGTCGTCGGTTGACTTCTCGCTCGTCGTCGTGGCCGTCACCTGGTGGCCGCGCGCCACGAGCATCGGCACGAGCCTCCGACCCAGGCGCCATTCGCGCCTGCAACAAAGCCCGCATCGTGGGCCTCCTTTCGTCTCTACAAACGAGACGAGACCCGGGAGGCCCATCTGAAACCGTGCAAGCCGGAAGGGTCAGGCCCGCGTGTCCTCCGGCGCGGGGTCCACGGCCGACAGCCACGGGCGGCTGTGATCGGGCGTCGCAAGCCGCGTCCGGTGCGAGCGGACGAGTACCGCGAGGGTGTCCGGCCACGCACGTGTTGTCCGCGCGCGGGCCGTCGTGGCCGCCGTTGGTGGTGCAGCCACCGCGCCACGAACTACCGCCCGGGTCACGTTCAGCATCACGGTCCCTCCGTCGGTTCGACGCTGGTCATGACGAACGCTCCCGGCAACGCCGCGTCTGGGCGTCGGGCGGAGGGGTCCATGCCCCACTCCTCCGGGTAGACGACCCGACAGGTCGAGGCAGGCGGGATCGTCGAGTGGCCGCGGACGGTGATCCAGCCATCGGTCGGGAGGTCGTCGAGGTCGGTGCCAGGGCCACCGGCAGCCCTGGGTCGAGGCCATCACGCCCTCGCCGAACAGCGCCCACGTCGGTTCTGCGGCCAGCCAGGCCGGCTCGCCCTCGACCGCCCCCGGAAGGATCGAGCTCGGGCGCGCGGCCTGCACCGGTCCGAGGGTCAGCTCGCCGACTGGCACATCGGCGCCGTTCGAGCACGGAAGGTAGGCGAGCTCGGTCGCGTCGATCGATGCCGGGCAGACCAGCTCCGCCGGACGAGCAGGGCACGCCCTTCCCCTCGACGCCGACCCAGCCGACCTCGTCGCCCGTATCGGCGAGTAGAAGTCGCGGCCGTCGTACGCTCCGGGCCCGGACAGGATGACCGCCAGGGCACCCGGTTCGAGGTACAGGTGCGGCTCGGGCGGCAGACGCGTCGTGTCGACGTCGTAGAACGCGGTCCCCGCACCGGCGCCGACGGAGCGCACGAGATCGCCGGGCGCGAAGGAGGCGACCCCGTCGGGGACCATCCGCCTGGGTCGCCGGGGAACGCGAGGGGCTCACCGGTCCCCGGGACGAGGTCGGTCTCCAGCTGCACGGAACCCTCGGCGTCGAACAGGATCCGACGTGCCCAGGCCCCGGCCGGCGTGGTCGTCGCTCGCCGCCCAGGCGACCTCGATGGTCGGCCTGCCAGGCCCGCAGGTCGCTCGTCGTCGCGGTCGTCGTGCAGGTGACCGCCAGGGGCTCGGTCAGGCGGCCGCGCGGCCCGTCGTCGATCGTGGCCTCGACGGTGCCGGGCATCCGGGGGATGCAGTCGAGGAAGCGTCGACCCGGGTACTGGCGCATCGCCCGGTCGACCGAATCGATCGCCGTGCCCAGAGCGACGTCGCGGTCCGCCTCGTCGAGCGGCGGCGGGAGGTCGTCGAACGGCAGCGACGCGCACGATCGCATCGACCTCGGCCTCGAGGCCCTCGAGGTCGGGCCCGCGCATGACCGCCTGGACCCACCACAGCGTGTCGGCGCTGCGCGGGATGGCGACGACCAGGTCCGGAGCTCGTCCGCGCCGGGACCACGGAGCGATCGCGCACGATGAGCTGCGCCGGCATCTCGCCGATGGTCTCGGTGAAGCCGGTCTCGGCACTGACGAGGACCGGCCCGCCGAGCTCAGGGTTGGGGGCCAGCCAGCTGCCGGCGAAGTCGCCGATCGGTCCGACGCCGATGGCCTGCGGCCTGTCCAGGCTGACGACGACGCGGACCTCGCCGGGCTCGAGCGGCTGCTCGAGCAGGCAGGCATAGATGCGGTCCTCCAGGGAGTAGATGACGCCCTGCTGGTTGCCGAGGTAGGTGACGCCATCCGCGCTCGGCGCGGGCTGCGGCGGCGGGCTGTTCTCGGCCACGGCGGCGAATCGGGCGCAGCCGTCGACGGCCCGGTTGCCGACGATGAGCGCGACCGACGCGCCGCTCGTGCCCAGCGGCACGTGCGGGGTCAGGCGGGTCCAGTCGTCCGGGTAGTCGACGGTGATGCCCTGGCCGGTGTACAGCCCCGGGACGGGAGCACGTCGCGCAGCTGCTCGAGGCGAAGGGCGCCGGTCAGCAACGCGCCCACGAGCGCGCCGACCAGCAGCAGCGCGGTGCCGAGCACGGCGAGCGGGCGTCGACCAGCGCCGGCGCCCGACGCGGAGGTCGACTGCGGCGCTCGGCCAGGGGCGACGTCCCGACCTGGATCGGCAGGAAGAGGCGCGGGCAGGACCGACGGCTCGTCGGGAGCCGGGAGCCGCAGGCGGCGCTCGATCTCGTCGATGGTCATCGCGTCATCCCTTCCCGGTCGTCGCCGACGAGCGCCCGGAGGCGCTCGACGCCGCGGCTGCCGTACGTCCGGGCGGACGCCGTGGTGATGCCCATGACCTGGCCGATCTGCTCGAACGACAGGTCGGCTCGGTAGCGCAGGTAGAGCGTCGCGCGCTCGCGCTCGGGCAGCCGGTCGACGAGCGGCCACAGCGACAGCGCGTCGTCGAGGCGGTGCGTGACGGCGTCGACGCGCCCGACGGTCAGCCGGCCCGACCAGGTCCTGGACGCGCCGGCTGAAGCGGTGCTGGTCCATGACCAGGCGATACGCGACCCGGAACGTCCAGGCGTCGACATCGAGGATGTCGGTGCCCTCCTGGAGCTGCTGCCAGAGGCGGAGGTGGACCTCCTGGAGGACGTCGGCGGCCTGCTCCTCGGATGCGCCGAGGCGGCGGGCGAATCCCCACAGCGCGCGGCCGCGGCGCTCGTAGTGCTCGGTGACGCGGCCCTCGAGGGCGGCCGCCGGCGGCTCTCCGGGCGCGGTCGCGGTGACGGCACCCTGCGCGACGTCCATGCCCTACCGACGCAGCGGGACCGCAAAACGCAGCGTCCCCGTTTCCCCGCACGACGTTCGGCCCTGCGGCGCATGGTCGCATGGTCGGCAAGCCCGCCGACCGAGTTCCGGGTCCGGGGCCTCAGTTCCGGGTGATGATCGCGTCGAGGTCGACCCGCGGCCGGCCGCTCGTGCCCATCACCCGGATGGTCACCGTGCGGCTGGCGGTCGACGACCACGAGCGGACCCACACGACCTGGCGGTTCTTGTAGGTCGAGGAGCGCAGGTCGACGGTCGCCACCTTCGTCCCGTTGACGAAGACCTGGGCCTTCCCGCGGTTCGGACCCGTCCGGGCGACCCATGCGATCGATCGCCCGGTGAACGTGATCGTCGCCTTCGCCCCGGCCTGGCTGGACTTCCGCATCGCACCGCCGAGATAGCCGCTGCTCGACGCGGACGACCACGAGCCGCGGTACGTGATGCGCCGGTTCAATTCCTGGTAGCGGGTCAGGGTGAACGTCTCGCCGGTGGCCCATGCCGAGACGTTGCCGGCCCGGTCGACCGCGCGGACCCGGAACCGGTAGCTGTGCCCGGTCGCCAGGGAGCGGGTCGTGGTCGGCTTGGTGAGCGTCGTCGACACGTTCGTCCAGGCGCCACCGTCCGTCCGCCGTTGCAGCTCGTAGCGGGCGATGCCCGAACGGTCGTCCGATCCCGTCCAGGGCAGGACGACGTCGACCCTGCTCGACGACGTGACCGTCCGGTCGGCAAGGATCTGCCGACGCGGTGCGGTCACCGACGGCGCAACTCTGTCCAGGCCGATCGACTTCGATAGGACGCTCGAGAGCTGGCCGATGACGCCGCGACTGGAACTGGATGTAGATCGTCTTGACGCCGTCGCCCGGCACTCCACCGTAGTAGTAGTACGTCGTGTCGAGGTCGAAGGTGCCCTTCCCGGACTGGATCAGCTGCTTGTACGTCGACCCATACGGCTGGTAGTCGAGGAATCCCTGGTCGTTCACGTCCGGGACGAGCGAGTAGTACACGTTCCAGATCGGCTGGATGTTGTCGTGACCGTCGACGGACACGCTCACGATCGGATCGTTCGTCCAGGCCGCGCCGCCGTTGATCGTGAACGTGCCGCTCGGCGGCGTCGTGTCGACGCGGAAATCGGCGCCGGTCGGGTACTCGGCGCGGTTCCCGGAGGCGTCCGTGCTGATGACCTCAAATCGATAGATGCCGTCCGGGAGGGTCCGCGTCCACGGCGAGGTACAGGCCGCCCAGTCCTCGCCCTCGAGCCGGCACTCGGACGTCGCATCGCCCTCCGTCTCGAACGTGATCGAGACGTCCGAGTCGAGGTACCAATCGGCGGCGTACTCGTCCGTGACCGGCGGGAACAGGTCCTTGTACTCGATGATCAGTGTCGCGCTCGAGTCGGATCCGCCGTCTGTGTCCTCGTAGGACGCGATGAATTCGTACGTGCCGAAGTCGTAGTCGGCAGCCGCCCAGAAGGTGTAGGACTGGTCGCCGGCTTCGACCGGCGAGGACCACGACAGACCGTCGGTGGAGCGTACGATCGTGAGGGTGCCGTCCGGCAGCGGCTGGCCGCCGGTCGTGGCGACGCTGGCCGTGAGGCGGGGCAGGTCGCCGGGCTTGAGCGGGTTCGTCTCGGCGACGAGCGTGGTGACCGTCGGTACGTCCGCCGCGGCGACCGTCGGCACGATGCCGAGCGCGGCGAGCAGGAGGACCACGACGAGCAGGCCGGACACCACCGACCGGCGCAGAGACACGCGCCACCCGCTCAACCGCAGCCTCCCGCGTCACCGCTTCGTGCCGCGGTGAGCCCACGGCGAGCGCAAAATAGCAAATCGCACGTCGCTTGTGCATCCCTGATCACGCAGCGCTCGACCAATTCGTTGCGCGCGGGCATCATCCGTGCGTGCGACGCGATCCTTCAGTTCGCCGTTCCGTTGTCGTCCTGCTCGTGGGATCCATGCTGCTCACTGCCTGCGGTACCGGGTCGTCCGAGTCGCCGGCCGCGGTCGCGACTGCTTCCGCTACGGCAGCAGCGGTCTCGTCACCATCCCCCACGACGCCGGCCGTGACCGCGAGCCCGAGTGCCGGCGCCAAAGCCACACCGACACACAACCCGTCGGTGGCGCTCACCGTTCGCGAGTTCGAGGTGACCGCCGGCTCGCACCCGCACGACGTCGCGCCCGCGCCGCGACGGCGGCGTCTGGTACACCGGCCAGCGCGACGGGACGCTCGGCCACCTCGATCCGGCGACCGGCGACGTCCGCGAGATCCCGCTCGGTGCCGGCTCGGCGCCGCACGGCGTCATCGTCGGTCCGGACGGCAACGCCTGGATCACCGACGGCGGGCTGAACGCGATCGTCCGCGTCGATGCCGCGACCGACGAGGTGACGCTCTTCCCGCTGCCGTCCGACCGCCGCGGCGCGAACCTCAACACCGCGGCCTTCGATCGGCGACGGGATCCTCTGGTTCACCGGCCAGACCGGCATCTACGGCCGCCTCGACCCCGCGACCGGCGCGATGGACGTCTTCGACGACCCGGAGGGCCGCGGGCCGTACGGCATCACCGCGACCCCGGCCGGCGACATCTGGTACGCGTCGCTCGCCGGCAACCACATCGCGCAGATCGATCGCGCGACCGGCGCGGCGACGATCGTCGAGCCGCCGACGCCCGAACCAGGGCGCCCGCCGCGTCTGGTCCGATTCGACCGGCCGGATCTGGGTCAGCGAGTGGGACGCCGGCCAGGTCGGCGTCTACGACCCCGCGACCGGCGAGTGGCGCGAGTGGCGGCTCCCGGGCGACGACCCGCAGGCCTACGCCGTCTACGTCGACGACCGCGACATCGTCTGGCTGACCGACTTCGGCGCGAACGCGATCGTCCGCTTCGACCCGGCGACCGAGACGTTCGACTCGGTCGAGCTCCCGAGCGCCGACGCGGCCGTGCGCCAGCTCCTCGGTCGCCCCGGCGAGGTCTGGGGCGCCGAGTCGGCGCGGGACAAGCTCGGTCGTCGTCACCGAGGGCGCCCGCGGATGATGAGCGTCGAGCACGGAGGGAGGGTCGGGTGAGCGGATCGAGCCTGGTGCCCGGCGATCTGGGTCCCGGATATGACGGCCGCGATCGAGTTCTACCGAGATCGGCTCGGCTTCACCGTGGAGCGCGGCGGTCCGGCGGACGGGAATGTCGCGCTCTCGTTCGGCGACGCCCGGATCATGCTGGACAGCGTGCCCACCGACTACTACTCGGCGTCATACAACGAAGCGATCGCCAAACGGATGGGAGCTTCGGCGCCGACGGCCATCTACATCGAGTCGCCGGATCTGGATGCCCGGTACGAGCGCTTGGAGAAGAGCGGGATCGAGATCGTTGACCCGATTGCCGACCGATCATGGGGCCAGCGCGAATTCACGGTGGCGGATCCGCAAGGAAACTGGCTGAGCTTCTGGCGTGCGCTCGACGCCGAAGGCGGGAGCTGAGCGCTTCAGCCGGGCATGGATCGCTGCGTCCAAACCACCACCCTCGAAACCGCAGGCTTTGGGCGGGACGTCAGCTACAGCCGGACGTGCTACCCGCAGTTGAGGCACTTGTAGCAGCTGCCGTTGCGGACCATGATCGAACCGCAGTCGGCGCAGCTGGGAGCGTCGGCCTGGGTCTGGAATGAGACCTTGGTCGCACCCAGGTTCAGGGTGATCGGCGCGGCCGCCGTCCCACCGTTGCCGTTGGCCTTGGCGCCGCCGTTCCCGTTGGTCCCGTGGCCATTGGTGTGCCCGTTGGTCGCGATGACCGCGAGCTCATCCTTGGCAGCGGGGTCTGCCGGGGCCGGCTCCGCTGCCACGGCCGTCGCCTTGGGCGTGTCCGCGTCTCTCACTTCCTTGGTCGGCTCCGATGGGAACGCGACCGAGGCGGCCGTAGGCTGTTCGGCAGAGCCGGCGTTAGGCGCAGCGCCGGAGCCGGCGGCAGCCGAAGCAGCCGAGAGGCCGCCGAATGACGGGGTCTCGTCACTGACCACTGCAGACCGATCGATGAGTCCCAGGCTGGCCTTGTCGTCCGTCTCGAGGAAGCGCGACCCGAGCCACCGGAAGATGTAGTCCACGATGCTCTTGGCGATCGGGATCTCCTGGTTGCCGGTGAAGCCGCTCGGCTCGAACCGGACGTGCGCGAACTTGTTGACGAGGTCCTTGAGCGGCACGCCGTACTGGAGCGCGACGGACACGGTCGTGGCGAACGAGTCCATCAGGCCCGAGACCGTGGACCCTTCCTTGGCCATCTTCAGGAAGATCTCGCCGGGCTGGCCGTCCGGATAGAGACCCACCGTGATGTAGCCCTCGTGGCCCGAGATCTCGAACTTGTGGGTGACCGCGGTCCGCTCGGCCGGCAGCCGCCGGCGATGGGGGAGTGCCGCCTCCGCCTGGGCCTTGGCGAGCTGCTTCTTGAGAGCGGCGACCGCCTCGGTGTCAGCGATCTCCGAGTCGCCCGACTTCTTGCTGGTCGACAGCGGCTGGCTGCGCTTGCTGTTGTCGCGATAGATCGCGATGGCCTTGAGGCCCTGCTTCCAGCCCTCGAGGTAGACCTGCTCGATCTCTTCGACCGTGGCGGCCTCGGGCATGTTGACGGTCTTGCTGATGGCGCCCGAGATGAAGGGCTGGATGGCACCCATCATCCGGACGTGGCCCATGTAGTGGATGGACCGCGTGCCGTTGGCCGGCTTGAACGCGCAGTCGAACACCGACAGGTGCTCGTTCTTGATGTGCGGCGCGCCCTCGATCGTCTCGCGCTCGGTCAGGTAGTCGAGGATGTCGCCCACCTGGTCGGCGGTGTAGCCGAGCTTGCGCAGCGCGGCCGGGACCGTCTGGTTGACGATCTTGAGGAAGCCCTCGCCGACGAGCTTCTTGTACTTGATGAGCGCGATGTCCGGCTCCACGCCGGTCGTATCGCAATCCATCATGAAGGCGATGGTGCCGGTGGGCGCGAGCACGGTGACCTGCGCGTTGCGGTAGCCGTGCTTCTTGCCGAGCTCGAGCGCCTCGTCGTAGACGATCTTGGCGTGGTCGATCAGGGTGTCGGGCACGCCCTGGGTCGGGATGCGATACGCGGCGTCGCGATGCTTCCCGATGACCCGCAGGAACGGGTCGCGGTTGACGGCGTATTCCTGGAACGGGCCGCCGTGATCGCGGGCGATGATGGCCGACTGCTTGTACGCCTCGCCGTGCATGATCGCGGTCAGCGCGGCGGCGAAGTTGCGGCCCTCGTCGGAGTCGTAGGCAAGACCGCGGCTCATGAGCAGCGCGCCGAGGTTGGCGTAGCCGAGCCCGAGCGGGCGGAACTTGTGCGAGTTCTCCTCGATCTTGGGCGTGGGATAGCTCGCGTTGTCGACGAGGATCTCCTGCGCCGTGAGCGTCACCTTCGCGGCGAAGCGATACGCCTCGGGATCGAACTCGCCGTCGGCGTCGACGAACTTCATGAGGTTCAGGCTGGCGAGGTTGCACGCCGTGTCGTTGAGGAACATGTACTCGCTGCACGGGTTGCTCGCGTGGATGCGATCCGTGTTCGCGGACGTGTGCCAGTCGTTGATCGTCGTGTCGTACTGGATGCCCGGGTCGCCGCAGACGTGGGCCGCCTCGGCCATCTTGCGGAAGATGTCGCGCGACTTGTAGGTGTCCATCGGCGCGCCGTCGACCACGGCGTGGGTCGTCCACTCCTGGTCGAGCTCGACCGCGCGCATGAAGTCGTCCGTGACGCGGACGCTGTGGTTCGCGTTCTGGAAGAAGACCGAGCCGTAGGCCTCACCCGTGAAGCACGGGTCGTACCCGGCCTCGATGAGCGCCCAGGCCTTCTTCTCCTCGTTGAGCTTGGAATCGATGAAGTCGAGGACGTCCGGATGGTCGGCGTCGAGGATGACCATCTTGGCCGCGCGGCGGGTCTTGCCGCCCGACTTCACGACGCCGGCGAAGGCGTCGTAGCCCTTCATGAAGCTGACCGGACCGGAGGCCGTGCCGCCGCCCGTCATCTTCTCGCGCGAGCTGCGGATGGTGGACAGGTTGCTGCCCGCGCCCGAGCCGAACTTGAAGAGCATCGCCTCGGTCTTGGCGAGGTCCATGATCGAGGACATCGTGTCCTGCACCGAGTTGATGAAGCACGCGGAGCACTGCGGCTTCTCCTCGATGCCCACGTTGAACCAGACCGGCGAGTTGAACGCCATCTTCTGGTGGATGAGCAGGTGGGTCAGCTCCGCCTTGAAGGCGGCGAGGTCCTCGTCCGTCGCGAAGTAGCGCTGGGTCTCCGCCCAGGCCGTGATCGTGTTGACGACGCGATCGATGAGCTGGCGGACGCTGGTCTCGCGCTCCGGCGTGTCGAGGTGGCCGCGGAAGTACTTGCTGACCACGACGTTGGTGGCGAGCTGGCTCCAGAAGTCGGGGACCTCGACGTCCTTCTGCTCGAAGACGCTCTTGCCGGTCTCGCTGCTGATGCCGGCGGTCCGGTACTCCCAGGTGATCTCGTCGTACGGGTGGATACCCGGGCGAGTCCAGCGGCGCTCGAAGGTCAGGCCCTTGGCCGGCTTGCCGTTGGGATCCGTGCCGTCGAAGCTCGCGCCGTAGGGGCCGGCGTGGCGTCGGGGGGCCTTGGTCGCCTTCTCGACACGCTCAATGACCGCGACCGTGTTGCCGTTGGCTCGAGCCATCTGCCTCTCCTCCGTGGCCTCGTTCCGGGGCCGTCCATCCTGTCGCTGCGGCAGCTCGCCGCGATGAGTCCACGTCGTCGTGGTCGTCGAGGGTCCTGGGGCCGCTCACGCGGCCGGCGAAACGTGCCGGCGGGAGCGAGATCGGGCGTCTCGGGCGATCTGGCGACCTGACCAATGCTACGCTTCGGGGGAGGGAGCGTCAAGCCCGAAAACACAAGATGTAGTGGTCGCTCGGCACGGCCCGACCGCTAGATGTGGTGGTTTCGGCGGTTTCGTGCTCATCCGCCGTGCATCCACGCTCAGCGGCCGTTCGTCCACGTTCGGGCGGTCGGTTGTCCACGGCGGATCGGGGGCTTGTCCACGGCCGCCTGGCGGGTTATCGACCGCCCGTCCACCGGTCGTCGACACATCGTACATCGAACATGTGTTCGGTTCTATGCCCGCCGCGCGCGAACGGCGACCGGCTCGCTGCGGCGGACCGTCGCGGCGGGTCCCGTATCCTTGGACGCCATCCGCTTCGACGGCCGTCCCAGTTCTCCGGCCAGGGGGTTTCCAACGTGCGCGCTCATATCGATGGCTGAACCTGCCATCCCTGACGCCGACCGACGCCGGGGCGCTGCCGGTCCTCGTGGTCGACGACGACACCGGCGTCCGGGCGCTCGTCTCGATGACGCTCCGACGCGCCGGCTATCGGCGTCGTCGAGGCCGAGATCCGCCATCGCGGCGCTGCGCATCCTGGAGACCGGATCCTTCGGCGTCGTCGTGTCCGATCTCGACGATGCCCGGGATGAGCGGGTTCGAGTTCGCCGCCGAGCTGCGCCGCCGCCCGGAGACCGCGACCCTGCCGATGATCCTGATGACCGGATCCGGCGACGACCAGAGCGTCATCGAGGGCCTCGCCGCCGGCGCCGACGACTTCCTGACGAAGCCGATCCGACTCGACGAGCTCGTCGCGCGCGTGCGTGCCCATCTGCGGACGCGGACCGCCTGGTCGCACGTGCTCGAGGACGAGCTGCGGGTGCGCTCGGACGTCGTCGCGGCGCTCGGGCACCTGTCGCTGTCGACCGATCCGGAGGAGACGGCCGTGCTCGTCGTTCAGGAGCTGTCGCGCCGGACCGACAGCGACTTCGTGTCCGTGGCGCAGGTGAGCATGGACGGCCGGATGCACGAGCTCGCGACGTTCAACCGGGTCGCCGGCGTGCGCCATGGCGGCGACGCCTTCCCGGCCGACCTTGCCGAGTACCTGCTCCGCCGCGCCCGGGAGGGCCCGTGGGTGGACGTGGTCCGCCCGGTCGGGCCGGCCGCAGCCGACGGCGTCCCTGCTCGCGGCGAACCTCGACCTCGTCGCATCGGCGCCGCTGTTCGCCGGGGACGAGATGGTCGGGCTCCTGTCGATCGGCGTGGTCGGCAGCGGCGACGAGCGGTCGGTCGCGGGCCGCGAATCGCGGCTGCTCGCGTCGGCGATCGATTACGCGAGCGTCCTCGGCGCCGTGGCCGGGCCGGCCATCGCCGGACGGCGGATCGCGGCGGCCACCCGGGCCCGGCTGGATCGCGAGCTGGACCAGCGCGCCTTCCATGCCGTCTTCCAGCCGATCGTCGACCTCGAGTCGCTCGCGACCGTGGGCTACGAGGCGTTGACCCGGTTCGACGAAGGGACGCGGCCCGAGTCCGGTTCGCCGAGGCGACGCGGGCCGGCCTCGGCGCGGAGTTCGAGCTCGCGGCGATGAAGCTGGCCGTGCGCGAGAGCGCTCCGGCTGCGACCCGAAGCTCTTCGTGTCGCTCAACGTCTCGCCGATCACCGTGATCGAGCGAACGGCCGAGGTGCGCGACATCGTCGCGGCGGCGGGCCGACCGATCGTGATCGAGCTCACGGAGCACGTGGCGATCGACGACTACAGCGTCCTGCGCGGGGCGCTCGAGACGCTCGGCGCGCACGTCCGGGTCGCGGTCGACGACGCCGGCGCCGGGTACGCGAGCATGCGCCACATCCTCGAGCTGCGGCCGCAGTACGCGAAGCTCGATATCAGCCTGGTGCGCGGCATCGATGCCGACGACCTGCGCCAGGCGCTCGCGGCCGGGCTGAACTTCTACGGCCTGCGGACCGGCTGCCAGCTCATCGCCGAGGGCGTCGAGACGCAGGCCGAGGCCGACGTGCTGCAGCGGCTCGGCATCGAGTTCGCGCAGGGGTTCCTGTACGGACGCCCGGAGCGGATCGACGCGGCGACGCCCGACTGACGACGGCGGCGGGAGGGGCGCGGCGTCCGGCTCGGCGTGGCGCGGACTCGGTCAGCGCGGGAGCTCGTACTCCCGGCGGGTCGCGAAGCGTCGGTAGCCGGCCCGCTCGAACGCGGCCGCCATCGGGGCGTTGGCGAGGTCCGTGTCCGCGCGGATCTCGAGGTCGGGCATGTCCCGCCGCAGGATCGACGTGCAGCGCGCGAGCAGGTCGTCGATGTAGCGATGGCCGCGCTGCTCCGGGACGACGCCGATGTAGCCGATGGTCGCCATCGCCGGGGCGTGGGCCGGCATGCTCAGCCCGACCAGGTCGCCGGCGGCGTCGTAGGCGAGCTCCAGCCAGCCCGGTTCGACATCGAGCTTGCGCACGTCGGCGAGCATCTCCCTGGCCTCGCCCTCGGGACCGAGCCGCTCGCGATCGGCCTGGATCCGCTCGTCGTGCGTCGCGGAGGAGACACGGGCGATGGCATCGATGAACGCGGGTTCGCCGGTCTCCTCGATCGGGCGGAAGGTGAGCCGCCCCGGATCGGGCGGAGCGGGTGGGTCGCCGTCGAATGACCAGCGCGACGTCGCGCGCACGACGCGCATGCCGGCCGTCTCGAGCCAGCCGGCGCGCTCCTCGGGATCGGTCTGCCACTGCGGGGTCTGGACCGGTTCGTCGATCACCTGGCCGAACTCGGGCGCGTCGGCGGCCGTGGCGTCGGCGATCGCGCGGGCGAGGAGGGCGCCGGCGATCTCGTGGCGGTCCTGCTGGGTCGGTCACGGCGGCGGCGACGTCGAAGAGCCGATCGCGATCGGGGCCGTGAACGTCGGCAGCGACCAGAACGCGAACCGGCCGACGACCGCGTCGCCGCGCTCCGCGACGAAGAACCATGGCGCCCGCATCGAACCGGCGGCCGTCATCCGCTCGATGTAGGCGGCCTGGTCGGCGGCGCGGGCGGGGTCGGTCTGGACGGCGAGGAAGGCGGGCATCTCGTCGGGACTGATGGCTCGGACGCTGGTCATGCGCCCATGGTCGCAGGAGGGAGGCGATGGCGCCGTCCGAGGCGGCGAGGTGAAAAGACGGCGGCCGCGTACGATCGCCCGGACGTGGCGGTGGCCTGTTTGCCCACGGCCGGCCCGCCGAAGGCCTGATCAGGAGACTGATATGGCGAATGAGAAGGCAAGCCGGATTGCGTTCGCCGCCCTGCTCGCGTTCCTGACCGGCGCATGTGGCGCCGCGCCGCCGAGCGACACCCCTGCCGCGTCCGTGGCACCGATCGACGCCCCTGCGACGTCCGTGGCCCCGACCCACGCCCCTGCCGCGTCCGTGGCACCGACGTCCGCCGTGGCCTCTCTGGCGGTGGAGTCGGCAGGGTCAGCGCCACCAGGACCGAGCGTGACGGCCCAAGCCACCCGATCCTGCGCCCGTCCCGGATCCGAGCGTCGTGGCCAGCCGGATGACCGCGTACGAGCGTGAGCTGATGGGCTTCCTTCGCGAGGATGCCCGGATCGGTTGCGCGCCGCGGCGTTCCGACCTGCCTTCGGGCGCAAGGGCCGCGGTCGAGTGCCGCGTCGGTAGTTCTCTCGTGGAACGGGTTGCCGTGTATGGCTTCGTTGCGGGGAACGATGCGGAAGACGCTGACCAGACCTACCTCGACCGTGCCGCCTCCACCTACCTCGATCGCATGGACCGCAGGGCGTACTCGGAGTCTCAGGAGACTGTGTCGGCGGGACCCCGCAGGACGTGTCGTGGATGGGCCCGGAGGCTGACAGCGACGGCTCGAACGCGTTCATCCAGGTCGAGTACGCGGGTCGGACGTATTCGGTCTTCCGCTATGGCTGCTTCGTCAACGAGCAGGGTGTCGCCAACTTCCGCGCGACATGTGGCGAAGGGGCGTACGTCGGCGTGCTGGGTCGCACATCGAGGCTCGACGAGCTCTCATCGTGGGCTCTTCGCTGGCCGGATCCAGACAACCTGTCGTTCCCGATGCCGGGCATCTGCGCGGGGCAGCAGCGGGACACGTACTGATCCCAGGTTCCCGCCATCGGCCGCGCGGTGCGCTGGGCACGTCATTCGGGCCCCCGGCGGTAACGGCGAAGGCAAACGCCCGAACGTGCTTTGTCCAGCCTATTGACAAAGCCGTGAGAGTCGCTACCATCCGGCTTTGTCAAGTCCATGGACGAAGTTGGGGCGCCGCGCACGGACCCGGCCGGGTGGCACCTCGGGTCCGCGGACACGACGGGACCACATCAACGCCGCGCCAACGTCGAGAGGGCCAGCACCGACCCGTGGCACGCACCGAGTTCCCGAGTTCGCGCCAAGGCGACGCACGCGCAGACACGCGCGCACAACGCCGCGCTCGTGCTGCGCGCGCTGTACGACCTCGGCCCGATCAGCCGCGCCGACATCGCCCGCCTGACCGGCCTGACCCGCACGAGCGTCGGTGAGCTCGTCGCGGAGCTGATCGCCGACGGCCTCGCGACGCGAAGTCGGTCGCGGCCCGAGCACCGGCGGCAAGGCGCCGACCCTGGTCGGCGCTGCAGCGACGACGCGCGGCACCGTGATCACCCTCGACCTCGGCGAGCGCACGTTCACCGCCGCCCTCGCTGAACCTCCGCGGCGAGATGCACACCGCGGGCGACGTCGCGACCTCGAGGGCGCGGACGGCGACGCGGCGGTCGATGTCGTCCACGAGCTGATCGACGAGGTCCGCCGCGGCGCGCACGAGCCCGATCCTCGGCATCGGCGTCGGGACGCCGGGCATCGTCGACGCGCGACGGGACGATCCGCTGGGCCGTCAACCTCGCCTGGGCCGACCTGCCGCTCGGCGCGGATCCTCGAGCGAGCGCCACGGGCTGCCGACCATCGTCGCCAACGACAGCCGCGCGGCGGCGCTCGCGACGTACCTGTTCAAGACCGAGGAGCGCCGCTCGAGGACCGCCCGCAGAACCTCGTCGCGATCAAGGTCGGACACGGCATCGGCGCCGGGCTCGTCCTCGCGCGGCCAGCTGTTCGGCGGCGACGGCTAGGGCGCCGGCGAGATCGGCCACGTCGTCGTCGAGGCCGACGGCGCGCCCTGCCATTGCGGCCGGTTCGGCTGCCTCGAGACGGTCGCCGCAGCACCGGCGGTCCTGCGTGCGGCGCGATCGCCGGGATCGGCGCGCGCGGCGCGGCGCCGCCGGCATGGGCGCCGCGACGACCACCGCCACCGACGACACCCTGACGCTCGACGACCTCGCCCTCGCCGCCGAGGCTGGCGACGAGCGCGCCCTGGCGATCGACCCGGACCGCCGGCCGGGCGCTCGGTGCCGCCATCGCCGGCCTGACCGGCGCGCTCGACGTCCGCCACGTCGTGGTCCTCGGCACGCATGACCCGGCTCGGCGAGCCGTGGCTCGAGGCGATCCGCGACGAGGCCGCGCCGGCGATCCTCGGCACGCTCGCCCGCGAGACCGCAGATCATCGACGGCGGGCTCGGCGAGGACGTCGACGCTCCTCGGCGCCTGCGCGCTGCTGCTCACCCGCGAGCTCGGTCTGACGGTGCATCGATGACGAGCGCGACCCGTCCGCCGCGCGGGGTCGACATCGGCGGCACCAAGATCGCCGTGCTCGTGGTCGACGCCGACGGCGCCGTCCTTGGTCGAGCCACCCGCTCCTCCTCCGCGGGCGACCAGGACGGCGCCGCCGAGGCCGATCGTCGCGTGCCTCGACGACGCGCTCGTCGGCACGCACGGTCGACGCGGCTCGACCTGCGGGCCGTCGGGCGTCGGCGTCCCGGGACGGGTCGACCCGGTGCACGGGCAACGTGACCCTCGCCGTCAACCTCGGCTGGCACGACCTCGCGCTCAGGGACGCCCTCGAGGCGCGGCTCGGGCGTCCGGTCGTCATCGAGAACGACGCACGCGCCGCCGCCGTCGGCCTCCACAGCGCGGCGTGCTCGGCGGCCTCGACGACCTCGCCTATCTCGCGGTCGGGACCGGGATCGCGGCGGGCGTCATCCTCGACGGGTCGCTCCATCGCGGTGCGCGCGGCCTCGCCGGCGAGATCGGGCATGCCATCGCCGACGATCGACGGCCCGGTCTGCGCGTGCGGCCAGCGCGGCTGCCTCGAGGCGCTCGCCTCCGGGCCCGTCGATCGCGCGCCGTGCCGCCGGGCGCCGACACGAGTCGGCCGTCGGATCGTCTACGCCGCGGCGGCCGCCGGCGACGACGGCGCCCGCGACCTCGTCGAGGACGTCGGCCGGCGGCTCGCCTGGGCCGTCCACCTGCTGGTGATGGCCTACGACGTCGAGCGGGTCGTCCTCGGCGGCGGCGTGTCGCACGCCGGGCGAGCGTTCGGCGACCCGATCCACCGCGAGCTCGCTCGCATGCGAGCCGCGTCGCCGATCGCCGCGGAGCTGCTTCCGGCCGACATCGTCGAGATCCTGCCGTCCGAGGCCGAAGCCGGGGCATGGGGGGCCGTCGCCGTCGCCCGGAACGCCCTCGTCCTCGACGGCGGCGTCGAACGCGGGGAGGAGAGGAGGTGGTCCGTCACGTCTGAGCCGGCCACCCGCGCACCCAGCGACCCCGCAACCACCATCGCAGACACCACGAGCCACATCACGAGAGGAGCACAGAGGAGGAGTGATGCACGACGAAGCGCACCTTGGCCCTGGCACTGGCGGCGATCCTCGCCGTCGCTGCCTGCGGCACCGCCACCACGTCGCCGAGCGCGGCGCCGCGCAGCGCCCCCGCGTCGACCGCACCGAGCGGCTCGCCGGACGCGTCGGCCGCCGTCTCGGAGGCCCCCGCCAGCCCGACCGCCCTGCCGGTCGATCCCGCCGAGGCCGTCATCGAGGGCGTCGAGGCGAACGCCGAGATCGGCTTCTGGACGTTCTTCCTGTCGCCGACCTTCGACCAGTACATCGAGGACACGATCGCCCGCTTCGAGGCGACGTACCCGGGCGTCAAGGTCAACTGGGAGGACCACCAGGCCACGTTCCAGCAGGACCTCAACAACGCGTTCGCGCGCGGACAGCGCGCCGGACGTCATCAACCTCTCGGTCAGCGAGGGCTGGGTCGCGGACTACGCGTCCAAGGACCTGCTGCTCACGCTCGACACCGTCCCGCAGGCCGTCAAGGACATCTACTTCGAGGGCCTCTGGAACTCGCAGCTGGTCGACGGCAAGAACTTCCAGTTCCCGTGGTACCAGGGCATCGCGGTCGAGCTGATCAACAAGCGGATCTACGAGGAAGGCGCCGGCCTCAGCGTCGCCGACTTCCCGACGACCGTCGACGGCCTGCCCGGCCCTGTGCCAGACGATCAAGGACAAGACCGGGCTCGCTGTGCGACCTGCGCCTGACCGTCAACGACCTGCTCTCGCAGATGGTCTACGAGGGCGACGTCGACGTCATCAACGACGACGGCACGGCCTTCACCTTCGACTCCCCCGAGGGCGTCGACGTGGCTCCAGATGTACGTCGACATGGTCAAGGCCGGGCACGGTGGACAACACCGCGCTGACGACGCCGGACGACCGCGTCGGCCTGCTCATCTTCTCGGCCGGCCAGGCGCCGTTCTACCAGACCGGCCCGAACCTCATCCGCGAGGTCAAGTCGAACAACGCCAGCCTCTACGAGGACCTGGCCGTCGTGCCCGCGCCCGTCGGCAAGTCCGGCGTCCTCGGCAAGGGCCTGATGGGCATCTCCGTCAAGGCCGACACCGCAGTTCCCGAACGCGTCCATCGCGCTCGCGCAGTTCTTCACGAACCCGCGGAGCATGGTCGAGTTCGCCAAGCAGGTCGCCATCTACCCGTCGTCCGCGGCGGCCTACGACGATCCCTTCTTCAGCTCGACCCCCGAGCTGATCGAGGACAGCGCCCGGCCGATCGCCAAGGACATCGTGTCCAAGTACGCCGACATCGTCCCGACCGTCCCGAACAAGGCGGACGTCAACGAGATCGTCCGCAAGGCGATCGAGGCCGCACTGTTCGGCGACGTGCCGGCGCAGGAGGCCCTCACGAACGCCGTCGCGGAGGCCAACGCGCTCCTGGACTGACCCACCCGTCACACCCCGTGTCGTCGGCCCGCCCTCGCTCCCGCGGGCGGGCCGATGCACGATAGGCAGAGACGATGACGCGACGACGGACACCCACCCCGTACCTGTTCCTGCTGCCGGCGCTGGTGCTGCTCGGCATCTTCGTCGCTGTATCCGATCGTCGCGGTCATCTACTACAGCTTCACCGACTACGACATCGTCCGGCCGCCGGTGTGGGTCGGCCTCGAGAACTACCAGCGCCTGCTCGACGACGAGACGTTCTGGCTGGCGCTGACGCACTCGTTCGTCTACCTGCTCGTCACGCCGATCCTCATCGTGCTGTCGATCGGGCTCGCGATCGTCGTCAACCGGCGGCTGCGCGGGATCCACATCTACCGCGCGCTGTACTTCGTGCCCGCGGTCAGCGGCAGCATCGCCATCGGGCTGTCGTGGCGCTGGCTGTTCGACCGCAACGGGTTCATCAACAGCGTGCTGCTGTCGTGGGGCTCGATCGAGGAGCCGGTCCAGTGGCTGACCGAGCCCGTCGCTGGTCCTGCCGATCGCGATGCTGCTCACGATCTGGGCCGGCGTCGGCTACTACGCGGTGATCTTCCTGGCCGGGCTCCAGAACATCCCCGAGGAGCTCTACGACGCCGCGCAGATCGACGGCTGCGGCGACATCGCAGAAGCACCGGCACGTGTCGCTGCCCGGGCTGCGCCCGCAGATCGTGTTCGTGGCGGTCATCTCGAGCCTCGCCGCGCTCAAGGTCTTCGACGAGATCTACGTCCTGACCAACAGGACCGGCGGCATCCTCGACAGCGGCGTCACGATGGTGTTCTACCTCTGGAAGCAGGCGTTCCTGCTGAGCACGCGGGCTACGCGTCGGCGATCGCGATCGTGCTGCTGGTCGTCACGCTGGTCTTCTCGATCGTCAACGTGCGGCTGCTCGAGCGGCGCGCGGAAGGCGAGCCATGAGCCAGGCGAGCGATGGCCGCGCGGCTCGGCGACGACCGGGCCGTGCGAGACCGACGCCGCGGCCGCGCGCAGCGATCGCGTCGGCGCCGGGAGCGCGTCGGCGACGCCGGCTGGTACGTCGTCCTGACCGCGATCGCGTTCATCACGGTCTTCCCGTTCGCGTGGATGCTGCTGACGTCGCTCAAGGGCCCGACCGACCCGATCACGTCGGTGCCGCCGCAGTTCTTCCCGACCGACCCGACGCTCGCGAACTACGTCAAGGTCTGGGACAGCCTGCCGATCGCGAGCTTCTTCCTGAACAGCGTCGTCGTGGCGGTCGCGGTGGGGCTGCTCAACGTGCTGGTCGCCGCGCTCGCCGCCTACCCGCTGGCGAAGATGCGGTTCCGCGGCCGCGACGCGATCTTCTACCTGCTGCTCGCGACGCTCATCGTGCCGGCCCAGCTGACCTACATCCCGAGCTTCGTGCTCGCGGTCAACGTCTTCCACTACTACGACACGCTGGCGGCGCTGATCTTCCCGCAACCTCGTCAGCGCGTTCAACATCTTCCTGCTGCGCCAGGCGTTCCGGGGCGTGCCCAACGACCTGCTCGACGCGGCGCGCGTCGACGGCGCGGGCGAGTTGCGGATCTGGTGGCAGGTCCTGCTGCCGATCGTCCGGCCGTCGCTCGCCGCGGTGGCGATCTTCACGTTCGTCACGTCGTGGAACGACTTCCTGTGGCCGTCGCTGATGCTCCACACCCGCGAGGGGATGACGCTGCCGGTCGGGCTCGCCGCGCTGCAGGGCGTTCTTCGCGTCCGACTTCCGGGCGATCGCCGCCGGCGTGACGATGACCGTGATCCCGATCCTGCTCTTCTTCATCGTCCTCCAGCGCCATTTCGTGCGCGGCCTGGCGGGGGCGGTGAAGGGATGAGCGCCGACGATGGCCGCGCGGCGAGCCGACGAGCCGCCGGCGCGCAGCCGGAGGTCGCCATCCTCGGCCGGCTGATGCTCGCGTTCGAGGGCGAGCGGCTGCCCGATCGCATCGCGCGCCGCCTCGCGGCGGCGCCGGCCGCCGGCATGACGCTGTTCCGTTCCCTGAACGTCGGCACGCCCGCTCAGGTCCGCGAGCTGACCGAGGCGTTCCAGCGCGCGGGCGCGGCTTCCCCCCAGGCCGTGCCCGCCGGCCCTCCCCGTGCTCGTCGCGGCCGACCAGGAGGGCGGCCAGTTCCTCGCCCTCGGCGACGACGCGACGCCGTTCGCCGGCAACATGGCGCTCGGCGCGGTCGGCGACGACGGGCTGGCCGAGCGGGTGGGCCGGGCGATCGGCCTCGAGGCGCGGGCGATGGGCGTCAACGTCGTCTACGCCCCGTGCATCGACCTCGCGACCAACCCCGCCAACCCGTCGCTCGGGATCCGCTCGTTCGGCGACGACCCCGCGGCCGTCGCGCGGCACGGCGTGGCGATGGTCCGCGGCCTCCAGTCGGCCGGGGTGGCGGCCTCGGTCAAGCACTCCCCGGGGAAGGGGCACGTGGCGTCCGACACGCACCACGGGCTGGCGGGCGTCGACGCGTCGCGCGCGGTCCTCGACGCCCGCGAGTTCGTGCCGTTCCGGGCCGCGTTCGCGGCCGGCGTCCGGCTCGCGATGTCCGGCCATTTCGCGCTGCCCGCGGTCAGCGGCCGCGACGACCTGCCGTCGACCCTGTCGCGCGCGGTCATGACCGACCTGCTGCGCGGCGAGCTCGGCTTCGATGGCGTGACGATCTCGGACGCGCTCGACATGCGCGCGCTCGCGCAGGGTCCGGCCCAGGTGCTCGACATCGTCGCCGCGGTGCGCGCCGGCGTGGACCTGCTGCTCGCCTCGGCCGATCCCGAGGCGCTCGCCCGCATCGAGGACGCCCTGGTCCGCGCGCGGGCGCGCGACCTGTTCGACCCGGCCGACCTGGCCGCCGCGGACCGGCGGATCGCCGCGCTCCGGGCGTGGCTGGCGAGGCCGGTCCCGCGCCCGGACCTCTCGGTCGTCGGTGGCGCCGAGCACCTGGCGCTCGCGCGCGAGCTTGCCGCGCGGTCGATCACGCTCGTGCGCGACCCGGCCGGGCAGCTGCCGCTGCGCCCTCGCGCCGGACCGACGGGTCCTCGCGGTGATGCCGCGACCCGCGGACCTCACCCCGGCCGACACGTCGTCGCTCGTCCCGCCGGCGCTCGCCGCCGCGTTGCGCGGCTACCTTCGGGACGTGGACGAGATCGTCGTGGAGCAGGTCCCCGACGACGCGGCGATCGCCGCCGTCCGCGAGCGCGCCGCCGATCCGGGTCTTGGCGCGATCGTCATCGGCACGATCGACGGTCATCGCCAGCCGGCGCAGATCGCGCTGGTCGAGGCCGTGGCCGCGGCCGCCCGCGAGCGCGAGACCCCGGTCGTGGCCGTCGCGATGCGCGGCCCGTGGGATGTCGCGGCCTACCCGGCCGGGCTGACGGCCCTCGCCACGTACTCGATCCTGCCGGGCTCGCTCGACGCGCTGGCGGCGGTGCTGGCCGGCCGGGCGGAGGCGCCTGGTCGCCTGCCGGTCGCGATGTCGTCCGGCGGGTCGCGGTCTGGCTGCTTCCGCCGCCGAGACTGCCGCGCGCCGCGGCCGCGCCGGGCCGGTGACCCTCCGCAGCGAGATCCACGACCAGCCCGAGGTCGCCGAGCGGTTCCTCGCGCGCGCCCCGGCCATCGTCGAGCCACTGGCCCGATCGCTGCGCGATCGCGACGTCGACCACGTGGTCATCGCCGCCCGCGGCACCTCCGACCACGCCGCGATCTACGCGCAGTACGTCCTCGGGATCCGGCACGGCCTGCCGGTCGGCCTCGGGACGCCGTCGGTCGTGTCGCTGTACGGCGCGGAGCCTCCGGCTCGAGCGGTCGCTCGTCGTCGGGATCAGCCAGTCGGGGGCATCGCCCGACGTCGTGGCGGTGATCGAGGCCGGTCGTCGGCAGGGCGCGCCGACCCTGGCGATCACGAACGACCCGCAGTCGGCGCTGGCGACGGCCGCCGAGACGACGATCGACCTGGGTGCCGGTCCCGAGCTCGCGATCGCCGCCACGAAGACCTACACGACCGAGCTGCTCGCGATCGCCGCCCTGTCGGCCGCGATGTCCGGCGACCCGGCCGACCTCGCGGCGCTCGCCGCGGTGCCCGACGCGATGCGCGGCGCCCTCGCGCTGGAGCCGACCATCGTCGCCATGGCCGCCGAGCAGGTCGCCGCGGACCGCCTGCTCGTGCTGGCCCGCGGCTACGAATACGCGACGGCCCGGGAGTGGGCGCTGAAGATCAAGGAGCTCGCCCACGTCTTCGCCGACCCGTACTCGGCGGCCGACTTCCAGCACGGCCCGCTGGCCCTCCTCGAACCGGGCGTCCCCGTCCTCGCCATGGTCCGGCCCGGACCGACCGAGCCAGGGCTCGTGACGCTCCTCCGCCAGCTGCGCGACGGGCTGGCTGCGGACCTCGCGGTCGTCTCCGACCTGCCCGCCGCGCTCGAGCTCGCCCGCTGGCCGCTGCCGGTGCCCGCCGGCACGCCCGAGTGGCTCGGACCGATCGTCTCGATCGTCGTCGGCCAGCTGCACGCGATGGCGCTCACGTCGGCCCGCGGCCTCGACCCCGAGGCGCCACGCAACATCCACAAGGTGACGCTCACCCGCTGAGACGTGCCGTTCCCGGCGCCGGAACAACGCCCGCTGGCCGCGCGTCTGCATCCGAGCGCCGCCACCCGGCGAATCCGGTGGTGACAGGGAGCACGCACCGCCGGTGGCGGAGGCGGTTTCGGGTATACGATTTGCCGCGCGTGAGCTCCAGCATCCTCTCGTAGAGGTGGGCATGTCTCGACGTAAGACCTGGGCGCGTCGGATCGGGAGGGCCGGCGGCACGATCGCGATCGGTGTCCTCGTCGGATTCCTCGTGCCGACGATCGCGACGGACCTCACGCCGCAGCCCGAGGTCCAGGCGTCGGTCGCCGAGAACCCCCTCGCGCGCAAGTTCATCAACGCGTTCATCGCCGACGACCAGGCGGCGCTCGGCTCGATGAACGTCCGCACCGACGTGAAGCTGCGGGCCAGCCGGTTCCGCGCCGACTACGCGCGCGTGGACGCGCCCGTCCATCTCGGCTCCTATGTCGGTGGCGGGTACACCGTCCACGCGTACGGGATCCACGTCGTCCGACCCGACGGCACCGAAGACACCCTGAGCTGGCGGGTCGTGACCGTCGGCGGGCAGGTCAGCGTCATCCTGCCGCCCAGCCCGATCGAACCCGAATGAGCGACATGGACCGCGATCCGACGCTGCCGCCCGATCCCGAGGGGACGCCGCCGACCGGCGACGACGCCGTGGCCGACGTTGACGGTGCCGAGGCCGACATCGGCGCGACCGTCGACGCCACCACCGTCGCCGACGCCGCGTACGAGCCGGTCACGCCCGAACCCACGGACGAGGATCGCGCTCAGGCGATGGAGGCCGCCGCGCTGGCCCGCGCCGCGGCGATCGAATCTTCGACACCGCCAAGCCCGGAGATCCTGGCTGCGATGGCGGCCGAGGTGGAGGCGGCACGACCCGCTCCGCGCCCGACCCTGCCACCCGCCGTGCCCGTCGGCGCGGACGGCAAGCCCATCGATACGACCGTCAAGCCGAGCCGTCGTCGACGCGCCGGCGGCATGCTCATGCGCGTCATGACGCTCGTCATCGGGATCGCGTTGTTCATCGGCGGGTTGACCATCGGCTACTCCGTCTACGCGTCGTCCCGCCCGCCGGCTCCGGCGGTCGGTGATCCGATCACGGGCGGCATCGCCACGCCGGACGTCGTCAGCGAGCTGACGAACGCCCTCGCCTCGAACGATGCCGACGCCCTTCGGTCGGCGGTGACCGGTGACCCCTACCGGTTGCTCGCCGGAGAGATCCAGAGCTGGGGGATGCAGGGAGTGACGTCCGTGGAGATCCTCGCAACGATGCAGGACGGCACCAGGTCCGCGACCGAGATCGTCGTGAACGGCAAGGGCACCGACGGCCAGCCGGTGACCTTCAACCTCGTCGTCCACGTCACCGACAACCAGATCGTGAACTTCCGATGAAACGCCTGCGCGCCTTCACCTCGGGCCTCGGGTTCGTCTGGAACAAGAACATCTGGCGGCTGTTCGGGCTCCTCGCGTTCCTGACGATCCTCATCCTCCTGAACGGCACGGTCGCGGTCGTCACCTCGTTCCTCAATTTCCTGGTCAGTGCCCCCGCGCTGGCCATCCAGCTGGCGTTCGCCCTGACGTTCGGCATCCTGCAGTTCGTCGGGATCATGTGGTTCCTGTCGCGGCCGCGGAAGTACATCGTCAGGCCCGACGACCCGCAGATCGGCATGACGTTCGAGAACTACCGCGGACAACCCGACCTCCTCGAGCACGCCAAGGTGACGGTCGACATCCTCCGTGGCGTCAAGGAGTTCGAGCGCCGCGGCGGCGAGATGCCCAAGGGCATGCTCCTGTCCGGCGCGCCGGGCACGGGCAAGACGTTCCTCGCGGCGGTCATCGCCTCGGAAGCCCACCTGCCGTTCGTCTACATCGACGCGAGCTCGCTGCGCGGCATGTTCTGGGGCATGACCGAGCTGATGATCATGAAGCTGTTCCGCGACGCCCGGGGCCTGGCCCGGAGGTACGCGCCGCGCGGCCAGCGGGGCGCCTGCATCATGTTCCTCGACGAGATCGATTCCATCGGCATGAACCGCGGCGGCCAGGGCGGCGGTGGCGGGATGATGATGGGCGGGATGATGATGGGCGGCGGGCAGGGCCTGAACACGCTCCTCAACCAGATGGACTCGCTGGCCGACCTCGTCGAGGATCGCTGGCGCTTCAAGATCCTGCGCTGGTTCGGCATCGTTCGTGGACCCGTCGCGAACAAGCCGCTCGTCTTCGTCATCGGCGCCACCAACCGGCCGCAGGTGCTCGATCCGGCGCTGACCCGGCCCGGTCGGCTCGACCGGATCATCGAGGTCCATCGCCCCGACGCCGAGGGCCGGCTGGACATCATCCAGCACTACCTCTCGAGCAAGGCCCACGACCCGGAGCTCCCGATGGAGCTGCTCATCAACGACTCGATGGGCTGGACCCCGATCATGATCAAGACGATCATCAACGAGGCGCTCATCCACGCCCACCAGGACGGCCGCGAGTTCCTGACCTACAAGGACTGGCTGGACGCGGCGGACGAGCGAGCGCTCGGGCTCAAGCAGCCGATCCGCTCGTGGAACCTGACCGACCGCCGGGAGACGGCGTACCACGAGGCCGGCCACGCGGTCGCGGCCCGCTACCTGCGCCCGGAGCACCGCATCTCCAAGGCGACGATCATCCGGCGCGGCCACGCGCTCGGGTTCGTGCAGCAGCGGCCGCGCGAGGAACGGACGTCGCTGTACGCCCGCTCGATCGAGACCCAGATCATGGTCGCGCTCGCCGGCCACGTCGTCGAGAACCGCTTCCTCGACAAGCTCACGACCGGTCCGTCGAGCGACCTGCGCAACGCGACGCAGGCCGCCGAGGACTACGTCGGCTCGCTGGCCATGGGACCGACGAAGCTGGTCATCGACATGACGCCCGGCCAGCCACCGATCGGCCCGGTGCTGGGAGCGGCGAACGAGCTGCTCGACCAGCTGTACGAGGAGACCGATCGACTCCTCCACGAGAAGGAGCCGGCGATCCATTACCTGGCCAAGGCGCTCATCGAGCGTGACGAGCTCATCGGCTCGGAGCTCGAGGAGGTCTTCGACCAGATCGAGGCGATGTATCCGTACCTCGGCCGGACGTTCGAGCGCAAGCTCCTGACCTTCCGACCGTTCGCCCAAGCGCGACATTCCCGACCAGATCGTGCGGCCGCCGACCGAGGAGGAGGCCGCGGCAGCGACCGAGCCCGCGGCGCGCGAGCCGGACGGGGGCCCGGCAGCTCGACCCCGACGACGACATCGGCACGTGGTGGACGCCACCGCGGCGGCCGTCGCGCGGCCTGTCGCCGGACGCGATCCCGCCCTGGGCGACCGGCCCGCGAAGCTGACCCGTCAGAGGTCGCGCCGCCGCAGCGACAGGACCGTCAACCCGAGGCACGATCCCGATCCAGAGCAGCGACCAGACGATGAACGTCGCCGGCGGTGGCGCGGCCGCGAAGAACGGGTTCGAGTCGGCGACCCGTCCGGCCGCGCCCGCGGCGATCAGGATCACGGCGGGCGGCTCCAGGCCGTAGATCACGCCACGCCAGAGCCCGTCGGTCGGCAGCAGCCAGCGCGACGCCTCGGCCGCGGCGACCAGCGGCCCCGCGTCGAAGAATCGACCGATGCCGGCGAACACGCCAGCCATCCAGCCGAGGCCGAACACGACGACGCAGATGGCCCCGGCTGCGATCGACGGCAGCCGGGTGCTGCACAGCAACGCCAGCGTGGCCAGCGTCACGGCCTGGAGGCTCAGGAACCCGATGGCGACCGCCGGCTCCGGCGGCGTGTAGCCGCTCACGAGCCGGATCGCGGCGATCTCGAGCGCCCCGGAGAGCGCCGCGTAGCCCGAGCGACGATCGCGGCGAGTCCGATCCAGCGTCCGATCACGTAGTCCGCGCGGCGGATGGGGCGGGCCAGCATCGCGTGCGCCACGCCGGATTCGAGGTCCGCGGCGATCGCCGGTGCGGCGAGGACGGCGGCCGTCATCGCCAGCACGAAGCTGAACATGAACGCGACGAGGATGAGGATCTGCGAGACGCCGACCTGGATCTCGAGCTCCGACGTGTCGCTCTCGGCGCGGGCGAGGGTGACGAGCCGTTCCACCCCGAGCGTCGTCAGCGCCACGCTCACGATCGTCAGGCCGAGCAGGACCCACAGGATCCGGCGGCGTGCAGCCTCGGCCACCGTGAGACGAGCGATCGTCGCGATCGCCATGAGCGCGCTCACGCCGCCGGCCCGCCGGCCACTGGGTCACCTGGTTCGCCGGGCGGCGCTGAGTCCGCCCGGCCGCCCGCCAGCCGCAGGAACCGATCCTCGAGCGTCGTCCTGCCCGCGTCCACCTCGTGGATCGCGACCGCCGGCCCCCACGATCGCCGCGACGACGTCGGGGATCGCCGCCGGATCGATCGGCGAGATCGACAGCCAGCCGTCGGCCTCGTCGACCTGCCCGAACCGGCCGAGCGCCGCGAGTCCGGCGGCCGGGAGCTCGGTCACGCGGATCCGCACCGCGTCCTCGCCGAGCAGGTCGTCGAGTCGCCCGCTCACGAGGACGCGCCCGTGGTCGATGATCGCCACGCGGTCGCACACGCGCTCGACCTCGCTGAGCAGGTGCGAGTTGAGGAACACGGTCGCGCCGCGCGATCGGGCCCGCGCGATGATCCCGCGAACGTCGAGCCGTCCGACCGGATCGAGCGCGGAGGTCGGCTCGTCGAGCACGATGAGCTCCGGCGAGCCGAGCAGCGCGACGGCGAGTCCGAGCCGCTGCTGCATGCCCTTGGAGAACCCGCCGACGGCGTCGCCTGCGCGATCGGCCAGGCCGACGTCGGCGAGGCTCGCCTCGATCGCGGCGGCGTCGAGGCGACCGCGCCCATCGCGGTCGCCCGCGGCGATGAGCCGTGCGTGCAGTTCGAGGACCTCCCGCGCCCGCAGCCACGGCTGGTAGCGGAACAGCTCGGGCAGGTACCCGATCCGGGACCTGGCGCGCCGATCGCCGAGCGGCGCCCCGAGCACCGTCGCCGCCGCCGCGGGTCGCCCGCGTGAGGCCGAGCAGGATCTTCACCGCGGTCGTCTTGCCGGCGCCGTTCGGTCCGAGGAAGCCGAAGACCTCGCCGGCGTCCACCCCCATCGACAGGTCGACCAGCGCCTCGGATCGACCGTACGTCTTGCCCAGGTGGGCGGTCTCGATGATCACGTGGTCAGTGACGCCCCGATGGACCGGAGGTGTGGCGCCGCGACGCGAGAGGATCAGAGGCCCGAGTAGGCGTGCAGGCCGCTGAACCAGAGCGAGCCGGAGTACGTGACGAGGACCATCCCGAAACCGATCACCAGCAGGAGCGCGGCCGGGCGGCCGGCCCACGAGCGCTGGTTGCGGGCGTGCAGGTAGACCGCGTAGGTCAGCCACGTCACGAGCGCCGCGGTCTCCTTCGGATCCCAGCCCCAGTAGCGGGACCAGGCGATCGATGCCCACCACGACCCGAGGATGATCATCGTCGCGAAGATCGGGAAGCCGATGATCACGGCGCGGTAGGCGACCTCGTCGAGCACCTTGTGCGATGGCAGCCACGCGAATCGGTCGCCCTGTCCCTGGACGAGGTAGGCGACGCCTGCCGCGAACGACGTGGCGAAGATCCCGTACGACAGGACCGCCATGCCGACATGGATCGTCAGGAGCGGTGCGTTCTGGAGGGCCGGGACGAGCGGCTCGATCTCCGACGGCAGGCTCGACGCGTAGAGCAGCAGGGCCAGTGCGACCCCGGTCGGGATGAAGCCGATCGAGCGGATGGGGTAGCGCCGCGAGAGGACGAGATAGCCCGCCAGCATCGAGAACGAGAACGCGACCGTGAACTCGAACATGTTGCCCCACGGCCCGCGTCCGACGACGATGCCGCGCAACAGGAGCGACGTCCCGAGCATCGCCGTGGCCGCGATGGTGAGCCACGTGGCTGCGCGCGAGAGGGGGCTCGGGGCCGCGGCGAGGACCGGACCGCCGCTGGCGGTGCGTTCCTGCGTGGTCACGAACGAGCCGGTCACGACGCCCGCATAGGCCGGCTGGCGCGCGGCGCCAAGGGCGGGGAGTGCCACCCGTCGGCCGTTCGCGAGCATCACCGCGTGCCCGACATGTGCCGCGAACCCGAGCGCGACGAAGATGACGCCGATGGAGAAGAGGATCGAGGAGAGCTCGGCCATGGTCATCGTGTCGAAGGACGCACGGGCAGGGTCATCGGTTGCGCGGCGTCGCTCAGGCCGCGGCCGCCCCGCCGGGCTTCGGGCCGGCGGTGGAGCGAACCACGGCGGCTGCGGTTCTTGACCTTGAGCACGAGCCCGCAGTTGCTGCACGTGTCGATGAGCGCGGTCCGGCCGAGCCCGCACATCGGGCAGAGCACGGTCAGGTCCGAGCCATCGTTGTCGCAGCGGACCGTGCCTGACGGATAGATCAGGCGGTCGCGCCGGCAATGCGGCAGGCCGGGTGGGAAGACGGGCTCACCGTCCGCGCCGATCTCGGCCGTCCGCGGTCCCTCCACGAACGCCACGTTGGTCCGTGGCTTGCGCAGCTGGTAGACGATGATCCCGAGCGGCAGGATCGTCATCAGCGGGCCGACGACGCCGAGGAAGATGAGCACCGGCATGAGCGCGATCAGCGCATTCCAGTCCGGGATCACCAGCAGGGCGGTGACCTCGAGGATCTGGTTCCAGATCTCGTTGAGGGCGTCGACGATGCTCACGGCGGCATCCTACCCGACGGTGGCCGACCCCGGCGCGGGTTGCCCTTCTTGGTCGTCGCGCCACGGCCCGGTTTCCATCCTGGACGGGTCGCGTCGGCCTCATCGCCCGATGGCCGCGGGGAGGAATGGCCACCTCGGCCCGTGCCGTCGGCTCGCGCCCGAGCGCGACGACCCGCCGCTCGAGGATCCGGTCCCGCCGCTGCTCGGGGCCCGCTTGTTGCCGACCGACGGCGAGGACAGGCGTCGGCCGATCGAGGCGGTCGAGCAGCCAGCGCGACCCGGCGGTCCGGGCGCCGCGGGCTCGCAGGCTCGCGCGCAGCCCGTGGTCGTCGCTGATCACGAGCATGGCCCCGGTCGCCTGCGGTCCCGCGGACGCGCGCATCTCGTCGACGAGCGACACGAGCAGCTCGTCGGCCGACCGCCGGCCGGCATGGCGGACACGCACGCCCGACGCGACGCGCTCGCCGCGCATGCCGTGCTCGGGCATCCCGTCGAAGATGAGCTCGATCTCGACCGCGGCCGGGATCGCCCCGCGCAACCGGCCGACGAGCGCCGCCGCCGGCGCCGGCCCGGGGCGCCGGCTCATGGCGTGCAGCAGGTTCGTCCCGTCGACGAGCAGTCGATCGGTGCCGGTCAACGGGTCGCGCGGCAGGCTGGACACGCCCGAATCCTACGCGCCCCGGGTGCGCCGCTACGATCGAGCACGTGAGTCTCCTGTTGCTCGTCGACCTCGACGGGGTCGTCTATCGCGGATCCGAACCGATCGACGGTGTCGCCGCCGTCCTGGCCGACCGCGCGGCGCGCGGCGACGACGTCGTGTACGTCACGAACAACTCGATGCACTACCGCGCCGACTACGTGACCCGCCTCAGCGCGATGGGTGCGCCGATCACGCCCGATACCGTCGTCTCGTCCGCACGCGCGACCGCGTTGCACATCGCCAGGCACGAGCCGGGGATCCGCCGCGTGCTCGTGCTCGGTGCCAGCGGTCTCGAGCGCGAGCTGCGCGACGTCGGGCTGGAGGTCGTGACGGCGGCGCATGCCGCGACGCGGATGCACCAGGAGGGGATCGATGGCTGGGCGGCGGCCGGGGCCCCGGACGCCGTGGTGACCGGGCTCGATCCGAACCTCACGTACCTGCGCCTGGCGGCCGCCGGCGATTGCGTGCGCGCCGGTGCGCGCTTCATCGCCACGAACCGCGATCCGGTCTATCCCACTGAACGCGGCCTGCGGCCCGGTGCCGGCTCGATCGCGGCCGCGGTCGAGGCCACGGGCGGGGTGACCCCGCTGGTCATCGGCAAGCCGTCGCCGCACCTGCTGGAGCTCGCGGCCGAAGCCGTCGGGCGCGACGTCCACGACGCGGTGATGATCGGCGACGGGATCGGCACGGACCTGGCCGCGGCCCGGGCGGTCGGTGCGCGCTGCGTGCTGATGCTGACCGGCGTGACGCCACAGGCCGCGGTGGATGCGTTGCCGCACGACGAGCGACCGACGATGGTGGCCGCCGACGCCGATGCGCTCGCGGCCGCGCTCGCGGGGTTGAGCGAGGGCTGACCGGGCGCTGCGGCTGCGGCGGTCAGCCCGGCCGCGGCCACCGAAACTCCGCCAGATGACGACTGCGAGTGGCCTTAGGCGCCGTAATGGGCCGTTCGTACGCGGATCCGCTGCCTGCGCGGTGAGCCCCACGCACGGATATCGCGGGCGGAGTCGGTGTCTTGCCTGGTCTGGCGGTCGGAACGCCGCCTTACGTTCCGTGGGTGAGCATCTGGCGGACAAGGGCCAGGGCGCGCCGGCGGCGCCGGGCGGCCGCTCTCCGGCCCCCGGCCGGAACCCGTCAGCCGGGCTGGAGCTCCGGGATGCCGGCGGCCCACGCGTCGAACGCCGATCGGATCGGCGCGAGCGTCGCCTCGTCCGCGAACGCGACGTCCAGGGCGTGCCGGTTCACGGCCCAGGCCTCGGCCATCGTGAGCCCGATGCGGTCAACGGCGTTGACGTACTCCTCCGACAGCGTGAGGTCGGACACGGTCGTGTCGTCCGTGCTGAGCGTCACGGGAACGCCGGCGCGATGCAGTCGCGCGAGCGGATGGGAGGCCACCGACGCCACGGCACCGGCCTGCCAGTTCGAGGTCGGGCACAGGTCCAGGGTCACGCCGCGAGCCGTGAGCTCGGCGCAGAGCTCGGGGTCGTCGATGGCGACCGGTCCATGGGCGATCCGCTCCGGCGACACGTCGAGGGCGCGACGGACCTGGTTCGGGCCGCCCCATTCGCCGGCATGCGTCGTGATCCGCAGCCCGTTCGCGCGCGCCGCCTCGAATGCCCGGGCATGGACGAGCACGTCCGGGTAGGCCTCCTCGGGACCGGCCAGGTCCCAGCCCGTCAGGCCGCGGTCGACGAACCGCGCCGCCGTCTCCGCGAGCGTGACGTTCGCGTCCGGGTCGTGGGAGCGGAGCGCGGTGCAGATGAGCCGCACGGTCGTGCCGGTCCGCGTGGCCGCCGCGGCCGCGCCCGCGCACACGGCCGCGATCCCATCGGTGAGTGAGAGCCCGCCGGCGACGTGGAGCAGCGGTCCCCACCGGATCTCGACGTACCGCACGCGGTCCGCGGCCTTGGTCTCGACGAGCTCGGCGGTGATCCGCTCGAGTGCCTCGGCGTCCTGCATGAGCGCGATCGGCAGGTCGAACGCCCGCAGCAGCTCGGCCTGCGAGGTGCACGGCATCGGGGCGATGAGCGCCGCCGACATCCCCGCCCAGTCGCGCGGGGCGTCGATGCCGCGGGTCCGCGCGAGCTCGAGCGCGGTGTCGATCCGCAGCGACCCGTCGAGGTGCAGGTGCAGCTCGGCCTTGGGCATCGCCTGCAGCGAGTCGGCGGCGTGCGGCGCTCGAACGATCGTCCGTGGGTCCGGTCACGACCCCGATGCTACAATTCCGCCGGCTCGTCGGTCCGGTCCATCCGCACGCGATGGCAGCCACCGATCGCGATGACGCGGGTTCGCGTCGTCCGACCAAGCGCGAAGGATCGCCATCCATGTCGACCGTCCTCGTCACGGGCGCCAGCGGCTTCGTCGGCAGTCATGCCGTGCCCGCGCTCCTGGCGGCCGGCCATCGGGTCGTGGCGCTCGTCCGCTCACCGACGGCCGGGGAGGTCGTCCTGGGTCGATTGCCCGCCAGCCAGCGGGCCGCGGTCGAGACCCGCAGCGGCGACGTCACGCGCCCCGACAGCCTTCCCGCGGCGATGGCGGGGATCGATGCCGTGCTCCACCTCGTGGCGATCCCGCGCGACTTCCGGGGCGGGGCGGACCTCCGCCTCGTCAACGTCGAGGGCACGCGGGCCGTGGTCGCGGCGATGGGCTCGAGCGGCGTGCGCCGGCTCATCCACATGGGGGCGATGGGTGTCGAGGACGACCCGGCGCTCCACTACGCGAGCACCAAGGCGAAGGCGGAGGCCCTCGTCGCCGCCACCGATCTCGACTGGACGATCGTCAAGCCGTCGGTCCAGTTCGGACCCGGCGACGGCTTCTTCAACATCATCGCCGACCTCGTCCGATGGTCCCCGGGCCTCGTGCCCGTGCCCGGCGACGGCCGGAGCCGGTTCCAGCCGATCCATTCGGGCGATGTCGCGCGGGTCGTCGTCGCGTCGCTCGCCGATCCCGCGACGATCCGGACCGCGCTGGAGGTCGGCGGGCCGCGCTACTGGACGTATCGCGAGATCACGGCCGAGGTGGCACGTGCCCTCGGCAAGCACCGCGCGATCCTCCCGATGCCGCTGCCGTTGATCCGGCTCGTCGCCGGCGTGTCGGAACGGGTCCGCCTGCCGTTCCCGGTCGCCACCGACCAGCTCCGCCAGCTTCGGCTCGACAACATCGGGCCGCTGGGGCTCATCGAGGCACGGTTCGGGTTCACCCCGCGCCCGATGGAGGGCGCGCTCGGATACCTGCGCCAGAAGGGTCGGGACCAGCGGCCGGGAACGGATGCCGGGGGTGCCGCCACCACATCGGCCGACATCGCCCGCACGACGGGCACCTCGCGGACCGGCACGGCGCGCCCCTGATGCGCGGCGCCCTGGGCGGTCTCGGCTGGCTCGTGGCCGTGATCGTCATCGCCCTCGGAGGGGCCGGCATCGTCACCGCGATGGACGCGCCGCCGAGCGGGGAGGCGAGGCCGGAGCTGACCGCCCGCGGCGATGCCCTCGTGACCCCGGTCCTCGACGCGGCGGAGGCATCGCTCACGACGCTCGCCGATGACGTCGACGCGCTGGGCACCCAGGCCCGTGGCGCACTCGCCGCACAGGTCGCCAACGACATGGCGACCCTCGACGGGGCCGTGGCGCGTGGCGACGAGCTCATCGCGTCGATCAAGGCGGACGCCGCGTCGATCGCCGCCGATCTGGCGACGGCGCCGATCATCGGTACGACCACCGCCGACTACGAGCTCTCCGCCGCGGTTCGAGCGCGACACGCGCGCCTCGTGGACGCGGTCGAGACCCTCGAGGGCCTCGACGCCGCGTGGGCGCGGCTGACCACGGGCGCCGTGACGGCGACGCGGCTGTCCGGCCTGCTGGCCGCCCACGATGACGCCGTCCTGGCGGCGGCCGAGCAGGGACGCGACGCCGAGTACGACGATGCCGCGGCCACGCTCGACGGCGCCGATGCCGCCATCGCGGAGGCGCGGCAGATGCGCGATCGACTCGCGAACACCGTCGACGTGACGGTCCTCGACGAATGGCTCGACCGCAACGAGGCGTACGACGTCGCCTTGCGCGGCCTGTACGTCGCGTTGCGCGACGTCGGCGGCCGGGTCACCGATGCCGTGCGTGACGCGATCGCCGCGGAGAAGGCGGCCAAGGAGCGGCTGCCACCCGATTCGCGCGGCCTGATCCTGATCATGGCCGAGATCGGTCGTGGCGGGATGAACGGTGCCGTCATCGCGATCGAGGAGACGAAGGGACGCCTGGCCGCGGCACTCGAGCCGGCGCCCGAGCTCGCACCGTCGGCCGCCCCGCTCGGATCGCCCGCCGCGACGCCCTGACCGGTCCGGACGTCGCTTCGGCGCAAGTCGGGCGGCGGCGTTCGTGGGGGTCCGCCGGTCAGCCGGTGCGTCGACGAGCCGGACGACCGGGCGGCTACACTTCCCGGGATATCTCACCCCCGTCGCCACTTCGCGTGGGCACCGCGGGAGGCCCGAGCCCCGGAGGATCCACACCACCGTGCAACTTCGTGTCGTCACCGACCAGCCCTGGGACGTCCAGGCCGACGTCCTCGTCATCCCCATCGTGGGGGAACCCACGTTCGAGGGTCCGCTCGATGAGCTGGACCGACGATCGGGCGGGGAGCTCCGCGCCCTCGCCACGTTCAAGGAGCTGACCGGCAAGCGCTACGCGACCGCCCTCGCCGGCAACGGCGACCTGCCGGCGAACCGCCTGCTGGCGGTCGGGGCGGGCGATCCCGCGAAGCTCGATCGGGAGACGCTGGTGCGGATCGGCGCCTCGGCGGAGCGCCGGCTCGGCGGACGGCCGGTCCACGCCCTCGCCGTCTGGCTGTCCCCGCTGGCCGGCGTCGGCGCCGCCGACGCGTCGATCGAGGCCGTCGCCGAGCTCATCGCGCGCGGCGTCATCGAAGGCTCCCACGACCCGAAGAACCTGTACCTCGACAAGCACGAGGCCGCCCCGCCGACGCTGGACACGCTGATCCTCGTGGCACCCGGCGCCGATGCGGCCGCGGTCACGAAGGCCGGGGAGCGCGGCGTCATCATCGGGGAGGGCGCCAACGCCGCCCGCTCGCTCGCCAATCGTGCGGCCAACGACGTCACGCCGATCGTGCTGGCCGAGGAGGCGCGGGCCATCGCCGAGAAGCACGACCTGTGGTTCGACGTCATCGAGCCCGAACGGGCGATCGAGCTCGGGATGGGCATGTTCATGGCGGTCGGCCAGGGCAGCGACAACCCGCCGCGGATGATCGTCATGCGCTCGGGCGGGGAGGGCGAGCGCGACTCGCTCGATCGACACCTCGCGATCGTGGGCAAGGGCGTCTGCTTCGATTCGGGCGGCATCAGCATCAAGCCATCCGACCGGATGGAAGAGATGAAGATGGACAACACCGGCGCGTGCACGGTCATCAGCGCGATCGCGACGGTCGCCCGGCTCGCCCCGGGCACCCCGCTCCTCGCGGTCGCGCCCGCGGTCGAGAACATGCCCGGTCCGCACTCGACGCGACCCGGCGACATCGTCACCGCCCTCAACGGCAAGAAGGTCGACATCACCAACACCGACGCCGAGGGGCGCCTGATCCTGGGCGACGCCATGACCTGGGCCGAGCGTCTGGGCGCGACCCACCTGGTGGACGTCGCCACGCTCACCGGCGCCGTGTCGCGCGCGCTCGGCCATCTCGTGACCGGGGCGTTCGGGACGCCACAGCCGTGGTACGACGAGGTCGCCGCGGCCGGGGTACGAGCCGGCGAGCGTTACTGGCAGCTCCCGCTCGTCGACGACTACGTCCCGGACATGGACAGCTGGTACGGCGACCTGCAGAACGCCGGATCGGCCGAGGGGTCGCTCGTCAAGAGCGGTCTCTTCCTGCGCGAGTTCGTGACCGTGCCGTGGGTCCACCTCGACATCGCCGGGACGGCCTATTTCCGCAAGGCGACCCCGTGGGCCCCGCGTGGGGCCACCGGCGTATCGCACGCCACGCTCGTCGAACTGGCCCTCGCCGGCGCCCGCGCCGACTGACCGTCGGACCGACGCGTGGACGGCGCGGACGCACTCCTGGTCGGCGTCGCGGCCGTCTTCGGCGCCATCTTCGGGGTCGCGTCCGATCGGCTCGCCACGCGCTGGCCCGAGCACGATGAGGAGCACCCGCCCGGCCGGCGGATCGACTGGCGGACGGCCACCTGCGGGATCGTCGGCGCGCTCGCGCTCGGGCTGCTGCCGCTCCGGATGGGCGACGATGCCCTGGCGACGATGCTGTTCGGCGCCTGGTTCGCCACGCTCATCGTGGGTCTCGCGACCGATCTCGACCAGCGCCTCCTGCCCGATGAGCTGACGCTGCCGGTCATCCCGATCGCCCTGGTCTACGCCGTAAGTGGCCAGAATCCGCTCGTCGGCGCCGATCTGCTCCCGGCGCTGCTGGCCGCCGTGCTCATCCCGGCCGTCCTCTACCTGCCGTCGATCCCGTTCGGCGCGGGCGCATTCGGGCTCGGCGACGTGAAGCTCCTCGTGGGTGCCGGCCTCATGCTCGGCGGCGAGCGGGCGTTCGGCGGCGTGCTGTTCGGCCTCGTCGTCGCGGGCGTCGTCCTGCTCGTCCTCCTCGTGACGCGCCGGATCGGGCGACGGACGTACGTGCCGTTCGGGCCGTTCCTCATCATCGGGGCGCTGTGGGCCGTGCTCATCCGAGCGTGACCGCGTCGCCCCGACCGAGAGCGTGCGACGCAGCCCTCGCCACGAGGGCGTGACCACACCAGACCGCACCGGACCACCCCCGACCACACCGGAAGTCCCGGTACCACCCCTGACCAAAGGACCATCCGGTCGCGGCGCGCTCGCGGCGTAGACTCGCGAAGGCCCTTGAACGGTCGGGTATCATGCCCCGAAGCCGGAAAACCGAGGTGTCGTCCTGAGGCAGTGCCCGTCACAAGGACGTCGACCCCACCGGCGGGCGTAGCCGTCGACCGTGTCCCCATCTGAGCGGGGCCATCGACCAACGGAGTTTGCTCGCACGATGTCGTCGCCCAGGTGATGCGCCGCACCACTGATGGATCGGACCGCGGGACTGCGCGGCCGACGATCGCCGAAGGCTGGTCCACCGCTCCCGGAAAGCGCTCCGGCGGGCGCCGTCGGCACATCCCCGCGCTCCTCCTGCTGATCCCGCTCGTCATGGGCCTGTTCGCGGCGCCCCAGACCACGTCGTTCGTGCATGGCGACGAGCTGTCCGACGCGAAGGCGAAGCAGGCGAAGCTGAAGAAGGAGATCGCCGAGCAGAAGGCGCAGATCGCCCAGCTCAACGGCCTCCAGTCGGCCCTCTCGTCCGAGATCGCGGCGACCAGGGCCGAACTGCGCGGCATCACCGTGGACCTGAACAAGGTCCGCAAGCGCATCGACAAGATGGCGGCGCAGATCGCCGAGGTGCAGGGCAAGTACGAGGATCTCGTCGCCGAGCTCGATGCGATGACCCACGAGCTCAATCGCCTGACGATCATCGAAGGCGCGAAACGCGTGGAGCTCTCCAAGCGGCGGGCGAAGCTCGCCGAACGCGTGCGCACGGCCTACGACACCGACCGCACCTCGCCCCTCGAGACGTTCATCTCGGGCGGCACGTTCACCGACCTCCTCGCCGAGATGAGCTACTACATCGACGTCGCCGAGCAGGACAAGGCGCTCGCCGAGCAGATCACGCGCGACAAGGAGACGCTCGCCGCGCTCCACCAGAACGTGGAGGAGACCCGCAAGCGGACCAACGTCCTCGCCCAGGAGACCGCCGCCCAGAAGCGCGAGCTCGACCGCCAGCTCCTGGAGCTCAAGGAGGCCCGCGCGGAGCTCAAGAAGCTCGAGAAGCGGACCAAGAAGGCGCTCGCCGCACAGAAGCGCACCTACGCCGAGCTCAAGCGCAACAAGGCCAACGCCGCGCGGATCATCCGCAAGGCGGCCGCGGACCAGAAGGCATTGGCCCGCCGCATCGACAAGCTCATCGACGCGCAGGTCCGCAAGGGCAACATCCCGTCGAAGTACAACGGCACGCTGCGCTGGCCGATGAAGGGCACCGTGAGCGGCGACTACGGCTGCAGCTCGTACCCCTACTACGCACCGGGTCACGGCTGCGCCCACTACCACAACGGGATCGACCTGGTCGGCGCCCCGAACGCCGCCGTGCGCGCCGCCGGCAAGGGCGTGGTCGCGGTCTGCGGCTGGAACTGGGCGGATGGCAGCGACCCGGCGTGGATCGTCGTGATCGCCCACTCGGGCAACCTGCGCACGTGGTACGCCCACATGCAGCCCGGCTGCCCGGCGAAGGTCGGCGAAGGGGTGTCCGCCGGCGAGCTGATCGGGCACCAGGGCAACACCGGCAACTCGACCGGGGCGCACCTGCACTGGATGGTCGAGTTCAACGGCGAATTCACGAACCCGCGGCTGTTCCTCTAGGACGGCCAGGTCCCGGGCGTCGGCGCGGCGGTCACGAGCGCGTTCCCCAGCGCGGTCACGACCCGCGCGGGCTGTTCACGACCCGACAACCTGCCGTGCATATCGATGGCCGAGGCCCCGTGCTAGCATCCCCGGACCAGCGTCGGACGGAACGGGAGGCGGATCCGGGACGTGAAACGGACCATGGCGATCATCCTCGCGGGCGGTGAAGGCGAGCGCCTGTCCATCCTGTCGCAGGAACGCGCGAAACCGGCGGTCCCGTTCGGCGGCAAGTACCGGATCATCGACTTCACGCTGTCGAACTGCGTCAACTCCGAGATCGACGACGTCGTCGTCCTGACCCAGTACAACCCCCGCTCGCTCAACGACCACATCGGCCTGGGCCGGCCGTGGGATCTCGACCGCAACCACGGCGGCGTGAAGCTGCTCCAGCCGTACATCGCGCGTGGGCGCGTGGCGGAGTGGTACCGGGGCACCGCGGACGCGGTCCTGCGCAACATGAATGTCGTCGAGCACGACCCGTCCGACACGGTCGTCCTGCTCGCCGGCGACCACGTGTACAAGATGGATTACCAGCCGTTCGTCGCTGCCCACCGACGGCGTCGGGCGGACGTGACGATCGCGGTCCGACGTGTCCCCCTGGCCGAGGCCTCGCGGATGGGCATCCTCGCCCTCGACGACAACGACCGGGTCATCGAATGGCAGGAGAAGCCGAAGCAGCCGAAGAGCGACCTCGCGTCGATGGGCGTCTACGTCTTCTCGAAGAAGACGCTCCGTCGCTGGCTGTCCGAGGACCGGGTCGACTTCGGGCGCGACGTCATCCCGGCGATGCTCGCGGCCGATGCCCGCGTGTTCGGCTACCGCTACAACGGCTACTGGCAGGACGTGGGCACGATCCAGTCGTTCTGGGAGGCCAACATGGCGCTCCTCGTCGACGATCCCGAGCTGGACCTCTACGACAAGGACTGGATCATCCACACCCGTTCCGAGGAACGGGCGCCGGCCAAGGTCGGTCCCGACGGCGCAGGTCCACCGCAGCCTCATCAGCCACGGTTGCGTGATCGACGGGACGGTCGTGAACTCCGTCCTGTCGCCCGGCGTGCGGGTCGACGTCGGCGCCGTCGTTCGCGACTCGATCGTGATGTTCGACTCGGTCATCCGCTCGGGGGCGGTGGTCGATCGGTCGATCCTCGACAAGGAGGTCGTCGTCGGGCAGGGGGCGATCGTCGGCGACGGGCCGTACGACGACCGACCGAACCGCCAGGAGCCCGGTCGCCTCAACACCGGGATCACCGTCGTCGGCAAGCGTGCGGTCATCCCTCGCAGCGCCCGGATCGGGCGCAACGTCAAGATCGCCGCGGACATCCGCACGAGCGATTACGTGAGCCGCATCGTCAAGAGCGGCGGATCGGTCGACCCGAAACCGGGAGGCAAGCGCGTCCACGACCACGGTCCGGTCAAGCACGCGCATGCGGCCGTCGCCGGTGCCGGCGCACGTGGCAAGGCCGGCCGGAAGGGTGGCGCGACCGGGTCGTAGGCCACCCATCCGGCGGTTCTCGGCTAGACTCCCCGAGCCATGCCTTCCGCCGACCCCGGCGCGCACCACCGTGCGCCCGGCCGATGTCGAGCGTTGGCTCGTCGACCTGGGCCTCGAGCCCGTCGAGCGAGCCGACCGCGATGGGATCACCAGTTGGGATCTCCTGCTCGACGGGCGCCGACGTTTCGATCTCCGCGTCACCGTGATCCTCGATCCAGCGCTCGCGCTGATCTGCTGGGCGCACTACGCGCCCCCGATCAACGACCTGTTCCGCAAGTCGTATCGCCGCCTGCTGCGCTGGAACGACGAGTTCCCGTTCGCGAAGTTCAGCGTCGGCGAGGACGAGCGGCCGCTGCTCGCGGTGGAGCTCCCGATCGCGACGCTCGACCCGGTCGATGGCGCGGACGCGCTCGGGCTGGCGCTCGCCCGGATCGTGGGGATCGCCGATCGGCTCCGCGAGGAATCGAAGGACTGGCTGTGGATCGGCGGCCGGGTCCCTGATGAATCCGCTCGTGTCGGGCGGACCGCGGCGTTCGTCGATCGATTCGCCCCGCGACTGCCCGACCTGTTCGAATTCGGCGACGACGCGCCGGCGGGCGACGCGCCCGCTGTCGACGCGGCGCCGGACGCGGGCCGACCGATGACGCCGGGGCGGCAAAGGACGAACCGCTCGGGACGGTGCCCGCGTGAGGGTCGTGCTGCGCACGGGCAGCCTCCTGCTCGCCCTGGTCTTCGCGATCGGCCTGCTGGCCGTCCCGCTCGGGCCGACGCGCCCCACGGAGGTCCGCGCCGCGGCACCGGACCTGACCGTCGTCGGCGCGGCCAGGTACGACGTCCAGCCGGACAAGCAGCGGATCCGCATCACGGTCGACCTGACCCTGAAGAACCACCTCAAGGACACCAAGACCAAGCGCTACTACTTCGATGAGGCGTTCCTCGCCATCCAGCCGGGCACCTCGGGCTACAAGCTGAGCTGGGAGGGGAGCTGGTAGCCCGTCGGTCCGTGCGACGAAGAAGACCAAGGCGTACACGCTCCTGCGGCTCGATCTCGCGAAGCGCCTGTACAGCGGCAAGACCGCCAAGTACCGCCTGACGTTCAACCTCAAGGATCCGGGCGGCTCCCCGACACGTGACCTGCGGGTCGGCGACACCCTCGTGTCCTTCCCGGTCTGGGCCTACGCCACCGATGCGACCCCGGGCAGCACCGTCTCGGTCACGTTCCCGACCGGGTACGACGTGAAGGTGGAGGCCGGCGAGATCCCCGAGCCCACCGTCGATGACACCGGGCGGACGATCTTCAAGACGGGCAAGCTCGAGGCGCCGCTGGCCTTCTTCGCCTACCTCGTCGCCGACCGGCCGGGCCAGTACACGAGCGCGGCGATCACGACGCGCGTCCTCGATGTCCCGGTCGGCGTCACGATCCGCTCGTGGCCCGACGACAAGCCGTGGGCGAAACGCGTCAGCGGCCTCGTGGAGGACGCCCTGCCGGCCCTCGGGACGGCCATCGGCGTGCCGTGGCCGCACCCGGAACCCCTCACGATCCAGGAAGCGGTGAGTCGGTCGACCGGCGGGTACGCCGGGCTGTTCGATCCGGCGGCCGGGTTGGTCGAGATCGCCTACTACGCCAACGACTTCGTGGTGCTCCACGAGGCCGCGCACGGCTGGTTCAACGGCTCCCTGCTGGCGGATCGCTGGGCGAACGAGGCGTTCGCGTCCTATTACGCCGAACAGGCCGCGATCGCGCTCGACATCAAGGCGCGCGGCATGGACCTGTCCGAGGAGCTCGAGCCCGGCCGCATCCCGCTCAACGCCTGGGGTCCGGTCGGATCGGACACCGACGCGTCCGAGGACTACGCCTACGCCGCGTCCCTGGCGCTCGCCGAAGCCATCGCCGAGCGCGCCAGCCCCGACGGCCTGCGCGCGGTCTGGGCGGACGCCGCCGCGCGTCTCGGCGCGTACCAGCCGCCCGGTGGGTTCGATGAGTTCGTCGAGGCGCCGCCGGACTGGCGCGGCCTGCTGGACCTGCTCGAGGAACACACCCACGCCACCTACGACGACCTGTGGCGCGAGTGGGTCGCGCGCCCTGGCGACGCCGCCCTGCTCGACCAGCGGACCGAGGCGCGCGCGCGATACGACGCGCTGATCACGAAGGTCGACGGCTGGCGGGTCCCGCGACCCATCCGCGAGGCGCTCCGCGCGTGGCAGTTCGACACTGCCACAGGCCTCATCGACACCGCCGAGACGGTGCTCGCCCAACGCGCCGAGGTCGAGGCGGCGGCCGCCGACACGGACCTCATCCTCCCGGCCACGCTCCAGCTGTCGTTCGAGGACGAGGACGGCTTCGACGACGCGACCGCCGAGGCCGTGGCCGAGCTCGACGTGATCGGCCGCTATGCCGAGGCCGTGGCGCTCCGTCCACCGGCATCGACGCCGATCATGGCGCTCGGGCTGTGGGGCGAGACCCCGGACGTCGATCTCGATACGGCGCGCGATGCCGTTCGCCCGCGGCGATCTCGCGACCGCGGCCACCGCGTCGGATGCCGCGGCGGCGTCGTGGAGCGGCGCCGAGGGGCTCGGCCAGGGCCGGGCGATCAGCATCGGATTGCTGCTGCTCGCCGCCGTGCTGACCGTCATCCTGTCGATCGTCGCGATCCGACGCCGACGCCGCCCCACGACGGCCGTCGGGGTCGCTCCGGAGCCCGCCGCGGGGCCGGTCGCGGGTCCCGTCGGCGACTGACGCCGCCCGACAGACGCGCCTCCGGGGCCGGTCCGAGGGCCCCGATGCGTGCGCTACACTCGCCGCCACGCACGGCGGGGCGCCCTCTCCAGCCACCGACCGACCCCGAACCAGGAGCCGACCGCGTCTGATGGGCCTGCAGCGCGCCCGACCGTCCCACGAGATCCTGTCCGGCAATTCGGCCGACGTGTACTTCGCGCGGGCCGAGACGATCCTTGCGCGCGAGGGTCGCGATCCGCTCGTGACGATGGAGGTCTTCACGCGCGGGGACGCGGTCCTGTGCGGCATCGACGAGGCCAAGAACCTGCTCGGCCACGTGCTCGCCACGGCAGACCCGGGCGAGACGATGCTCGAGGCACTCGACGACGGTGACCGCATCGGCCCGAAGGAGATCGTGCTGCGGATCCGGGCCCGCTACCGGCGGTTCGGGCTGTACGAGACCGCGTTCCTCGGCATGCTCGCGCAATCGACGGGCTGGGCGACCGCGGCGCGGGAATGCGTGGACGCTGCGGCTCCGGATCCGGTCATCAGCTTCGGCGCGCGCCACATCCACCCGGACATCACCGACGTGCTCGACTACGCAGCGATCGTCGGCGGGTGTGTCGGCGCGTCGACGCCCGCCGGCGCGCGTCTGGCCGGGCTCGCGCCGACCGGCACGATGCCGCATTCGCTCGTCCTGATCTTCGGGGACACGGTGGAGGCGGCGCTCGCCTTCGATCGGCACATCGAGGCGGATGTTCCGCGGATCGTCCTCGTCGACACGTTCAAGGACGAGGCCGAGGAGGCGCTGCGGGTCGCCCACGCGCTCGGCGACCGGTTGTACGGCATCCGGCTCGACACGCCCTCGGAGCGCGGCCGGGTCACCGCCGAGCTCGTCCACGAGGTCCGCGCGCGGCTGGACCAGGAGGACTACCACCACGTCCGGATCGTGGTCTCCGGCGGCATGAATCCCGAACGGATCGCCTACTTCAAGGATGCGGGTGCGCCGGTCGATTCGTATGCGGTCGGTTCGTACATCAGTGGGGCGACGCCGATCGACTTCACCGGTGACATCAAGGAGATCGATGGCGCGCCGATCGCGAAGCGCGGCCGGATCCCGGGGCTGACCGACTCGCCCCGTCTCAAGCGGGTCGATCTCGCGGCGTACCGGGACGCCTGACGCGGGGCGCCGCTTCGGCGCCGCGCCGCATCGTGACCCGCGGTTCCGACGTGACGGCGACGGCAGCCCGCGGCGTTCCGTGCCACCATCCACGGTCGTGGAACCCGACGCCGAGCACGAGACCGCGTACGACCTGCTGCAACGCGGGCAGGCCCTGCTCGCGAGCCGCCATCACGCGCAGGCCGCGATCGTCCTCGAGCGCGCGGATCGCCTCGAACCCGCGAAGGCGTCGATCCTCGAGGCGCTCGGGCGCGCCTACTACAACTCCGGGCAGGCCGAGGCTGCGCGCGCCACGTTCGAGCGCGCTGCTGGCGATCGATCCGTCCGCCCACTACGCGCATTTCGCCCTCGCCCAGAGCCTGAAGCGGCTCGGCCGGCCGGCGGAAGCGGGCACGCATCTCCGGCTGGCGGTCGCGCTGCATCCCGGGTCGACGCTGTATCGCCACGCGCTGGCGCGGCTGGGGCCCCACGCCATCGCGCCGCGACGGACCGACGACGGCGGCGCCGGCACCTGAATCGAGTCGTTCGAGGCGCCCGGCAGGAGGCCGTTGCGGTCGAGCAGCCGGTAGAACACCCCGAGCTCGGACGCGGTGAACGCGTCCTTCGGGATGATGATGCTCACCCCCGAGTCGTTGTCGAGCAGCAGGCACCCGGCGACGTCGTGCACCTTGCGGTACGCGGACCAGGCCGTGCGTCCGCGTGAGAACGTGCTCGTGAACTCGATCCCGTCGCCGTCCGCCGCCAGCGTCGTCGGGGTATTCAGGAGATCGGGCCGCTTGCGGAACTGCCACCACGCGAATGGCGCCATCAGCCAGCCGGTCAGCAGCCCGATGCCGAACACGACCGCGATCACGCTCACGAGGTCGCCGTTGAGCAGGGGGATGATCGAGACGAGGATCACCACGATGCCGAAGATGCGCATGGCCCAGGACTGGCGCGCGAGGCCGACCGCCGCTCGGACGGCCTGGCCGATCGTCATCGTGTAGGTCATGGTCACGGCGTCGCCGCCGGCAGCCGCCGCCGCGGGCACGCCCGCGGCGCACGGCACCGGCGTCCACGGCTCCGCTGTCGACCGGCTCCGCCCGACTCGGTCGCCTCGCCTCGCAGTCGCGCGAGCCAGAACAACCCGACGATCGACTTCGCGTCGCGGATCGCGCCATTCTCGGCCGCCGCGACCGCCTCCCGCCAGGGCCGCCATTCGAGGATGAGCCGCTCGTCCTCGTCGGGGCCGAGCCGCCCGTCGGGCGACGCCGGAGCCAGGTCCGTGGCGAGATAGAGATGCATGAGCTCGTCGGTGAAGCCCGGCGCCGAGTAGAACGCCCCGAGCTTGCGCCACGTCGCGGCGCGCATGCCGGTCTCCTCCTCGAGCTCGCGCCGCGCGGCGACCTCGGGATCCTCCTTGGAGCCGTCGGCGGCGACATCGAGCCCGCCGGCCGGGATCTCGAGCAGGGCGTCGTCGGCGGGCAGTCGCCATTGGCGAACGAGCGCCACCCGGTCGTCGGCATCGAGCGCCAGGATCGCCACGGCACCGGGATGACCGGCGATGTCGCGGATCGCGCGCGTGCCGTCGGCACGCTCGACGGTATCGATCCGGAAGGTCAGGAACTTCCCGCGATGGAGGACCTGTGAATCGACGACCCGTTCGACGAGATCGACCCCGGGGTCCGGCCCCGGGGTCGATGCCTCGTGCTGGTCGGCGTCGCCGGTCAGGCGACCGCCGCCGGTGCGGCCGCTGTCGCGGCCACCGTCTCGGGTGTCATGGCCGCACCGGTCTCGGCGTCGAAGAGGTGCAGCTTGGACAGGGGCAGGACGAAGTTGACGATGTCGCCCGGACGGACGCGGTGCTCCGAATCGACGATCGCGACGATGTCCTGGTCGGCGGCGTTGACGTGCAGCAGCTCCTCGTTGCCGAGGTACTCGACGACGTCGGCCCGGCCTCGGAACCCGGCGGTGTCGCCGCCCGCCTCGCCGATGTCGAGATGCTCGGGTCGGAAGCCCGCGACGAGCTTGCGTCCGGCGATGTCACCGGCGACGCCGCGCAGGCGGGGCGGTGTCGGGACGGCCCAGTCGCCGGGCCCGATGAGCCGGGCGCTGTCGCCGCTGCCCTCGACCGTGACCTCGACGAAGTTCATCGACGGGCTGCCGATGAAGCCCGCGACGAAGCGGTTGAGCGGCGTGTCGTAGAGCACCTGCGGCGTGCCGACCTGCATGAGCAGGCCCTCGTTCATGACCGCGATGCGCGAGCCCATCGTCATCGCCTCGACCTGGTCGTGGGTGACGTAGACGACGGTCGTCTGGAGCCGCTGATGCAGCCGCGCGATCTCGGCGCGGGTCTGCACGCGCAGCTTCGCGTCGAGGTTGGAGAGCGGCTCGTCCATGAGGAACACGGCCGGCTCGCGGACGATCGCCCGTCCCAGCGCCACGCGCTGCCGCTGGCCGCCCGACAGCTCCTTCGGCTTGCGATCGAGCAGCTTCTGGAGCTGGATGGTCTCGGCCGCCTCGTTGACCCGTCGCTCGATCTCGGCCTTGGGGACCTTGCGCAGCTTCAGCCCGAACGCGAGGTTGTCGCGCACGGACATGTGCGGGTAGAGGGCGTAGCTCTGGAACACCATCGCGATGTCGCGATCCTTGGGTGGGACGTCGTTGACCACGCGGTCGCCGATCCGCAGCGTCCCGTCGGTGATCTCCTCGAGTCCGGCGATCATCCGCAGGCTGGTCGTCTTGCCGCAGCCCGATGGTCCGACCAGGACCATGAATTCGCCGTCCCCGATCTCGAGGTTGAGGTCCTTCACGGCGTGGAAATCGCCGTAGACCTTGTTGACGTGCTCGAACGTCACCGTCGCCATGGCGGCACATACCTCCGTCCCCAGCGACCATCGCGGGCCCTTGCATCCGACCGCCGAAGCGGCTGTCCGCCGAAGCGAACGTGGACGGGCCCCGTACGTGGCAGCTCGAGGTGTCGGCATCGTAGAGGCGGGGACCCCGGGGCGCAACCCGCGATCGTCGGCGGGCGAGCGGTGCCGGTCGGGCATCATGAGGACATGCAGGTCGGCGTCATCGTGCCGCAGGGTTGGAACGGCGAATACGACGGCTGGGACCCGCTCGTGGCGTGGCGGCGAACGACCGAGGTGGCGCAGCAGGCCGAGCGGCTCGGCTTCGAGTCGATCTGGCTGTACGACCATTCCACGACGATCCCGCGCCGACCGACGAGATCACGTTCGAATCGTTCACGTCGCTCGCCGCGCTGGCCGCGCTGACGTCGCGGGTGCGGCTCGGCCACGTCGTGGTCTGCACCGCGTTCCGCAACCCGGCGCTCACGGCCAAGATGATCGCGACGATGGACACCATCAGCGGCGGCCGGATGGAGCTGGGCATCGGCGCGGGCTGGAAGCGCGACGAGTGGGAGGCCTACGGCTACGGCTTCCCGGAGACGCCGGAGCGCCTGGCGCGTCTCGGTGACGACCTCGAGGTCATCACCCGGATGCTGGCGGGCGACCGACACCAGCACGCGACCTTCGAGGGCCGGCACGCGTCGGTCCGCGACGCCATCAACGTGCCCAAGCCCATCCAGCAGCCGCGGGTGCCGATCATGGTCGGGGGCAACGGCCCTAACGTGACGTGGCGGCTGGCCGCGCGGCACGCGGACGAGCTCAACCTGGACGGCATGTCGCCCGACGAGGTCGCGGCCGCGATCCCGGTGATCGACCAGCGCTGCGAGGAGATCGGTCGCGACCCGGCGACGCTGAAGCTCTCGGTGCACGTCTGGCGGCGCGTGATGGGCGAGCCCGGCGCGGCGCGGGTCGACCGGTTGGGGCGCTATCGGGACCTGGGTGTCGCGCGCGTCATGACGTTCCCGATCGAGTCGGTCAACGGCGACGAGGCGCTCGACCGACTGGCGGCCGATTGCCGCGAGGCCGGCGTCGGCCTGTCGTGACGAGCGAGCGGGCCGGGCTCCCCGCGGATCCCGCGCTGCTGGTCGACGTCGACCGGCTCATCGCGGCCTACTACGACGAGCGCCCCGATCCGTCCGACCCCGCCCAGCGCGTGGCGTTCGGCACGTCCGGCCATCGCGGTTCGTCCCTGCGGCGGTCGTTCAACGAGGCCCACATCATCGCCGCGAGCGCGGCGGTCGCCCGCTATCGGCGGTCGGCGGGGATCGACGGGCCGCTGTTCCTCGGCGCGCGACACGCACGCGCTGTCCGAGCCGGCGTGGCGGACCGCCATCGAGGTCCTCGTCGCCGACGGGGTCGAGGTGCTGGTCGATGCGCGCGACCGCTTCACGCCGACGCCGGCGCTGTCGCACGCGATCCTCACCTACAACCGCGGGCGTCGTGACGGGCTGGCCGACGGGATCGTCGTGACGCCGTCCCACAACCCGCCCGAGGACGGCGGCTTCAAGTACAACCCGCCGAACGGCGGCCCGGCCGACACCGACGTCACCGGCTGCGATCGGGGCCGAGGCGAACCGACTGCTGGAGGCCGGCGTCGGTGGGGTCGATGCCGTGCCGCGCACGCCCGTTCGAGCGCGCGATCGCCGCAGGTCGGCCGGCACGACTTCCTCGATGCCTACGTCGGCGACCTCGGCTCGGTGATCGACCTGGCCGCGATCGCCGCGTCCGGGCTGCGGCTCGGGGTCGACCCGCTGGGTGGCGCGGCGGTCGACTACTGGCCCGCGATCGGGGAGCGCTACGGCCTCGATCTCGACGGTCACGAACACGGTCGTCGACCCGCAGTTCGGCTTCATGACGGTCGACTGGGACGGTCGGATCCGGATGGACCCCTCGTCCCGCTACGCGATGGCGGGTCTCGTCGGGCTGCGCGACCGATTCGATCTCGCGCTCGGCAACGACACCGACGCCGACCGGCACGGGATCGTCACGCCCGGTGCCGGCCTGCTCAACCCGAACCACTTCCTGTCGGCGGCCGTCGCGTACCTGTTCGGCGGGGCGCGGTCGTGGGGCGCGCGATGTCGCGGTCGGGAAGACGCTCGTCTCGAGCGCGATGATCGACCGGGTCGTGGCCGACCTCGGTCGCCGGCTGCTCGAGGTCCCGGTCGGGTTCAAGTGGTTCGTCGCCGGGCTGGTCGACGGCTCGGTCGGGTTCGGCGGCGAGGAGAGCGCCGGGGCGTCGTTCCTGCGCCGCGACGGGACCGTCTGGACGACCGACAAGGACGGGATCATCGCGTGCCTCCTCGCGGCCGAGCTGACGCGCGAAGCCGGTCGCGACCCGGGTGTCGCGTACGGCGAGCTCACGGAGCGGTTCGGCGCACCGGCCTACCGGCGGATCGACGCGCCGGCGACGCCGGCCGCAGAAGGCGGTCCTCGGCGGAGCTGTCCGCCGACCCGGTCACCGCCACGACCCTGGCCGGCGACCCGATCACCGCGATCCTCACGACCGCGCCCGGCAACGACGCGCCGATCGGCGGGCTGAAGGTCGCGACCGACGCAGGGCTGGTTCGCCGCCCGGCCGTCGGGCACCGAGGACGTCTACAAGGTCTACGCCGAGAGCTTCCGCGGCGAGGAGCACCTCGGCCGGCTCATCGACGAGGCGCAGGCGCTCGTCGCGACGGTCTTCGCGGCGGCCGGGCGTCTGACAGGGAGCGGCCGGCGCAGGCGCGGCGGATCGGCGCAGAACCGGCCTCCGGCGACCCGACGTACCATCGACCGATGATGCCCCGGCACCACGCGCGCCCCTGACCCGCCGCACGTTCCTCGCCGACCTCGGACGCGGCACGATCGCGCTGGCAGTCGTCGGGATCGCGGGTTGCGTGCCGGGCGCCTCATCACCACGGCGTCCGGTGCCGCATCCGGCGCTCTGCCGAGCGGCACCGCGCGCCGACCCCGGGGCCTCCGCCTCGCCGTCGGCGTCGGCCGCGGCGAGCGTCGCCCGGCGCCGGTGCCCGAGGGCGCAGCCGCCTGGCACCGGGTCAACCTGGGGTTCGTCTCGGCCTACATCCTGGTCCGCGGGGGCGAGGCGGCCATCGTCGACACCGGGCGTGGCGGGGAGCGACGACGAGATCGGCGCGGCGCTCGAGGCGATCGGCCTCGGCTGGGACGCGGTCGGTCACCTCATCCTCACGCACCAGCACATGGACCATGTCGGCAGCGCCGAGAACGTCCTGCTCGCGGCCCCGGACGCGATGGGCTACGCGGGCGCGGCGGACATCCCGCAGATCCGCGTGTCACGCCCGTTGACGGCCGCCGAGGACGGCGACGACATCTTCGGCCTGCGGGTCGTGGCCACGCCGGGCCATACCGCCGGCTCCATCTCGGTGCTCGACGAGATCGGTGGCGTGTTCATCGCGGGCGACGCCCTGCGCACCGAGGACGGGCAGGTCACGCGCCCGGGCGACCGGAACACCGCGGACAGCGCGATGGCGACCGAGTCGATCGTGAAGATCGGTGGCCTCTCCTTCGAGACGCTCCTCGTCGGGCACGGCGAACCGATCCTGACCGGCGCATCCGGGCTCGTCGCGGCGCTCGGCGCCGAGGGCTAGGGTCGCGATCGGGCCAGGCCGCGATCGCCGCCGGGCCGCGTCGCCGGCCGCCACGCGGATCAGCCGAGGCGCTTGCGCATCGTGACGTCGGTCTCGACGTAGCCCGCCGATCGATACAGGGCGCGCGCGACCTCGTTGTCGCCGAACACGTGCAGCCCGATCGCGTCGTAGCCGAGCTCGCGGGCGAGGACCTCGAGCGCCGACGAGCGCGGCTCGGCCATATCCCTGCCCGCGAAATGCCGGGTCGATTTCGATGTCGAGGATGAACGCCTGCCCGCGTCCGATCGCATCCGACGGCCCGAACCACAAGGCCCCGACGACCGCGCCGGAGTCGTTCACGATGCTGCGGAACTCCTGGCCGGGCGTCGCCTGCCCATCGAGGACGAGGGCCGCGAACTCGCGCTCGGCCCGCTCCACTGCGCCTTCCGCTGGCCACGCCCCGATGCGGACCTTGTCGTCCGCGTAGGCCACGACCGAGGCGGCGCGCCAGCGCGCCCAGACCTCGGGCGTCATCGGGGGAAGGGTGACCATGGCCGGCAGCATAGCCGGGGCCGCCGGGAGGGGGTTGGGGTGGCCTACGGGGCTCGAACCCGTAACCTCTGGAGCCACAATCCAGTGCTCTGCCGGTTGAGCTAAGGCCACCGCGGCGCGGTCGTCCGTGGCGGTGCGCGACGTGCGCGGGTGGACGAGGCCTGCGGAGTATATCGAAGACGCGGCGGGGCGCGGACGGCTACCGTTGGCTCGAGGACCAGGTGACGGCACCCGAAGTCCACGCCGTATGATCAGCGATGCCACGACCGCGTCGCGGAGGACAGGGGCAGAAGCGTGGATGCGGCACTCGTCGAGCAGGCACGGAGCGGAGACCGCGAGGCCTTTGCGGCGTTGGCCAGGGGCGCGGTGACCGCCTGTTCTGCGATCGCGGCTCGATCTGCGCGACGTGGAGGCTCGGGGAAGATGCCACGCAGAAAGCTCTGATGCGAGCCTGGCGCGACCTGCCATCACTGCGCGATGTGACCGCTTCGACGCCTGGCTGACCGCGTCCTTCTCCGGGCGTGCGCCGACGCCGGTCGGGACCGTCGTCGGTGGCGTACCGAGTCGATCGTCATGGCGGCCGAGGTAGCCGAACCTGCGGAACCCGACCGCTCGTCGACGCTGGCTGACCGTGACCTCCTCGGGGCCGACGCGATCGATGGATGTGGGCCCATCTGACGGCCGTGCGGCCGGCACGACGCAACCGCACTCGTCACGCCCGCGGAGACGCTCGTGGGCCTGACCGACCCGCCATCCGTGCACCGGACCGCACCAGACGGCCACCGACCACACCGAACCGGACGGTACCTGGGGACCGGCTCGGCGGGACCTTCGCGTGGCTGACCACTCCCGACCCGCCGCATACGGTGAGGACCACACCAAAGCCCTCGCCGCCGCCCCCAGCGGCCGGCCGCCGGAGATCGACCGAATCGTCATGACCCGAGCCATCGTCCACCGCCACACGACGCGAACCGCGGGCCTCGTCGCCCTCGTGTTCTTCGCGACATCCGTGTTCACGATGGCGAACCCGCAGGCCACGCTTGGCCTGGGAGGGCGGCTCGTTCAGCTCCAGCTCCGAGGGCGACCTCGTCGCCCTGACCAATCGCAGCCGTGCCAACGCCGGCCTCAAGTCGCTCAAGGTCAGCTCCACCCTCAAGGCCGTCGCCCGCTGGCGCGCCAAGGACATGATCCAGCGCGACTACTTCAGCCACGACATCCCGGGCTACGGCTCGGTGTTCCGCAAGCTCGACTCGAAGGACTTCTGCTACAAGCTCGCGGGCGAGAACATCGGCTGGAACAACTATCCCGACGACGTCGCGACGGCGGCGATCCACAAGATGTTCATGGACTCGTCCGGGCACCGGAAGAACATCCTGGGCAAGGCCTGGGACGTGATCGGTGTCGGTGCGTACAAGTCCCCGTCCGGCAAGAAGATGTGGACCGTGCTGTTCGCCGACAAGTGCGGCTCGACGGCACCGAAGCCCACCCAAGCCGACCCCAAGCCGACCCCGAAGCCGAAGCCCAAGCCGACCACCAAGCCGGCGCGGACCGCCGCCCCGACCCCGAAGCCCAAGCCGAAGCCCACGCCAAAGCCCACCCCGAAGCCGACGCCCGAGCCGACCCCGGTCCCCACGCCGTCGCTCGAGACGGAGCCGCTGCCGGTCGTCCTCTCGAACGCCGAGCCCGACCCGACGCCGACCCCCGAACCGACCCCGCCACCGGACGAGGACGCGGACGGGCCCGATGCCGCCGCGGCCGCCGGCCCGAACGGTCTCCGGATCTCGGCCCCGACCGCATCGACGGGTCTGGTCGAGACGATCGTGGGCGGCGTGACCGGCCTGTTCTTCGGCGCCTGACGGTCTCGCTCGCCGCTCGCGCGGACCACACCCCCGGGTACTAGACCCTCCCGGACCATCGTCCGACTGACCACGCCCCAGTGCACCGCTACGTTGGGTACCGCACCCGACCGCACCGCACCGAGGCACCGATGAGCGCGTTGATGGATCCCCCCGATACCGCCGCCACCACCACGTGGTCACCGCAGGACGCGGTCCGCGACCTCTGCGCGAGCCCGCGGGTGCGGACCGGCCGATCCTCGAGGCGCGCGACCTGACGAAGTCCTACCCGATGGGCGAGACGACCGTCGACGCGCTGCGCGGCGTCTCCCTCTCGGTCGCGGCCGGCGAGTTCGTGGCGCTCATGGGTCCGTCGGGCAGCGGCAAGAGCACGCTCCTCCAGCTCCTCGGCGGCCTGGACCGACCGACCAGCGGCGAGGTCTTCCTCGAGGGCGAGGAGATCACCGCGCTGGACGACGACCGGGCCACCCGGCTGCGCCGCGATCGGACGGGGTTCGTGTTCCAGTCGTTCAACCTGATCCCGCTGCTCGACGTGACCGAGAACATCGCGCTGCCGTTCACGATCGCGGGCCAGGACACGACACGTGGCGAGCTCGCCGAACGGATCCGCGACGTGATCGAGCAGGTCGACCTGACCGGCAACGAGCACCACAAGCCCGACCAGCTCTCGACCGGCGAGCAGCAGCGCGTGGCCGTCGCCCGCGCCCTCGTCACGCGACCGGCACTCCTCCTCGCCGACGAACCGACCGGGAACCTCGACTACACGACCGGCACCGAGATCCTCGACGCGCTGTGGCGGTCGTGCAACGAGCGACAGCAGACGATCGTGCTCGTCACCCACGACTCCAAGGCCGCCGCCTACGCCGATCGCGTCCTCGTGATCGGCGACGGGCAGGTCCGCGACTCGATCGAGCTCGGGCGACGCGCCGACCACGACGCCTCGGGCCTCATCGCCAGGCTCGCCAGCCTCGGCCTGTAGGCCGGGTACGCGATGATGCGCGGACTCAACGCCCTCGCCTGGCGCGGCCTCCGGGCCCGCCCGCTGCGCTCGACCCTGTCGGCGATCGGCGTCGCGCTCGGCGTGGCCGTGCTGTTCGCCGGGCTCGCGACGAGCGCCGGGATCGACGCCTCGATCGAGCGGACGGTCACGACCCTCGTCGGCGATGCCGACCTGCGCGTCGCGGCCTTCGGCGAGACCGGCCTGTCGTCCGGGACCGTGGCCGAGGTCGGCTCGACGCCCGGCGTGGCCGTGACCGCGCCGGCATTCGAGCGGCGGACCTATCTCGGCGCCGATCCGTTCGGGGCAGGGGACACCCTGCCCGCGCCCGTGACCATCCTCGGGATCGATCCGGCGGCCGAGCCGCGGCTCCACGACCTCACGCTGGCCCTCGGTACGCCGCTGCGCCAGCCCGACGCGACCGAGGCGCTCGTCAGCGCGACGCTTGCCCGCGAGGACGGGCTCGCGGTCGGCGACGACCTCACCGTCCAGGGCCCCGGCGAACCGCTCACCTACACGATCGTCGGCATCCTCGCCGCGGACGGCCCCGCGACCGGCGGGTCCGGGCGCGCGATGCTCGTCCCGCTCGCGACCGCCCAGCTGGTCTTCGACGACCCGGGCGTCACGCGCATCGACATCGGCCTGGCCGACGGCACGGACCCGGCCGCCGTCACGGCGGCGCTCCAGGCCGAGCCTGCTGACCGAGCCGTACGTCCTCTCGTCCCCGCGCGACCTGGCCGCGTCGATGCGTGCGTCGACCGCGGATTTCGCGGCGACGACCGCGCTCATCGCCGCGGTGTCGCTGTTCGCGGGCGCGTTCCTGATCTTCAACACGCTGTCGATGACCGTCGTCGAGCGAGTCCGCGAGCTGGGTCTCCTCCGGGCGGCCGGCGCGACCCGCGGCCAGCTGACCTCGTTCATCCTCGTGCAGGCATCGGTGATCGGTGTCGCCGGCGGGCTGCTGGGGATCGTCGCGGGCGCCGCGCTCGCGATCGCGATGGGCTGGTGGGTCGACAGCATCGGCGCGGTGCCGCTCGCGGGACCGGTCATCACGCCGGCCCACGTCGTGGCGGCCCTCGTCATCGGTCTTGCCGTGACCCTCGCGGCCGCCCTCGAGCCGGCGCGCCGTGCCGGTCGCATCCCGCCCGTCGAAGCCCTCAAGGCACGCCTCGACCTGCCGACCGCGCGCCGCGCGCGTCTGCGCTGGCTCGTGGCGGTCTTCGCCGCGGTCGGGGTCATCGGCCTCTTCCTGTGGCCGGCCGGTGCCGGCGAGGCCGCCCTCATCCGCTCGCTCGTCGTGTACGCCGTCCTGCTCGTCGCAGCGCTCGCGGTCCCGTTCGTGCTGCCGGCGCTCGCCCGTGCCGCTGGCGCGCCCTTCGCACTCCTCGCACGCCTGGAGGAGCGTCTCGCCCGGGCGTCGATCCTGCGCGATCGCGGCCGGGCCGCCCTGACCGTCGGCGCGCTCACCATCGGGCTCGCGATGATCGTGGCGCTCGGCGGAGTGGGACAACACGCACGAGCCGCGGCCGGAGCCTGGATCGCCGACGTCGTCCCGGGCGACCTGATCGTCACGTCGATCCGCCCGGTGGCACTCGACGAGGGCGTCGAGGAGGTGCTCGGCGACCTCGAGGGCGTCGCGACCGTCAGCCCGATCGGCTCATTCGATCTCGCGGTCGGCGGCGTGCGGATGGATGCCGCCGCGATGCAGGGTGCGGATCTCGCCGCCGATGGGCGGTTGCGGTTCACGGCCGGTGATCCTGCCACGGCCCTGGCGGCCATCGACGCGGGCGGGGCGGTCATCGTGCCGGCGGGCGTCGCCGCGCGCGACGGCATCGCGCTTGGCGCGGTCCTGATCGCGACCGGGGCGGACGGCTCCGAGGTGCCACTCGACGTCGTCGGGATCGCGGAACGGACGCTGCCCGGTCGGAGCGGCGAGGCACTGCTCGTCGGATGGACCGACGCATCGACCCTCGGCGTCGCCGGTGCCGACGCGTTCGCGGTCCGCTTCACGCCCGACGCCACCGACGCACAGCGAGCCGCGCTCGCGACCGAGGCCCGTGCCTTCGCGCTCGAGCCGGTCGGCCTCGATCGCATCCAGGGCGCCGTCGGGCGCGGCACTCGACCGGGTATTCGGGCTGTTCGACGCGCTGGCTCTCGTCGCCGTGCTGGTCGCGGCGCTCGGCATCGTCAACACGCTCACGATGAACGTGCTCGAGCGCGTCCGCGAGATCGGCGTGCTGCGGGCGGCCGGCATGACCCGCCGCCAGGTCTGGCGGTCGGTGATCGTCGAAGCCGGCATCACCGGGCTCATCGGCGCCATCTGCGGCGTCGTCGTCGGCCTCCTCATCGGCGCCCTGATGGTCGTCCTCGCGGGCGGTCGCCTCGATGTCGCGGTGGCCGTGCCGTGGCTGGCGGTCGGCGTCGCGTTCGTGCTCGGGGTGGTGCTCGCGATGCTCGCGGCGGCCTACCCGGCGCGTCTCGCCAGCGGCGTCTCCATCGTGCGTGCCGTCGGGTACGAATAGCCCCTCGCGGTGGCCCCGGTGGGCGGCCGGATGCTAGACTCGCGCCGTCGATCGTGCCCCAGCACGCGACCGTAGCGGAGCCTCGATGACGTACGCCCTCCCGCGACTCGACCGCGCGACGGCCGAGGACCGCGGCCTGACCCTTGCCGACTTCCTCGTCCCGATCCGCGTGGGCGAACGGACCCCCACCCGCATCCGTCACATCGTCCTCATCGTGGCCGGCGCACTGATCGTGTCGCTGTCCGCCTACGTCGTGATCCCGACGCAGCCCGTGCCGTTCACCGGCCAGACCTTCGCGGTGCTCGTCGTCGGTGGAGCGCTCGGGTTCCGGCGCGGCGCCGCCGCACTCCTGCTCTATCTCGCGATCGGTGTGCTCGGCGTGCCGGTCTTTGCCGAGCAGAGCTCCGGGCTCGTCGGTCCTCGGCGGCTTCAGCGGCGGGTACCTCATCGGGTTCGTCGTGGCGGCTGCGGTCGTGGGCCGTCTTGCCGAGCTCGGCTGGGACCGGCGTCTCGGCGGGTCGCTGGCGGCGATGGCCATCGGCACCGCGATCATCTACGCCATCGGCGTGCCGTGGCTGAAGGTCACGGCCGACCTCACGTGGAGCGTGGCCCTGTACGAAGGGATGACGAAGTTCCTCGTCTGGGACGCGGCGAAGCTCGCGGTCGCTGCCGGGATCTTCCCGGCCGCGTGGTGGTTCATCGGCCGCCGCCCCGACGACCGCTGACGGTCCGCCGCCCGGCGCACGACCCCGGGCTGTTCGGTCCGGACTCCGAGGCGTGGCGCCTCGATCGCGAGGCGATGCTGCTCCTCGGCGCCGGGCCGCGTGCACTGCTCCTCCAGATCGCGCATCCGGGGGTCGCGGCCGGGGTCGCCGAGCATTCCGACTTTCGCGCCGACCCGTGGCGGCGGCTCGACGGCACGCTGCGGAGCTACCTGCGGATCATCTACGGCTCCACGGCCGCGGCACGCGGCGAGATCCGGCGCCTCAACGAGCTCCACCGCGGCATCGTCGGGGCCGGGTACTCGGCGCGCGACCCGGAGCTCGTCGCTGTGGGTCCACGCGACGCTCGTCGACTCGACGATCGTGGCGTACGACCGCTGGCTGGGACCGCTCGGGCGCGATCGCGCGGCCCGGTTCTACGAGGAGACCCGTCCCATCGGCCGCGCGTTCGGCGTGCCGGACGCGATCCTGCCGCCGGACCTCGACGCCTTCGAGGCCTATCTCGCGCAGTGCCTCGCCCCCGACGGGCCGGTGCAGGTCACGCCGATCGCGCGCGAGCTGGCGGAGGCGATCCTCCATCCGCCGCTGCCGGGCGGGCTCGGTCGGCTCCCGGTGACCCCTGCCCTCTACGCCTGGACGCTGTGGCCGTCGATCGGGCTGCTGCCGGCGGGCATCCGGGAGGCATACGGGCTGCCGTGGGGTCCGCGCGAGCGACTGGTCGCGGCGTGGCTCGTCGCCGCGTGGCGTGGCTGGCGCCCGCTCATCCCGGCCTGGTTCCGCGAGATGCCGCAGGCCCGCGCCGCCGACCGGCGCATCGCCGCGCGTGACGAGGCGGGAGACAGCGCCTGACGCCGGCTCCTCGCCTCAGTAGATGAGCGGGAAGCGCGGCGCGAACAGGGTCGATCCGAGGTCGAGGGGCGTCCCGTCGTCGAGCGCGTCGAGCAGCTTCGCGTTCGACCCGAACCCGTAGCGGTTGGTGGTCGACGTACGAGCGCATCGCCGACCAGAATCGCGTCGAGCCCATCTGCTTGCGCGCGGCATCGATGAGGTTGCCGCCCTGGATGTAGATGACCTCGTAGTAGCAGGTCGAGCCGTAGTCGTAGATCTTGCGATCGAGACGCGCCTTGGCGCATCGACTGCTCCGCTTCGTGCCGGTCATGTACCGGGCGACGAAATCGGCCGCGGCCTCGTCCGCGAAGGGCTGGCGGGCCTGGTCGTTGCCGACGAGGCCGTAGAACCACTGGTGCGCGGTCTCGTGCGTGACGAGGTAGCGCAGGTTGGCCGATGCCACGCCGTACGGGATCCAGATGAGCCGCGGTGACTCCATCCCGTAGCCACCGGCCGACTGGACGATCTTGAACGTCCCGTACGGGTATGGACCGAGGCGCTCCTGGATCCGCCGGAACGCGCTCACGGCGGCATCCATGATCGCGCCCGCGTTCGCGCTGGAGCGGTAGTAGTAGCGGATCTTCGACCGAGCCGACGGTCGCCTCGCGGGTCCGGTAGTCGGGGGCGGCGGTGATCGTGACGTCGCGGACGTTGCGTGCCTCGAACGTCTGCGTCTTCCCGTCGGCGGAGCGGAACACGCGGTCGCCGGTCGTCGCGATGACGAGCTTGCGATCGGTGATGACGGTCAGGCGCACGAACGGGCTGCTCGGCGTCACGAACGGATCGCCGTGGTTCGGTCGCGTGAACGGCGTGGCCTTGCTCACCCAGGGCAGCCAGCGATACGCGTCGACGATGCCGTTGACCTTCGTGAACAGCCATGAGGATCCGCTGAGCGAGGTGCGCAGGTGGGCCACGTACTTGACGCGCACGACGGTCGTGGCGCCCACCGGCAGCACGCCACCGAGCGGCACGACGATGGTCTGGTCCCTGACGCTCCCCTTGACGAGCACGCCATCGACCTTGACCGAGCGGAGGTCCATCCCGCCGAGCCGCGCGACCGCGGTGTTGAGCTCGACGCGATCGATCGGACCGCCCGACGTGTTCGTGATCGTGGCCGCGCTGTGGACGGCGAACGCGCGGGTGCCGTAGTTCAGGCGCAGGGTCGCGGCGTACGTGGCGCGCAGGTGCAGGCTCGTGCGATCCACGGACCCCGGGACGATGGCCGACGTGCCGATGAGCGTCGTCCGTGGCGTGGTCAGCGACGCCTCGCTCGCGGGCGACGCCGCGAGGGTCGGGCCGGCCAGCGTGCACAGCAGCATGACGGCCAGCACCGCGGCGGCGCGGGCCGGTCGATGTCCCCGGATCATCGCGGCATCGTACCCCTAGACTTCCGGGATGGCCGATGGCGTGGTGACCGACCCCTTTCTCGAGGCCGTCCGCGCGCGTCTGCCGGCCGTGCGTCTCCTCGCCGACGAGGTCGATCGCGAGTCGTATCGCCTCGACGAGACGCCCTTCCTCGATGCCGGCCTGCCGGGTGCCGTGGCGCTGCCGACGGAGACCGCGGAGGTCGCCGAGCTCGTCCGGATCTGCGGCGAATTCGACGTCCCGATCGTCCCGCGCGGCGCGGGATCGGGCCTGTCGGGTGGCGCGACCGGGATCGAGGGCGCGCTGACGATCGCGTTCACGGCCATGGACCGGATCATCGAGATCGACCGCGAGAACCTGTGCGTCGTGACCCAGCCGGGGGTCATCAACGCCCGGCTCAAGGCCGCCGTCGCCGAGGTCGGGCTGTTCTATGCGCCGGATCCGGCGTCGTACGAGATGTGCTCGATCGGCGGGAACCTGGGCACCAACGCGGGCGGGCTGTGCTGCGTGAAGTACGGGCAGACCCGCAATTCGGTGCTGAGCCTCGAGGTCGTCATGGCCGACGGCTCGGTCATCCGGACCGGTGGCAAGAACCTCAAGGACGTGGCCGGCTACTCGCTGACGCACCTCATCGTCGGGTCGCAGGGCACGCTCGCGATCGTGACCGAGGCGACGCTGCGGCTGCGCCCGACGCCCGCCGCCCGATCCACGCTGCTGGCGTTCTTCCCGACCCTCGAATCGGCGGGGGACGGGGTCGCCGCGATCGCGGCCGCCGGCCTCACGCCGGTCACCCTGGAGCTCATGGATCGGATCACGATCCGTGCCGTCGACGACATGCACGGACTCGGGCTCGACCGCGACGCCGCGGCGATGCTCATGGTCGAATCGGACCTGCCGGGCGAATCCGGCGCGGAGGAGCTCGCACGCGGCGAAGCGGCATGCATCGCGGCCGGGGCGACGACCACGGTCCGCTCCCGCGACGCCGCCGAGGCCGACCTGCTGCGCCAGGCGCGGCGCGCCGCCCACTGGGCGCTCGAACGGCTGGGCGACGTGAAGATGGAGGACATCGGCGTGCCGCGGTCGCGGATCCCGGACATGCTCCGCGCGATCGAGGCGATCGCCGCCCGCCACGACGTCACGATCGGGACGTTCGGCCACGCCGGGGACGGCAACCTCCATCCCGACCTCATCCTGGCACGCGGCGAGCCGCGCGCCCGCGAGCTCACGGAGGCCGTCCAGGCCGAGCTCTACCAGGCCGCGCTGGATCTCGGCGGGACCGTGACCGGCGAGCACGGCATCGGGTCGGCCAGGCGGGCATGGCTCGAGCCGCAGCGCGGTGCCGATTCGGTCCGCTTCATGCGGGCGATCAAGACGGCCCTCGATCCGCAGGGGCTCCTCAACCCGGGCCGCGTGATCTAGCGGCCTCATCCAGACCGTTGTCGTCGCCGGCGAACCCGGAGTCCGCCGGCGTCGTGGCAGACCGTTCGCGTGCACCGCCGACCGACGGGTGGTGCTAGACTCCGTCCGATGGATGCACATCTGTTCAGCACATCTGTGCACGACCGCGGCGCGGGCCTCGCGTTGAGCGATTTCGACCAGCTCGTCCAGGCCAGCCGGCTCTACTACGAGCTCGGTGAGACCCAGCACGCGATCGCCGAGCGCCTCGGCGTCACGCGCCCGCAGGTCTCGCGGCTGCTCAAGCGTGCCCGGGCCGAGGGCATCGTCGAGATCCGCATCGTGGATCGCACGAGTGCCGAATCGCCCGCGGCGGACGCCCTGCGACGGAGCTACGGCCTCGATGCCGTGCACCTCTCGCCCACGATCGCCGGACCTGCGGATCTCACCCGACGGATGGTCGGCCGCCTGGCCGCCGAGGTCCTGCGGACCTCGATCCGCGACGGCGCGATCCTGGGGGTCGGCGACGGGGCGTCGGTCTCCGCGGTGGCGGACGCCCTGGACGAGGCCGCGACGCCGGTCGCCCTGACGGTCGTGCCGTTGGCCGGCGGCTACTGGGCACCGGGCCCCGAGCGCGAGCCGTTCCGGCGGATCGCGGCCGCGTTCGATGCCCAGGTCCACGGCCTGATGTCGCCGGGTCTCGTCGACGACGCGGCGACCAAGGCGGCGCTCGAGGCCCATGCCGGTGTCCGCGCGATCGCGGACCTGTGGGGCCGCCTCGACGTGGCGCTGTTCGGGATCGGCGGTCGCGGCTGGGGCGCGGCGTCGGTCGGATCGGATGTGGCCACCCAGCTGGATGCCGGCGGCGCGGTCGGCGAGGTGCTGATCGCCCCGTTCGACATCGATGGGGCGTTCGTCTGCCCGGCGCTGCGCGAGCGCGTCCTCGCCTTCGACGCCCGCGGCCTCGGGCGCGTGCCGGTCGCGATCGGGGTCGCGGCGGGCGAGGGCAAGGTCCGGCCGATCCTCGGCGCGCTGCGGGCGGGGATCGTGCGCACGCTCGTGACGGACGTCGCGACGGCCGAGGCCGTCGTGGAGCTCGACGCGGCGACGCTCTCCCGGGACGGCGCCAGGTGACCGCGACGCCCACCCCGGTCGTCCTCGGCATCGATCTCGGCACGACCGAGGTCAAGGCGGGCCTCGTCGATCTCGACGGCCGGCTGCTCGCGATCGCGCGCGCCGGCTACGGCCTGGCCGTCGGGCACGGGCCGGGCTGGGCGGAACAGGACCCCGGCGCCTGGTGGTCCGCGGTGGTCGGCGCGGTGCGCGGGCTGCACGTCGCCGAGGCCCATGACATCGTCGCGATCGGGGTGGACGGCCACGGGCCGACGCTCGCCGCCGTCGACGGCCGTGGCGAGGCGACCCGTCCCGCGATCACGTTCCTCGACACGCGATCCACCGCCGAGGCGGACGAGCTCGGCGCGGCGACGGGGATCCGTGGCTGGGCGCTCGGTCCGCTGCCCGCCGCCCTCTGGCTGGAGCGCCACGAGCCGGCGGTCGCCGCCGCGACGGCGTGGTACCTCACGACCTGGGAATGGCTGGCCTTCCGGCTGACCGGGGTCGCGGGCGCGCCGTCCGTGCCGGGTCAGGCCGTGCCCGATCCCCGGATCGTGGAGCGCGCCACGGGCCTGCGGATGGACCGGCGACCACCGGGCGGGGCGATGGGCGCGGTCGTCGGCACGCTGACCGAGACGGCGGCCGACGCCCTCGGTCTGCGGCCCGGGATCGCGGTCGCCGGCGGCACGAACGACGCCTTCGCGAGCTATCTCGGCGCGGGTCTCACCGAACCGGGCGACGCCTACGATCCCGGCGGTTCCGCCGGTGGGTTCGGCGTGTACTGGCACGAGCCGCTCGAGGTGCCCGGGGCGTTCGTGACGCCCGCGCCACTGGCCGGGCTGTACAGCGTGGGTGCGGCGATGGCCGCCACCGGACGAGCGCTCGACTGGTTCCGTGACGAGATCGTCGGTGGCGGGATCACGACCGAGCGACTGCTCGAGGAGGCGGCCGCGACACCGCCGGGCGCCGACGGGCTCGTGTTCCTGCCGTACCTCGCAGGCGAACGCTCCCCGTTGTGGGACCCGGGGGCGACGGGGGTGTTCGCCGGTCTCACCCTCGGCCACGGCCGCGGCCATCTCGCCCGCGCGATCATCGAGGCGAGCGCCCTCGCGATCCGCCACGTCGCCACCCCGATGCGCGAGGCGGGGGTCACGGTCACCGCGATGCGCGCCTGCGGCGGACCGGCGCGCAGTGCGACGTGGAACCAGGTCAAGGCCGACGTCACCGGGTTCCCGGTCCTCGTCCCGGCCGTGCTGGAGACCGCGGTCATGGGCTCGGCCATCCTCGGCGCGGTCGGGATCGGGGCGCACCGCGACGTGGCCGCGGCCATCCGTGCCATGACCCGGATCGAACATCGCGTCGAACCGCGCGCGGCCTGTGCCGAGACCTACGACCGCACGTATGCCGCCTACACCGCGCTCTACCCCGCGATCCGCCCGGTCATGGCGCCGCTGCTCGACGAGGACCGGTCGATGGCCGGCAGCCCCGCATGACCGCGACCGGTGGCGGCGCGATCCACGTCGCCGGCGTCGACCTGGCGTTCGCGGCGCGCGATCACCACGCCGCCCCGTTGCGGGTCCTCGACGGCCTCGACCTGGACGTGCCGGGTGGCGGGATCGTCGCGCTCATCGGGCCCAACGGGTGCGGCAAGTCGACCCTCCTGCGCGTCATCGCCGGTCTGCTGCGGCCCGGGACGGGGACGGTCACGCTCGACGGCGAGCCGGTCAGCGGCCCCGACCCGCGCATCGGCCTCGTGTTCCAGGAACCACGACTCCTCCCCTGGCGAACGGCGGCGGCCAACATCACGTACCCGCTGGAGCTTGCCGGCTGGCCGGCGGATCGCCGCGCGGCACGGCTCGCGGAGCTGCTCGACCTCGTCGCGATCGATGCCGGGGTCGTCGGCAACCGCCCGGCCGAGCTGTCGGGTGGCACGAGCCAGCGGGTCGCGCTCGCCCGCGCCCTCGCCCTCCAGCCCGACGTCCTGCTGCTGGACGAGCCCTTCAGCGCCCTCGACGCGCTCAGCCGGGAGCGGTTCGACCTCGAGCTGCTGCGACTCTGGGCGCGCGCCGCCACGACGATCGTGCTGGTGACCCACAGCATCGCCGAGGCGATCCTCGTCGCCGACCGGGTGGTGGTCATGTCGCCGCGACCGGGCCGCGTCGTCGCCGACATCCCCGTCGACCTGCCGCGGCCCCGCTCGCTCGCCGACCTTGACGCGGCCGTCGTCTCACGCACGGCCCGCGAGATCCGGACCGCATCTCGGCGATCCCGACGCATGCCGCGGACCAGGCAGGCCCGTCGGGCGAGATGGAGCTCGCGTCGTGACCCGCGCCGCGGCCCTGTCGGTCGTCGCCGCGCTCGTCGTGTTCATCCTCGTCTGGCAGGCGGTCGTGATCGTGAGCGGCTTCCCGCCGTTCATCCTGCCCGGCCCGCTGGCTGTGGCGACGAGGTTCGTCGGGGCGTGGACCGACGGCACGATCGCGCCGCACCTCGGCGCGACGCTCGTCGCGATCGCCCTCGGCTTCACGGTCGGAGCAGGCCTCGCCGTCGTGGTCGGCTACGCGCTGGCGCGCAGCGCCGTCGTCGAGCGACTCCTGTCGCCGTATCTCGTCGCCGCTGCAGGCGATGCCGATCCTCGCCCTCGCGCCGCTGTTCGCGCTGTGGTTCGGGCCGGGGCTTGCTCGGGCAAGGTCGTGATCTGCGCGCTCATCGTGTTCTTCCCGGTCGCGGTCGCGACGATGGTCGGCATCCGGTCGGTGGATGCGCGGCTGCTCGAGCTCGGGCGGGCGCTTCGGGCCACGCGCCGCCAGGTGCTGACCACCCTCGAGATCCCGGCGGCCATGCCGTCGATCCTGGGTGGGATGCGCGTCGGCGTGACGCTCGCGGTCGTCGGCGCGATCGTCGGGGAGTGGGCCGGCGCGGAACGCGGCCTCGGTGTCCTCATCAACCTCGCCCGCGGGTCGCTCTTCGACATCCCGCTCATGTTCGCCACGCTCGTCACGATCGCGCTCGTCGGGATCGTGCTCTATCTCGCCGTCGTCCTCGTCGAGCGCCGCCTCGTCGGCGCCCGCTGAGCCAGCCACCCGATCACGGAGGTCCTCGTGTCGTCTCGGTCCCGTCTCGTCAGCCTCATCCTCGCCGCCGGGCTCATCGTCGCGGCCTGCGGCGGCGGGTCCGCGTCGCCCGCCGCACCATCGGTCGGTCCGTCCGCGGCCCCGTCGAGCGGGTCCCCGGAGCCCACCGCCGACGGCTCGATCGAGCCGGTCGCGCTGACGGTGGGTCTCGGGTTCATCCCGAGCGTCCAGTTCGCGCCGTTCTACCTCGCCGACCAGGCCGGCTACTACACGGAAGCCGGGCTCGAGGTCACGTTCCAGAACAAGATCGATCCGGACCTCATCGCGCTCATCGGCCAGGGCGCGATCGACATCGGGCTGGCCGACGGCACGAGCGTCATCCCGGCGGTGAGCAACGGGTTCCCGATCCGCTACGTCGCCACGATCTACGGCCAGTTCCCGTCGATCGTCTTCGCCAAGGCATCGTCGGGCATCACGACCGCCGCCGACCTGGCGGGTCGGAAGCTGGGGACGCCCGGTCGCTTCGGCTCGTCGTGGATCATGCTCCAGGCGCTGCTCGACTCGGTGGGCCTGACGCCCGCCGACCTGGAGGTCGTCGAGTACCCCGACTTCGGCCAGGGTGCGGCGGTCAGCGCCGGTGCGGTCGATGCCGCGACCGGCTTCGCCAACAACGAGCCGGTCCAGCTCGAGCTGACCGGTGAGGAGGCCGTCGTGCTGCGCGTCGACGACGTGGTCCCGTTGCCGGGCAACGGCCTGATCGTCGGCGAGGCGACCCTCGAGACCAAGCACGATGCCATCGCCGCGTTCGTCGCGGCGACCCTCCGTGCGATGGAGGAGATCACCGACGATCCGGAGGTCGGCCTGGACGCCGCGATCGTCGCGGTTCCCGAGCTCGGAACGGCCCGCGAGGCCCAGGCCGCGGTCCTCGCCGCGACGATCGATGTCTGGAGCGGGCCCGTCCAGGACGCGCGCGGGCTCGGCGCGATCGAACCGGCCGACTGGGAGGCGTCGATCGCGTATCTCACCGAGCTCGATCTCGTGCCCAACGCGGTGACCATCGAGGACGTCATCGACCTCGGCGTCCTGCCCGCGGGCGACTGACATGCAGGCGGACGACCCGCGACCAAGCGGACAGCGTCGCTCGTGGTGGCTGCGCGAGGCGTTCGCCGCCGAGGCCGCGACGACCCCCGAGCTGCTGGCTGCCTCGACGGCGCCACCGTTGCGTGGCACGACGACCGCCGATGTCGTGATCGTCGGCGGCGGGTACACCGGGCTCTGGACGGCGTTCCGCCTGACCGAGCTCGAGCCCGGCGCCCGGGTCGTCCTGCTGGAGGCGGACGTCTGCGGCGGCGGGCCGTCCGGGCGGAACGGCGGGTTCGTGACCAACTGGTGGGACGAGCTCCCGACGCTGATCGAACGCTACGGCGAGGCCGGTGCAATGGCGACCGCCGAGGCCATGGAGGCGGCAGTCGACGAGCTCGGCGCGTGGTGCGCGGCGCACGGCGTCGATGCCTGGTACACGAAGGCCGGATCGCTCGGTGCGAGCGCGGCGCCGGCACAGGACGACGCGTGGGACGAGGCGATCGAGACGTGCCGCCGACTCGGGCTGGGCGACCGCTACACCGCGCTCACGGCGGAGGAGGTGGCGGCGCGGGTCCGATCGCCGGTGTTCCGTGGCGGGGTGTTCATGCCCGGTGCCGCGACCGATCCAGCCCGCGTTCCTCGCCCGCGGCCTGCGACGCGTGCTCCTCGAGCGGGGCGTCGTCATCCACGAGGGTACGGCCGCCGTCGAGATCGATGGCCAGCGGCCGGGCTGGCTCGGGGCGGTCGGCGCTGGACCGCGGCGGGCGCCGGTGGGCCGACCGGGCGCCGCGTTCCGGCCGGTCCGGGTGCGCACGCGTTCGGGTCTGGGGGATGGTGAGGTGCTGGCGGGCTCGGCGGTCGTGGCGCTCAACGCCTGGGCTGCGGCGTGGCCATGGTTCGGCCGGCGGCTGGTCACGTGGTCGTCGTACATCGTGCTGACCGAGCCGATCCCCGATCGCCTGGCCGAGATCGGCTGGACGGGTGGCGAGGGGCTCGCCGACGGCCGCTTCACGCTCCACTACCTGCGAACGACGCGTGACGGCCGGATCGCCATCGGTGGCGGTGGCGGCCGGGCCGGGTTCGGCGGGCGGATCGGCTCCGTCTTCACCGATGACGCCGTGGCCGCGGGACACGCGGCGGCGGGTCTGCGCCGGCTGTTCCCCGCGCTGCGATCCGTCCGGATCGACGACGCGTGGGGCGGGCCCATCGACATCAGCGCGGATCATCTGCCGTGGTTCGGCCAGGTGCGCGACCGACCGATCCACGTCGGCGTGGGCTACAGCGGCAACGGGGTCGGGCCCTCGCTCGTCGGCGGGCGGATCCTGGCGGCCCGGCGCCGTGGAGCACGGCGACGATCCGGCGCTCGCGCTCCCGCTCGCCGACGGCCGGGCACCGCGGGCATTCCCCCCGGAGCCGGCGCGGTTCCTCGGCGCGCGCCTCATCCGCGAGGCGGCGGAACGACGGGAACGAGCGGAGGAACGGGAGCGACCGGTGGGCACGCTCGTCCGCGAGCTGAGCCGGATGTCCCGGCGGTTCGGGTATCACCTCGGTCCCGAGTAGGCGCGAACGCCGGGCGGGCGTCGCGAGCGGGAATCGCCCAAATCGACTAGACTTGGCGTCCCCCACCCGCACCCCGTGGTGCCGCTAGTCGTGCAGGAGTCCCCGTTGAACAGTCGCCCGCCTGTCAAGCCTGCCATCGCCAACGAGCCGTTCAAGCACGTCATCGACGAGTACAAGCACCAGGCCCAGACCATCACCTGCACCTGTGGCTGGCACGGAAGCTCGGCGACGATCGATCGCGGCGGCTCCGAGTGGACGGCCCATCTCATCGAGGTTCGCGGCAAGAAGCGCTAGGCGCTCGCCGCGTCGGGCACCGCCCGACTTCGCCGCTCTCATCCGACCCGGATCCACCGATCCGGGTCGCTTCGTTTTGTGCCTGCCCGCGGCGTGGACTGCCTGCTAGGCTGCGGCCGTGGATCTGCCGATCGCTCCGCCGTTCGCGCTGCGTGCCCGGATCCTGACGCCGGTCGACGCCGGCGGGACGCGGCACGAACCCGACGGGCTGCTCGTCGTCGACGGCGACGGCCGGATCGCCTTCGCGGGTGCCGCGTCCGAGCGACCGGACGAGGCATCGGCGGCGATCGATCTGCGGCCATGGGTCGTCCTGCCGGGCATGGTCGATCTCCACGCGCACCTGCCGCAGCTCGCCGAATGCCGGGCTGGGTGCCGGCCTCGACCTGCTGGCGTGGCTGGAGCGCTACATCTTCCCGCTCGAGCGCGGGTACGACGTGGCGGCGGCCGAGCGACTGGCGCCGGCCGCGTGGCGTGCCTTCGCCGCCGCCGGCACGACCACCGCGCTCGTCTACGGCGCGGTCTACGAGGCGAGTCTCGACGCGACGTTCCGGGCCGCCGAGGCCCACGGGATCCGGGCGATCGTCGGCAAGGTGATGATGGATCGCGTCACGTACGACCCGACGATCGATCCGACCACGATCCTCGACCGGACGCTGGCCGAGAGCGGTCGTCTCATCGAACGCTGGCACGGCGCCGCCGACGGCCGTCTCCGCTACGCCGTCACGCCGCGGTTCGCCGTCTCGTGCACCGCCGAGCTGCTGCGCGAATCCGCGGCGCTCGCGACCGCGACCGGCGCCTACTGGCAGACGCACGTGTCGGAGGACCGTGGCGAGATCGCGGAGGTCGCGCGGCTGTTCCCCGAGGCGACCGACTACGTCGACGTGTACGACCGGGCGGGTGGCCTCGGGTCGCGCACGGTGCTCGCGCACGCGGTCCACCTGTCGGACCGCGAGCTCGCGCGGCTCGTCGAGACCGACACGCGGGTCGCCCATTGCCCGGTGTCGAACCTGTTCCTCGCCTCGGGGATGATGCCGCTGGGGCGGTACGTCGAGGCGGGCCTTGCCATCGGGCTCGGCTCGGACGTCGCCGGCGGCCCGGATCTTTCGATCATCGCCGCGATGCGCGTCGGGTTCTACGTGCAGAACGCCCGGCGGGTGGCCGGGGTCGAGGACGGCCCGATCCTCGCGCCGCTGGACTGGCTGCGGCTCGGCACGCTCGGCGGGGCGCGGGCGCTGGGTCTGGGCGAGGTCATCGGCTCGCTGGAGGCCGGCAAGGAGGCCGACGTCATCGCGATCGACCCGTCGTTCGTCGCGCCGATCCCGGGTTCCGAGGACGACGACCCGGCGGACCTCGCCAGTCGCCTCATCTTCCGCGCCCATCCCGACATGGTCCGTGGCGCCTGGGTCCGCGGCCGGCGGCTGGAGGGACCGGGCGATCGCGGCCGCCCGGTGGCGGTCGAGGCATGACCGACAGCGTCGATCTCCTGATCACGGGTGGCACGGTCGTGGACGGCACCGGCGCTCCGGGCCATCCCGGCACGATCGTCGTCGAGGGCGACCGGATGCGGCTGCTTGCGGCGGACGCGCCACTCCCCGAGCACGTCGGGCGGCGGATCGACGCCACGGGCCGCGTCGTCGCACCCGGCTTCATCGACCTGCACAGCCACGGCGGGCTGGTGATCCTCGCCGAGCCGCGCCACGAGCCGAAGGTCCGCCAGGGCGTCACGACCGAGATCGTCGGCGTCGACGGCAACGGCTTCGCGCCGTTCCCGAGCAATGACGACCTGCAGGCCTTCGCCCAGTTCGACAGCGGGCTCGACGGCTCGCTGCCCGGCTACTGGGAAGACCACGCGGTGATCGACTGGGGGACCGTGGCCGACTACCTGCGTGCCTACGACGGCACGGTCAGCGTGAACATCGGCACGCTCGTCGGCAACTCGGCGCTGCGGATCGCGGCGCTGGGCTGGGACGACGTCCCGGCGGACGCCGCGGCCCTCGACACGATGCGGGCCATGCTCCGCGACGCGATGGCCGATGGCGCCGTGGGCCTGAGCTCAGGCCTCGACTACCCGCCCGGGAGCTACGCCACGACCGAGGAGCTCGCCGCGCTGACACGGACCGCTGGCGAGGCCGGCGGGTTCTACCACACCCACGTCCGCTACCCGCTCGGGGACCGGTTCCTCGATCCATTCCGGGAGGCGATCGAGATCGGGCGGCGGGCCGGTGCCCCCGCCCACATCACGCACTTCTACCACCGCCAGACCCATCCCGGCGGGCCCGACGAGCTGCTCGCGCTCGTCGACGACGCCCGGACCGAGGGTCTCGACGTCACCTTCGACACCTACCCCTCCGAGTGGGCGAGCACCCGGCTCACCATCCAGCTCCCGCAGTGGATCCAGGCCGGTGGCCCGTGGCCGCTCAAGGAGCGGCTGGCGGAACGCTCCGCCCGCGACCGGCTGCGTGCCGAGTTCACGGAACGTGGCGCCGCCTACACGAGCCCCGCCGGCTGGGCGGACGTCCGGCTCGGCGGGTTCCATCGCAGCGAGCTGCGCCGCTGGGAGAGCCGGACCGTCGCGGACGTGATGCAGGAGACGGGCCAGGACGCGGTCGATGTCATCTGCGACCTGCTCCTGGCCGAGGATCTCGGCGTCAACCAGGTCACCAGCGGCCCATGGTCGGAGACGCTTCGGCCGTTCGTCGTCCACCCGGTCGGGATGGTCGGCACCGACTCGACCTTCATCGGCGACAAGCCGAGCCCGCGGACCTACGGCAGCTTCCCGCGGATCCTCGGCCAGTTCGTGCGCGACGAGGCACTCCTCAGCCTGGAGGAGGCCATCCGCAAGATGACCGGCGCGGCGGCGGCCCGCCTCGGGCTGCCGGCACCGCGGGACGATCCACGACGGAGCGTTCGCCGACCTGGTCGTGTTCGATCCGGCGACGATCCGCAACAACGCGACCTACGACGAGCCGCGCCGATTCCCGACCGGCATCGACCACGTCATCGTCAACGGCACGCTCGTGGTCGATGACGGCGACCACACCGGCGCCACCCCAGGGCGCGGGATCCGCCTCGGGACGGACTAGCCGACCCGGTCGCCGGCTTTTCGGGTCTCGCGCCGCAGCTCGACGTACATGCGATCCGTCGCCCGGCGCTGCGCCTCGGGGAGCGTCGGGTCGCCGGTCGTGCCGGCCCAGCCCACGGCCAGGCTGAGCGCGATCGCGCCCGACTCCAGCCACAGCTCGCACGCCCGCCGGACCCGCTCCACGTAGTTGATCGCCGCCACCTCGTCGGTCTCGGGCAGGAGCACCCCGAACCGCCCCGGGGCGAGCCTGGCCACATGGTCGGTGTCGCGGGCGAGCCGATGCATCGTGTCGGCGAGCGCCGGGACGACGCGATCGGCCGCGTCGGTGCCGAGCCGGTCGACCAGCCGATCGAGGCCGCCGAGCTCGAAGATCACGACCGTCGCCGGGTGGTGGTACCGCCGGATGCGCTGGTCCTCGCCCGCGACCAGGGACGCGAACGCACGGGGCCCCATCAGGCCGGTCAGCGCGTCGACGCCAGTGTCGTCGTCGGCGTCGGGTGCCGGCTCACCGTGCTCGCCGGGCTCGCCGGACCCGTCGGGGTCGGTGGACAGCGCCACCAGGGCCGCCCGGCCCGTGAAGGGATCAGGGATACGCGGGATACGCGTGCAAGCCGTTGCCGTCGGGATCCGCGGCCGCCTCGACGGCCGCCTCGGTCGCCCCGTCGTCCGTCGACCCGCCACCCGGCATCGGCGACACCGATGGGTCCACGAACGACGCCGAGATGACGCTGCCGCGCACGACCGAGCGCGTGTCCGACGCACGCACCTGCGCGCGCCGGCGCATCACGACCACGACCAGCAACAGGAGGACCGTATTCGCGACGACCGCGGCCACGAGGACCGGCAGCATGACCTGCGAGACTTCCACGGTTCGAGTTCTCCGATGAGTGCAAACGGACGCGATGAGGGAGCGATGAGGCCGCCGATGATAGGTGGCGGATCCCCCGATGTGACCATCGGCTGCCCCTTGATGGCCACGTTGACGGTGCGGACCGGCAACGCGACGGGCCGGTTCGGAGCGGTCCCGGGATGTTTGTGGCGGTCCGGTGGAGCCGCCGGTCCCGGTGGTATCGTCGTGCGCCATGGAGCGACCCACGACCGCCCGCATGACGACCGGCGCCGAGCCCGCGGCCGCGCTCGTCATCGCGCCCGGGACCATCGCCCCGGGCCGCGCCCGACCGGCCGGTCCGCTCCGCCGCGAGGGGCCGGCCAAGCTGACCGGGACGGCGCTCTACACCGACGACATCGTCGTCCCGGGCGCCTGGTACGGCACCACGATCCGCTCGACCGACGCACATGCGACGTTCGTCGCGCTCGACCTCGATCCGACGTTCGACTGGTCGAAGGTCGTGGTCGTCACCGCCGCCGACATCCCGGGCGAGAACATCGTCAACTCGATCAAGGCCGACCAGCCGATCCTCGTGCCGATCGGCGGCGAGATCCAGCACCACGCCGAACCGCTGGCGCTCCTCGCCGCACCCGACCGCGAGCTGCTGCGCGAGGCCCGCCGCCGGGTCCAGCCGCGGACCGATCCGCTGCCGCCCCAGTTCGATCCCGACGCCTCGGACATCGCGTTCGCGACCTACCACATCGAGACCGGGGAGGTGGACGCGGCGCTCGCCGCCGCCGACCACGTGATCGAGGGCGAGTACCGCGTCGGCCACCAGGAGCAGCTGTACATCGAGAACAACGCGATGATCGCGGTCCCGACCGAAGGCGGGGTGACGGTGACAGGCTCGCTCCAGTGTCCGTACTACCTCCACGGGGCGCTGAAGCGCGGCCTCGGGTTCGACGATGCCGGCGCGCGGGTCGTCCAGGCCGAGACCGGTGGCGGGTTCGGCGGCAAGGAGGAGTTCCCCAACGTCATCGGGCTGCACGCGGCGCTCCTCGCACTCAAGGCACAGCGACCGGTCCGGATGATCTACGAACGGCACGAGGACCTCGCCGCGACGACGAAGCGCCACCCGGCGATCGTCCGGCACCGGACCGGCGTGACCAACGACGGCCGGCTCATCGCGCAGGACATCCAGGTCGTCATGGATGGCGGGGCGTACTGCACGCTGACCCCTGTCGTGCTGAGCCGCGGTGCCCTGCACAGCGGTGGGCCGTATCGCTGCCCCAACGTGCGGATCCACGCCCGGGCGACCCGCACGAACACGCCGCCCAACGGCGCGTTCCGCGGCTTCGGGGCACCCCAGACCGAGTTCGCCGCCGAGACCCACCTCAACCGGATCGCCGAGGCGTTGTCGATCTCGCCGCTCGAGATCCGCCGGCGCAACGTGTACCGCGTCGGGTGACACGACCCCCACCGGCCAGGTGTTGCGCGCCAGCGTCGCTGGTGAGGAGGTCCTGGAGCGGGCCGCCGAGGCGGCCGAGTTCGTCAGGATGCGCGAGCGCACGGCCCAGGAGCGGACCCGCCGGGGCGCGGCCGTCCCGCTGCCGTCCTCGGCCACGGCGCTGCGCACCGAGGCGGCCCACACCGCATCCGGGATCGGGCTCGCCCTCGCGTGGCACGGCGCGGGGTTCACGGGGTCCGGCGAGATCAAGCTCGCCTCGGTCGTGTCGCTGGAGCTGACGGGCGAGGGCCGGCTGCGGATCCTGACCGCGTCGACGGAGATGGGGCAGGGGACCAAGACGATCTTCCCCCAGCTCGTCGCCGAGGCCCTGGGCGTCCCGGAGGCGGCGGTCGAGGTCGCGCCGCAGGACACGGCCTACGTGCCGGACTCCGGCCCGACGGTCGCATCGCGAACGGCGATGGTCGTGGGCGGGCTGCTGATCAAGGCCGCGACGCGGTTGCGCGCCACGGTCGAGGCCGCCACGGGCGGGACCTTCGCGGACACGCACGCGGCCTACGCGCGGCAACACGGCGCCGCGCGCGTCGACGAGCGGTTCGAGCCCTACCCGGGCGGCACGCCGTTCGACGATACGACCTACACGGGCGACGCCTACCCGGCGTTCGGCTGGGCGGCGTGCGTCGCACGGGTCGATGTCGATCTCGACACGGGCGAGGTCCACGTCCGCGATGTCGTCGCTGCCGACGACGTCGGTCGGGTCATCCACCCGGTCCTCGCCGAGGGCCAGGTCGAGGGTGGCACGCTGCAGGCCGTCGGCTACGCCACGATCGAGGAGATCAAGCTGCGCGACGGCCGCTACCTCAACGATCGACTGGCGACCTACATCATCCCGACGGCGCTCGACGCACCGCGGATCTCGACGATCCTCGTCGAGGCGCCGTTCGACGGCGTGCCCCACGGCGCCAAGGGGGTCGGGGAGCTGCCGATGGACGTCGGGGCGCCGGCGGTCGTCGCCGCGATCGCCGACGCGACCGGGGTCTGGATCGCGGACCTGCCGGCGAGCCCGGAACGGATCCTCGCCGGGCTCGTGGGCGATCCGCGCCTGGCGCCCCTGCCGCCGGGTGCGTCGGAGCCCGCCGACCCCGCCAGCATCGACCGCCCGCGGCGGCGCCACCGCCCCGCTCCGGGGTCCGCCGCATGACCACGTACCGCTTCGAGGTCAACGGCAGCCCGACCGAGCTCGACGTGCCCGGGATGCGCCGCCTGCTCGACGTGCTGCGCGAGGACCTGTCGCTGACGGGCACGAAGGAAGGCTGCGGCGAGGGGGAATGCGGCGCCTGCACCGTCCTCGTCGACGGCGCGCCGGTGGACAGCTGCCTCGTGCCCGTCTGCCAGGTCGATGGCGCGGACGTCCGGACGGTCGAGGGTCTCGCGGCGCCCGCCCAGGATGCCGGCGAGCCGGTCGCGCTCGACCCGCTGCAGGCCGCGTTCCTCGTCACCGGTGGCGCCCAGTGCGGGATCTGCACGCCCGGGATGCTCATGGCGGCCCGCGCGTATCTCGACACGGGCGGGGGACCCGACGAGGACGCGATCCGCGAGGCGATCGCCGGGCAACCTCTGCCGCTGCACCGGCTACACGAAGATCGTCGAGGCCATCGCCCTCGCGTCGACCGGCTCGAGCGCCGGCGGGGACGTCGTATGAGCGCGGACGAGCACCGCATCCCCGCGCCGACCAACGGCCATCGGCCGCGGCTGCCCGACGTCGACCCGCCGACGACCGACGACGACGATCCGCCCGTGCCCATGCCGCGGACCGCGCCGGACCTGACGCCGGGCCTGCTCCTGACGCCCACCGACCTGGTCGTCGGGTTCGGGGTCATCGCCGGGATCCTCATGATCATCAACCGCCTGCGCCGGCGCCGGTAGGTCCGCCAGCCGTGCCCGTCGAGCCGCCCGTCGTCAGCCCGCGCGACCTGTCCGAGGCGTACGCCGCGATGGGTGCGTCCTCGGCGGACGGCCCACCGCGCCCGATCGCCGGCGGCACCGACCTGATGGTCGCGCTGACCGGCGAGCTCGGCCCACCGCCGGCGCGGATCGTCGATCTCTGGGCGATCGACGAGCTCCGCGGGATCAACGCCGATGGCGGCGCGATCGTGCTCGGCGCCCTCACGACCTACACGGACATCCGCCGCTCCGCGTTGTGCCGCGAGCACCTCCCGGCGCTCGTCGAGGCCGCGGCGACCATCGGGGCGGCCCAGATCCAGAACCGCGGCACCCTCGGAGGCAACATCGCCAACGCGTCCCCGGCCGGCGACACGCTGCCGCTCCTGCTGGCCGCCGACGCGGTGATCGTCGTCGGGTCCGCGGCGGGCGAACGGGACGTGCCGGCCGCGGCGTTCTGGCCGGCGTACCGAAAGACGGCATTGCGCCCCGACGAGCTGGTGCTGCGCGTCCGGATCCCGCTCGTCGCGGATCGGGAGATGCGCTTCCGCAAGGTCGGGACGCGACGCGCCCAGTCGATCAGCAAGGTGGTCATGGCCCTCGCCTGGCGCGACGGCGGGACCGACGCGCCGTGGCGGGACGTCCGAGTCGCGTTGGGGTCCGTGGCGGCGACGCCGATCCGCGCGGCCGCCACCGAGGCAGCCCTCGAGGGCATGCGGCCCACGCCCGAGACCGCCGATCGCGTCGCGGAGGTGCTGGCCGGGGAGCTGGCACCGATCGACGACGTCCGCTCGACCGCGGAGTACCGGCGGGTCGTGGCGGCCCGCGTCCTGCACCGGCTCGTCCGCGAGGCGGGCCGCTGGTGAGGCTCGCCGGTCCGGTGCGCGACGCGTGTGACGGCGCGGTGATCGACGCCCTGTTCGAGCACGCACCGCGGTTCCTCGCGCGGCTGACCGCGGCCGGGCCGTTCGCCACCGACGACGCGCTGTTCGAGACGGCCCGGACGATCGCCCATGCCATGCCCGAGGACGAGCAGGTCGAGCTGATCGATGCCCACCCACGGCTCGGAGCGCCGCCCGGGACGGTGTCGGCGTTCAGCTTTCGCGAACAGGGGTACGACCGGGCGGAGGCGTTCCGGACCGGTCGACGTGGCCGCCGAGCTCGAGCGCCTCAACGACGCGTACGAGACGCGGTTCGGGTTCCGCTACTGCGTGTTCGTCGCGGGCCGCCCCGGGAGGCGCTGCTCCCCGGGATGACCGCCGCGCTCGACGCCGATCGTGACGCCGAGCTGCACCGGGCACTCGATGCGGTCGTCGACATCGCGCGCGACCGGTATGCGAAGCTTTCGGCGGACATCTGATGATCGAACTGACGACCAACCGCTACGGCAAGGCCGCGATCCGCATCGTCAGGGTCGGGCGCGACGAGACGCCGCATCGATTGCGCGACCTCACCGTCGCCGTCGCCCTGGAAGGTGATTTCGTGCGGGCGCACACCGACGGGGACAACGCCGCGGTCGTCGCCACGGACACGATGAAGAACACGGCCTACGCGTTCGCCGCCGAGCACCTCACCGGCGCGATCGAGGCATACGCCACGGTCCTCGCCCGGCACTTCCTGGAGTCCGGGCAGGTCGATCGGGCGACCGTCAATGTCCGCGAGCACGCCTGGCATCCGATCGATGTCGCCGGATCGCCGGCGCCCGACGCGTTCGTGCGCGGCGGGGAGGGCACCCGCGTGGCGACGGTGGCCGCGACACGTGGCGAGGTGACCGTCGAGGCCGGCGTCGAGGACCTGGTGGTGATGAAGACGACCCGCTCGGCATTCGCCGGTTTCCCGCGCGATCGGTTCACGACGCTCGCCGACACCGACGACCGGCTGATGGCGACGAAGATCACCGCGATCTGGCGCTACGGCGCACCCGACGTCGCGTTCGACGACACCTGGACGGCCGTCCGCACGACCCTGCTGGACGTCTTCGCCGATCACGACAGCCCGAGCGTCCAGACCTCGATCTGGATCATGGCGAAGGCCATGCTCGAACGACACGCCGAGCTCGACGAGGTCCGCATGGTGCTCCCGAACCTCCACCACTGGACGGTCGATCTCGGGCCGTTCGGCATGACCAACGACAAGCAGGTGTACATGGCCACGACCGAACCCCACGGCCTCATCGAGGCCACGGTCCGACGCGGGGAGGAGTCCTGATGCCGGTGGGCGTCGAGGTCACCGGGCCAGCCGTCCCGGGGTCGGAGCGGATCCTCACCGAGGACGCGCTCACGTTCATCGCCGACCTGCAACGGCGGTTCGGGTCCACCCGCCATGACCTGCTGCGTCGCCGCGAGGAGCGCCAGGTGGAGCTCGACGCGGGCGTCATGCCGGATTTCCTCGTCGCGACCCGCGAGGTCCGCGAGTCCGAATGGACCGTCGCGCCGGCACCGCCCGACCTCGACGACCGGCGGGTCGAGATCACCGGCCCGGCCGAGGCGAAGATGATGATCAACGCCCTCAACTCGGGTGCGCGGGTCTTCATGGCCGATCTCGAGGACGCACTGTCCCCGACGTGGGCGAACGTCATCGGTGGACAGGCGGCGCTGGCCGACGCGGTCCGCGGCACGCTCGAGTTCACGTCGCCCGAGGGCAAGTCCTACCGGCTCGGGGAGCAGGTCGCCACGTTGCTGGTGCGGCCGCGCGGCTGGCACCTCATCGAGTCGCACGTGCTCGTCGATGGCATCCCGATCTCGGCGTCGCTGTTCGATGCCGGGCTGTACCTGTTCCACAACGCCACCGAGCGAGTGGCACGTGGGACGGCCCCATATTTCTACCTGGCCAAGCTCGAATCGCACCACGAAGCGCGGCTCTGGAATGAGGTCTTCCTCCACGCCGAGGCGACCCTCGGGATCCCGCGCGGGTCGATCCGCGCCACGGTGCTCATCGAGACCATCCTCGCCGCCTTCGAGATGGACGAGATCCTCCACGAGCTGCGCGAGCATGCCGCCGGCCTGAATGCCGGCCGCTGGGACTACCTGTTCAGCGCGATCAAGAAGTTCCGCGCGGCGCCGTCACTGGTCACGCCGGACCGCTCCCAGCTCACCATGACGGTCCCGTTCATGCGCGCCTACACCGAGCTGCTCGTCGCGACGTGTCACCGCCGCGGAGCCCACGCGATCGGCGGGATGGCCGCGTTCATCCCGAACCGCCGCGATCCCGAGGTGACCGAGACCGCGATGGCCAAGGTCCGCGACGACAAGGAGCGCGAGAGCCGCGACGGGTTCGATGGGACGTGGGTGGCCCATCCCGACCTCGTGCCGCTGGCGACCGAGATCTTCGATTCGGTGCTCGGCGACGCTCCGAACCAGAAGGGCCGTGTGCGCGACGAGGTCGCGGTGACCGCGGCCGAGCTGCTGGACCTCGCGGTGGCGGGGGGTGCCATGAGCGAGGCAGGCGTACGGGCCAACGTTCGTGTTGCGCTTGCCTACCTGGACGCGTGGTTGCGGGGGACCGGCGCCGCGGCGATCGACAACCTCATGGAGGACGCCGCGACCGCGGAGATCGCCCGCTCGCAGCTCTGGTTGTGGCGGACGCGGGGCGGGCTGCCCGCCGAGCGCTACGCCGCGATCCGCGACGAGGAGCTGGCTCGGCTCGGCGGGGCAGGGGAGGGTCGCCTCGCCGAGGCCCAGGACCTGCTGGACCGGCTCGTCCTCGACGACGACTTCGCCGAGTTCCTGACGCAGCGGGCGTACTCGCTGCTCGACTAGCACCGTGAGCGATCGCCCTCAAGGGCGACGCCGCCGTCGCCGCCCCGGCGCCGCGCGCCGCCGCCGCGCCGCCGCGCGATGCGCGCCGCCGCGCGATGCACAAACCGGGGGCCATCGAGCGCCCAACTCGCGGGTGATGCACATCTGCTGCATCAACCGCGGTGGCAGGCCGTGGCGACGCGTGCGCTCGTCGAAGCGGACGAGTGATCCTCCGGTAAGGCGCCAGTGAGCGCCCACGCGTACGGTCGCCGCCATGGCGTGGACCTCCGAAGCACGGGCAGACCGCATCCCGGAAGTCCAGCTGGGCTGGGAGATCATCGGGCGGATGGTTCGACGACGGCGGACCATCGATCGGCTGGTCGCAGCGCGATCTCGCCCAGGTGTCCAGGCTCGCGCAGTCGGCCATCAGCCGCCTTGAGACTGGTCAGCTGTCGGGCCTTCGATTCGCCCGGTTCGCGCGCGTCGTCGCGGCGATGAACGGGCTCGATCCGGACGCGCCCGCCCCGCCTCGCCTGCCATGGCGGACCGGCGGCTGGGATTGATCCGACTGTGCTGCAGACCCGGCGAGGTTGATGCAGCGGATGTGCATCGACTGCAGAGGGGAGGCTCCGGGCGGCCCAAGGATGGGCATCAGCCGGGGACGAGACCCGGGACATCGCCGACGCGGCGCGCCGCTGATCAGCCGGCGATCGGGCCACGCTCGACGAACCGGCCAGCGCCACGACGGCCGACGAAGGAGCCATCCCGGATGACGTCTGCACCGCGCACAAGCACGTCCCGCACCGCACCGCTGACCGCGAACCCCTCGTACGGCGTGTAGTCGCTCGTGTGGTGGAGGTCGGTGGCGCGGAGCGTTCGCCGGGCGTCCGGATCGAAGACGACGATATCGGCGTCCTTGCCGACCTCGAGCGAGCCCTTCGACGCGAGGCCGAACCGTCGCGCGGGAGCGGTGGCGAGCAACTCGACCATCCGCTCGAGCGTGATCCGACCGCGGGCGACGCCCTCGCTGTAGACCAGCGCGAGGAGGGTCTCGATGCCCGGAGCACCGTTGCTGATGCGATCGAACGACACCCCGCTCGACGCCTCGGCCTTCTCGATGCCGAACCGGTCCGGGACATGATCGGTGGCGACCATGTCGAGCGAGCCGTCGGCGAGCCCCTCCCACAGTGCGTCCCGATCGGCGGCGGACCGCAACGGTGGCGAGATGACGTAGCAGGCGCAGCGGGCCGGGTCGGGTTCGTCGTAGCCGACGTCGGTCAGCGTGAGGTAGTGGGGACAGGTCTCCGCGGTGACACGGACGCCCGCCGCCTTGGCTCGCCGCACTTCGTCGAGCGCGGCCGCCGACGAGAGGTGGACGACATGGACGGGCGAATCGGTCGCCCGAGCGAACGCGAGCGCCCGGGCCGTCGCGACCGCCTCGACATACGGTGGTCGCGTTGTAGCGTGGTAGCGCGGTGATACGTCACCACGCTGCAACGCCGCGGCGATGGCAGCGTCGAGCAGCACGGGATCCTCGCAGTGGACCTGCAGCATCCCGCCGCGTTCGCCCATGCGCCGCATGGCATCGAAGAGCGCCTGATCGGCGAGCCGGAAGTCGAACACCATGAATGCCTTCGACGTGGCGACCCCGGCATCGATCGTCGCCGCGAGCTCGGCGAGCGGGTCGTCGGCGTGCCCCGAGATCGCGAGGCTGAGCCCGTAGTCGATCGCGCTGTCGCCGTCCGTCGCGGCGCGCCACTCCGCGAGGCCGGTCCGAAGCGATCGTTCAGCCGCCGGCGACGAGCCTGTGCCCGGGTTGTTGAACGAGAGGAACGAGGTCGTCCCACCGAACGCCGCGGCGACCGAATCCTGGAAGAAGCGGTCGGGCTCGGCATCCGACGCCACCCGGGTGTGGGTGTGGACGTCGACCACACCGGGGAGGACCAGCATCCCGGTCGCATCGACCACCTCGGACGCCTCGGCAGCAGGCCCCGAGAGATCCGGCTCGATCGCGGTGATCAGCCCACCGTCCACCGCCACATCGGCCAGCCGCGACCCCGCGGCCGTGACGACCGTCCCGCCGCGGATGACGAGTCGGGTCACCGGCCCTCGGCGACCGCCGTCAGTCATCGCGTTCCACGATCCGGATCGGTTGGGCGCCCTCCCACAGCGTGCGTCGACCCATCTCGCGGAGGCGATCCTCCCAGCCCTCGTCGCCGATGACCGATGCGAAGTGGTTGGCCGCGAGCTGGCCGACCTTGGACGCCGTCGTGCACCCGCCGTACGGGAAGAAGATCTCGCATTCGCTGATGCCGCCCGGGTAGATCGCCAGCTGCCCCGGCGCCGGGTGGGACGTGTGGTTCTCGTACTCCAGGCCGGGCCGGAAATCCCCGAACGGGATCCACGTCGCCTCGCCGGTCCAGCGGCAATGGATGAGCTGGGCATCGATCGGGAGCATCCGCCGGATGGCCTCGACGGTGTTCGGGGCGGCCGCCTCCCAGCGGGCGGTAAAGTGGAGGTCGCCGACCTCGATCCGCAGCATTCCCATCCGCGGAGGATAGCGTGGCCACCGACCCCGGAGAAGCCCGCCCGACGATCTCGACCCACGTCCTCGACACGGAACGTGGGGTGCCGGCGGCCGGCGTCCGGGTGGCGCTCTATCGACTCGATGTCGCGGCGTCCCCGATCCGCATGACCCAGGCCCTGACCGACAGCCGACGGACGCGTCCGCGACCTCCTCGAACGACCGTTGACCGCCGGCGACTACCGCATCGAATTCGATGTCGCCCACGAGGACGGGTCGTTCTTCACGAAGCTCAGCGTGGAGCTGCGGATCACCGATACCGAGCGCAGCTACCACGTGCCGTTGCTGCTGGCGCCCTATTCGATGACGACCTACCGCGGCAGCTGACCCGGACGCGGCGCGGCGCAGCACGCGGCGCGCCGGCTCCGCTGAGCGGCTCAGCGGACGACGACGAACCCGTCGATATCGACGCGCTTCGAGCCGACGATCACGAGCTTGACGGTGTGCGTGCCCGTCGCCGTCCAGGCCCTGGCGAAGACCGCCACCCGCGCCTTCGTGGATCGACCGCTGCAGGTCGACGGTCGAGACCAGCGTGCCATCGACGTAGACCCGGAACTTGCCGCGGGTCGGACCCTTCGGCGCGACGATCGCGATGGATCGCCCGGTGAACCGGTACGTTGCCCACGCCCCCGCCTTCGAGGAGGTGTGGACGCTCGACCGCAGCGCCGTGCTGCTCGACACGGTCCGCCAGCTGCCGCTGTACCGGGCGGCCGCGGTCCCATCGGAATAGAGCGACGCCTTGATCGACGGCCCGTCGGCGGCACCGCTCACGTTCCCGACGCGATCCGTGGCCCGGACCCGGAACGTGTACGCCGAGCCGAAGCGCAGGGACGAGCGCACGAACAGGTCGGTCGTGGACGAATCGACCGTCGACCAGCCGCTCGGGCTCTTGCGCTTGACGGCGTAGCTCGCGACGCCGCTCATCTGGTCGGTCGCGGCGTTCCAGCGAACGGCGCCCGTGAACGATGTCGTGCTCACCACCGAGCCCGAGGCTCACGCTGAAGCGATCGGGTGGCGCGAGGGTCGGGGCGACGTTGTCGATCGCCCGGAGGGCATTGACCATGCGACCGGTGACGGTCTTGCCGACTGCCGCCGTCAGGCCCCGACCCGTCGCGAGCAGCCGGCTGCGCATGGCGGCCGGCTGGTCCAAGAGCGCCGGCAGGCGGCTCCCGACGAGCGCCGCGACCCCGGTGACGTGGGGCGCCGCCATCGACGTGCCGGCGGACCAGGCGTAGCAGGGCGAGCAGCCGGGCTCGGCCGGGTAGGTGCTCAGGATGTTCGTACCGGGCGCGACGAGATCGACCGAGATCTTGCCGTAGTTGCTGAACGAGGCGAGTCCGCCCCTGCTGGTCGATCGCCGCGACCGACACGACGTTCGGCAGGGTCGAGGCAGCGGGATAGAAGCGGATGCCGGGCGTCCCGTCGCTGTTCTTGCCGTCCATGTTCTGCTGGTCGTTGCCGGCCGCCGCCACGAACAGCGCCCCCGAGGCCGCGATCGCGACGTCGAGCACGGCGCTCGGCTCCGGGCCGCCCCACGACGCGTTGATGATCCCGACCCCGAACGAGGCGGCGTAGTCGATCGCGTCGACCGCCATCCCGTCGGTGCCGCACTCCTGGCCGTCGTCGATGAACTTGAGCGCCATGAGCCTGATGCCGGGCGCCACGCCCAGCGTGCCCGCGCCGTCCAGGGAGGCGGCGATGGTGCCCGACACGTGCGTCCCGTGCCAGTCCTCGCCCGGATCGTGGACGGTGTTGTCGTTGTTGCAGAAGTCCCAGCCGTGGACGTCGTCGACGTAGCCGTTGGCGTCGTCATCGATGCCGTTCGTTGCCCGGCCGCCGCCCGATTCGCCCGGGTTCGTCCAGGCGCGGTCGGCAAGGTCGGGGTGGCTGAAGTCGATCCCGTCATCGACGACGGCGACCACCACGGCCGGATCGCCGATCCCGAAGCGGAGCGCCTGGAGCCCATCGATGTCGACGTTGGCGACGCCCGTCGTCGTGCCGTTGCCACCGAGCGACTGGCCGGTGTTGTGGAGTGCCCACTCGATTCGGGAATTCCGGCTCGTCGGTGAACTCGTCGGCGAGCTCGCGGTGATGGTTCGGGGCGACCGCGACGATCGCGCGCTCGTCGGCGAGGTGGCGTCGCGTCGCGGCGGCGGAACGACCGCGGGCGATGACGACCTCGGTGCGACCGTCCGGGCTTGCCGCGAGACGAGTCAGCCCGTGGGCGTTGGCGATCGAGCGTCGCTCGGCGCCGGTCGTGCCCGCGTCGATACCGGACGAGGATCTCGTCGGCGGCCTCGGCTGGCCGGGTCGCCGCGATCGTCGCGGGCGCGACGGTGATGGGCTCCGCGGCGAGGGCGGCCGGCGCCAGCGAGGCGACGACGGCGCACGCGAGCAGGAACGTCGCGGACCGGCGCAGGGGACGCGGGATGGTGATCACGCCGCGATGGTACGACGCGCGCCCCAACAGCCGTGACAGCCTAGATGTCACGGGTGGGTCCTACCGTCGCGGTCATGGAAGCCATCAGCCACCTCGTCCCGCTCCCGGCGCCCGAATCGGACCAGCTGACCGGCGCCCGCGTCCGCCTCGAGGGCGATCGGATCCTCGTCGATCGCGTCGTCCTGGCCGACCCGGCGCTTGCCGCATTCCTGGCGGAGCGGCCGGCGGCCGATCGGGTCGCGCTGGTGGAGCGCGCCGTGCGGATCGGGCTGCTCGCCCTCCAGGACGTCGGCGTCACGGTCAATGTCGACGCCGTCCGAACGGAGTTCGAGCGGATGGTCCGCCAGGCCGAGCAGGTCAACGAACGGGCCGCGGCGGCCCTCGAGCAGACCCTTCGCGCGAATTTCGCCGATGGCGACGGGCGACTGCCGCGCACGCTGGAGCGGTTCCTGGGCGACCGCGGCGCGCTCCGCGGGATGGTCGACGAGCTGTTCGACGAGACGAAGCGCGACAGCGCGATCGGACGGATCGGCGGGATGCTGGAGCGCTACTTCGACGGCGATGCGTCCAAGCTCGCCCAGCTGCTCGATCCGACGCGGCTGCATTCGCCGATGCACCAGTTCCGCCAGGAGATCGCGGCGGGCTTCAAGGGGCTCGAGGAACGGCTCGTGGCCATCGAGGCGGCCGCCGCCGCCCGGGGCGCCGAACGATCGCGTTCCGCCGCCAAGGGCGCCGACTTCGAGGACCTGCTCGCGACGATGCTCGGCGAGATCGCGCGCGGCGCCGGCGACCTGCTCGACATCTCCGGACTCGAGACGGGCGCGCTCCTGAAGTCCAAGAAGGGCGACTTCGTGCTGACCCTGGACGCGCGGGTGGCGCGCGGCTGCGACCTGCGCGTCGTCATCGAGGCGAAGGATCGGCCCATGTCGATGCGGGGCATGCGCGACGAGCTCCGCGAGGCTCGCGAGAACCGTGGAGCGGCGGTCGCGCTCGCGGTGTTCACGCCGGCCCACGCGCCGAGCGGGATCGCCCCGTTCGCCCTGGTGGGGGACGACGTGTACTGCGTCATCGATCCCGACGCGCCCGAGCCCGCCACGCTCGAGGCGGCGGTCCGGCTGGCGCGCCTGCTCGCCCTCGCGTCGCTGGTCGAGCGCGAGGTGGAGATGGATGCCGCGGCCATCGGTGCGGCCCTGACGGCGATCCGGGAGCAGCTCGAGGTGGTGCGTCAGCTCAAGTCGCAGCTGACCTCCATCTCGAACGCGACGAAGCAGGTCTGGGCCGGTCTCGACACGATGCGCTCGACGATCCTGGCGCGCGTCGGCGAGGCGGAATCGGAGATCCGCGCGGCCTCCTGACGATGTCGGCGGACAGGGTGGCGAGGCCGCCGGCGATGGGCCGTCCATTCGGGTCTGGTGTGGTTAGGACCCACTGCCTATAGGGGCCCCGGACCTACGGGTGGGTTGGTCGGGGTTGCCAGACGGGGGATGATGTGCGTCGAGCCAAGCGCACGTCGAGGCGCGCCGTCTCCTCCGAGGCCCCATCGATCCGGAGAGCCCAATGCGCCGTCCCCTTGCCTGCCTCGCCCTTGCCGCCGTCGTCTCCGTGTCGCTGGTCGGCCCTGCCGCGGCCGATGGATCCCGCCGCCCGTGGATCCTTCCGCACCGCCCAGCGCCGAGCCGTCCGCCGCGCCCACGCCGGTCGCCACGCCCACGCCGTCCGACCTCCGGCGACCGCGACGCCCGAACCGAGCCCGCCCGCCGACCCGACGCCGAGCCCGACCGTCGTGCCGTCGGACCGCCGGCGACCGAGCCCACACCCGAGACCGGACGCCACGCCGGCCGCCGACCCGACGTCGAGCCGACGACGGCCCCCGACGCCGACGGCGACCAGCCGACGCTGACCGCAGGGCGCTCCGGACCCGACCGGTCGGTATCTCGTGATGCTGCGCCGGGACGCGACACGGCGGCGGTCCTCGACAAGCACGCAAGCGCGACGGCACCCGGCCGAGCGCAGCTTCTCGCGTGCCTTCCGCGGCTTCACGGCCAGGCTCGACAAGGCCAGCACCAGGCCCTGCTCACCGATCCGAACGTCGTCGCCGTCGTGCCCGACGAGGTGATCGAGCTGGCCTCGCAGACCATCCCCAACGGCGTCCCGCGGGTCGGTGGCAACACCTCGGCCGCGGCCGCGATCAACGGGCTCGACGCGCGCGTCGACGCGGACGTCGCGATCATCGACACCGGGATCGCCACGCACCCCGACCTCAACATCGCCGGCGGCTACAACTGCGCCTCGAGCGATCGGGCCGCTCTGGCGCGACAAGAACGGCCACGGCACGCACGTGGCGGGCACGGCCGCCGCGATCGACAACACGGCCGGCGTCGTCGGGATCGCCCCGGGCGCCCGCCTGTGGGCCGTCCGCATCCTCAACGACGAGGGCTACGGTCTCCTGTCGTGGTACGTCTGCGGTCTCGACTGGATCCTCGCCCAGCGCGATCCGAACGATTCGAGCCGTCCGCTGATCGAGTCGGTGAACATGAGCGTCGCCAAGAAGGGCGCCGACGACGGCAACTGCGGGACGTCCAACAAGGACATCCTGCATGCCGCGATCTGCCGGGTGGTGAGCGGCGGCATCACGGTCGTGGCCGCGGCCGCGAACGAGAAGGCCAGCGCCAGCCACTACGTCCCGGCGGCCTACAACGAGGTCATCACCGTTTCGGCCCTCGCCGACACGGACGGCAAACCGGGCGGTCTCGGCGGGAATCGCTGCTATTCATGGGGCGGCTACGACAAGGACGACACGTTCGCCGACTTCAGCAACTACGGCAAGGACGTCGACCTCATCGCGCCCGGCAAGTGCATCTGGTCGACGTACAAGGGCAACACCTACGCCTACCTCTCGGGGACGAGCATGGCCGCCCCCACCGTCGCCGGCGCGGTGGCGCTCTACAAGGCGAGCCGCCCGTACGCGACCCCGGCCGAGGTGAAGGCCTCGCTCCAGTACCTCGGCAACCTCAAGTGGTTCACCAGCACCGACCCGGATTCGACCCACGAGAAGCTGCTCGACGTCTCGAAGGTGGCCAAGCTCGGGTCGTTCGGGTTCGCGGCCCACGACCCGGCCCCCGGGACGGGTGAGTCGGGTGGCACGGTCGGCGTGCCGGTGACCATCACCGCGGACCTCGAGCTTCTTCGAGCGGGTCCAGCTCTCGGTCGTCGACGCGCCGAACGGCTGGTCCGCCTCGTTCAGCCCGACCAGCCTCATGGGCTGGACCGCGAAGACGGCCACGCTGAACGTGACGGTCCCGCCGTCCACGCCGAAGGGCACCTACCAGGTCCGCGTCGCCGGCTCGAACTGGGGCCGGAGCGCGACGACCACGATCCCGGTCGTCATCGGCAACGACGCCCCGATCGCGAAGCCACCCAGCGTCGTGCCGTTGACCGGCCAGGCGGTGGGCGTCTCGAGCTCGATCCCGACGACCCTCACGATGCGCGTCGCCTGGTCCGCGGCCAGCGATCCATCGAGTCCCATCGTCGCGCTACGAGCTGCAGCGAAGCCTCAACGGCGGGTCGTGGGGCGGCACCGATCACGACATCCGCCAGCGTCCGGACGGCGACGGTCTCGTCGCTGAGCCTGTCGGGCTCGCACCGGTTCCGCGTCCGTGCGAAGGACGCGGCGGGCAACTGGAGCGCCTGGAAGGAGAGCAGCCGCCCCCCAGACCTTCCGGGTGTACAGCGATCGGGCGGCCGCCATCGACTACGACGGGAAATGGAGTCGCGCGACCGTCAGCTCGGCCACGAACCGGGTACGGACGTCGTCGACGCAGGCCGGCGCCGCGGCCAGGTTCAGGTTCACGGGTCGCGGGATCGCGCTGGTCATGCCCCGGAGCAAGGTCCGCGGGAAGGTGACGATCTACATCGACGGCGTGTACGCCGCGACGATCGACACGTATTCGAGCACGACGCAGGCGCGCCGGGTCGTCTACGGGAAGACGTGGCCGACCGCGGGCTCGCACAAGATCACCGTCCGGGTCTCCGGGACCAGGAACCGGCCGACGGTCTCGATGGACGGGCTGATCGTCCTCGACTGAGGACCGCGTTCCGGGCTGCCCTCGTGCACGGGCGCAACGCGTCTGCGAGCCGATCGCGGACGCTCGTGAGCCCTCGCCTTGCCCGAGTGCGCTATCGTGACCGTCCGGAGCCCAGGACCGGTATCTGCCTGGGCGCCCGTCGAAGCCGAGGTTTGCCGTGGCGCGAGCGATGTGGAAGGGGGCCATCCAGTTCGGACTGGTCACCATCCCGGTCAAGCTCTATCTCGCGACCGAGTCCAAGGGCATCAGCTTCAACATGCTCCACAAGGACGACCTGTCGCGCATCCAGATGAAGATCTGGTGCCCGGTCGAGGACGAGCCGATCTCGCGCGGCGACACGGTCAAGGGCTACGAGTACTCGCCGGGCGAGTACGTCGTCATCACCGACGAGGACCTCGAGCGCGTGCCGCTCAAGACCGTCCGCTCGATCGAGATCGAGCAGTTCACGAAGGCGGAACGGGATGACGCCGCGGTCCGGTTCGTGAAGAGCGCCTATTACCTCGAGCCCGACAAGATCGGCCGCAAGGCGTTCTACCTCCTGCGCTCGGTCCTGGAGGACGAGGGCCTCACCGCGATCTGCAAGGTCGTGATCAAGGACCGCGAGGCCCTCGCCGCGCTGGATCCGTTCGGCGACACGATGCTCATGACGACCCTGCACTGGCCCGACGAGATCCGCTCGACCGGCGAGCTGGACCTCCCCGCCGAGGACTTCGACTTCAAGCCCGCCGAGCTCGCGATGGCGAAGCAGCTCGTCTCGGCGATGACCGGCGAGTTCGATCCGGCGGCCTACAAGGACGAGTACCGCGAGGCGCTCGAGAACGTCATCCAGGCCAAGGTCGAGGGCAAGGAGACCGTCGAGATCGAGGAGCCCGAGGAGACCGGCAAGCTCATCGACCTCATGGCCGCCCTCGAAGCGTCGGTCAACGCGGCCAAGACCGCTCGTGCCGCGGGCTCGACCGAGCCCGTCTCCGTCGCCGACGCCCGCGAGGCGAAGGAGGCCAAGGCCGCCACGGCGGCGAAGGCCGAGAAGGCCAGCGCCAGCGCCAGCAAGACGCGCAAGACGACCGCGAAGGCCGCCGACGACGAGGCGCCCGCCAAGCCGGCCCGGAAGCGCAAGACCGCCTGATCTCGGGGCGGCCCGCGGCCGCGCGGCCGCGCGGCCGCGGCCGCGCCGCCGGCGGGCCGCGGCCGGCCGCCAGGGCCGCGCCGCCTGATGCACAGATCTGGCCGTCGTGGACGACCACCTGGCCGTTGATGCACATCGGCTGCATCACGGTGGCCTGCAACGGGCGGGCCACCCGGCCGCCGATGCCGCTGAGGTGCATCACTGACCAACGGTCCATCCGGCGACCCTCCGATGTGCATCAGCCGTCGCGACGACCACGCTCGGGCCGGGCTGCGGCACACTGACCGCCTGATGCCGCTCGAGGAATACCGTCGCAAACGCGACTTCGCGATCACCCCGGAACCGGCGCCCGCCGGTCGTCGCCGGCACGACAGGCCGGTTCGTCGTCCAGCGTCATCGCGCGACGCGGCTCCACTACGACTTCCGCCTCGAGATCGACGGCGTGCTCGTCAGCTGGGCGGTGCCCAAGGGACCGACGCTCGATCCGGCGACCCGGCGCATGGCGGTCCACGTCGAGGACCACCCGATCGAGTACTTCGACTTCGAGGGCGTCATCCCGGCGAAGCAGTACGGCGCCGGCGACGTCATCGTGTGGGACTGGGGGACGTGGGAGCCCGAGGCCCCGACGCTCGACGGGCGCAAGGCGGTGACCGACGGCGAGCTCAAGTTCCGTCTCGACGGCCAGAAGCTCAAGGGCCGCTTCACGATCGTCCGCACCAGTCGGCGACCCGGCAGCGCTCCCCAGGCGGCCTTCGAGGACGACGCCGGCGAGCAGTGGCTGCTGATCCACAAGCGCGACGAGGCGGCGGTCACGGGCTGGGATGCCGAGGACCATCCGCAGAGCGTCAAGACCGGCCGGACCAACGACGAGGTCAAGGCCAATCGGGACGCCGTCTGGATCAGCCAGGCGCCCGCGGCGACCGCCGAGATCGACCTGACCGGCGCCACGCCGGGCGCGATGCCCCAGCGGATCGACCCGATGCTCGCGACGCTGGCCACCAAGCCGTTCGACGACCCCGACTGGCTGTTCGAGATCAAGTGGGACGGGTTCCGCGTCCAGGCCGTGGTCGACCACGGCAAGGTCCGGATCTGGACACGCAACCTCCACGACGCGGCGACGTATTTCCCGAAGCTGTTGAGCCCGGCCCGCTGGATCGAGGCGGACGAAGCGATCGTCGACGGCGAGGTCGTGGCCCTCGACGACGCCGGCCGGCCGGACTTCAGCCTGCTGCAGACGAAGCTCGGGGACGCGTCGGCATCGGGCCTCGTCTTCCAGGCGTTCGACCTGCTGTATCTCGATGGCCGATCGCTGCTGGGCGTGGCGCTCGAGGATCGCAAACGGCTCCTGCGCAGCGTGCTCAAGGAGCATCCCCGGGTCCGCTACGCCGCGCACGTCGAGGGCGACGGGATCGCGTTCTACGAGGCGGCCGGGCGGCTCGGGGTCGAGGGCGTCATCGCCAAGCTGCGTCGGTCGCGCTACGAGCCCGGCCGGCGATCGAACGCGTGGCTGAAGCTCAAGATCCGGCCCGAACAGGAGCTGGTGGTCGGCGGCTGGACCCCGGGGAGTGGCAACGCGCGCGATCTGGGGGCCATGGCCATCGGCGTGTACGAGGGCGACAAGCTGCGCTTCGCGGGCAAGGTCGGCTCGGGCTTCACGGGTGGGATCCGCAAGGAGCTGCTGGCGAGGCTGCAGGCGCTCGAGGTCGAGGATCCACCGTTCGATCCGGCGCCGCCGAAGGACTACCGGGGCCGCTGGGGCGGGGACCTGGTCGGCATCCGCTGGGTTCGGCCGGAGCTCGTCATCCGGGCCGAGATCGGCGGCTGGACACGGGACGGGCACGTCCGCCAGACGGCCTACAAGGGGATCGAGCCGGACCGTGACCCCAGGGACGTCGTGCGCGAGACCCCGATCGCGACGACGACCGCGGTCCGTGCCGCCGAGGCCGCGACCCCACCGGAGCCCGAAGCCGTCGCGACCCCGAGCCCACGCGAATCAGGGCATCCTTCCCCCATGCAGCAGTACGTCGGCGCCACCGATGCCGAGCTCGCCGCACTCGATGCCCTCGGCAAGGAGGGCGTCTGGCGGGTCGGCGACCACGACCTCAAGGTGACCAACCTCGACAAGCCGATCTTCGAGGGCCGGGGGGCCGGCGACGAGCCCATCACCAAGCGCGAGCTCATCCGCTACTTCGCGCGGATCGCACCGACGATGCTGCCGCACCTCGCGGATCGACCGCTCAATCTGCAGCGGTTCCCCAACGGCGCCGGGGCGCCCGGGTTCTGGCAGAAGAACCTGCCCGAGACCTCGCCCACGTGGCTGACCCGCTGGCATGAGACCGGCGTCGACGGCCGGACCGACCGCAACGCCAACGACCACCTCATCGCGACCGATGCCGCGTCGCTGGCCTGGCTCGGCAACCAGACGAGCTTCGAGATCCACGCCTGGACCGGGAAGCTGCCCGACCCGTGGCAGCCGACGTTCGCCTACATCGACATCGATCCCGGCGAGAAGACCACCTGGGACGAGACCGTGACCCTGGCCCGGCTGTTCCGGACCGCGCTGGGCCACCTCGGCGTCCGCGGCTATCCGAAGACGACCGGCAAGCGCGGCATCCAGATCTGGATCCCCATCGTGCAGGGCAAGTACGAGTTCCACGACACCAGCGCCTGGGTCGAGCGGGTGAGCAAGGCGGTCGGCTCGACCGTCCCGGAGCTCATCTCGTGGGAGTGGGCCAAGGGTGCCCGGAAGGGTCGCGCCCGGCTCGACTACACCCAGAACGCGAGCATCAAGACGCTCGTCGCCCCGTACGCCGTCCGACCGGCGGCCGGCGCGCCCGTGTCGACGCCGATCACCTGGGACGAGCTCGACGACCCGTCGCTCCGGCCCGACCGCTGGACCGTCCGCGACCTGTTCGAACGGGTGGAGCAGGTCGGTGACCTCTTCGCCGCGGCACAGACGGACGCGCAGGACCTGCCGCCTGTCTAGGACTTGACGCACAAAAGTAGTCTGGAGGAGCGGATGCGCTTGCGGCAGCGACTGATTGGTGCGACTCTGAGGGGGGCCTGGCAAGCGTGCCGGCGAATTTCACCAACGATGCCGCCAAGAAAGACAGCCACGATGTGCGCACACGTTGGCCAAGTTGTTCTGCGTCGACGCCGCTCGTGATGTCGTAGCCGAGAGTCTGATACTTCACGTCTTCGTTGAGGGCGAGCGCTTCGTCAGTTGTAGGAACACGTGGTAGACTGGTACGTCAGCGACGGTGTTGTCCATTTCTCGATTTCATCCAGCACGCGAGGTGGTGGCACATATCGCCAAGCGCCAGGCTCGAACTCCTCATGGTTTGAGCATTGAACGCTGTACTGGAAAAGCAAGCAGCCAATCAGCTCCAACGCAAGGTTGTTGCGCCCAACGCCTAGTTCCTGAAGGGCTTCGAAGATGGCAGTGAAGCTCGGGGCGTACTGTAGACTTCCCCGGGAACGGACGATCGTCGGCAGCATGTCGTTGATGTTCCTGCGCTCACCGTCCACTCCGCCTCCTTTCGGGTTTGCGACGCCCACCTGGTACTCACCGACTTGACGAGGCGGCTGAAAACCTGCTGTTCACTTGTTCCCTTGGGCCAGGCGATTGCTTCCGCCACAGATGCGGCCTGCCGACCGCGAGAAAAAGGTCCGAGGTTTCCGGGTGGCAGGGTCAGCTCGGGAAACGGTGTCATGCCAAGCAACATGTCAGGGCGTTGACGTACCGAGCGATTTGATCTTCATGACCAATCCGAGTATGTCGTTCCCAATGTCGCACTCCCACGCTTCGATGGCTGTCCAGCCGAGGTCCTCGAGAGTCGATCCGCTTGCGGGCGTCGCGTTCGCGATTGAGCTCGAACTTGCGAGCCCAGAACTCCGGGATTGGACTTTGGGAGGTTCGGATAGCAGCGCGGACAGTGATGCCAGTAGCAACCGTGGACGAAGATCGCGAGCCTTCGGCCGGGATAGGCGATGTCGGGTCGGCCCTGGAGCCTTCTTCCAGTTGAGCCGGTAGCCGCCGAGGCCGGCTCACGGAGCGCGCGCCGAAGTCGGCGTTCAGGGCCGGTGTCCGCGCGCGATTGGCGCGCATGACGCTGCGAACGGCCGGGCTCGATGGCGGCGGGATTGGGGAGCTGGAGACCCGGCCACGTGCCCGCTTGGACCGCCTAGGAAGCGGCGGCCCGCTCACCGGAGCGCTGACGGCGCTCGCGACGTCGCCGATGAGCGCGTCGGCGATCTCGCTCGACCAGGCCGACGACCAGCGCGTTGCCCATCATGAACGCGCGTTTCCGTCGGACATCCCGGCGGTCCAATCACCCGGGGAAGCCGTTGAGCAGCTCGAGCTCACGTGGCGTTAGCCGTCGATAGCGGCCATCCTCGGTCTGGATGAGGTGCTTGAAGCGGGACGCGGTGGCGCCGCCCTCGCCGGTGAGGATCGTTCGTGACGGACCGTCGGTGCGATCAGGGAAGGGGATCGGCCCTTCGTCGTAGGTGTACTCGATGACCGGTGGCACGCGATTGATGCGGACGAGGCTCTTGGCGCCCTTGAGGAACTTCCACTGCTCGAGGTCCTCGCCCTCGACGAAGAACTGCGCGGGCATGTCGTCGACAGGCTCGAGGATGTCGGCCAGAGCGTCGGCGCGGCGCCGACGTATGCCGGACGCGACATCGTGAGTCCAGACCGACGGCGCCGCGGTCGCCCGCGCTGATACGCATGACACCGGCGTTGCCGAACGGCGTCTGCTTCGGTCCCGAGGTTGAACGTGTCGCTGACGACCTTGACGTCACGGTCGAGGTGAGACCGGCGTCCAGTCGAACGGGCCTCGCGCTCACGAACGGGAGCGCCCGAGCCAGGACGCCGGTCCGAGAGCAGCTGGTCGTACGGGCTGCCCTCGGTCCGCCCGAGCCGGCCGATGATGAAGACCCGGCGCCGCTTCTGCGGGAAGCCGTAGTCGGCCGCGTTGACGACCCGCCACTCGACCTCGTAGCCGAGGTCGGCGAGCGACGCGAGCATCACGGCGAAGTCGCGACCGCGCTGTCCGGTCGGTGACTTGATGAGCCGGTCGACGTTCTCGAGGAACAGGTGGCGGATGGGCCGGCCGCTGAGCAGCTTCAATCGAAGCAGGCGGTGGATCTCCCACCATAGGACACCCTTCTTGCCGACGAGTCCGTGCGCCTGGCGGAGCGTCTTGGCGACGCTGTAGTCCTGGCACGGGAATCCGCCGACGAGGAGGTCGACGTCGGGGATGGTCTGGAAGACCGGGCGTCGCTTGGTCGCGCGTGAGCTCGGTCTCGTACTGGTCGAGGACCGCGGCGATGTCGTCGTTGACGGCCACGATGCGTCGGCGAGGCCGAGATCGGTCGTCGTCGTGGACTGCCGCGGCGCTCGCGCCGTGTGTCTGGAAGTCGCCGGCCGCGGCGTGGCGCTCGTAGCAGTCGAAGGCGTGCTGTGCCTTGGTCGCCGGCTCCCACTGGTTGCTCCAGACCACGTCGAACCCGGCGCGATCGAGGGCGAGATGGAAGCCTCCGACTCCGGCGAACAACTCCGCGACGGTCGGGCGGCGACCGGTCTCACCACCGGTCACTGGGTCGTATGTGGTCATGTGGCCCTTCGGTAAGGGGCGGGGGGGCTGGGGGCAGTGTACCGATACACGGGCCTGGGATAACCTACTGACGTGCCGCGACACCGCTCGCCGCGGCCAGACGGACGCGCAGGACCTGCCGCTGTCTGACAGCGGACAACGGGCCACGACGGCCGCTGTCACCATGCGCCCATGACCGACGATATCACGCTGCGCCGCCCCCGTCCGGACGAGATCCGTGCGTTCCTCGGCCCCCTCGCCGATGCGTTCGGCGAGGAGTTAAGCGAGGCAGAGTTCGAGCACGAATCCCAGCTCCTCGAGCCCGATCGACTGGTGAACGCCTTCGATGGTGAGGAACGCGTCGGTAGTGCCGGGGCGTACTCGCTGCGCCTCACCGTGCCCGGCGGCGAGGTCGGGGCGGCGGGCATCAGCGCCGTTGGCGTCCGGCCCAGCCATCGGCGACGCGGGATCCTGCGCCAGATGATGGACTGGCTGCTCGCCGATGCCCGGGCACGCGACGAGGCGGTGGCCGTGCTGTGGGCGACCGAGGGGACGATCTACCAGCGGTTCGGGTTCGGCATGGGGACCGTCCATTCGAGCTTCGAGATCGATCGGACGCGGGCGATCTTTCGCCAGCCCGTCGAAGGGCCGGCCGGCGATGGGGCGCCGTACGGCGTCGTGCGGATGGTCGACGTCGAAGAAGCGATGCGCGTCTTCCCCGCCGTCTTCGAGCAGGTCCGGAGGATCAACCCCGGTGCGGTCTCGCGAACGGAGACGAAATGGCGGCTCGAGGTCCTCGGTGACGCCGAGTGGATGCAGGGCGGCAACGGGCCGAAGTTCCGGGCGTTGCTCGAGGTCGATGGCGAGCCGCGGGCGTACGCGATCTATCGATTCAAGGGCGAGTGGGGTCCGGTCGGACCGAACGGGTCGATCCTCGTGCTCGAGGTGACGGCGCTCGATCCGGCGGCGGAGCAGGCCCTGTGGCAATGGCTGCTGTCGATGGACCTCACCGCGACCGTGCGCGCCTGGCGCGGCCCGGTCCCGCATCCGCTCCAGCTGTGGCTCGACGAGCCGCGCCGGCTCGGCCTGACCGTCGCCGACGGGGTGTGGCTACGGATCGTCGACGTGGCGGCCGCCCTCGGTGGGCGGACCTACAACGGGTCGGGCACGGTCGTGCTGGAGATCGATGACCCGATGTTCGACTCGAACGCCGGTCGCTGGGAGCTCGCGGTCCGTGACGGCGCCCCGGTCGTGGCGCGCACGACGGCCGAGCCCCACATCACGCTCGATGTCGGTGCGCTGGCGTCGGCCTACCTCGGCGCGTTCCGCTTCGCGGACCTCGCGCGTGCCGGCCGGGCCCGCGAATGCCAGCCGGGCAGCGTCACGACCCTGGACATGCTGTTCACCCCGTCCCGTGCCCCGTGGTGCGCCACGATGTTCTGAGGGCTCAGCCGACCCGAGCCCAAGGGCGCTTGCCGAATACGACTCTGCCCCACCCACGAGGAGCCCACAAACTTAGGACTCATTTGTTCCGCTTGGCAATTCACTGGTCCAAGACTCGGATGAGCCGACGGATGTTGAAGCAGTCCTCACCAGCCTAACGCTGCATGACGTGCCGGAACGACATGAAACGATAGGCCGGCGCCACGACCCGCCGGCGGGAGTACAGGACCGCAATCAATGAACTCATCGACAGCGACACACACACACGGACTCCGAATTCCTGGCTGAGGCGAGGTTCAGCCATTCGAACTGCTCGCGCACGTCGGAATGCGGCAGTCGACCGCGAGGAATATCTGGGAAACTGCTCTGGGTGTGGATTTAAGAATGAGAGTCATCGACGCGCCGATCGCCGGGGCCAGCGACGTCCTGGCGATTGATACCCACGTCGACCTGGCGTATCGCTTGGCTCCTCGAAATTCTCATCGCATCCGAGGCGCCACGCCAAAGCAAGACCAAGGCGAGCTCGTTGTTCGTTTATGACCAGCGACAGCTTCAGGCGGCCTTACGCGCCGAGCTGCGCGGGCTCGGATGGTCCCAGGGTCGTGGCCTCTCAGAAGACACGGTTTACGACCGGGGTACGTGTCCCGGGCATCCAGGCCGACATACTGGGCGATGGCCTACACGTGGTCCTCGAGTTCGGCAACCGGGCATCCTGGGCACAGCATCTCGTTACACGAGTCCTTGGGGCGGTCTCGCGTGGACACGCGAGGTTGACGGTATTCGTCACCCCGACTCAAGCCTTCGCGCGTCGGATTGACACAAACTTGGGGACATTCGAGCGGGTCACCGCTAAGTCTCCAGTTGATGCATCGAATGCGGCCCGAGGCGATTCCTGGACCCATCATCGTGGTCGGCGTGGTGCCAAGTAACTTTGGCGCCCGAATGACCTCGCCGCTATCACCTTGTCTCCGAAACCTGGATCTAAAAGAGGAGTATCGGGTCGGACCGTGACGATCTGGCCGATTTCTTCGTTCGCTGCCTTGAGGTCGCCTCTAGGTACGACCGTGCCGTCGGTATTCGACGAGTTCCGGCTCCGGCTGCCGGACGAGGCCTAACGTCGTTCACGACGCGGGAGGGACGAGCTCGACTTGTCGCGAGCCCGAACCTAACAGCGGACGATGTCGCGGCCATGTCGCGCGGCATCAAAGCCCGCGAGGACGCGATTACTCGCCGACTACGCGGCCCTGGCCGAGGCCGATCCGCCGCCAGATAACCTCGTCTTGTTGGCATGGTTGGTCGCCAACCAGCGGCTCGACATCCGCCTTGCGGTACCCACCTCGGGACAGGGCATCTATCACGAGAAGGCGTGGATTTTCCCTACCAGGATGGATGCCGGGTCGCCTTCGGCGGGTCTGCAAATGAGACGATCGGTGGACTGATCACTAACTTCGAATCGGTTGATGTGTTCTTTTCGTGGGACGCGAGTTCGACTGAGTCCAGCGTAAGGTGGCGAACTTTCAGTCGCTATGGGAGGGCAGGACGACCAACCTGAGCGTCATGGAGCTCCCCGACGCCGTCGCCCGGGAACTCATCACGATCTCTGAATGGCACGCTCCGCGAGTCTTGACCAGCGCGAGGCCGACCCCTCACCCAGGTCCGATGTCGCCCCCGGCAGAGTTCGCCCCTCGTGATTATCAGGAAGCAGCGGTCGACGCGTGGATTTCGCGCGAAGGGCGCGGATCTGTTCTATGGCTACCGGCTCAGGCAAAACCAAAACGGCACTTTCGGCCGTTTCTCGCGTGCTGGCAGGCCAGGGGTCGGCCCGACCACCGTCATCGTGATCGTTGTTCCGTATATCCACCTGGTTCGATCAGTGGGACCAGTGCAGGGACTGGGACTGACACCGATTCGCTGTTACGAATCGTCGACTCCGTGACCGGCCGCCCAGGAGGCGATCGATTTTGCATCTCTTGAATCCGCTAGCATTCTTGGCCCATCACGCTGGTCACCACAATCCAGACAGCAGCACTTCCTCCGTTCCAACGTCTGCTCGACCTGACAAGGGACCTCGATGTCGTCCTGGTGGGAGATGAGGTCCATCACCTCGGGGCCGCACGGTTGCCTTTTTTCTGCGCCCTACATTCAAGTGGCGGGCTCGGTTTGTCGGCAACGCCCCGACGCTGGCACGACGACGCTGGGACCGACCTGCTCGAGTCGTATTTTGGAGGCAGAGCCCTCCGAGTTTCTCTTGCGGAGGCTATCGCCGCAGGTCGACTCGTTCCCTACTACTACGAGCCAGTCCTGGTGGAGCTCGATAGGGAGGAACTTAGCCAGTATCGCGAGGTGATGGCTCCGAATTGAGCAGGGAAGCGCGGGAACGCGATGAGAGCAGGCTCGAATCGACTGTTCGCGCTCCTCGACGAGCGGTCACGCATCCTCAACCAGGCATCCGGCAAGCCAACGAAGGTGAGAGCGTTGATCCGCTGGTCGTCGGCTCAGCCACACACTGTTCTATTGCGCAAGTCGTCTACAGCTTGGCGCCGTGTCAGACGTCGTTCGCGCTGAAGGTCACGTCCCGCGCCCATTCACCGCTGAAGAGGGGAGGGAGACGCGAGCCGAAGTGCTCAACGGTTTCGAGGCAGGTCGGATTCCGGCCATTGTCGCAATGCGCGCATTGGACGAAGGGGTCGACATCCCGGATACGCGCGAGGCCCACCTTCTTGCTAGTAGTGGGAACCCGCGCGAGTTCATCCAGCGACGTGGCCGGATTCTTAGGCCGGCTTCCGGCAAAGTGTCGGCTCGCCTCGTCGATTACGTTGTCGTTCCCGAAGGAACGGGACGTACGAGCGTCAGATTGTTGAGCGCGAGATGACTCGGGTCTTGGACTTCGCATCTTCGAGCTTGGAGCCCGACCGGGCCCGAGAGGCGGTATGGCCGATACTGAATGGCTACGATCTCATCCATCTGATGGGGAGGTGACGAGATGGGAGTTCAGGAGCTGATGCTCGAGCACCTGAAGGAGCTACCCGTACCAGTGAAGCGGGTCTTGTTGGAAACGATCATCGCCGAGCAGGAACAGATGGATCTGATCGGCCCAGAGGTGTGAAGGACCGAATCAAGGAATCGAATCGAGCGCGAAGCGTTGGCCACGGATGACGCTCGGTGATTATCACACGCCTCAGGCTCTGCGACTTTCGGCAGTATCGCGGTGAGCACGAGATCCAATTCGCCTTCGAAGCCGAGCGCAACGTCACATCGTGACGGGTGTGAACGGGGCGGGAAAGACTGGCCTCTTTTATGCCTTGAATTGGGTCCTGTACGGCATGGAGGCCTCTGCCCTTTCGGGGATGCTCATCAACAAGGCCGCTGTTGTGGAGGACGCACACCCAAGTGCGTGGGTACAGCTTCACTTCTTGCACGATGGCAAGGAATTCGTGGTGCGTCGTGAGCTCGTCAGGACGCCGACAGGACAGGAACGCGACAGTAGTTTGTCGCTCCAAGAATTGTTATCCGGAGGTCGGGTCAAGGTCGTTGGAGACCCGGAAGCAACGATCAATGTGATCTTGCCAAAGGACGCCCGCCGGTATTTCTTTTTCGACGGCGAGCGCATCGATGAACTCACAAGGCCGGGTCATGAACGCGAGGTACAAGAGGCTGTTCGCAGCGTCTTGAAGCTGAAGGTCCTCGAGCGAGCAGTCGAGCACCTCGCCGATGTTGCGCGCACGTACTCGCGTGCCCTCAAGGAGCAGGGCGAACTAGATGCCGAGGAAGTGCGCCTCGTCGAGCGCGTGGAGGTATTTACGCAGCAGTTGACAGAGCGAGAGGGTCGCCTCGCCGACTTTCGGGAGCGAGCCGAGAGTCTCCGTCGCCAACTTGAGCAGACTCGAGCCAAGCTGGATCAGCTTGGCGAGTTGCGTGGCCTACAAGCCCGCGAGCGCGAGGTGGAGGGGCGCCATCGTCGATTGGAGGACGAGCAACGAGAGCTGTCGCTATCGCTACAAAGCGTCGTCAATGAAGGTTCGTCGTCACTCGCGCTCGACGCTGTCCGACGCGCCACCGAGGTGTTGGACGCAAAGCGGCAAAAGGGTGAGATTCCGTCGGGGATCCGACAGCAGTTCATCGAAGACTTGATTTGCGAAGGGCGGTGTATCTGCGGCAGGTCACTCGACCACGAATTAACAAAGGAGTTGGAGCAGCGCCACAGCGTAGCCGCATCAGCCCAGATGGTTGACGCCGTCCTCAGGATCGCAGGTGAGCTAAAGGGGATCGAGGTTCGCGCGGAAACCTCAAAGTCCCGCCTTCAAGAGGTCATCTCGCGGCGCCAGAGCATCAATGAGGAGATGCTCGAGGTTCAGCGCGAGCTACAGGAGGTTGCCAATCGCCGTGCCACCGAGTTCTCCGAGGACGTCGCCGAACTGGAACAGGCGCGTCGGACGCTCGACGACCGGTACAGAGACGCAGTCCTTGAACAGGGCAGGCTCGAGGCCGAGATCAGCGCGATGGAAAGCAACTCGAGCTTGCGCGCGGAAAACTCTCCCAGATCAGGGCGAAATCAACGCAAGGGCAGGTGGCGCGCCGTCGATATCAGCTTGCTTCGGAGGCTGCACAAGCCGCACAGCATCTCCTCTCGACGTTCAGTGCAGATATGCGCGAACAAGATCCAGGCCGCGACTGATGAAATATTCAAGACGTTCGTGTGGAAGGAGAAGCAATTCGAGTCGGTTCGCGTGACCGAAGACTATCGACTTGAGGTTGAGGACCGTTTCCACACGACTACGCTGGCTGGGTTGTCCGCTGGCGAACGTCAGGTGCTGAGCCTTGCGTTCATCGCCGGGATGTCGAGAGTGACTGGAGAAGAAGCGCCCCTCGTTATCGACACACCCTTCGGTCGGTTGTCCGAGTTGCCGGTCACCAGTATCGTCCAGGTCCTGCCCTCGATTGCGAAGCAGCTGATCCTATTCGTCACGGAATTCGAGAGATGGATCCGAGAGCAGGTCGCTGACTTGCCAAGCGCGTAGGTCGGGAGTACCTGCTGCGATTTGACGACGCGACCGGCGCGACATCGGTGGAGGAGACAGCCGCATGACCGAGAGTTCGGCCCCGGGCATTCGAAGTGCGGCTGATCAGGACCGCTTCTATGTGCAGCTGGACAAACACCCCATCTTCCAGGCGTGGGGGAAGGATGACGAGACTTCTGCCTTGCCGACACTAAAGGACGCATTCGTTTTCGCTGCTTGCGTAGGCTGGGCGCGTGAGCGACGAATTCCGCTTGCGAAGCGCCAACACGTGGGCTTTTGGAGAAGCTTCGACACGCGTGACGCGACGCTTCTGCACGCGATTGCAATCGCCGAAACGGGTGACCCCGCCGTGCTGGGAGACCAGGGCGAGGTGATAAGGATTGCCGAAGAGTATGCCAACGGCGGACATCGACCTCCTGTTGTCGTACGACCGGGCTGACAAGGACCGAACGCTTGTTGCGCTCGCCGGGCTGATCTCGAAGATTCGACCGCGGCCACTCGAAGAACGGCGGCCCCAATCGGTATCGGCCGTCGCCGAAGTCGTAGAGGAAGAGCCGACTCTGGCGTATAGCGAGCACCTGGAGGATGAGCCGGCATAGCACCCGTCGGCGCCGCTGGTTCCGATGCTGGCTCGTTCTACGGCAGGACGAAGAGCCCGCGGAACGGGCCCCCCGTCGACTGGCGGAACGCCTGCGGCGAGATCGTCAGCGTCACGTCGTCGCGACCCTGGACATGCTGTTCACCCCGTCCCGTGCCCCGTGGTGCGCCACGATGTTCTGAGGGGACCGAGCGCCTCGAGCCGACCCGGATCTCGTCGACCCACTTCACCCAGTCGAGGCCGCGACGATCCGGGACGACGAGGCGACACGGAGCGCCGTTGGCGGCTGGGAGGTCCACCCCGGCGACCCCGGTCGCCAGGAAGGCTCGCGGGATGTCGTCCTGCCCGAGGACGGTCGACCAGCCGGTCACGGATCGCACGGTGATCGACTCGGAGGCTGCAGCCGTCGTCCGCGCACCGAGCACCGCGGAAAGCGGCACGCCGCGCCAACCGGTCTCGATCGCCCAGCCCGACGTGCAGTCGAGGACGGCGGCTATCTCGGTCTCGCCGAGCGCCTGCAGCTCCGCGAGCGACCACCGGCGCGCGAACGTCGGGCCCGTGACGGTGAGTCGCCACGCGTCGCGGTCGATCGATGGCGTTCCCTCGCCGAAGAACGTCGTCGCCGGCGGTACGCCACCGGCCGGCAGCCAGCGCGATCCGGTGAACCGGCGGACACCGCCGCGCCAGATGTCGAGTGCGGACGTCACGCCGAAGGCCGCGACCCCGGCCAGCGCGAGACCGCCGGCGGCCAGCACCGACCGTCGTGAAAGCGGCCGACCGCGGCCGGCCTGTCGGACGAGCGCCGAGCGGTTCGGACGCAGCAGCCGCCACCGACGGGGCAGCAGGTGCAGGACGACGAGTGGCACGAGCGCGAGGCCGACCCAGGCGTGGAGCGTGAGGACCGTCCAGGAGCCGACCGACAGGAGCTCGCCGGACGCGACCCACAGGAAACCGCCGCTCAGCGCGGCGATGACGCCAAGGCTGACGAGTCCCGCGAACGCGAGGCGGGCGTAGCGACCGGCTCGCCAGGCTCGTGGCACCGATCGGCGGAGCTTGACGATGACGGCGGCGAGCAACGAGCCGCCAAGGACGGCGTGGAGGGTGAAGAGCCAGGCCGTATCCGGCGAGCCCATGCGCAGCGAGAGCAGCCCCGTCGCCGCCATCGCCACGACGAGCCCGGCGAGCACCCGATCCAGCGTCGCGTGGCTCATGTCCAGTCGAATTGTCCGCCCAGACGCCAGTATCGCGTGCCTGGGGCTGCCGTCCTGGTGGCGGGCTAGTCGAGCAGGAACAGCCCACGTAGCGGCTCACCGGTCGACTGGCGGAATGCCTGCGGCGAGATCGTCAGGGTCACGTCGTCGCGGTCCGGCCAGTTCGGGTCGTACAGCCGGAGCGTCACCGCGCCGCTCGCCGGGTCCGCCTCGTAGGCGAACGCCAGGACCTGGTGGTCGCGGTCCAGGTCGAACGGGTTCCAGCCGGCATGCCGGATCAGGCCCAGCATCGGCAGCCGGCCGGCGTCGATCGCCGCGCGGATCCGCGGCCATTCGTCGTCCAGCGTGCGGCGTGCCAGCGCGTCGGGCCGGGTTCCGGCCGCCAGCCAGAAGCGGAACGGCACCCGCAGCCAGTCGAGTGACAGGATCTGGCGGCGGACGATCGATCGAAACAGCGGCGAGCCGTTGGCCGGCGCGACCGTGTCCGCGGGGATCGGCAGCCCGGCCTCGAACCGCTCGCGGACGAGCCACGACATCCCGCCGCACAACCCGGCCTTCGCGTCGCCGACGCCGACGATCCGCGGGTCGATGACCCCGAGTCGGATGGTGGGGCCCGGCTCCCAGCTGTTCGCGAAATGCAGCCCGTGGACGCTCGGGATGAAGCCCGGGACGGCGTTCGAGTCGGTCATCTCGCGCAAATCCTAGACGAGCTGTGGTCGGACCTCGGTCGCGAAGCGCTCGAGCGTCTCGTCGTCGAACGGTGGCGGCTGGTGGTAGATCACGTGCCGGAACCCGGCCTCGACGTACGGGCGCACCTCGGACGCGATCTCGTCGACCGTGCCGTACCGCCCGGGGCGTTCGCCGTTGCCGTTGTGGACGAGCATCTCGAGCCAGACCCGCTCCGCCTCGGCGGCGTCGTCGCGGATCACGACGGGACCCAGGCTCACCGTCAGCTCGATCTCGGACGGGTCGCGGTCGACCTCCTCGCACCACCGATAGAGGACGTCGCGCTTGCGGGCGGCTTCCTCCGGCGAGACGCCCGCGACGTTCCAGGCGTCGGCGTAGCGGGCGACGGTCTGCAGCGTCTTCCGTTCGCCGCCGCCACCGATGAGGATCGGCAGACGCTCCTGGAGTGGCGGCGGCTCGTTCAGCAGATCGATCGCGTGGTACACCTCGCCGCGCGCCGTTCCGGGCCGGCCGTCAAGGAGCTGGCGGATGAGGTCGACCGATTCGTCCAGCCGATCGAGGCGTTCGCCGACGCTCGCCCCGAAATCGAGGCCGAAGGCGGTGTGCTCGGTGTCGAACCACGCGGCGCCAAGACCGAGCACCGCCCGTCCGTTCGAGAGGTGGTCGAGCGCGGTGACGGTCTTGGCGACGACGCCCGGGTTGCGGAAGGTGTTCGCCCCGACCAGGAGCCCGAACGTCGCACGCTCCGTGACGGCCGACCAGCCGGCAAGGACCATGTAGCCCTCGAGCATCGGGCCGTCGGGCGAGCCGACGATCGGATAGAGGTGGTCCCACGTCCAGAGCGAGTCGTAGCCGAGCGTATCGGCTCGCGCGCCGTGGGCACGAAGCGACGGCCAGTCGGTGTACTGGTTCCAGGGCAGGACCCCGAGCTTGATGGGCCGGGCGTCCGTCACGAGGCCGACGTGCGGATCGCGCTACTCTCCGGCGTCGCCGGCCGGCTCGAGGACCGACGGCGCGGACGACAGGGCCGGCGTCAGGACGGCCGGGGCCGTGGTCTCGGGCGCGGGCGCAGCGCTGACCTTGACCCGGACGAGCGTCGGCTCGACACCATCGGCGACGAGGGAGCCGCCATCGGGCGTGAGGATGTCGAGGACCAGCAGGTAGTCGCCCGCGACGACCGGGGCGACGAGGCCGAGATCGGCCGGGACCAACTTGCCGGGCTTGAGGGCGACGGGGAGCTCGGCGGCCGCGATCGACGCTGACGAGGCTGCAGCGACCTGGTCGGGGTCATCGGCGCCACCGAGCGCGACCCACTGGCCGGTGATGCGGGCGAACGTGGCCTTGGACCCATCGAGGCCATCGCCGATGCCCTTGAGCGCCTTGTGGCCCCACGCGTCCTTGCCGAGGTTGGCGACCCACAGCTCGAGGCTCGTCTTCGCGCCCGCCGCGAGCTCGGCCGTGGCCGGCGCGACGATCTCGGCATCCAGTTCGCCCGTCACGCGCACGATGAGCGTCGGCAGCAGGGCCTGCGTCGCGGCATCGAACGCGACGCCGTCCCCGTCATGCAACGTCACGGTGAGCCGGTAGCGACCCGGTGCCGCGGGTGCGGTCAGGTCGAATGCCATCGCGGTCTTGGCGATCTTCACCTTGACCGGGCTCACGACATCGCCGAGACGCTCGGGGACGACGAGCGCGAGATCAGGTGCGGCGTCCGCGGCGTCGGCGTCCGCTTCCGCGTCCGCGGCTCGGAGTCCGCGGCCGGGGTGGCCTCGGGTGTCGGCTCGGGCGTGGCCTCGGGTGTCGACTCCGGTGCGGTGGACTCGACCTGCGCGGCCTCGCTCACGTCAACGGTGTTGAACGACGTGCTGTCGCCACCGTCGGACGACGGCGCCGCAAGGTCAGCGGCGGGCGTCTCGACCGGGAGCGGCGGCACGACCGCCGGTGCCGGCGTCGCCTCGGGCTCGGCCGTCGGCTCGGGCTCCGGCGTCGGGGCCGGCTCCTCGGTCGCTTCCGGTTCGCCTGTCGTGACCTCGGCCGCCGGGTCGCTCGCCACCGGGTCGAGCGGATCCCAGCGCACGCTGGCCTCGAGCTTCTTCGGCAGCCGGTCCCGCTCGTCCGCGGTGTAGCGGAACTTGTAGCGGAACGTGCTGCCGGCGGTCGCAGCCTCGGTCAGGAACGGCTCCTGGACCTCGATGCCGGCGTCGAGGAGCGACGGCACGAGCTCGCTGTCGGCCGACTGCGGCGCCGGGGCTGTGCTCGAGCCCCGGGCGCCGCGCTGGACATCTGCTGAGGCAAGCCCGGCCTTGAGCACGATCGAGCGCTCGAAGCCGGACCGGTTGCGCGCCGGGTCCATCTGCGCGATGTACCCCTTGCTGCGCGAGCTCTCGAAGGCGAACGCGTTGCCGTTCCCTGATGGCGCGTGGCGCCAGGCGGCATCGATGGATCGATCGCTCCCGAGGATGGTCTTGACGAAGTAGTTGGGGCTCGCGTACGCCTCCGCGATGACCGCCGACGCACCGGCCTTGATGAAGCCCGCCGCGAAGTTGTCGACGCGCTGGCGGGCCATGTCGAGCGTGCCCTCGGGAACGCCAGGCTCGCTGTTGCCCGACGCGTAGCACAGGTGATTGAGCAGGACGACGGCGTCCTTGGCGAGGTTCACGCTCTCGGCGATCCGCGCCTCGCCGAAGTACTGGTGCCTCGAATCACTGCCCCCGGGCGCCGGGTTGAGCCCGAAGCCGTTCTGGGTCGGGGGATAGAGCGAGTCGCGGTACTTGCTCGGCCACCCGTTGCCGTGGCCCATGTAGATGACGAGGCTCGCTCCCTGGAGCGCCTCGCGAACCGCCGGCCACGTGGCGTTGGGGGAGTAGATCTCGGTGACGTCCGGGGTGTAGCGCCGGGCGAGCGTCGCGGCCGCGCGGGCCTCCGCGCGATACCGGTTCGTGGCGGCGCCGGACGGTCCGACGACGACCACGACCTTGGGGACCGCGCGATCGGGGGCGGCCGCGACCGCGGGCGCGGCCAGGCTGGCCACTACCAACGTCGCGAGGATCGCGGCGAGCAGACGTCGAACCACCAGAGGTGAGCACTCCTCCGTTACGTTTTGGCGAGGGTACCGCTTCAGAGCCACCCCGACCATACCTGTCCTGCGTTATCTGGACGTTATTTGGATCAGAATCGGTCGAATGGTGCCGCCACGCACCACGTCCGGCCGATTCGGGCCGGCCGCATCCGCGAGCGTCGACCCGCCGCTACCATCGTGGCATGCCCAATCGACTCGCAGGCGAGACGAGTCCGTACCTCCTGCAGCACGCGAACAATCCGGTCGATTGGTACCCGTGGGGACCCGACGCGCTGGCACGAGCGGCGCTGCTGGATCGGCCGATCTTCCTGTCGATCGGCTACGCGGCCTGTCACTGGTGCCACGTGATGGAACGCGAGTCGTTCGAGGACGAGGCGACGGCCAGGGTCCTCAACGAGCGCTTCGTCGCGATCAAGGTGGATCGCGAGGAGCGGCCCGACCTCGATTCGATCTACATGGGCGCCGTCCAGGCGATGACGGGCGGTGGCGGCTGGCCGATGTCGGTCTTCCTGGCGCCCGACGGTGCGCCGTTCTACGGCGGCACGTACTTCCCCGACACGCCCGCGTCACGGCATGCCGTCGTTCCGGCAGGTCCTCGAGGGCGTCTCCCAGGCGTGGACGACGCAGCGCGGCGAGGTCCTTGCCGCCGGCCAGCGCCTGGTCGGCGCGCTCGCGGAGCAGGCCCGGACCCAGGGTCCGTCGCGATGGCCCCGATCCGACGACGTTCGAGGCATTCGCGGCGGTGGACGACGCGCTCCTGGCCGTCGCTTCGACACGCGGAACGGGTCGTGGGGCGCCGCGCCCAAGTTCCCGCAGCCGATGACCATCGAGCTACCTGCTCCGACGGATCGTCGGCGGGCGACCGGCGATCGGAGCCGCTCGTGCGCTTCACGCTCGACAAGATGGCCGACGGCGGCATCCACGACCAGCTGGGCGGCGGCTTCCATCGCTACGCCACCGACGCGCACTGGCTCGTCCCGCACTTCGAGCAGATGCTCTACGACAACGCGCAGCTCGCCCGGGCCTACCTCCACGCCGGGAGCCTGTTCGGCGCCGACGGCGGTGGTCGCTACCTCGAGGTCGCCCGCGAGGTGCTCGACTACATGGTCCGCGAGCTCACGACCGCGGACGGGGCCTTCGCGGCCAGCCAGGACGCGGACACCGAGGGCATCGAAGGGCTGACGTTCACGTGGCGCGCGGCCGAGATCCGCGAGGTGCTCGGCGACGCCGCTCCGGCGTTCACGGCCGCGTACGGCGTGACCGACGACGGCAACTGGGAGGGCGTCACGATCCTGTCCCGCGTCTGGCCGGCCCCGGACGAGCCGCCGGCGCGCGACGATCCGGGGTTCGAGGCGCGGCTCGCCGAGGCCCGCGCGCGACTGCTGGAGCGGCGAGCGACGCGACCCCAACCCGCGCGCGACGACAAGGCGCTCGCGGCCTGGAACGGGCTTGCGATCGCGGCCTTCGCCGAGGCCGGCCGGCTGCTCGGGGAGGAGCGCTACACGGCCGCAGCCGTCCGTGCGGCCGAGACCGTCGTCGGCGGGCTCCTGGGGCCGGATGGCACGCTTCGGACGGTCGTGGAAGGACGGTCGCGCGGTCGGCGCCGGCGTGCTCGAGGACTACGCGAACCTCGCGGACGGCCTGCTCGCCCTGTACGAGACGACGTTCGACGAGCGCTGGTTCGTCCTCGCCCGCGGCCTCGCCGACCGGATCCTGGCGCGGTTCGCCGATCCGGCGGGCGGGTTCTTCGACACCGCGGACGACCACGAGCGGCTCATCACGCGCCCGAAGGACGTCCAGGACAACGCCGTGCCGTCGGGCGGCGCGATGGCCACGACCGTGCTCCTGCGGCTCGCGGCGTGGACCGGCGACGGACGCTACCGGGACGCGGCCGAGACCGCGCTGCGGACGGTGGCGCCGTACCTCGCGCGCTACCCGACGGGTTTCGGGCAGTGGCTCATCGCCGCCTCGTTCGCGGCCGCCGCGGTCGACGAGGTGGCGGTCGTGGGAGATCCGGCCGACGCGGCGACCCGCGACCTGCTCGCCCCGGTCTGGGCGACCTGGCGACCGAACCAGGTGCTCGCGGTCGCCCGGGCGGCGGACGTCGCCGACTCGGCGATCCCGCTGCTGCACGAGCGCACGGCCATCGACGGCCGGCCGACCGCCTACGTGTGCCGGGACTTCGCCTGCCGGTTGCCAGTCACCGATCCGGCGCTCCTCGCGGAGCAGCTCAGCCGGTAGCCGCCGTCATTGGGCGACGACGATGGCCGTCCCGTCGCTGTCGCCGTCCGGTTCGTGGTTCGCCGCCGGATCGTAGGCGCTCGCCGGGAGGGCGGTGCCGGTGACCTGGAATTGGACGCTGGTGGTCGCCTTCGGGATGCCCGTCTTCGAGACCGTGCATACGCCCGCTGACGACGTCTTGCAGCTCACCGTGCCCGACGTGCCGGCGCTCCAGGAGCCCGTGACCGTCACGTTGCCGACGTTCGCATGGGCGGCGTTGTGGATCCGGATCGTCACCTTGGGGGTCCAGGTCTTGCCCTGCAGTGTCCGCGCACCGTCGAGATCCGCGACATGGAGCAGACGGCGGGTTGACGGTGATCGAGACGGTCACCGGCGGGCTCTGCAGGCTGCCGTCCGACGTCCGATACGTGAACGAGTCGGCCCCGGAGTACCCGGCCGCCGGCGTGTAGATGACCTTCGACGAGTCCGCATAGGGCGGCAACAGCGTGACGCAGAGGACGTTCGACGGCGGCCCGACGGTCCCGTGCGCGGGCGGTGTCACGACCTGGAATCGAGGTCGCATGTCTCGACATCGGCGCCGCGGAGCGTGATGGTCGACGCCGTCTGGTAGTTCGTCGTCACGGCCATCGCGGTCGCCGTCGGTGCGTCGTTGACCGCGGTGATCGACAGCGAGACGGTGCCGCTCGCGGTCCCGCCCGCGCCGTCGGAGACGGTGTAGTCGAATGCGTCGGCCCCGTAGTAGTTCGCGGTCGGCGTGTAGATCACGCGCCGTCGGGCTGGACGGCCGCGCAGCCGAACACCGGCGCACCCGACCGCGGACACGGCGAGGTCGTCGCCATCGATGTCGGTGTCGTTGGCCACGAGGTCGAGCGTGATGGCCCCGTCCTCGCCCAGTGGTTGCGGTGTCGCCGACCGCGGTCGGTGCATCGTTCGTGGGCGAGACGGTGACGGTCACCGACCCGGTGTCGGTCGCGCCGACCGTGTCGGCGACGGTGTAGTCGAAGCGTCGGGGCCGTTGAAGTCCGCGTCCGGCATGTAGAGGCACGCCACCACTGCCGTCGATCGCGGCGGTCCCGTGCGCCGGCTGGGTGACGCCGACCACGGTCAGCGCGCCGCCGTCGGGGTCGGTGTCGTTCGCGAGGACGTCGACGACGCCCGCGGCGTCCTCCGCGGCGGTCAGCGCGTCGTCCGTCGCCACGGGCGGGTTGTTCGTCGCGATGACCGACACCGCCACGGTCCCCACCGCCGAGCCGCCCGCGCCGTCGGCGACGGTGTAGTCGAAGGCGTCGGTGCCGGCGTAGCCAGACGCCGGGGTGTAGGTGATCGAGCCGTCCGGCTCGATGACCGCCGTGCCGTGCGCCGGCGTGCCGACGGCGGCCGTGGTCAGCGCGTCCCCGTCGACGTCGGTGTCGTTCGCGAGCACGTCGACCGTGCCGGCGGTGTCGCGTGAGGATGACGAGCTCGTCCGGTCCGGCGTCGGCGCGTCGTTCACGGGCGTGACCGTGATCGCGACGTCGGCCGTGGCGTCGTCGCCGGACCCGTTCGTCGACCGTGTAATCGAAGGTGTCCGTCCCGGCGAAGTCGGGATCGGGGACGTAGTGGACCGTGCCGTCTGGATTGATCGTCGCCGTGCCGTGACGCGGGATCGTCGACGCCGTGGTCACGGTCAGGCTGTCGCCGTCCGGGTCGCTGTCGTTGGCGAGGACCGCGACATCGATCGGCCGTCCTCGGCGATCGTGGCCGCGTCGTCGACCGCGTCGAGGCCGCCGGTCGGCGGTGGCGGCGGGGTGTCGATGAGCGCCTTGTCGGCATCGACGATCCCGCAGCCGTACCACTTCGGGTAGCGCGCATCGGTCGTGGCCATGCCCGCCGCGGGGACGTGTTCGCGCACAGATGCGCCTTGACGTCGTCGGCGAGGAGGCCGTCGCCGTCGTCTTCGATACCGGCATGAGCATCAGCGCCGCGACGCCCGCGACGTGCGGCGACGCCATCGACGTGCCGCTCTGCGCGCTGTAGCCCTGCGGGGTGCAGAACATGCAGCTGCCGGCGGGGCCCACCGGGACGGGCGAGAAGATCTGGTCGCCCGGGGCCGCGAGGTCGACCTGCGGCCCGGTGCACGAGAAGCCGGTCAGCTTGTCCGCGGTGCCCGTGAACGAGATCGCGATGACCTGGTCGTAGGCGGCGGGATAGACGACCGGACAGCCGTACAGGAGCTCCTGCCAGACGTTCGGATTGATGTTGCCGCTGGCGGCGACGAGCGTGATGCCCGGCGTCGTAGGCGTCCGCGATGGCCGCCTGGAGGGCGGTCGACACCTCGTGGCCGCCGAGGCTCATGTTGACGACGTCGATGTCGTGGTCGACCGCCCAGCCGAGCGCGGCGATCAGGCCCGAGTAGTCGCCCTGCCCGTTCGCGCCGAGAACCTTGAGCGCGTACAGGTCGACGCTTGGGCGCGACGCCGACGACGAGGTAGCCGTTGTGCTCGGCGGCGAGGATGCCGGCGACGTGCGTGCCGTGACCGTTGTCGTCCATCGGGTCGCTGTCGTAGTTCAGGAAGTCCTCGCCGCCCTTGTAGTTGACGCGGAACTCGGGGTCGACGACGTAGGGCTGGTTGTCCGGGTCGTCGTGGATGTAGTCGATGCCGGTGTCGATGACCGCGACCTTGATGCCCTGCCCGGTGTTGCCCGCGAGGTGCACCTCGCGGCTGCCGATGTGCTCGACGCCCCACGCGTTCTCGTACTCGAGGTCGCCGGTGTTGGGTCCGTGGTCGAAGGCCGTGAGCACGCCGTCGATCTCGACGGACGTCGACCGCCGGGTCCGCCTCGAGCTTCTTGAGCTGGCCGCGCGGGAGCACCGCGGCGAGGGCATCGATGTGGGTGAGGTCGTGCTTGACCTTGCCGCCCAGGCGCTCGATGTCGCGCTTCGCCGCCCGACCCGGGGCGTGATCGTACGTGACGATGACCTTGACGGACTTCGCGGCCGGTTCGTCGGCCGCGGGCTGGGCGGCCGAAGGCCGAGGCGGGTGCGAGCGACCCGAACGCGGTCGCAGAGAGGATGAGGATCAGCCCCAGTCGCCGTGACGTGCGAACGTGAGCCATGCGGCCTCCGGCGGTCCTGATCGGGCGGGACCGCGCGTATGAAGGCGTGAGGGTACGCCCCGCTTGACCCCGGGGCAAGGGGTCTGGCGCGTGGCCGCACCACGGTTCCGTCCCATGCCGAGATGGGACGACGAGCGGCGTCGCCATCCCGCCGACCGTACGATGGCGTGGTGGAGCAACCGTCCCTCACGCCGCGCCCGGCGGCGACCGTCGTGCTGCTCCGGCCGGGTCCGGCTGGACCCGAGGCCCTGCTCACCCGGCGACCGGCATCGATGGCCTTCGCCGCCGACATGTACGTCTTCCCCGGCGGACGCGTCGACGCCGGGGATGCGGATCCGGGCCTGCTCGCGCGAACCTCACTCGCGCCGGCGGCGGCGAGGGCCGCGCTCGGGGGCGACCTCGCCGGTGATGCGGCGCTCGCGGCGTACGTCGCGGCGATCCGCGAGTCGTTCGAGGAGGCCGGGGTCCTGCTCGCCGATGGCGGGTCGCCGAGCGAACGGGCGGCCGCACGCACGGCCCTGCTCGCGTGGCGAGACCACGTTCGCGGCGATCGCGGCGACGCTCGATCTCCGGCTGCGGACCGATCGCCTCGTGCCGCTGTCGCGCTGGGTGACGCCACGCGGCCTCGCCCGGCGGTTCGACACCCGGTTCTTCGTCGCGGACCTGCCCGACGACGCGTCGGTGACCTACGAAGGCGGCGAGGTCGTGGCCGACACCTGGCTCCGCCCGCTGGACGCGCTCGATGCGATGGCCGCCGGCGACGCTTGGGATGTGGCTGCCGACATCCACGACGCTCCAGCAGCTCGCGCATGTCCGCTCGATCGACGACGTCCGCGACCGACTCGCACCCGGGCCGCTCGGCGAGGTCGTCGTGGAGGACGTCGCACCGGACATCGTCCGCCTTCGGATGCCGGCCGGCGGCGGTGTCGCCGGGCAGCCGATCGACAGCTACCTCGTCGGTCGGCGCTCGTGGGTCCTCGTCGATCCGGGCGATCCGACCGGCGAGGGCCAGGACCGCGCCATCGAGGAGGCCGCCCGGCGTGGCGGCGCGATCGCGGCCATCGCCCTGACGCACGCCGCACCCGACCATGCCGCCGGCGCGGAGGCCATCGCCCTGCGGCTCGGGGTCCCGGTCCACGTCGGGCCCGGCGGCGGCCGCCACCTGCCCTACGCGACGGTGGAGCTCGGCGACGGTGGATCGATCGACGCGGGTGACGTCCCGCTCCGGGTCGTGGCGACCCCCGGTCCGACGGCCGACCACGTCGCGTTCATCGTCGATGGGCGCGACGGCGCCCGGGCGTTGAGCGGCGATCTCGACGGGCGGCGCGGCGCCCGCTCGATCCCCGGCCCGCCCGATGCGCCGCGTGGGACGCGTCGCGCGCCCGCCTCCGCGAGATCGTGCCGGAAGCGCGCTGGCTGCCCGGCCACGGGGCATGACGCTGTCCTAGGCGCGGTCGCGTGGCAGCGATGACGCGAGGTTGCGCAGGAGGTTCAGCCCCTCGTCGACCTGCTCGGCGGGTGCGTACGGCGCGGGCATGAGGAAGCACGGCCGTCCGCCGAGCGCGACACCGCGCAGCTGCCCCCATGGTTCGGAGAGGGATCGGCCCGCCGCGACCGCGGCGGCCCGCTTGTAGATGAACACGACCGCGGCCGGGCGCCACAGCGCGATCTTCTGCCAGAGCGGCCCGACCCCGGCGCGTGAGCACCTCGTCGTCCGCGTCGTCCCGCGCGGTCGGGACCTTGTGCATGTCCGTGATGCCGTGGCCCGCCGCGAGCAGGGCGTCGTCGGCGGTCGTGAGGTCGGTGCGCGGAGGCAGGATCCCCGCCTGCATCAGCCGCCGCCAGAAGCGCTGGCCGAGCACGCCCTGGTGGTAGTGGCCGGCCTCGACGCTCACCGGCGAGGGGTTGAGGCCCGACGAACAGCAGGTGGTCGCGCAGCGGCGGCAGGTCGGCGAGCGTCGGCGTCTCGATCCCGTCGACGAGGATGGTCGTGCGATGCGGACCGGGCCCGGCCGGCTCGTCAGCTGCTCGAGGTCGTCGGGCGTCATCCCACGTCAGGCTCGCGTCGACGTGCGCGGCTCGAGGTCGGGTCAGGCAGGCCGTTCGCTGTCGCCGGTGCCCGGCGCGACCGGCGGCGCTGCGGGGGCCGGCGGGACGGGCGTCGTCTCGGACCCGGGGATCGGCTCACCGCTGGCGCGGGCCTGGATCTCCGCCTGTGCCTTGATCGCCTCGGTCTTGGCCTCGCGGACGCCCCGGCCAAGGGCCTCACCGAACTTCGGGAGGGTCTTGGGTCCGCGCCACATCAGGACGAGCACGAGCGCCACGATGAGGATGATCAGAAGGCTGTCCATGCGGGGATGGTACAGCGTCGCCGGGCCGGCCCCTCGTCCGGGTATCGTGACGGCCATGCTCCTCGTGTACGGACCACGCTCGACGACGTACGACTTCGGGCCCGGCCATCCGCTCACGCCGCGGCGCTTCGGGCCAGGCATCGACCTGTTGCGCGCGGTCGGTGCCGAGCCCGGCCTCGCCCCCGAACCTGCCTCCGATGACGAGCTGCGCTGGTGCCACACCGCCCGCTACCTCGATGTCGTCAAGCGCTTCTCCTACGACCCGTACGGCTTCGCGGCACTCGGGATCGGGGAGGGCGGCGACTGCCCGCCGTTCGCGGAGCATGCACGAGGCGTCGGCCGCGGTCGCCGGCGGGTCCATCCGCGCGCTCGAGGCGATCCTTCGTGGCGACGTGGAGCACGCCCAGCATCCGGGCGGTGGCCTCCATCACGCGATGCCGGAGCGGGCGTCGGGCTTCTGCATCTACGACGATCCGGCGCTGGCGATCGCCCGTGCGCGGCGCGACGGACTCCGCGTCCTGTACCTCGACTTCGACGTCCATCACGGCGACGGCGTCCAGGCGATCCACGCGGACGACCCCGGGGTCATGACGTTCTCCATCCACGAGACCGGCCGGGCGCTCTTCCCGGGCACGGGCGACGCTGACGAGATCGGGGAGGGGACCGCCGCCGGGACGAGCATCAACCTGCCCGCTCCCGCCGGGGACCGGCGCGGACGCGTGGATCGCGGCGCTCCGGTCGCTGCTCCCCGAGCTGGCCGCCACGTTCGGGCCGGACGTCATCGTCTCGCAGCACGGCGCCAATTCGCACGCGTGGGACCCGCTCGCCCATCTGGAGGTGACGACGACCGCGATGGGCGAGGCGGCCCGGCTGGTCGATCGGCTGGCGCACGACCATGCCGGCGGCCGCTGGCTGGCGACCGGCGGTGGTGGCTACGACGCGTACCGGGTCGTGCCGCGGGCCTGGGCCCTGACCTGGCTGGCCGGGGCGCATCGCGAGGTCCCGTCGACGACGCCGGCGGCCTGGCGGGAGCGATGGGCGGACGAAGCGGCACGGTACGGGCAATCGCCGCTCCCCGAGACGTTCGAGGACGCCGGGCTCGGTCGGGGAACCCGCGGATCCGGGGATCGCGGCGCGGCGTCGCTTCGCTAACCGGCCTCGTCCGTCGCGCGGTCGTGCCACGTCTCGTGCGCGAGGCACGCGATCGCGGGTGGTGGGACCCATTCGCCGGGCCTACTGACGCGATGCCGGTGGCGCCTGCACCCGGCGTCGGCCGACCGGCCGTCCTCGACGTCGTCGATGCGCCGACGTGGGCGCGCCTCACCCTCGGGCCACGGGTCATCGCGCCGGCGGATCCGGCCACCGCGCATGCGCTCGTACTGGCAGCCATCCGCGATGGCGCGAGGGTCTCGGCGGCCGTGGAGGGCGCGACGGTGGTCGGGGCGGCGGTGTCAAGGCAGCCGGAAGGTTCCGCTCGGACGGACTTGCTGGCGCTGGGTGTCGCGCCCGCGTGGCGGCGGGCCGGGCTCGGTCATCGTCTTCTGGCGGCGAACGTCGCGGGCGGGCGGCCCGGTGACGTCGATCACGCCGCTGAAGTCACCCTCGCTGAGCGGGACGTCGTCGAGCCGCTGGACCGGCTCGAACGCGCCGCGGTGGCGCGCCGGTTGCTCGATCGTGCCGGGTTCCGCGTCGCGCCCGCCGACCCGGCGTTGCGGGGCATCGACCCGCTGGCCATCGTCGCCGAGCGGTCGGCCCTGCCCGTCGGCGACTGAGCGGAACCGACGGCGGGATCGGCCCCCGACGGGGACCTGGCCCCCGTACGATGCGGGCCATGGATCGCCGTCTCGTCCTCGCCCTCGTCCGCGGCGGCTCGGCGTTGCTCGTGTTCGTGGCGATCGTGTATCAGGCGATCCTGCTCGCGGGCGACGGCGCGTTCTTCCCGACCCGCTTCTTCGCCTTCTTCACGATCATCAGCAACCTGTTCGGCGCGACGCTGTTCCTCGTGCTTGCCCTGCGCTGGCGCGCCGAGCGGACCCCGACCCAGGACATCCTGCGCGGGGCATCGGTCGTCTACCTCACGGTCACCTTCATCGTCGTGGTGCTTCTGCTCTCGGGCGACGACCTGCAGGTGGCCGTCCAGTGGGTCGACTTCGTCGTCCACAAGCTCTTCCCCGTCGTCGTCGTGATCGACTGGATCCTCGACCCGCCGATCACGCGCCTGACGATGCGTCACGGGCTGGTGTGGCTGGCCTACCCGCTCGTGTGGCTGGGGTTCACGCTCATCCGCGGCGCGATCGACGGCTGGTATCCGTACCCGTTCCTCGACCCGGCGAACGGCGGCTACGGCAGCGTCGGCGTTCTACATCGTGGCGATCCTCATCGGGTTCGTCGTGCTCGTCGCGATCGTGATCGCGCTCGGGAACGCGCTCCGCGACGGCGGACCACGACCTAGCCGTCAGCCGGTCGGCGCACCTCCGGCGCTGGGGACCCCGGCGGTCGCCGCACGTGGCCTCCACGGCGTTCCGAGCAGCGGCAGGAGGTAGCGGTCCACGCCGTAGTATCCGGCGACCTTCCAGGCGAGCATGATCCCGATCGCCAGGGTGAACAGGACCGGGTTCGTGGATGCGGACCCCGCGAGCAGGAACGACATGTTCATCAGCGCGCCGAAGAATGCCGCGAACCCGGTGAGCATCCCGATCAGGAGCCCGATGCCGACCGCGATCTCCCCGAAGACGATGAGATAGGCGAACCAGCTCTCGGCGTTGTTGTCGAGCAGCAGCTGCACGAAATCGCGGTACCACTCGTAGGTGATCGGCGGGCGTCCACCCTCGGGGATCTCGGCGGCCCGCTCCCAGTAGGCCCGAAGCGCGCTGCCGCCGCCGAGCCACGCGTTGTCGGGATCGGTGAACTTGTGCCAGCCGGCATCGAGCCAGGCGAAGCCCAGGAACAGGCGGATCGGCAACCAGAACAGTCCCGCGCGCGTGTTGTTGAACAGGAACCGCGCAAATGCCGGTCCTTCGACCTCCACGAACGTACCCTCGTCGGCGTTGCGCTCCATGAACAGGAGCACCAGCAGCGCGATGAAGCTGAGCCAGAAGCCCCACGTCACGAGGTCGCGGACGATGCCCTCGGGTGGCTGGACCCAGGGGTTCAGCGCGTAGATCAGCAGCACCGCCGCGACGATCGCGACACCCTTGGTGACGGTTCGCGTGCCCATGTCCGTCCTCCTCGCTCCTCGGCCGCCAGCGGGCCGAGCCGTTCGCCCGCATTCCAGCACCCGCGGCGCGCCCGGGGTGGGCCGGAAGGACCGAAGTCACGGGCCATCGTACCCGGGTGACTCGCGGGCCAAATTAGAACGGGTGGTCGAAAGCGCGCGCGGCGGCCTATACTCCTCGTCCCGTGGCCACGACGATCGTCGCCGATCCGCTCGCACCGTTCTCGCCTGCCGTCCGCGAGTGGTTCCAGGCGAGCTTCGAGGCGCCGACCCCGGCCCAGGCCGAGGGCTGGGCTGCCATCAGCGCCGGCCGCGACACCCTCATCCACGCCCCGACGGGGAGCGGCAAGACCCTGGCCGCGTTCCTGTGGTGCCTCGATCGTCTGGCCCGCGACCCGAGCCCGGCCGCGACCCGCGACCGACCGGGCCAGGTCCGCGTGCTGTATGTGTCGCCGCTCAAGGCACTCACCTATGACGTGGAGCGGAACCTGCGCGCGCCGCTCACCGGGATCGGGCACGCCGCCCAGCGGCTCGGCCAGGAGCCGCCACGGATCAGCGTCGCGAGCCGGACCGGCGACACGCCGACCGAGGACCGCCGCGAGATCGCCCGCCGCCCGCCCGACATCCTCATCACGACCCCGGAGAGCCTGTACCTCCTGCTGACGAGCCAGGCGCGCGAGATCCTGCGCGGCGTCGAGCACGTGATCATCGACGAGGTGCACGCGATCGCCGGCTCGAAGCGCGGCGCCCATCTCGCGCTGAGCCTGGAGCGGCTCGATCGGCTGCGGGCCGAGGGCGCGCCCCGTCCCCAGCGGATCGGGCTGTCGGCCACCCAGCGGCCGCTCGAGGCGATCGCCCGGTTCCTCGGTGGCGTCGGGCCGGATCGCGAGGTCGCGATCGTCGATGCCGGCACGCGCAAGGCGCTCGAGCTCCAGGTCATCGTCCCGGTCGACGACATGGCCGCGATGGGCGAGGTCCTGCCGCCCGAGGACCAGCCCGGCGGCCCGGCCATCAGCCCGGACCTGCGCACGAGCATCTGGCCGGCGATCCATCCGCGGATCCTCGAGCTCATCCGCAGCCATCGCAGCACGATCGTGTTCACCAACAGCCGGCGGCTCTCGGAACGGCTGGCGCAGCGGCTCAACGAGCTCGCCGGCGAGGACATCGTGCGCGCGCACCACGGCAGCATCGCCCGCGAGCAACGGCTCGAGATCGAGGAGGAGCTCAAGGCCGGTCGCCTCCCGGCGCTCGTCGCCACCTCCAGCCTGGAGCTCGGCATCGACATGGGCGCGGTCGACCTCGTGATCCAGGTCGAGTCGCCCACGAGCGTGGCCCGTGGGCTGCAACGGGTCGGGCGTGCCGGGCACCAGGTCGGGGCGCCGAGCAAGGGCGTCATCTTCCCCAAGTACCGCGGCGACCTGCTCGAGGTCGCGGTCGTGACCCGGCGGATGCACGAGGGCGCGATCGAGGCGACCCAGATCCCGCGCAACCCGCTCGACGTCCTGGCGCAGCAGCTGGTCGCGATGACGGTCATGGATCGCTGGACCGTCGACGACCTCCTGGCCACGGTCACGCGCGCGGCGCCGTACGAGACCCTGACCCGGGACGTCCTCGACGGCGTCCTCGGCATGCTCGCGGGTGCGTATCCGAGCGACGAGTTCGCCGAGCTCAAGCCACGCGTGGTGTGGGACCGGGTGACCGACACGATCGAGGGTCGGCGCGACGCCCGGGTGGTGGCCGTCACGAGCGGCGGCACGATCCCCGATCGCGGGCTGTTCGGGGTGTTCATGGTCGGCGAGGCGGGCACGCCCGGCCGGCGGGTCGGCGAGCTCGACGAGGAGATGGTGTACGAGCTCCGCGCCGGGATGCACGGCGACGTCATCGTCCTCGGCGCCAGCAGCTGGCGGGTCGAGGAGATCGGGCACGATCGGGTCACGGTCAGCCCGGCGCCCGGGGTCCCGGGCAAGCTCCCGTTCTGGAAGGGCGACGCGGTCGGCCGGCCGATCGAGCTCGGGCGGGCCATGGGTGCCTTCATCGGCGAGGTCGAGGCCGACCTCGCGCGGGGCGCGGCCGGGCGGACGGCGGCGACCACGCGACTGCGCGAGCACCACGACCTCGACGAGCTCGCCGCCGAGAACCTCATCGCCTATCTCGAGGACGAGCGCGAGGCGACCGGCGCCCTGCCGACGGATCGGCGGATCGTCGTGGAGCGCTTCCGCGACGAGCTGGGCGACTGGCGACTGACGCTGCTGACGCCGTTCGGCGGGCGGGTGCACGCGCCGTGGTCGCTGGCCCTGGAGGCCCGGCTGCAGGACCGCCTGGGCATGGAGGTCCAGACGATCTGGTCGGACGACGGCATCGCGATCCGGTTGCCGGAGGGCGAGACGAGCCTCGACGGCGTCGAGGCGCTGCTGTTCCCGGAGGCGGACGAGGTGGAGGATCTCGTCGTCGGGCAGGTCGCGAACTCGGCGCTGTTCGCCAGCCGCTTCCGGGAGAACGCGGCGCGGGCGCTCCTCCTGCCGCGGCGGCGTCCGGGGACGCGCACCCCGTTGTGGCAGCAGCGCCAGCGCTCGGCGGACCTGCTCGCCGTCGCGAGTCGGTACGGCAGCTTCCCGATCCTCGTCGAGACGTATCGCGAATGCCTGAGCGACGTCTTCGACCTCGACGCCCTGCGCGAGATCCTGCGCGGGATCGCCAGTCGGGACATCGCCGTGCATGCCGTCGAGACCCCGCGCGCGAGCCCGTTCGCGAGCAGCCTGCTGTTCGACTACGTCGCGGCGTACATGTACGACGGCGACACGCCGCTCGCGGAGCGCCGGGCCGGCGCCCTCACCCTGGACCGCGAGCTCCTGCGCGAGCTGCTGGGCCAGGAGGAGCTGCGCGAGCTGCTCGATCCCGACGCCTTGGCCGACCTCGAACTCGGCTTGCAGGCCCTGGCCGACGACCGGCAGGCGGGGACGCTCGACCAGGTCCACGACCTGCTGCGACGGCTCGGCGACCTGTCCGATCCGGAGGTCGCCGCCCGGACGACCGGCGGGGCGTCGATGGCCGACACGTGGTTGGCCGACCTTGCCGCGACCCGGCGCGCGGTCCGGGTGCGCATCGCCGGCGACGAGCGCTGGATCGCGATCGAGGACGTCGCCCGCTACCGCGACGGGGTGGGGGTCACGCCGCCGGTCGGCGTGCCGGCCGCATTCCTCGGCCCCGGCCGCGGGCGCGCTCGAGGGCCTGCTCGCACGGTTCGCCCGCACCCACGGGCCGTTCGTCAGCCACGAACCGGCGACGCGCTGGGGGCTGCCGGTCGGCCTCGTCAACGACGCCCTCCAGCGGCTGCTGGCCAACGGCTCGCTGCTGCTCGGCGAGTTCCGACCGGGCGGCGCCGAACGGGAGTGGTGCGATCCCGACGTGCTGCGCCTGCTCCGCCGTCGATCGCTGGCGCGGCTGCGGCGCGAGGTGGAGCCGGTGGATCCGGTCGCGCTCGCGCGGTTCCTGCCCGCCTGGCAGGGCGTGGCGCCGGCCATCGGGGCGGGCTCCGATGCGGCCCCGCTGCGGGGCACGGTCGCGCTGGAGCGACTCGCCGAGGTGGTCGACCAGCTCGCCGGCGTCGCCATCCCGGCGTCCGTCCTGGAGCGGGACGTGCTGCCGGCCCGCATCCCGGGCTACCAGCCGCGGCTGCTCGACGAGCTCGGGGCGATGGGCGAGGTCGGCTGGGTCGGGCGCGGCAGCCTGGGTCGCGATGACGGACGGATCAGCGTGTTCCGGCCCGGCCGCGAGGTCCTCCGGCCGGCCGAGCCGGGCGACGCCACCACCCGGCCCGACGGCGATCGCCACGAGCGGATCCGCGAGCACCTCGCGCGTCGTGGTGCGAGCTTCTATCGCGAGCTGTACACCGCGGCCGGCGGCGGGTCGGATCGCGACATGCTCGACGCGCTGTGGGACCTCGTGTGGGCCGGCGAGGTCACCAACGACACGTTCGCACCGCTGCGGGCGCTGCGCTGGAAGCGCCCGTCGGGTGGAGGCGGGAACGGCGCCCGGCGGCCGCGCGCCGGACGTCTCACGACGCTCGGGCCGCCCGAGGCGGCCGGCCGCTGGTCGCTCGTCGAGCCACCCGTCGGGGTGACGTCGACGGAACGTCTCCACGCCCAGGCGCTGGCCCTGCTGGATCGTCACGGGGTGCTGACCCGCGAGGCCGTCGCCGGTGAGGGGATCGAGGGCGGCTTCGCCGGGGTCTATCCGGTGCTGCGGGCACTCGAGGATGCCGGTCGGATCCGGCGGGGCTACTTCGTCGATGGCCTGGGGGCCGCGCAGTTCGCCCTGGCGGGCGCGCTCGACCGGCTCCGCGCGTCGCGCGAGGCGGCACCCTCGGCGATCGATCGCCCGGTCCACCTGCTGGCCGCCGCCGATCCGGCGAACCCGTATGGCGCGGCGCTGCCCTGGCCGCGACGCGGCGAGGACGATCGACGCCCGCTGCAGCGCGCGGCCGGGGCCTACGTCGTGCTCGTGGACGGCGTCGCGGCGCTCTACCTGGAGCGCGGCGGCGCGACGCTCCAGACGCTCGCGCCGGCCGACGACCCGGAGGTCATGGCGGCGGCGGTGCGCGGGCTCGGACGCCTCGTCGCGGATGGCCGGCAGCGCGAGCTCGTCATCCGCAAGGTCGACGGGGTGGCCATCGCGGAGTCGCCCTGGCGGGCGGCGCTTCTCGGCGGCGGGTTCATCGCCGGGTACCGCGGCCTGGCGCTCCGGGCGGCGCGCTGACATGCCCGAGGGCGACACCCTGGCCCGGACCGCGGCGGGTCTCCGGCCGTACCTCGTCGGACGCGACGTGCTCGGGGCTCGCGCCCAGGGCCCGGGTGCCGTGCCGCAGGTCCAGCGCGTGGTCGGCCAGCGGATCGACGCGGTCGATTCGGTCGGCAAGAACCTGCTCATCCGGTTCGACGGGGGCCTGGAGCTCCGGACGCACCTCCGGATGAACGGCTCGTGGCATCGCTACCGACCGGGCGAGCGATGGCGCCGGCCGCCCGGTCGCGCGCGGCTCGTCCTCGAGGTCGAAGGCTCCGTCGCGGTCTGCTTCGACGCCCCGGTCGTGGAGCTGTTCGAGACCCGGGCGGTCGGCCTCCACCCGGCGCTGTCACGGCTCGGTCCGGACCTCCTCGCGCCCGACTTCGACGCGTCCGAGGCGCATCGGCGGCTGCGCGACCCGGCACGAGCCGAGCGCGAGATCGCCGAGGCGCTCCTCGACCAGCGGGCGCTGGCGGGCATCGGCAACGTCTACAAGAACGAGGTCCTGTGGATCGAACAGGTGTCGCCGTTCGCCCGGGTCGCCGACGTCGACGACGCGACCCTGGATCGCCTCGTCGCGACCGCCCGGCGGCTCATGCTCGCCAACGTCGATCGGGCGCGCGGTCCCGAGCGGGTCACGACGGGCGGCGACGCGTCGGCGGGCGGGTCGCTGTACGTCTATGGCCGGGGCGGTCGGCCGTGCCGGCGTTGCGGGACCCCGATCGCGTCGACCCGGCAGGGCCGCGACCTGCCGCGCACGACGTACTGGTGCCCGACCTGCCAGGGGCCACGGGCGTGACCACGATCGAGGTGGTGTGCGACCCGATCGGATCCGAATGGGAGTGCAGCGTCCGGGTCGCCGATGACGCCGGCGCGACCGGGCACGAGGTGACGGTCTCCGCGGCGGATCTCCCACGGCTCGTCCCGACGCCCGACTTCGACGACATCGAGCGACTCGTCCGGGAGACCTTCGGCTTCCTCCTGGAGCGCGAGCCGAAGGAATCGATCCTGCCGCGGTTCGACCTGGCGGTCGTCGGGCGCTACTTCCCCGAGTACGAACGCGAGATCCGGCTGCGCCTGCTGCGCTGAGGGGGGGCATGCCGGCCCGGTCGGGGCCGTCAGCCGGTCGGCGCGCCGCGTATCATCCCGGCCGATGTGTGAGCACTTCGTCGCCCGCGCCGAGCAGCCGTTCCGGATCGAGGAGCTGTGGCCGTTCGCCGAGCGGCTGGAGCGGTTCGGCATCGCCGGGTTCGGTTGGGGCGCGGCCTGGCTCGGCGACGATGGCCGGCTCCACAGCCACCGTGACGTCCGCGCGTTCCGCGACGACCCGATCGGGGCCGCGGCGGTCGGCGCCGCAGAGACGACCGCAGTCCTCGTCCACCTGCGCCGCCCGTCGCGACTCTCCACGCTGGACCTGCCCGACACGCAGCCGTTCGACGATCCGGCCGGTCGCTACGCGTTCAGCCATAACGGCGACCTGCGCGACTACCGCCAGCTCCGGGCGGCATATCGGGCGGCGGGCCGGATCCACGGTCGCGCCGACACCGAGGTCGGGGCACGTTGGCTGGAGGATGCCTGGCGCGACGATGCGTCCGCGGCCTCGCTCCTGGGCGCGATGCACGACCGGTTCGGGGGCCAGGCGAACCTGGCGGTCCTCACCGCCGGCGGCGAGCCGCACCACTACGCGGGCAACGGCGAGAACCCGGTCTTCACGTTCCGCCTCGGCCGCATCGGGCTCGCATCGACCGGGATCTACTCGCTCGACCGCTCGCTGTTCCGGTTCGTGGCACCGGGCGCGACGGAGCGCCGTCTGGTGCCCCAGCGAACGGCCGTGATGCTCGGCCGTAACGGGAACGCCGCCCGCGCGTTCTAGACTGCATCAGCCGCCTGCCAGCGACTCCGCCACACGCGCATGCAGGAAGAGGGACGGATGCACGTCACGACGGCATCGCCGCCGAGCGACCCCGGCGATCGACCCACCGCGCTGCTGCCCAAGCGCGAGCTCGTCCGGATCTCGCTCTACTGGCTCGGCCTGTCGTCGATCTTCGCCGGCCTGCACACGATCCTGGCCGGTCGCATCCAGTACGAGGGGCTGGCCGATCCCGACTCGGCCGGGCGGACCCTCCTGCTGCTGACCGTCGGCGGTGCGGTCATCGCGATGATCGTGCAGCCGACCGTCGGCTCGATCTCCGACTACACGATCTCGCGCTGGGGTCGTCGCAAGCCGTACATCTTCATCGGGTCGGTCCTCGACGTCGTGTTCCTCCTCGGCATCGCGACCAGCCAGGACCTGCTGGCGATCGCCGCGTTCGTGGCACTCCTCCAGTTCAGCTCGAACTTCGCGCAGGGACCGTTCCAGGGCTACGTGCCCGATCTCGTCCCGGCGCCGCAGGTCGGCTTCGCCAGCGCGATGGTCGGGCTCATGCAGATCCTGGGGAACGTCGCGGGCTTCGTGATCGCGGGGATCGCCGTTGCCCAGCGCCAGTACGCGTTGGGGCTGCTCGCGCTCGGCGTGCTCGAGCTCGTGACCATGCTCAGCGTCGTCTACCGGGTCCGGGAAGGGCGGCAGGCAAAGCCGCGCAACGGGCGCAGCTGGGGATCGATCGCGGCCGAGGCGTGGGGCACCGACGTCCTGCGCGAGCGCAGCTTCGTCTTCCTGGTCGGGTCGCGCCTCGCCGTCCTCATGGCGGGCAGCGTCCTGACCCAGCTCGCGCTGTTCTACCTGGCGCGGTCGTTGGGGATGGACGAGGCGACAGCGGGCGGTTCGATCGTGATCCTCGTCGGCCTCGTCGCCCTTGGGACGCTCATCACGATCGTCCCGGCAGCGCGGCTGTCGGACCGGATCGGCCGCAAGAAGGTGATCTACGCCTCGTGCGTGATCGGAGCGATCGGCATGGCCATCACGGCCACCGCGCCATCGTTCCCACAGGCACTCCTCGGCGCCGTCATCTATGGCCTCTCCGCGGGGATCTTCCTCGCCGTCGACTGGGCGCTCATGACCGACATCATCCCCAAGGCGTCGTCGGGTCGGTACATGGGCCTCTCCAACGTCGCGACGGCGTCGGCAGGCGTCCTCGCCATCGCCGTCGGCGGCACGCTCATGGACCTCGTCGGGGGCGGCGATGGGCCGCGCGCCGCCTTGTGGCTGGCGGTCGGCCTGTTCGGGGTCGGCGCGCTACTGCTGTGGCCGGTCGACGAGCGTCGACGCGAGGACCGCATCGCGGCGACCGCGCCAGTGGTCAGCCCGGAGCCGGCCGCCTGATCCGCGCGCCCGAGCTCGCCGACCCAGCGCCGCCAGGTCGAGACGTGGAGGAAGTCCCACGGATCGCGCCGCCGGTAGAGCCACGGCACGAACGCCCAGAGGTAGACGAGGTAGTCCAGCCGGACGGGGCGCGCCCCGAACCCGAACAGCGCCTGGAACTGGATGATCGTGAGCGGGAGCAGGGCCAGGCTCAACGCGATCGACAGCGCGAGCCAGAGCAGGCCCCAGCGGCGCGTCGAGGGCGGCGAGGATGAACCAGTGGATCACCGGGATCCATTTCATCCACGTCGCCAGCGCCCAGAGGAAGCCGCCCAGCCGCGGTCCGCTGAACTGGGCCCACCAGACCATGAGGGTCAGCTGCAGGTTGATGTTGCCGGTGTCGAGGTTCGCCCCGAACGGGAAGGCAAGGATCGCCACGATGATCGCGGTCGGAAGGGGCTGGCGCCGATAGGCCCAGTGGATGGTCCACAGCAGCAGGATCGTGGTCCCGAGCCGCCACACGACCCAGGCGACGTCCCACGGCAGGAGCGCCCACGGCGCGAACAGCGGCAGCATCCACGGCGCGTAGACGTACGGCATGAACGGCCCGGTCGGGTTGTACGGATCGCCGCCATTGACCCAGATCCGGACCCCGGCCCAGTACGCCCGGGCGTCGGCCCCGGCCGCGTCGCCGCGCGCGATGATCCCCGCGGCCAGCAGCGAGAACGTGACGGCGAGGATGAGGACGGCGGCGATCCGCTTGGGGTCGTGCAACCGCGATGCCTCGCGTCGGAGCGCCCGGCGGAAGACCCCGGCCCGCCGTCGGGTCGGGCGATCGAGCATGTCCACCAGGTCGACCATGACGCGGCCCCGGCCGCGGGCCGTGCCTGGGACAGGTCGGAGTTCGGGCGGAGGCAGGGCGTCGGCCATCGCGCGGGCATTCTCGCACGGGCCGGGCGTCCGCCCGGGTATCCTGTCGCGAACACGCTTCGGGAGTCCGCCAGCCCGTGACCGAGGGATCCGTCATCATCATCGGCGGCGCGGAGGACAAGGTCCGCGACCGCGTCATCCTCAGCCGGTTCACCGCGCTCGCCGGGGGGCGCGACGCGAACATCGTCGTCATCTCGACCGCGTCGTCGCTCGGGCTCGAGGCGGGCGAGCGCTACAAGCAGGTGCTCGGCGAGCTGGGCGTGGCCAAGGTGCGCACGATCCACGCCGTCACCCGCGCCCAGGCGAACGACGAGACGGCCGCGCTCGCGATCCGCAGCGCCACGGGCATCTTCATGACCGGCGGCAACCAGCTCCGGCTGTCCTCGACGATCGGGGGGACCCGGCTCGCCGACGCGGTGCTGGACCAGTTCCGCCAGGGGGCAGTGGTCGCGGGCACGAGCGCCGGGGCGTCGGCGATGTCGAGCCACATGATCGCGTTCGGGGCGTCGGGGGCGACGCCCAAGCACCGCATGGCGCAGATCGCCGCGGGGCTCGGCGTGATCCCGGGCGTCATCATCGACCAGCACTTCCAGCAGCGGAACCGCCTCGGCCGGCTGCTCAGCCTCATCGCCCAGAACCCGAGCCTGCTCGGCCTCGGGCGTGGACGAGGACACGGCCGGCGTGGTCGGGCCGGATCACGTGATGGAGGTGATCGGCCGCGGCTCCATCACGGTCGTCGACGGGGCGCGCTCCGAGACGGATGCCTGGGAGGTGCACGGCCACCGCCCGCTGATGATCAGCGGGGTGGTGCTGCATTCGCTCCCGGCCGGCTACCGCTTCGACCTGCGCCGACGCGAGCGGATCATCGCGCCGAGCCTCCACGCGCTGCCGGGCGGCGGCGAAGCGGCGTCCAGCTAGACGGCCCCACGGCCGTACACTGGCGGCCATCTCACACGACGCAGGAGGGCAGCGTGACCGAGACCGCCGAACCGACGACGACCCGCGCCCGGCGGTCGAGGGCGGCGGCGTCCGCGTCGGTGCCGGCCAGCGGTCCGCTCCCGACCCTGCGCATCCTCGAGACGCGGGTGCTGCGCGGCCCCAACTACTGGGCACGCGAGCCGGTCATCCGGATGCTCGTCGACCTCGGCGTGCTGGAGGACTTCCCGTCCGACAAGCTCCCGGGCTTCAGCGAGGCACTGGTCGCGCTCATCCCGACCCTCGAGGACCACGCCTGTTCGCTCGGACGCCGCGGCGGATTCATCACGCGGCTGCGCGACGGGACGTGGGCGGGCCACATCGCCGAGCACGTCGCGCTCGAGTTCCAGAACCTTGCCGGGACGGACGTCCGGCACGGCAAGACCCGCTCGGCCGGGGAGCACGGCCAGTACAACTGCATCTTCGAGTACCGCGAGGAGGCTGTCGGGCTCGAGGCCGGGCGGATGGCCGTCGCGCTGGTCAACCATCTCGTCGCCCCGGACGACCCCGAGGTCTTCTTCCCGTTTGCCGAGGAGCTCGAGGGACTCATCCGGCTCGCCGAGCGGCAGGCCTTCGGCCCCTCGACGCAGGCCCTCATCGACGAGGCCGTGAGTCGCGACATCCCGTTCATCCGCCTCGATCGGCACTCGCTCGTCCAGTTCGGCCACGGCGTCCACCAGCAACGGATCCGCGCGACCATGACGTCGAAGACGTCGGCCATCGGGGTCGACATCGCGTCGGACAAGAGCCTGACCAACCGGCTGCTCGACTCGGCCGGGCTGCCGGTGCCGCGCGCCGATGTCGTCGACACGGAGGACGGCGCGGTCGCCGCCGCGAAGCGGATCGGCTTCCCGTGCGTCGTGAAGCCGCTCGACGGCAACCACGGGCGTGGCGTCCACCTGGACCTGCGGACCGAGGAGGCGGTGCGGGCGGCGTTCCACGGTGCCGTCGCCCAGAGCCGGTCGGGCGATCTCGTCGTCGAGTCGTACGTCGCGGGCAACGACTACCGCTGCCTCGTGATCGGCGGCCGTGTGGCGGCCATCGCGGAACGCGTGCCGGCGTCGGTCACCGGCGACGGCGAGCACACCGTCCGCCAGCTCGTCGACCGCGCCAATGCCGACCCGCGACGGGGCATCGGCCACGAGAAGGTGCTGACCCGGATCAAGGTCGACAACGCGGCCGAGGAGCTCGTCCGCGCCCAGGGCTACGGGCTCGACGACGTCCTCCCCGAAGGGACATGGATCAAGCTCGCCCTCACCGGCAACATGTCGACCGGCGGGACGTCGATCGACCGGACCATCGAGGCGCATCCGGACAACGTCGAGATCGCGGAGACGGCGGCGCGCATCGTCGGGCTCGACGTGGCCGGCATCGACTTCATCTGCCCCGACATCACGACCCCCGTCCGGGAGACCGGCGGCGCGATCGTGGAGGTCAACGCCGCCCCGGGCTTCCGGATGCACACCCATCCGACCGAGGGCGAGCCGCAGTACGTCGCGCGGCCGGTCATCGATTCGCTGTTCCCGTCGGGCAACGCGGCACGCATCCCGATCATCTCGGTGACCGGCACGAACGGGAAGACGACGACGGTCCGGATGATCGCCCACATCATGAAGCTGATGGGCCGGCGGGTCGGGATGACCTCCACGGACGGCATCGTGGTCGATGGGCGGCTCATCAAGAAGGGCGACATGTCCGGGCCGCGGTCCGCCCAGATGGTCCTCCAGAACCCGACCGTCGACACCGCGGTCTTCGAGGTCGCGCGTGGCGGCATCCTGCGCGAGGGCCTCGGCTACGACCGCAACGACGTGGCCGTCGTGACGAACGTGACCGGCGACCACCTCGGGCTCGGCGGGATCACGTCCATCGGCCAGCTGGCCAACGTCAAGGGCGTCGTCGTGGAGGCCGTGCCGCGGTCGGGGACCGCGGTGCTCAACGCCGACGATGCGCACGTCTACCGGATGGGCCGGCATTGCGCCGGGCGGGTCGTGCTGTTCAGCATGGCGACCGAGAAGGGCGAGGACGGCTACGACCGCGTCGACGGCCACACGTCGCGTGGCAACGCGGCATTCCGGCTCGAGCCGTCGGCCGAGGGCGAGCTGATCGTGCTCAAGCTCGGCTCGCGCACGATGCCGGTGCTCTACACGCACCTCATCCCGGCGACGTTCGGGGGCCGGGCGCGGATGAACGTGGCGAACGCGCTGGCCGCCGCGGCCGCGGCATGGGCGTCGGGCGCGCACCTGCACGACATCCGCCAGGGCCTGCGCACGTTCTCGACGTCCTTCTTCCAGGCGCCCGGCCGGCTGAACCTGCTCGACGTCGGCGGGGTGCGCGTGGTGATCGACTACTGCCACAACGTCGACGGGATGCGCCAGCTGGCCGATTTCGTGCAGCGGATGATGGTCGAGGCGCCCACAAAGGCCGGCCGTCTCGGCGCCGCGGCCGCCGGGAAGCGGGGCGGCCGGGCGATCGGGGTGCTGGGCATCCCTGGCGATCGACGCGACGAGGACCAGCGCGAGTACGGCGCGATCGCGGCCGGTGCCTTCGACGAGATCATCATCCGCGAGGACAAGAACCTCCGCGGCCGGGCGCCCGGCGAGACCGCGGCGAACGTCATCGACGGGGTGCGCGGGGCACGCGCCCGAGGCGGAGCGCAGACGACGCGCGCCGACAAGGTGCTCGACGAGATGACGGCGGTCCGGACCGCGCTCCGGCGGGCGACCCCGGGCGACCTCGTCGTGTGCTGCGTCGACGACGCGATCGGTGTCTATCGCGAGGCGATGGCCGCGTCGGGCGCGTCGCCCGGCGGCTCCGCGTTCGCGGATCCGGGCGAGCTCGAGGCGCCGGAGGGCTAGAGCCCACGACGCGCGGCGCGTATGGTGACGACAGCCCCCAGGTTCTCGAGGGAGGTGCGTGTCATGCGTACGAATCGGCGCCGCCGCTGGTCACGGTCGATCGTCACGAGTCTGGGTCTGGCGATGCTGCTGTCGGTCGGCGGCGTCGGTGCCGGCGCAGCGCACGCGGCCGATCCCGATCCGATCCTGCTCGTCCACGGCTATCGGGGCAGCCCGTCGACCTGGGCCGACATGATCGCCCGCTTCAAGGCGGAGGGCCGCACGGCGGTCGCGATCGACCTGCCCTCCGAGGACAACGTGCGGAACGCCGCGGCGATCCGTGACTTCATCGCCGCCAAGGGCTGGCGTCGCGTGGACCTCGTGGCGCAGAGCATGGGCGGGCTCTCGGCGCGCCATTTCGTGAAGTTCCTCGAGCTCTCGACGCGGGTCGACAGCTACGTCTCGCTGGGCACGCCGCAGTACGGGATCTACGTCGCCTGCGTGCTGCCGCGGACGTACGGCGGGCAGATGTGCCCGGGGAGCTCGTTCCTGCGCGACCTGAATTGGGACGACGACACGCCGGGCAAGGCGGCCTGGACCACCATCTACAGCACGACCGACGGGTTCGTTCCGACCTCGGCGTCCCGTCTCGACGGCGGCGCGTGCCACGTCCAGGTCTCCGGTGTGGGCCACAACGACATGGACAACGACGCGGGGATCTTCGCGCACGTGCTGGCGGCGGTCGATCGGACCTGCACGGGCACGTTCAAGGAGTAGGTCGCGGGGATCGCGGGTCGCGGACGGCGCTGACGGCGCCGGACGGCGCGGAAGGCGCGGACGGCTCGGGCGACGATCGGAAGGGCCCGCCCCGATGCGGAGCTCGCGGGCCGGTCAGGCCTTCGGCATGTTCGCCTGGACGGTGCGGACGATGAACGCGATGAGCAGCGCCGAGATCACGATGAGCACGAGGCCGGCGGCCATCTCCACGTCGTGTCCCTCCGAGGGCGGGTCGACCGGTGGTTCCGGGTCGGTCCCGGGCGCATGATGCGCCGCTCGCGCCGCGTCGGACAAGCCGGTCGCGCCCGATGACCCGGTGGCCAGAGACTCAGGCGCGGCGCGGACGCTCCTGGAGCCTGGGCACCAGCGTCGTGAGCTCGGTCGTCACGTCCACCGGCCGCGCGCCGAGGTCCTCGAGCAGCCGGAACACGCCGTCGCGCTCCTCGTGGCACATCAGCACGATCACGCGTGGCGTGTCGGCGCCCCGGCCATGCCCATGCGCCGCCCCGCCGGCGCCGTTGAGCTCGTTGCGGAGGGCGACGACCTCGCTCTCGTAGATCGGCACCTCGCTCGCCACGCCACCGCCGGCGACGATCCCGGCCAGCAGCTCGCCGACCACCGCCGCGGCCGTGCGCCCGCGCAGGTACTGCCGCGTCTCCTTGATGGCGATCCGCTGCGCCCGCTCCGCGGCGATCCGGCCGATGCCCCGCAGCGTGTCGTCGGGCCGGTCGCCGGCCGTCCCGATGATCGCCGTGATCGGCGCGGCGCGGCCGGCCGCCCCGGCCGCGATCCCCTCCGCGACGTCGAGCACCGCCGCGATGCCGGCCTCGTTGTGGGCGAAGTCCACGATGACCAGCCGTGCCCCGAGCCGGAAGAGGTTGAGTCGTCCGGGCGAGCGGTCGGTCGAGGGGCGGAAGTCGAGCAGGCCGTCACGGACCGCCGCGATCGACGCGCCGAGGCCACGCGCGCCGCCGGCCGCCGCGAGGGCGTTCGCCACGTTGTGGCGGGCCAGCCCGCCGATCGTGATCGGGACGCGCCGGACCTCGGCGATCCGCGTCGAATCGGCGCCGTTGCGTTCCACGAGCCAGCCGTCACGCACGACGTACGCACGGCCACCCGCCGCCACGTGCCGGCGGACGACCAGCGGGCCCTCACCGGCGGGGTCCTGGGTGAAGAACGCGACCTGCCCGCGGACCCGGCGCGCGATGGCCGCGACGAGCGGCTGGTCCCCGTTGAGGACCACCCAGCCGTCCGCCTTCGTGATCCGGCAGACGGTGGCCTTGACCTCGGCCAGCTCGGGCAGCGTGTGGATGCCCTGCAGGTCGAGGTGGTCCGACGAGACGTTGGTCAGCACGCTCGCGTCGTTCGATTCGTAGCCCATGCCGCGCAGCACGATCCCGCCACGGGCGGTCTCGAGGACCGCGACATCGATGTCGCTGCGGGCGAGCACCATCTGCGCCCCGCCCGGCCCGGTCCAGTCGCCGGGATCCACCATCCGGGCGTCGACGAGCACGCCATCGGACGTCGTCGTCCCGACGTGGCGCCCCGCCAGCAGCAGGATGTGGCTGATCAGCCGGGTGACGGTCGACTTGCCGTTGGTCCCCGAGATCGAGACCACCGGCACCCGTCGATCGGTATCGCGGATCCAGGTCGGTGGCGACGTCGTGGCCGCGGCGATCCGGTCCGACCAGCGCTGGACGATCCGTTCCTGCGCGCCGGTCAGCTTGGCCGTCCGCGACGGCGAGACGTCGCGTTCCGCGAGCGCGAGCGCCGCCTCGGTCAGCGTGCGTGCCCGCTCCTCCCCGATCCAGGGGAAGGTCATGATCCAGTGGCCCGGGTCGGACGAGCGATGGACGGCCAGCCCGGTGCGACCCTCGCCGTGGTCGGATCGCAGGCGCCGCACCCATTCGCCGACCGCCGCGATCCGATCCGGCCAGTCGCGCGGCGGGACGGGTGCCCGGAGCCGGACGATCGCGTGCCGACCCGGTTCGCGCTGCCCGTACCACGTCCGGCGGCGACCGAGCGACAGCTCGACCTTGACCACCGGCTCGAGCCGGTACACGTTCGGTCCCTCGAGCAGGCGGATCTCGATCAGTCGCACGGTCCCGGCAGGATAGCAAGCGCCCGGCAGCGCCCGTGGCCGCGCGCGTAGACTCGGGGTCGATGACGACCGACGCCGTGACCGACCCCGCGACGGAGCGACCGGACCCGGAGCTCGACGCCCTGCGCGCCGCCGTGGCCGCCGACCTCCCGGCGTACCTCGAGGATCTCGAGCAGCTCGTGAACATCGACTGCGGCTCGTATACCCCCGAGGGCGTGAACCGCGTGGCCGACGAGGTCGTCGCGTTCATGACCGAGCTCGGAGCGGAGATCGAGCGACGGCCCGACCCGGAGGGACGGTTCGGCGACACCGTCATCGGCACGTTCCATGGCCGGCCGGGCGGTGCCCGCGTTCTGCTGATCGGGCACATGGACACCGTGTTCGATCCCGGGACCGCGGCGGCTCGGCCGTTCCGCGTCGACGACGGGATCGCCCACGGCCCGGGCGTGACCGACATGAAGTCCGGGCTGCTCGCCGGGCTGTACGCGCTCAAGGCGCTCATCGGCGAGGCCGGCGGGCTGCCGCTCGAGCGGCTGGTGTACATCGCCAACCCGGACGAGGAGATCGGCTCGCCGAGCTCGTCCCCGCACATCCGGGCCGCGGCCGCGGACGTGGATGCGTGCCTGGTCCTCGAGTGTGCCCGCGCCAACGGCGACATCGTGTCGGCCCGCAAGGGCATCCTCGACACGCGCCTGACCGTCCACGGGCGGGCCGCCCACGCGGGCGTCGAACCGGAGAAGGGGCGCAACGCGATCCTCGAGGCGGCGCGGCTCATCCGCGACCTGCACGCGCTCAACGGTCGCTGGCCGGGCGTCACCGTCAACGTCGGCAAGGTCACCGGCGGGACACGCCCGAACGTCGTTGCCGAGCGCTGCGACCTGGAGGTCGACGTGCGGGCCACGACGTCGGACGGGCTCGATGCCATCGAGGCCGCCGTGCGCGAGGTGGCCGCCGCGACCGAGGTGCCCGACACGGTCGTCGAGCCGCACGTCATGGTCGCCTGGCGACCGATGGAGAAGCTCGAGCGCAGCGGCCGGCTCGTGGAGCACGCCCAACGCGTCGCCCGGCACCTCGGCTTCGAGGTCAGCGATACCGCGACCGGTGGGGCATCGGACGCCAACACCACCAGCGGCATGGGCGTGCCCAGCCTCGACGGACTCGGGCCGATCGGCGGCAACGACCACGCGCCGGCGGAGTACCTCGAGGTCGACTCGATCGTGCCGCGCACGACCATGCTGGCGGGGCTGCTCCTGGCGATCGCCCGGGACCCCGAGGTGCTGGCCTGGCGGCTCGACGATCCACGCTTCGCGGCGCAGTGATGGGCGACGAACGACGGCGGATCTCGTCGGGCGGGCCGTTCGAGGCCAGCGCGGGCTACAGCCGCGCGATCGTGGTCGGCGATTCATGCTGGGTGGCCGGGACCACCGACGCCGGGCCGGGCGGCAGGTCGCAGCACCCGGGCGACGTGACCGCGCAGACCCGCGCGGTCTTCGCGATCATCGAGCGCGCCCTGACCGAGGCGGGGTTCACGTTCCGGGACGTCGTGCGGACGCGGATGCTCGTCACGGATATCGCCGACGCACCCGCCGTCACGGCGGTCCACGGCGAGATCTTCGGGGAGATCCGTCCGGTCGCGACCCTCGTGTCGATCGTGGCGCTCATGGACCCGAGCCTCCTCGTGGAGATCGAGGTCGACGCGCGCCGGGGCTGACGATGCGCCGCGGTCTCGAGCTCCGGACGTCGCTGCGGGCGATGCTCGACCCCGCGATCGTCCCCGCCTACGCCAGCAGCGCGGCGCGGATCGCGCGGCGTGCCCTGCGCGGCCAGCGACGCCATCCTGGCGACGCGCGATCGATCGCCCGGGCCTGCGTCGAGGCCTCCTGGTCGGGCGACCACTTCGTCGCGTCCGGCGGTCACTTCCGCCAGTTCTGGACCCGCGACACCGGGTTCTCGGCAGAACCGCTCGTGCGCACGGGCTTCGGACCGCGGCTGCACGCCTCGCTCGGCTGGGCGCTGGACGCCTGGGCCGTCGACGGGCGCGTGACCACCACGATCTTTCCCGGCCGGCGGCCGCGGGACGTGTACACGCTCGGGATCGATTCGCTCCCGCTCCTGCTCCACGCCCTGCGCGCGTGCGAGGGAGACGACCTCGTCGCGCGACACGCGGGATGGCTGGCGCCCGAGATCCGTCGCTACGCCGCCGCCGTCCTCGATCCGGCGACGGGACTCGTCCGCACCGATCGCCGTTTCTCCAGCCATCGCGACACCGTCGTGACGGCGTCCAACGGGTACGCGAACACGATGGTCGTGCTGCTCGATCGCATCCTGTCCGAGACCGGCTGGTTCACCTCGCCCGTCCCGCCCGGGGCGCAGGAGCGCTTCCTCGCGACCTTCTGGGCGGGCGACCGGATGCTCGAGGCACCGGATCGCCCGGAGGTGACCGGGGACGCGACGGTCTTCCCGTTCTGGCTCGGGACGGTCCCCGACGAGCCGTACCTGGCACCCGCCCTCGCGGCGGCGCGAGCGGCCGGGCTCGCGACGCCGCTCCCGCTGCGCTACGCGGCACAGCCCGCGCCGGAGGACGAGGATCCGGTCCAGCACCTCTTCGTCCCGGACTACCAGGGCACCGCGATCTGGACCTCGCTCGGCGCGATCTACCTCCAGCTGCTCGAGCGCGTGGACCCGGCCGCCGTCGCCGAGCCGCTGGCGGCGTACGCCGCGCTGGTCGAGCGCGAGGGCACCGTCTGGGAGGTGCTCGACGACGACCTGCGCCCCTACGTCGGGCGGTTCGGGTTGTTCCGGGCGGACGAGGCGATGCTGTGGAGCGCGATCCTCCTCGACCTCGCTCGAGCGGCGGGCCGTGGCCTAGACGGGCAGGGCAGCCAGCCCGAGCGCGCGCGCTCCGGCCACGATCACGACCGCCGCGATCAGGCCGAGCAGCAGGTTTCGCCGCCACGCCGTGATCGCCAGGCACGCGAGCACGGCCACCCACTCGATCCCGACGTGGAAGGCCGGCGTGCCGGCATCGTCCACGACGACCATCACATTGACGGCGGCGAGCGCCGCGAGGATCGCCGGACCCACGAGCTGGAGGTAGTCGAGGGCGAGGCGCGGCAGGCGATCGAATCCCGGCGTCAGGAGCCCGACGGCGCGCGACGGATAGGTGACCGCGAACATCAGGACGGCCAGCAGGACGAGGTCGGTGCTCATGACGGGGGCGACCCGGCCATGGGCGGATCCGGCGGGTCCTGGTCGGGCGCAGGGCGCTCCCGGTCGAACCGCCCACCGGGCATCGCATACCGCTCCGCGGACGCCGGCGTGCCGAGCGGCGCCGTCTCGCGCGCGATGGCGGGCGGGACGAGCAGCCCGACCGCCGGCCCGACCAGCCCGCCGGCGATGATCCCGATCGACGGGCTCGACAGCAACGCGACGATCACGCCGACGCCGGCGCCGACGATCGCCGCAACGAGCTCCCGACGACCGGTGATGAGCCCGACCGCGAGGCCGATCATGGCCGCGGGAAAGATGATGTCGATCCCGAATCGCGCGGGGTCCGGGATCGAGCCGCCGGCGTACACGCCCGCGAGCGTGGCCAGGTTCCACGGGATGAAGGTCGCCGCGATCCCGGCGATCCAGTACCCGCGCGTGTCGGGCCATGCCAGCCGCCGGAAGTGGCCGATCGACAACGCGAACGACTCATCGGTGACGAGGTGGGCCATGACCGCGCGACGTGGCGTCGTGACCTTCGCCAGCCATGGGCCGAGCGCCGCGGAGTAGAGCAGGTGGCGGGCATTGAGCAGCGCCGTGAGCAGCACGATCGCCGGCCACGCCAACCCGCTGGCGACATATCCCACGGCGGCGAACTGGGCCGCCCCGCCGAACGCGAGGGTGCTCATCGCCATGGCCTCGATCGGCGAGAACCCGGCCTCGCGCGCCGACAACCCGTAGACGAAGCCGAACCCGACGGCCGACACGGCGATGCCGAACGCCTCCGTCGTCAGGCGGCGACGGCTCGCGTCGACCTCCGCGTCGGGTGGTCGGGAGGCGCTGATCGCCGGTGCGGTCACGCGTGACTCAGCGGAGGAAGGTCTTCCCGCAGGTGCCGTCGCAGACCACGACGAGCGCGTGCTTCTCGGCCGCGTACCCGGCGGCGTGGAGCAGGCCGGCGCAGCTCCTGGTCGGACATTTCCAGACCCACCAGCGCTCGTTGTCGTCCAGCGGCGTGGCTTCGATCGCGAGCGTCCCGGCCAGCGCGTCACGTTCGGCGAGGAGGCGCTGCAGCGTCGCGGCGCGATCGGCCTCGGTCTCGCTCGTGTACGGGTAGTTCTGGCCGACGTTCGAGGTCACGGGCTCCCTCCTCCGCTCGCGCTCGGGGACGACGAGGCCGGTGGCGGCGTCGTGTGAGCGCTGCCTGCCACCGGCTCCGCGGAGTATCGCACAAGGACCCGCCTGGACCGGCTCACCAGACGGCCGGCAACCCGGCGCTGCGCGGGTCGGTGGCGGCGGCGACGGAGCCGTCCGGCGCGCCGGGTCCGCCGTCCACGAGCTCGATGGCGTGCTCATGCCCGAGGTTCGGGTCGAACGCGGCGGTCGGCACCATCCGGTGACCGAGTCCGGCGAGCGTCTCGGCGATCCCGGGGGCGTGCCGCGGCTCGAGGTGGACGTCGATCGGCGGCTCGAAATGATCGGCCGGCTCGACGTACCAGCGCGGGGCGGCCACGGCCGTGCGGACGTCGACCCCGCCATCCACGAGCGCGCTCACGAGCTGGGCGTGGATCTGCGGCTGGGCGTTGCCGCCCATCGCCCCGGCGACGACCCACGGACCTGCGTCGCCGTCACGGAACAGCATGCCGGGGAGCAGCGTGTGGAGCGTCCGCTTGCCCGGGGCGAGGACGTTGGCGTGCGCCGGATCGAGGCTGAAATAGCTGCCGCGGTTCTGGTAGTGGATGCCCGTGTCCGGGTCGACCACGCCCGAGCCGAACCCGAGGTAGTTCGAATTCGATGAGGCTCACCGCGTTGCCATCGCCGTCGACGACCCCGAGCCAGATCGTGCCGCCGCCGGAGCGGGTTGGTGGCCGGTGGTGGCGGTGCCGCCCGGGTGGGATCGATCCGCGCGGCAAGACCGGCCAGCCGCTCCGGGTCGAGGAGCAGGTCGACGGGTACCTCGCGCGCCTCGGGATCGGTCACGTACGCGTCGCGATCGGCCATGGCCAGCTTGGCGGCCTCCAGACCGAGGTGGATCCAGCGCGCATCGGTGACCCCGTTCGGACCGAAGGCCGCGGCCGGTGGCGGCTCGTGCCGGGCGAGGATGCCCAGCAGCTCGAGCGCCACGATCCCGGAGCTGTTCGGGGGATGCGTCGTCACGCGCACGCCGCGGTAATCGATCGCGATCGGCTCCGTCCAGGTCGAGGTGTGGGCGCGCAGGTCCGCCGCGCTGATCGCCGAGCCCGCCGCGCCGAGGCCGCGCGCCTGCCGTTCCCCGAGATCGCCGTCGTAGAACGTGTCGAACCCCTCGCGCGCGAACGTCTCGAGGGTCGTCGCGAGGGCAGGCAGGCGGACCCGCTCGCCGGGTCGCCATGGGCGGCCGTGCGGCCGGTAGACGGCATGGAAGCCGGCATCGGGTCCGAGGACCGCGGTGACGTCGGGCGCGACGCTCTCCACGGCATCGATGAAGCCACGCCAGGCCGGGAAGCCGGCACGTGCCAGCTCGATGGCCGGCGCGAGCACCTCGTCGCGCGACAGCCGCCCGAATCGGGCATGGGCGTCACCCCAGGAACGGACGGCACCCGGCACCGTGATCGACAGCGGGCCGCGCTTCGGCAGCACGGTCAGGCCACGCGCGCGGAGCGCGGCCGCATCCGCCGCGGCGGGCGCCCGGCCGGACCCGTTGAGCGCGTACTGCCGGCTGGTCGCGGCGTCCCAGATCAGCCAGAACGCATCACCGCCGATGCCGCATCCGCTCGGCACGACGACGCCGAGGACGGCGTTGGTGGCGATCGCGGCGTCCACGGCATTGCCGCCGGCGCGCAGGACGTGCAGGCCCGCGGCGGTCGCGAGATGGTGCGGCGCGACGACCGCGCCGTGGCTGCCGCGCGCGAGCGGCACCGGGGTCCACGGCCGCCGGTCGTCGCCCGTGTGAAGTCGTCGGTCATGCCTCGGCCTCCGGTCCGCGGGCCCGGGTAGGCGTCGGCGGGCACGAGCGACGCCTCGTCCCGGCGCAGGCGCGCCAGCGGGATGAGCGCGATCCCGAGGAGCAGGCCCGGTCGCGACGAGCATCCCGTCGATGCCGCGGGCATCGGCCGCGAACCCGCCGATGAGGGCGCCGATGATCTGGCCGATCGCGAGGAAGACCGAGTACAGCCCCATGATCGCGCCGCGGTCGTTGGGGAACCGCTCCGAGATGTCGGCCAGCAGCCCGAGGGCCGCCGGGGTCGCCCCGGCCATCACGAACAGCCCGACTCCGGCCAGCGCGACCGCCGCGAGCGGGATGATCAGCGGCAGGTCGACGCTGTGGTTGAGGACGAGCCCGGCGCCCACGAGCCCGGCGCCGCCGAGGATGCCGTACAGGATGATCGTGGTCCGTCGCGTGGTCTTGAAGCGATCGCCCCAGTACAGCAGGCCAGCCCCGAAGATCACGCCGATGACGACCGCGGCGAGGGAGATCTGGATGGCGGTGAAGCCGCGCATCAGGGCCTGGTCCGGGAAGTTCGGATCGGCCTTGGTGAACTGGAAGATCGACTGGCTGAACCACAGCCCGATCGATGCGTTGACCGCGATCCAGGTCGGGGCCAGCAGCCAGACGTGCGAGCTGCGCAGCAGCGTGACCGTAACGGCGCCACTCGACGCGCGGCCTGCCGGATGTCGCGGCCGCCGCCCGGTCCTCGGCGTCGTGATCGGCGACGCCGTAGCGATAGATGAGGAACGAGACGCCATAGAAGGCCGCGTTCAGGAAGAAGGCGGCCGGCCCGAGCGCGCGAACAGGAGCGGTGCGACGGCGAAGCCGGCACCGATCCCGGCGAGCGTGGCGCCCTCGAACCGGGCGGCGGCCCGGCCGCGCAGCAGCTCGTTCCCCGCCGTCACCGCCGCGATGTACCCGAGGATCGAGGGGATGCTCGCGGCGGTCGACGCACCTTCGAGGATCCGCGTCCCACCGAGCACGATGAGGTTGGTCGTGAGCCCGGTGATGATGACGGCGACGGCACCGAAGACCGGCCCCACGAGCATCACGCGGTGGTGGCCGATGCGATCCGAGAGCAACCCGAAGAGCGGCGAGAAGACGAGCTCGGCCACGTAGAACGCCGCATGCAACAGGGCCAGGGTGGTCGCGGCGACGACGACGCCGCCGTGCTCGGGGAGCTTGGCCAGGTAGACGGCCAGCATCGACCCGGTGAGCCCGGTGCTGAAGCGGAGGGTGAAGGTTCCGGCCAGCACGGCCCACAGCGATCGATCCATGCCCGCCAAGCGTAACGGCTCGGGCTCCGGACGTGCCGAGGTGGCGCTGGACTCGTTCCGTATCATGCCCGCAATGCCACGCCGATCGGGCGAGCTGGAGGAGGCCACTCTTGAGTCGCGTCGCGATCTTCACGGATACCGCTTCGGACCTCGACCCGGCCGAGGCGGCGGCCTCCGGCATCGGCATCGTGCCGCTCATCGTCACGTTCGGCACGGAGAGCTTCAAGGCCGGGGTCGAGCTCTCGGGCCCGGCGTTCTGGGAGCGGATGACCGCTCCGGACGCGCCGTTCCCGACCACCGCGGCGTCGTCGCCCGGCGACTTCAAGGAGGCCTACGAGGCGGCCTTCGCGGCCGGGGCGGAGGCGATCGTGTCGGTCCATGTCGCGGCGACCCTGTCGGGCACGCTGAAGAGCGCGCAGATCGCGCGGGACATGCTGCCCGATCGCGAGATCCACCTCGTGGACTCGCAGGGCGCATCGATGGCCGAGGGGCTGCTGTGCCGGATGGGGGTCGAGATGGCGGCCCAGGATCGTCCGGCCGCCGAGATCGCCGAGACCCTCGAGGCGCGCGCCCAGGACCTCATCATCTACCTGACCCTCGACACGCTCGCGTACCTCAAGAAGGGCGGGCGGATCAGCAGCACGCAGGCCGCGATCGGGTCGTTGCTGTCGGTGAAGCCGATCATCCGCGTCAAGGACGGGCTGGTCGAGACGATCGACAAGGTGCGCACGCGGGGCAAGGCCCGCGACCGGATGATCGAGCTCGTGGCCGAGCGACCCGATCGAGCGCATGTCGGTGCTCCACACCCAGACCCCCGACGTCGAGGCGTTCCGCGACGAGGTCCTGGCTCGGGTCCCCGACCTCGACCCGGCCGCCGTGACGATCGAGCTCGTCGGCGCGTCGGTCGGCCCGCACCTCGGCCCGGGCTGCGTCGGCGTGGTGGCGCTGTATCGGCCGTCCTGACCGGGCGCGCCCTCGTCGGGCGAAGGTTGCGACAAGGTTGCGACAGGATTGCCGACCGGTACCATCGGGGAGGCGAGAAACCTGGTCGTCCGGCTATACTCCGCCCCGCAGATGAGTCGCGCGTCGCAGGTCCGGCATCTCCGCCAGGTCCTGTCTGACGCGCCCCGTGGGGTCGTCCGGGAGACGACCCACACCGACGAGACGGCCCCGGTCGGTCGCTCGCAACGGAGGTTCCTCCTTCCATGACCACCGAACAAGTTGCGCACATCAACGCCTGGGAGGTCGCGCAACGGCAGTTCGACCTGGCCGCCGAGCGGCTCGGTCTCGACGAGGGCATGCGCCGCGTGCTGCGCGAGCCGCGCCGGGAGTTCACCGTCCACTTCCCGGTCCACATGGACGACGGGACCGTGGAGGTCTTCACCGGGTACCGCGTCCAGCACAACCTCGGACGCGGTCCGGCCAAGGGCGGGATCCGCTACCACCAGGACGTGTCGCTCGACGAGGTGAAGGCCCTCGCGATGTGGATGACCTGGAAGTGCGCGGTCGTCGGCATCCCGTACGGCGGCGGCAAGGGCGGCGTCATCGTCGATCCCAAGCAGCTCAGCCAGAAGGAGCTCGAGGGGCTGACCCGCCGGTTCTTCACCGAGATCGAGATCCTCGTCGGCCCGGAGAAGGACATCCCGGCGCCGGACGTCAACACCAACGCCCAGATCATGGCGTGGATGATGGACACCTACTCGATGCACGCGGGCTACACGGTCCCGGGCGTCGTGACCGGCAAGCCGATCAGCCTGGGTGGCTCCGAGGGCCGCAACGAGGCGACCGCGCGCGGCACGGTCTTCTGCATCATCGAGGCGGTCCGCCATCTCGGCATGGAGCTCGGCAAGTCACGGGTCGCCGTGCAGGGCTTCGGCAACGCCGGGTCCATCGCGGCCCGGCTGATCTGCGACGAGGGCGCCACGGTCGTCGCCGTGTCGGACTCGACCGGTGGCATCCATGCGCCGGGCGGCCTCGACATCACGAAGGTCGTCCAGTGGAAGCAGGAGCACGGCACCGTCCAGGGCTTCCCGGGCGCCAGCGACATCTCCAACGCGGAGGTGCTCGAGGTCGACTGCGACATCCTGATCCCGGCCGCCCTCGAGAACCAGATCACGGCCAACAACGCGGGCAACATCAAGGCCCGGCTCATCGCCGAGGCGGCCAACGGCCCGACGACGCCCGAGGCCGACGTGATCCTGTTCAAGAACTCGAAGTTCATGATCCCGGACATCCTGTGCAACGCCGGCGGCGTCACGGTCAGCTACTTCGAGTGGGTCCAGGACCTCAACCGCGACCACTGGAGCGAGACCGTCGTCAACGACAAGCTCAAGGAGATCATGGTCAAGGCGTTCAGCGAGACGCTGGCGATGGCTCGCCGCGAGCAGTGCAACATGCGCACCGCGGCCTACCTGCTCGCGGTCAAGCGCGTCGCCGACGCCATGGAGCTGCGCGGCCTGTACCCGTAAGCCGCTTCATCGGAAACGAACGCGAGGCCCCGGTCGGGTGACCGGGGTCTCGTCGCGTCCGGGCCGGCCGGCGTGCTTCATGCCGGCAGCACGGCCGGTGCTACCATCGCGGCCATGCTCGACCACGAAGAGAAGTTCCTGTTCAAGGAGGAGATCCTCCACCTGACCAACGCGGTCGCGGAGCCGGGCACGCTCGACAACGTCGAGGACCTGCTGACCGACGTCATCACGAGTCCGCGCTTCGACTCGGAGGTGTTCACCCTCGAGCGGAGCCTGCAGGTGATGCTTGGTCCACGCTCGGGCACCACGCTCGTCGGCTTGCTGACGGTCGCCCCCGAGGTCTTCGACGAGGTCGCCGAGGTGCGCATCCCGTCGGAGGTCCACGAGCGACTCGTCGCCTGGCGCGCCCGGTTCGGGCTGGCGATCGACAACGCCCTGAACTTCCTCAACAACCCCGACGGGATCCAGGGCCACAACTTCGCGACCCAGGTCGCCCACGTCGAGGAGCGGCGCGTCCTCCAGGGCCGGCTCACGCTCGTGCGCTACAACAACGAGCCGCAGTTCTTCGTGGCCGACGCCGGGGTCTTCTTCGGCCTCGTGACCGACATCCTCGAGCGGCTCGGGCCATACCTCGAATCGGACACGGTCGACGCCGAGACCGTCGCCCGGCTGCGGGACGCCCTGGGCCTGGTCGAGCGCAAGACCGGAGCGCACGGCTGAATCCTCGGGCCGATGGCTCGCCGTAGGGTCGCCCCAGGCCTCGGAGCGGCGGACGCGGTCACGGCCGCCTGATGCGCCACGTCTATCTCGCGGCCACGGCCCAGAACCGCGGCAAGACCACGGTCGCGCTCGGGGTCATGGATGGCTTCGGACGGCGCGGGCTCTCGACGGGCTTCATGAAGCCCGTCGGCCAGCGGACGATCATCGAGGAGGGGGTCCCGGCCGACGAGGACGCGGTCCTCATGAAGACCGTGTTCGACCTCGACGATCCGCTCTCGCGGATGAGCCCGGTCCACATCCCGCGCGGCTTCACGCGCGACTACATCGAGGGTCGCGTGGTCGAGGACCTGCCGGCGCGGATCCGCACGGCCCATGCCTCGTTCGCGGCGGCCCGCGACATCCTGCTCATCGAGGGGACCGGCCACGCCGGCGTCGGCGCCGTGATCGACCTGTCCAATGCCGCGGTCGCGTCGATGCTCGGAGCGCCGGCCGTGATCGTGTCCGAAGGCGGCGTCGGCCGGCCGATCGACGAGATCGTGCTCAACGCCGCGCTGTTCGAACGCGAGGGCGTCCGCGTCGCGGGCGCGATCGTCAACAAGGTCGACTTCCTGGCGAAGCCGGACCTGGCCGGCACCCTGGAGCAGGGGCTCGCGCGGCACGGCATCCCGCTCCTGGGCGTCCTCCCGTATCGCCCGATCCTGTCCAACCCGACGCTGGCGATGGTGCTCGACGGCGTCCACGGCGAGACGATCCACCCGGGCCCCGACCTCGACCAGGTCATCGGCGGGGTCGCGATCGGGGCGATGGAGCCCGAACACATGCTCCAGCGCATCGGGCCGCGCTCCCTCGTCATCGTGCCGGGCGATCGCGAGGACGTCGTGGCGGCCATCGTCCGGGCACATGGGAACGGGTCGATCGCGGGCGGCGACGCGCTCGGGCTGGTCCTGACCGGTGGCTATCGACCGCGGGCAGCGGTCCTCGATGCCATCCGCGACGCGAACCTGTTCGCGACGATCGTGCCCGAGGACACGTACGCCGTCGCCTCCGAGATCCACGACCTGCTGGTCAAGACCCATCCCGCCGACCTCGAGAAGATCGAGGAGATCAAGGCGCTCGTCTGGGAGTACCTGTTCATCGACCGGATCCTGGAGGTCGCGACGGAGGTCGCCTGAGGGACGCGGGTCGGGCGCGGCGGTCGGGCCGCGACGATCGCTGTCCAGGCGCGGACGGCGGTGGCGCGGGCCGGGGCCGCGACCCGCGTCGGTCCGCCGTACACGCCGCTGGGTCAGACCGGCGAGCTGATCCCTCGCGTCCGACGACGCCCGATGAGCACGGCCGCGGTCGCAGCCGCGAGCCCGAACCCGACGAGCGCGACCGCCAGCAGGGCGACGTCGGCGCGTCACTCGCCGCCGGTGGCGGGGCCGCCGCCCCAGGGGCCGCGGCCGCGGGTGGCACCGCCGCAGGATCGGCGGCCGTCAGGCTGTCGCCGACGATCGGAAAGACGAAGTCGGACTGGCTGCAGCCGCCGGCAGCGTCGCAGGAGGTCCCCGCCAGCGCGATGACGACCTGGCCGATGCCGCCCGAGGGGACGTCCACGGTGGCGACGTAGTGCCCCGACTCGGGCGCCGTCTCGTGGCCATACGCCTGCATCTCGTTCGTCCCGTCCGGGGACACGAGTCGGACGTACGTCGGCGTGCCGAACATGCGCCCGGTGCCGCCCCCTTCGAGCGGGATCACGATCGTCCACCCGATCTCGATCGTCGTGCCGGGCACCGCGTCGCGTGGGACGGGTGCGTCGAGGACGGCCTCGCCACCCTCCTTGGCCAGGGCCGGAGCCGCGAGCGAGAGGGCAGCGGCGAGCGCGAGGGTGGTCGTCGCGAGGATCGATCGGTGACGCATGACGGGGACCTCCACGGACGGGCGGAGCGGAGCTCGTTTGCTCTCATACACCGCCGGCATCCGCCGGGTTCCCGGGCCGAGGCGCCCAGCGATGGCGGCCTCCCGTCAGCGCCGGTCGCCCCTCAGTCGAGCGGCTCGTTGTCGATGAGGCGGGTCGACCCGAAGCGCACCGCGAGCGACGCCAGCGCGGGACCCTCGATCGTGCCGAGCTCCGCGAGCGTGGTGGCGTCCGCGACCGACACGTACTCGACGTCGGCGAGCGGCTCTTCGCCGAGCACGGCGTGCATCCCTGCTCGCAGGGCATCGCCGGAGCGTTCGCCGGCCGCCCACGCATCGCGCGCCGCGGCCAGCGCCCGGTGCAGGACCGGCGCCGCGGCCCGCTCGGCGGGGGAGAGGTGGACGTTGCGCGACGACAGGGCGAGCCCGTCCGGTTCGCGAACCGTGGGACAGGTGACGACCTCGGTCGGGAGCGCGAGATCGAGCGCCATCCGGCGGATGACCATGACCTGCTGCGCGTCCTTCTGCCCGAAATAGGCGCGTTCCGCGCCCACCAGGTCGAACAGGATCGCCACGACCGTCGCGACCCCGTCGAAATGCCCGGGTCGCGCGGCACCCTCGAGCGGTTCCGCGACGGGTCCGACCGAGACCGTCGTCGAGAACCCCGGGACGTAGACCTCCTCGACCGGCGGGGCGAACACGATGTCGACCCCGGCGTCCACGCAGATCGCGAGGTCGCGGTCCTCGTTGCGCGGGTACTTCGTGAAGTCGGTCGCCACGTTGAACTGGCGCGGGTTCACGAAGATCGTCACGACCGTGGTCGCGTTCTCGGCCCTGGCCTGCCCGATGAGCGCGCGGTGCCCGTCGTGCAGCCAGCCCATGGTCGTGACGAGGCCGACCGGACGCGGCGCATCGGCGAGGGCGTCGCGCAACTCGGCGCGCGTGCGCAGGACCTGGGTCACGACACGATCGCGAGCGGCCCGACGATTTCTAGAGGTCGCGGTCGAGCGGGATGCCACCCGCCGGGACGTCGGACGCGGGCCGGTCATGCTCGCCCCGGCCAAGCACCTCGTCGAGGATCGCGTCGTCCATGCGGACGGTCTCGGCGTCGCCCGGGAAGCTGCCGGCCGCGACGTCGCTCGCCCAGGCGCGGGCGGCCTCGTCGATGGCGGCACCCACCGCGGCGTACGGGCGCGCGTGCTTCGGGACGAAGTCGCCGAGGCCGATGAGGTCGGTCATGACCTGCACCTGGCCGCTGCAGCCGGGTCCCGCCCCGATCCCGATCGTCGGGATGCGCAGGCGCTCGGTGATCGCGGCCGCGAGCTGGGCCGGGACGAGCTCGAGCACGACGGCGAACGCTCCCGCTTCCTGGACGGCCAGCGCGTCGGCGAGGAGGGCGCGTGCCTGCTCGCGGCTCTTGCCCTGGACCCGGACCTTGCCGCCGAGCCCGTGCTGGGCCTGCGGCGTCCAGCCGATGTGGCCCATCACCGGGATGCCGGTCCGCACGATCGCCTCGATCTCGCGAGCGACCTTCGTGCCCCCCTCGAGCTTCACGGCCTGGGCGCCGCCCTCGCGGATGAGGCTGCCCGCGTTGTGGACCGCGTCGTCACGCGTCGCGTACGAGAGGAACGGCAGGTCGGCCACCACGAGCGCATGGGCCGTGCCACGCACGACGGCCTTGGTGTGATGGAGCATCTCCGTCATCGTGACCCGGGTCGTGGTCTCGTACCCGAGCAGCACCTGGCCGACCGAAATCGCCGACGAGCAGCAGCGGGATGCCGGCCTGATCGAAGATCCGCGCGGTCGGGTAGTCGTAGGCCGTGAGCATCGGGATCCGCACGCCGTCCGCGTACAGCTTGGTGATGTCGGCGACGGTGAGGCGACGCGGCGTCTCGGGTGTGGCGGTCATGCTGGCTCCCGCAGGGTTCGTGGCTGCCCAGAAGTCTGCGCGTCGGTGTCGCGGTCGTCCAGTTGGCGGGCGACGCGATCCAGGAGGCGATCGGCCACCTCGCGCTTGGTCATGAGCGGCAGCTCGTCCCGGCCGCCCGCCGCATCGAGGATCGTGACCCGGTTGGTGTCCGTGCCGAACCCGGACCCGGGGGCGCTGATGTCGTTGGCGACGAGCAGGTCGACGCCCTTGCGGCGGAGCTTCTCGGGCGCACGGTCCAGCGACCCGGACTCCGCGGCGAACCCGACGAGCACCGGCCGCGGGCCAGGGCCGTCGCCCACGAGCGCGGCGACGCCGGCGAGCAGGTCGGGCGTCGGCTCGAGCTCCAGCGTCATGCCGGCCCCACGTTCGAGCTTGTGGGTCGCGGTCGCGCTCGGGCCGGAAGTCGGCCACCGCCGCGGCCATGACGAGCGCATCGAACCCGACGGGATCCCCCGCGCCACCGCGTGACGTCGGCGAGGGCGGCGCCGAGGTCCGCCGTCGTCTCGACGCGGATGATCTCGGCCGACGCCGGCAACTCGACCTCGATGTTCGCGGCGATGACCGTGACCCGCGCGCCGCGGTCCAGCGCCGCATCGGCGATCGCCGCCCCCATCCGCCCCGTGGAGCGATTGCCGAGGAAGCGGACCGGATCGATCGGCTCGCGCGTGCCACCGGCGGTGACCACGATGTGGCGACCGGCGAGATCGACGTCGCGCGCCGGGGCGACGAGCGGCGGGCGCGCGGCGGCATCGGTGACCCGGATCGGGGCGCTGCCGATCGCGTCGACGACGGCATCCACGATGGTCGACAGCTCGGCCAACCGCCCGACACCCGACTGGCCCGACGCGAGCGGGCCGGCCGCCGGCTCGACGATCCGGTAGCCGAAGTCGTCGCGCAACCGGGCGACGTTGGTCCGCGTGGCCGGATGGCTCCACATCTCGCCGTCCATCGCCGGCGCGACCACGACCGGTGCCGCGCTGGCGAGGGTCGTCGCGGTGACGACGTCACCGGCCAGCCCGTTGGCCATCGCGCCCAGCCAGTGCGCCGTCGCCGGGGCCACCACGATCGCGTCCGCGCTGTCGGCGAGGACGATGTGGCCGATGCGCCCATCGGGCAGCAGGTCCAGCAGCTCCGTCTCGACCGGGTGCCGCGACAGGGCCGCGAAGGACAGCGGACCCACGAACCGGGTGGCCGCGGGCGACAGCATGACGGCGACATCGGCGCCTTCGGCGCGCAGCAGGCGCAGCAGCTCGACCGCCTTGTAGGCCGCGATGGAGCCCGTGACCCCGAGGCCGATCAGCCGTCCGTCGAGCCGCCCTCCCGACGCCACCGTCCCGCGGTCGGCCTGCCCCGATCGCGCGTCGGTCACGGGAGCCCGAGCTCGAGCCGCTCGCCGCCGGCCACCTCGGCGTGGAGGATGCCGAGGCCCTTGAGCGTCAGGTCCGGATCGATGGCGTCGATGCCCTCGAGGCTGGCGGCCCACGGCGCCGCCGAGATGCCGCCCGTGAGGATCGCCCGGACGTCCCGTGGCGCGATCCCGGCGAGGTCGGCGAGCTCGCGGCGGACGCGTTCGAGGAGCCCGGCAGCGAGCGCCTGGTAGCCGAACACCGTGCCCGACTGCATCGCGCTGATCGTGTCGCGGCCGATCGCCCGGTCCGGTGTCCGCAGCTCGATCCGCGGCAGCTTCGCGGTGCGCGCGGCCAGGGCCTCGAGACCGAGCTCGAGCCCGGGCGCGATCGCGCCGCCCACGTACGCGCCGTCCGCCGCCACGCAGTCGAGCGTCGTGGCCGTCCCGAAGTCGACGACCACCGCCGGGGTCCCGTACAGCCGCCCCGCCGCCAGCGCGTTCACGAGCCGGTCCGCCCCGACCTCGTCCGGGCGGTCCACGCGGATCGCGAGGGGCACGGTGCCGGCGGTCGCGGTGACGAGCGGGCGTTCGCGCTGCGCGGCGATGGCCTCGATCGCGGCCGTGAGCGTCGGCACGACCGAGGCACAGGCGATCGCGTCGACATCGGCGAACGAGGCGTCGTCGAGCCGCAGCAGGCCATCGAGGAGCACCGCGACCTCGTCGGCGGTCGCGCGCGCGTTCGTGGCCGCGCGCCGGGTCGCCAGGAGGGTGCCCCCGCGAAGGAGCCCCACGGTCACGTTCGTGTTGCCGATGTCGATCGCCAGCAGCATGGCCGCGATGATACGCGGCCACCCGGCCCACCCGTCCGAACGGCGTCGTCCGGCGCGGTGGCGTCCTGTACCATCCGTGGCGTCCGCTCCGCGCCCGTGCCCCCGAGGAGACCGACCCGTGTCGACCCCGCCGGCTGCCAAGTTCTTCGTGAACCAGGGCGTCGTGTCAAGCCGGACCGACATGCTCCACCTGCTCCGGCCGCTGCTGAAGCAGACCATCACGTACCGCTACCAGCGCGGCCGTGAGGTCGTCGCCCACGGCACCGGCTGGGTCGAGCGCATCGTCACCGACGCCCCGGACACCTCGACCTACTTCACCCCGCTGGCGATCACCCTCAACATCGACTCCTTCGAGCATCTCGAGTTCGAGACGCGCCCCGACCAGCTGCTCGTCTACGTGCTCGTCCAGGGTGACGAGCGGGTCACCGTCGAGTTCGCGCCGATCGGTCCGGCCGGTGAGGATCCCTCGCCGTTCGCCCCGCGTCAGCTCGAATTCGACACCTCTGATTTCGTCCAGATGGAGCTGCTCGGCCTCGACGCCCACGAGGACGACTAGCACGATCCGGAGCCCGGCGATCGGCGCCGGGTGGCATGGGGGGAGTGGGAGCAGGGAGGGCGGCCGGCCCGGGCGCCGGTCGGGAAGCTCCAGGTCAGGCGCGGTCCGAGTCCGCCCCGAGACCCGGCGCGCCGCTGCGGGCAAGGAGGGTTGGAGCCCCGGTGGACGGTATCGCGCGTTACTTCAAGTTCACTGAGCGCGGGACGAACCTCGCGACCGAGACGAAGGCGGGCGTGACCACGTTCATGGTCATGGCCTACATCCTGTTCCTCAACCCCGCGATCCTCTCGAACATGTTCGGCGCGCCGGGGTCGCCCGAGGCGGCGGCGTTCATCCCGGCCGCGGCGGCAGCGACCGCGCTCGTCGCCGGATTGCTGACGCTGGGGATGGGTCTCATCGCCAACACCCCGATCGCCCTGGCCGCCGGCCTGGGCATCAACGGCGCGGTCGCGTTCGGTCTCGTGCTGACCCAGGGGCTGACCCCGGCCGGCGCGATGGGCGTGATCGTCCTCGAAGGCATCGTCGTCACGGTGCTGGTGCTGGTCGGCCTGCGTGAATCGATCATGCGGGCGGTCCCGCTCGCGCTCAAGCGGGCGATCGGCGTCGGGATCGGCCTGTTCATCCTGTTCATCGGGTTCATCGACGCGGGGGTCATCGTCAAGACCCCCGGCACATCCGCCGAGAATCCGGTACCCGTCACGTTCGTCTACCCGACCGAGCCCGCCCACTTCCTGTTCTGGTTCGGGTTGCTGCTCACGGTGGCGCTCTACGCCCGCAAGGTGCCGGCGGCGCTCCTGATCAGCATCCTCGTCACGACCGTCATCGCGATCATCGTCGGCGTCCAGCCGTTGCCGACGAACTTCGTCGCGACGCCGAGCTTCTCGACGCTCGGCCAGTTCGACGTCACCAACGTCTTCACCGTCCTCGGTGGCCTCGCCGCGATCCTGACGATCTTCAGCTTCATGCTGACCGACTTCTTCGACACCATGGGCACGGCCACCGCGATCAGCGAGCAGGCCGGTCTCGTCGACGAGAGCGGGCAGCCCGAGAACGTCGGCCGGATCCTGCTCGTCGACTCCGTCGGCGCGGCGGTCGGCGGCGCGGCCGGCATCAGCTCCAACACGAGCTACATCGAGAGCGCCGCGGGCGTCGCCGAAGGCGGCCGGACGGGCTTCACCTCCGTCGTCACCGGCGTGCTCTTCCTCGCCGCCATCCTGCTCACGCCGCTCGCGGTCCTCGTGCCGTACGTGGCGACCGGTCCGGTCCTCGTGTTCGTCGGCTACCTGATGATCGGCCTGATCAAGGACATCGACTTCAACGACATCGAAGAGGGCTTCCCGGCCCTGCTCGGCATGATCCTCATGCCGCTGACGTTCAGCATCACCGTGGGCATCGGGGCCGCGTTCATCGCGTATGTCGTGGTCAAGATCGTGCTCGGCAAGCTGACCGAGGTCCACCTGCTGCTGTGGGCCGTGGCGATCGCCTTCGTCATCTACTTCATGCAGAGCTGGATCAGCGCGCTGATCTGAGCCTGCGCCTGGGCCGCGTCGTGCGGCGCGGTCCCCGGGTCGACGCCGGCGCCCATGCGGGACGCCGGCGTCGTCGTGTCCGCTCCTTGAGCGCGGAGGCCGCCGGGTCGCGCACGCCCATTCCTGTACCATCCGTCGCGATGTTCGAACGGACCACGCTGCCAGCGGGGCCGCGTGTGATCAGCGCCCGGGTCCCCGCGGCGCGTTCGGTCTCCATCGCGGCGTATGTCCTGGCCGGCTCACGCCTGGAAAGCGCCGCCGAGGCCGGTGTCGCGCACTTCATGGAGCACATCACGTTCAAGGGGACGGCCGCCTACCCGTCGACCCGCGCGATCAGCGAGGCGATCGAGGGCGTCGGTGGCTCGTTCAACGCGGCCACCGACCGGGAGTCCACGACGTACTGGGTCCGCGTGCCGCGGCGCGAGGCGACCCGCGCGATGGACGTGCTCGGTGAGCTCATCGTGCGGCCCACGCTCGACAGCGCGGAGATCGAGGGCGAGCGGACCGTCATCGTCGAGGAGATCCGGTCCTACCAGGACGATCCCGCCGAATACGCCCAGACCCTGTTCCAGACCGCGCTGTTCGGCGACGGGCCGCTGGGTCGCGAGATCTGCGGCGACGAGGCGGGCATCCGGGCCCTGCCCGAATCGACGATCCGCGACTTCTGGCGCACCACCTACCGACCGGGCAACGTCGTCGTCGCGGTCGCCGGCGACATCGAGCATGCCGAGGCCGTGGATCTCGCGGCCGCGGCCTTCGGGACGGGCAACGGCGCGATCCCGACGTTCGCGGCCGCCCCCGACCTCCCGGCCGGCGAGCGGATCCTCGTCGGCAAGCGCGATACCGCCCAGGCCCAGATCGTCCTGGGCCTGCCCGGCCTGCGCCGCGACGACCCGGCCAGCTGGACGCTCGCGGTCCTCAACACGGTGCTCGGGGACGGGATGAGCAGCCGGCTGTTCCTCTCGGTGCGGGAGGAGCGCGGCCTCGCCTACGACATCGGCTCGGGGATCGTGGAGTACGCCGACAGCGGCGCGGTCGAGGTCTCGGCCGGGCGTCGATCCCGACGGCCTGCACGAGGCGCTGGCGGCGATCCTCGCCGAGCTCGCCCGGATGCGGGACGAGCCGGTCCCGGCCGACGAGCTGGACAAGGCCAAGCGCTACCTGTCGGGCGGGCTGGAGCTGCGGATGGACGAGACCCGCCACGTCGCGTCGTGGATCGGCGGCCAGGAGGCACTCCACGACCGGGTCCTCACGCTGGAGGAGGCCCTCGACGCGGTCGATGCGGTCGGCGTCGACGATGTCCAGGCGCTGGCGGGCACGCTGTTCCGCGACGAGGGCCTGCGGCTCGCGGCGGTCGCCCCGGCGCGCTACCTGCGCGGCCTCGATCGACACCTGCGGTTGCCGGCATGATCGACGGGTCGGCCACGAGCGACGCGCCCTCGGCGACATCGACCCGCGCGCCGATCGCGAGCATCTCGACGGTCGGCGATCGGCTGGACGACCTCGTCCTGGCCGGTGTCCACCTGCGCCTCGGCTCGCTCCCGCTCGCCCGTGCCGAACTCGAGGCGCTCGCCGGTCGCGATGCGCTCGACGCGGAGGGGCTGGTCGACCTCGCCGAGGCCCGCTGGCGGACCGGCGACCTGGTGGGCGCCGGCGAAGCCGCCCAGGCCGCGCTCGATGGCGAGTCCGGGCCGGTGATCGCCCTCCTCATCGCCGCCGAGGCGGCGGCCGCACGCGGTCGCCCGACCGACGCTCGCCGGTACGCCGCGGCCGCGCTCACGGCGGCCGGACCGTCGATCGACCGGATCTTCGCGGGGATGCCCCGCTCCGTGGTGTGGCCGCCCGACCCGGCCGCTCCGGCACCGGCGCCGACGACGATGTTCCACGCGGCACCGGTCGCCGGGCAGCCGGCCGGACGACCCGGAACCGCAGGTGCGCCAGGCACGGCTGGACGCGTCGCCGGGATGCCGCCGGCGGCGGTCGTGACTCGGGTCGGCCGCCGGAGCCGGCGCCGCCGCCACGCTCGGCGGTGCGGCCGCGGCCGGAGCGGCCGGCGCGGGGGCGATCATCGGCGACGCGGCCGCGACCGACCCGACCGCCGCGCTCGCCGCGTCGGGCACGGCCGGGTTCTGGGATCTCCCCATCGGCGAATCGTCCGCAGGCGGGATCCGACCAGGGCATGCCATCGGCCGAGGACGAGCTGGCCGGCGGGCGCGCCGCGCTCGAGACCGGCGACACCCACGAGGCTGCCGTCCGGCTGGCCCTGGTCCTGCGGCTGACGCCCGCCCTGGCCCCGGCGGTCCTCGATCTCGTCGCCGGCCGTGGCGAGCGCGAGCTCGCGCTGGTCCGCGGCGACGCCTACCGGCTCGTCGGCCGGGAGCTGGATGCGCGACGCGCCTACGCCGACGCGGCCCATCCCCGCCAGGCATCGATCGTCGGCGACGCCGGCCCGCCGACGACGGATCGACCGCGCGTCGACCGACGCCGTCCCGACCGACCCGACCCCCGAACCACCCACCGGCGAAGGAGACCCTGCATGACCGAACGCACCCTCGTCCTCATCAAGCCCGATGGGGTGCAGCGCCAGCTCACCGGGCGCATCCTCGATCGATACGAGGAACGCGGCCTCAAGATCGTCGGCCTGAAGCTGGTCCACGTCGAGCGTGCCCTGGCCGAGCGCCACTACGACGCCCACCGCGAGAAGCCGTTCTTCACGGGGCTCGTCGACTTCATCACGTCGGCGCCGCTCGTCGCCCTCGCCCTCGAGGGGCCGAATGCCATCGCCGTCGTGCGCGCCATCAACGGCGCGACGCGGCCGCACGAGGCGGCGCCCGGCACGATCCGCGGCGACTACGCGCTCGAGACGGCACAGAACATCGTGCATGCCTCGGACGGCCCGGAGGCCGCGACGGCCGAGCTCGCGCTCTGGTTCGACGCCGGCGAGCTGTTCGACTACGAGCGCGACGTGGACCGCTGGGTGCTCGCTCCCGCCGACTGACGCGCGGCGACCCGCCGGCCGGCGCGACGTCCCGCAAGCCCTCGCCGGCGACCGCGGTCGGAGCGGCCGCCGTCAGGGTGTGGCGGCCGGCGTGGCGATCGGCTCGAATGACGGCTCGGTCTCCAGCGACGGCTCGACACCGACCGACGAACCGGGCTCCGGCTCGGGCTGCCCGGGTTCGATCGGCGAACCCGGCTGGAACGACTCCACCGCTCGCTCCAGGGTCGGCGGGAGCCCCGCCGCGGCCTCGGTCGTGCCGAAGGCACCGATCGACACCGCGAGCGCCAGGACGGCGAGCAGGAGTGCCGCGACGGCTGCGTTGAAGGCGCGGTTGGTCGTCCACGTCGTGACGATCCAGGCACGCAGGTCGGTCAGGTCGAGGGGTTGGACGACCGGCCGCCAGCTGTCGCCGTTCGTCGCGCCCGGGTCCGGCCGGCGGAGGCCGACCATCGCCAGACGGCCGTAGTAGGCGAGCGGGGTCAGCGTCCCGAGCAGCACGAGCAGGGCCAGCGGACCACCGAGCGAGAGCTCGACGAGCTGCGCCCGTGCATCGAACGCCGCAAGGCCGGGCAAGCCGATGCTGGCGAAGACGACCAGGGCGAACGAGGCGCCGAGCACCGGCGAGCGCAGGGCCCAGCCGCCGAGATCGCCGATGCGGCCGGTGAAGAACGCGGTCCGCGTCGCCGCGGCCCAGGCGGCGAACGCGCTGCGCGCGACGACGAAGGCGATGATCCAGGTCCGCGCAGGCGCCCACGCCTCCGGATCGAGCGCGGCGATCGCAAGCATGACCACCCCGGCGTCGCCGACGATCGAGTAGCCGACCATGTGCTCGATGTCGTCCTGGATCCAGGCCGCGAGCGAGGCGAGCAGGATCGACGCGATGGCGATCGCCAGGACCACCGCCCGGACGCTGTCGAGATCGATGAGCAGGGGCGCGACGGACGCGTCGATCCAGGCGAGGGCGACGATCGCGAACGCGGCCGGTGCCCAACCCGTGACGAGCGGCAGGTTCGCCTCGGGGACGGCGTCGGTGAGCCGGGCGGCCCAGGCATGGAACGGGATCGTCCCGAAGCGGATCGCGACGGCGACCGCGAACGCGAGGTAGGCGAGCCCGAACACGACCGGCTGCGCCGCGAGATCGGTCAGGTCGCGTCCGATCCAGGCGGTCGCCGCGATCGCCATCGTGCCGGCCACGGCCGTCGCGCGCAGGACCCGGATGCCGACCGTCGCGCCGCCCCGGCCACCGATCGGCACGAGCGCGAGCAGCGCCCCGAACGTCCCGCCGGTCGTCGCCGCGATGACCGCGAGCCGTGGATCGGGGAGGGCCAGCGCCAGCCCGGACGTCGCAAGGATCGCGAGCGTCATCGCCGGCGCGTCGCGCCGGCTGCCGGCCACCATCCCGACCACGGCGAGCAGCAGCCCGACGAGCGAGCCGAGCACGAGGAACAGGCGGAGGTAGGCGGTCGTGGCCAGCCCCGAACCGGCGATCACGAGCGGCTCGTCGGGCCGGATCGTCAGGGCGGCGATCACCGCCAGCGCAAGGGCCACGAGCCCGACCGCCGTGGTGGCGCGCTCCGAACGCCGCACGAAGAGGGCGGCGATCGCGCCACCCGTCGTCACGATGAGGAACGGCAGGAGGCTCACGCGTGGCTGCCCGGTCGGGAGGTCGGCGGCGGGTGCGGCATCGTCGGCGTCCCGATCCCTGGCGGCCGGGTCAGGACGGTTCGATGCGGTGGGCGTCCGGCTCGCGTCGTGCCCGAGGCCGGGCATCGGTCGCGAACGCGAAGCCGCCCGAACCATCCAGCCGTGCCCCGAACGCCACGGCCGCCGACGTGGCGCACAGGGCCGCGATGAGCCCGGCGGTCAACAGCTGCTTCCAGCGCATCGGGCGTCCCGCCCAGGCCGGTCCGGACGAGCAGCGCGGCATCGACGAGCAGGAGCAGCCCGACGCCCATGCGCAGGACGTCCCGGCTGGTGAGGGTCGGGAGCACGGCGAGGGCCGCGATGGCGAACCCGCGGCGCTCGCGACCGCGGGACCGACGGCGCCCGCGCCGAGCCCGTGCGCCACGAAGCCGACGAGGGCGGCCGCGATCGCGACCAGGGTCTCCGCCGGCCAGCCGATGCGCGACCCATCGGTCGGGGTCTCCGGGGTGCCGTCGGCCGGACGGTCGCGGACCACGATCCACAGCAGATACGCGCCCAGGATCGAGCCGACGAGTCGGGCGGCCAGACCGAGTGGCGCGGCCATCGGGTCGGCCAGCAGGGGTGTCGCGACGAGGACCACCGCGAGGCCGAGGACGGTCGTCCGCGCGTCGCGGACGGAGACGGTGACGATCGCCCCGGCGATGACCGCGACGGCGACCCCCACCAGGATCGGGTTCACCGCTCGATCACGACGGCGCGGGCGCCAGTTCGGGATACGTCGGCGTCGGCAGGATCAGGAACGTGTCGAGCGGCCAGTAGCGCAGCCATGCCCGCCCGATCACCTGGGTGACGGCGACCGGTCCGAAGGTCCGCGAATTCGGCCGAGTTCGAGCGGTGGTCACCCATCAGGAACAGCTCGTCCTCGGGCACGACCCAGCGCGTCTGGTCGAGGGCGGTGGTCTCCTGCGGCGGGCCGCCGATCTCGTCGGGGTAGACGTATGGCTCGTCGAGCTCGGTGTCGTTGACGAACACGTGGCCGTCGCGCACCTCGACCGTGTCGCCGCCCTCGCCGATCACCCGCTTGATGAACGGCGTGCCGCTGTCGCCCCAGTCGGCCGGCGGCGTGAACACCACGATGTCGCCGCGCTTGTACGTGTCGAAATGCGGCGTCAGCTTGTCGACCAGGACGTACTGCTCGGGCTCCAGCGTCCGTTCCATCGACATCTGCTTGACCTGGTACGGCTGGGCGACGAAGTTCTGGATGACGAGGAAGATGATGAGGGTCAGGACGAGCGTCTCGACGATCTCGAGGAGACACCCCAAAGCCGGTCGTTGGGTCACAAGTCCGGCAGTATAGGGGCTGCCCTCCGGGACCGCGTGAGCGCTCCGTCCGACCGTCGTCGGGGGTGCGGCGCGGCTGCATAATCGCGCGTGCGGTCTGAGTTTGACCCGACGAAGAGCGCCTTGTTACACTCGCCGCCGGCCTGAAAGGTCCCAGTCGTCGTGGATGGCGCCGGGGATCGGAGGCAGGTCTCCCCGGACACCCGACCGCAACAGCGCCTGTCATGCGCCAAGGTCGGACGCCGGTCAGCCACCCCCAGGAGGACCCGACGACCCTGATGGATGCGAGTACGTTGCTGCCGATCATCCCCCTGGCGGGGATCATCGCCGTCCTGTTCGCGATCTACCTCGCCCGCGACGTGCTTGCCCGTGATACCGGCACACCAGAGATGCAGGCCGTGGCCGGGACGATCCTCGAGGGGGCGGTCGCCTTCATCCGCCGTCAGTACACGACGATCTTCGTGCTCGCCGTCGTGAGCACCGTGCTCATCGGCGCCTTGATCACGATCGTCGAGACGCGCGAAGTCGCCGACGTGCCGGAGCTCGCCGGCCTGCCCATCGGCTTGATGACGGCATTCGCCTTCTTCGTCGGGGCGCTCTGCTCGATGGCCTCCGGGATCATCGGCATGTATATCAGCGTCAAGGCGAACGTCCGGACGGCCTCGGCCGCCCGGCGCAGCCTCGTCGAGGCGGTCCAGGTCGCCATGCGCGGTGGTGCCGTCTCCGGCTTCCTCGTCGTGGCCCTCTCGCTGCTCGGCGTGTGGGGCATCTTCACGCTCTACGAGACGCTGGTGGCGGACGTGACCGTCGCCGAGGCGCCGTTCCTCATCGTCGGGTTCGGTTTCGGGGCGTCGTTCGTCGCGCTGTTCGCGCAGCTCGGTGGCGGCATCTACACCAAGGCCGCCGACGTCGGCTCCGACCTCGTCGGCAAGGTCGAGAAGGGCATCCCCGAGGACGATCCCCGCAACGCGGGCGTCGTGGCCGACCTGGTCGGCGACAACGTCGGTGACTGCGCCGGCCGTGGCGCCGACCTGTTCGAATCGACTGCCGCCGAGAACATCGGCGCGATGATCCTGGGCGTCGCGGTCTATGCGATCGCGCTGGCGGCCGGCTGGCCGAACCCCGAAGCCTGGATCTTCTTCCCGCTCGTCGTTCGCGCCTTCGGCCTCCTGGCCACGATCGTGGCGATCTTCTTCGTCCGCGGCAAGGAGACCGAGGACCCGATGAACATGCTCAACCGCGGCTACTGGGTCACGACCCTGCTGTCCGTCGTGGGTATGGCCTTCGTGACGTTCGTGATGATGAACACGAACGGCGGCGTGGGCACGACGTTCGCGCTGCCGACGTGGGTCTACTTCTTCGCCGCCGGCGTCGTCGGCCTGGCCACGAGCGTCGCGTTCGTCTACATCACGCAGTTCTACACGGCGGGCTCCTACCGCCCGGTCCGCGAGATCGCCGAGGCGTCCAAGACGGGTCCCGCGACGAACATCATCAGCGGCACCGCTGTGGGTTTCGAGACGACCCTCGTCACGGCCGTGACCATCAGCATCGCGCTCTTCGTGAGCTTCTGGCTGGGCGACCAGGCCGGGCTCATCGGCGAGGACGGCCGCAACGTCGGCGGCATCTTCGGGACCGCCGTCGCGACCATGGGCATGCTCATGACGACCGCCTACATCCTGGCGATGGACACCTTCGGCCCCATCACCGACAACGCCGGCGGCATCGCCGAGTTCAGCCGCGCCGAGGCCGGCGCTCGCGAGATCACCGACCGCCTCGACGCCGTCGGCAACACGACCAAGGCCCTGACCAAGGGCTACGCGATCGCCTCGGCGTCGCTGGCCGCGTTCCTGCTGTTCTCCGCCTATATCGACAAGATCAACGTCATCCAGGGCCGGCGCATCGAGGCCAATGTGCCGGGCGCCGCGCTCCTCGAGTCGGTCAACCTGGCCAACGTCAACGTGTTCATCGCCGCGCTCCTGGCGGCGATGCTCGTGTACTTCTTCAGCTCGCTCGCCATCCGCGCGGTCGGGACGACGGCCCAGACGATCATCGTCGAGGTCCGCCGCCAGTTCCGCGAGATGCCCGGGATCATGGACTACAGCCAGCGACCGGACTACGCCCGCGTCGTCGACATCACGACCAAGGCGGCGCTGCGCGAGATGATCGCCCCGGGCCTGGTCGCGGTCGCCACGCCGATCCTCATCGGCCTGGTGCTGGGCTACGAGGCCGTCGCCGGCATGCTCATGGTCGGGACGATCTCGGGCGTCCTGCTCGCCACCGTCCTCAACAACGGCGGCGGGGCGTGGGACAACGCCAAGAAGTACATCGAGTCCGGCCAACTCAAGGACGACGACGGCAATGTCCTGGGCAAGGGCTCGGAGGCGCATGCCGCGGCCGTCGTCGGCGACACCGTCGGCGATCCGTTCAAGGACACCGCCGGCCCGTCGCTCCACGTCCTCGTGAAGCTGCTGGCCACGATCTCCCTGGTCCTCGCCCCGCTGTTCATCCGGTAGGACGGCGGTCGCACCGGAACCGCCCATGCGTGCGTTGCCAGGTCCGCTCCTCGCTCACGCACGTTGACGTGCGCTCGCTCCGGTGCTCCCTGGCGCCTTCGCCTGGACGGCCCGGAGCGACGAATACCATCACGCCCGATAGAACCTGATGGATACCGTCTTCCAGGCGCTGGTGATGGGGATCGTGCAGGGACTCACCGAGTTCCTGCCCGTGTCCTCGTCCGGGCACCTGGTGATCGTGCCGTACCTGTTCGGGTGGGACGATCCGTTCATCACCTCGCTGGCGTTCAGCGTGATGCTCCACCTGGGCACGCTCGTCGCGCTGCTCGTGTACTTCCGCGCGGACTGGCTTCGACTCGTACCGGCCGGCCTCGCAGCCATCCGTGACCGGTCGCTCCGGTCGGACCCCGACCGGACCCTCGCGTGGCTGCTCGTCGCCGCGACGGTGCCCGCCGCCCTCGCAGGGTTCCTGTTGAACGACCTCATCGAGACCCAGTTCCGCAGCGTGTCGCTGGTCGCCGGGATGCTCGTCGTCGGCGGCATCGTCCTGTGGCTGGCGGACCGGTTCGGGGCGCGGACAAGGGAGGTCGAGGACGTGACCTTCCCGATCGCCATCGGGATCGGCGCCGCCCAGGCGCTGGCGCTCGTGCCGGGCATCAGCCGGTCCGGCATCTCGATCTCCGCCGGGCGGCTGGCCGGACTGGACCGGGCGGCCGCCGCCCGCTTCGCGTTCCTGATGGCGACGCCGATCACCGCGGGCGCGATCGTCTTCGAGACGCGCAAGCTCATCACCGGCGAGGCCGGCGTCGACGTGGCCATCGCGCCGCTCGTCGTCGGCATGATCGCGGCGCTCGTGTCGGGCTTCGCCGCGATCCATTTCATGCTTCGCTACCTGCGGACGCGGTCCCTCACGGTGTTCGTCATCTATCGCTTCGTGCTGGCGGCGGTCGTCGTGATCGTCGCGGCGACGCGGTAGGGTCGGCAGGACCCGCAGGAGGCGACGGCAGGTCGATGGAGGTCATGAAGCAGCTCCGCCAGCGCGCGATGCGCGATCTCGTGGAGCAGCGCCCCATCCGGACCCAGCAGGAGCTGGCGGCGGCCCTGCGCGAGCGGGGCTTCCGCACGACGCAGGCGACGATCTCCCGCGACGTGGCCGAGCTCGGGCTGATCAAGGTGACCCGCGACGGGATGACCGCGTACGCGCTGCCACCGCGGCTCATCGAGGCGGAGACCTCGGGTGAGGACCGCCTGCGCAAGCTGCTGTCGGACCTGCCGCTCGAGATCCACGAGGCGGGGCTGCTCCTCGTGCTGCGCACGCTGCCCGGATCCGCCCACGCGATCGCGGCCGCGCTCGATCGAGCCCGCTGGCCGGAGGTGGCCGGGTCCGTCGCGGGCGATGACACGCTGTTCGTCGCCATGCCCGACCGCGGCTCGCTCCAGCGCGTGAAGCGGCGGCTCCTGCGGCTGGCCGAGGGCGCCTGACCCGGGGTTCGTCGCGCACGAGTTCGGCGCCCGGCGGGTCGGCACCGGCGCCGGCGGCTCGGCGCCGGCGCGTCGCACGCTCCACCGCGAAGTTATGGACGTTTGTCCATGCGTTCCGACCCAACCGCGGCCACCCCGGCTGCATCAGGTCCGGGTAGAGGGGGCCACCAGGGCTCCCCGCCCAAGGAAGACGACCTACGATGCAACCATCCATGGTGGTGGAACGCCTGACCCGCCCGACCGGCGAGCTCGAGCTCGTCGAGCGTGCGCGGCACGGCGACGTCCACGCATACGATTCCCTGGTCACGTCCCGGCTCAGTACGGCCTACCGGCTGGTCAAGGCGATCCTCGGCGACGCGGCTGACGCGGACGACGTGACCCAGGAAGCCTTCGTCCAGGCCTGGCGATCGCTGCCGCAACTGCGCGACGCCGACCGGTTCGATGCCTGGTTCAGCCGCATCCTCGTCAACACGGCGCGGATGCACCTGCGCAGCAGGCGCACGGTCATGACCGTCTCGGTCGGCACGCTCGAGATGGACGGCCGGACCAACTCGGCACTCGGTCGGACCGATCGCGCCCTGGAGGGCGTCGCGACGAGCGAGGCGCTCCAGCAGGCCATCGACCGCCTGACGATCGACCAGCGCACCATCCTCGCCCTGCACCACCTCGACGAGCGACCCCTCAAGGAGGTCGGCGAGATCCTCGGGATCCCGGTCGGGACCGCGAAGTGGCGACTGCACGAGGCCCGCGCGGCCCTGAAGCGCGCGATGGAGTCCCTCTCATGAACGACACGTTCGAACCCAACGACGCCGACATCCGCGCCGCCTTCCTCGCCCGTGCGACCGGCGCGCCAGCCCACGACATGCTTGATCGGATCCATGCCATGACTTCCACCACGAAACAGGAACGCCGTCTCATCGCCCTCCCGGGTCTCGGCCGCTATGCCCCGGCCCGTCAGCTCCTGCTCGCCGCGACGGTCGGGGCCGCCGTCCTCGCCATCGCCGGGTCGCTGCTCATCGGTGGTCCCGGGAGCCGGGTCCCCGGTGGCGTGACCGTTCCCCGAGCGACGCACCGACGGCCAGTCCGTCGGGTTCGCCCGCCCCCACGCCCACGCCAGCGGTCCCGCTGTTCGCGCCGGACACCGTCGTTCGCGTGATCGCGGCTCCGGGCGAGGTCCTCCCGCTGTACCAGCTCGCCGACGCGACCTCCGACCAGATCGGCGAGGTCGGTGGCGGGATCACGGCCTACGTCAATGCCGGCCCCATCGTCGTCGACGGCGTGGACTGGTACCAGGTCATGCCGTTCGGCTCCGACACGATGGGCTATCCGCTCGCCTGGATCGCCGCGGTCGATGCCGCCGGCGAACCCACCCTGGAAGCCGCCACGATCGCCTGCCCGACGGGCGTCCTGACGCCGGACATCCTGACCGGGCTCGGTTCGATCGCCGCGCTGGCCTGCTTCGGATCGGACGAGATCTCGGTCGTGGGACGCGTGTCCTGCGAGCCGCGCACCGACCCTGAGCGGCAGGTCGGCGGCCCGTTCTGGCTCGACGACGGCCGGCTGTGCGCCTTCGTCGATCCGCTCGGTGAGCCGGTGCTCGAGATCTTCGGGTTCCCGACCGACGAGCTGCCGCCCGACTGGCGGACCGTGGACCTGGCCGTGTCCGGCACGCTGGACCATCCGGAGTCGGCCGATTGCGTCGGCGTCGGGGAGCTCCCGACCCTGCGCGACGACGAGGCCGAGTTCGCCTGCCGCCAGCTGTTCCATGCGACGGGGGTGTCCGTCGCCCAGTAGCCGCCGTGCTCCGCGGCGAGCGTGCGCCCCGGTGACCGAGCGTCACCGGGGCGTTTCCGCGTCAACGGGGCATTTCGCGCCTTTGACACCCATACCCGGGCGGCCGTACCATTCGCGTCCGGTCGGAACTTCAGGCGCGCAGCTCGATCTGCGCCGAGCCTGGAGTTCTTTCCTTTATCACCTGACCGACGAGGGCGGTCTCGCCCACCCGACCCACCTGCTACGCGGGGGCCACCGGCATGAACAACAAGCCCACATACCTGTCCAAGGACGGCCTCGAGAAGCTCCGCTCGGAGCTCGACGAGATGGTCACCGTCAAGCGGCCCGAGGTCGCCAACCGGATCCACGACGCCAAGGAACACGGCGATCTGTCCGAGAACGCCGAGTACGAGGATGCCAAGAACGAGCAGGCGTTCGTCGAAGGCCGGATCCAGACCCTGGAAGCGCTGATCAAGAACGCCACGATCATCGACGAGCACCACTCGACCGACCACGTCCAGATCGGCTCGACGGTGAGTGTCGAGAGCGGCGACGGCAAGGAGACCTTCACGATCGTCGGCTCGACCGAGGCGAAGCCCGGCGAGGGCCGGATCTCGAACGAGAGCCCGGTCGGTCGCGCCCTGCTCGGCAAGAAGAAGGGCGAGAAGGTCGTCGTGAAGGTGCCCGCCGGCGACTTCACCTACAAGATCACCAGCATCAGCTGAGACACGCCCGCGAGGCAAGCATGGATTGGGCCGACGAACTCGCGCAGCGGGTCCGGGACGCCGGTCCGCAGGTCGTCAACGACTCGAAGACGCCGTCCGGCACCGTCCACGTCGGCAGCCTCCGCGGCCCGGTCATCCTCGACGCGATCGCGCGTGCCCTGCGCGCGAACGGGATCGAGACGACGCTGCTGTACGGCATCGACGACCTCGACCCGATGGACGCCCAGGCGCTCCTGACCCCGGACGCGGTCGCCCACGAGATGGGCCGGCCGCTGGCCCACGTCCCGGACCAGGCCGGCGACGGCCACGCGTCGTACGCCCGCCACCACGCCGGGATCTTCATCGAGACGTTCGCCGGACTCGGGATCCACCCCGACCGCTACTACTGGATGAGCGACATCTACCCGACGGGCGCGCTGGATCCGTTCATCCGCACGGCGCTCGATCGAGGCGGCACTCGTGCGCGAGATCTACCGCCGGGTCGCCAACGTCCAGCACCCCGACGACGTGGCACCCGCTCGGCGTCATCTGCCCGACCTGCGGCAAGGTCGGGACGACCATCGTGACCGACTGGAACGGGTCCGAGGTCTTCTACGAATGCCGCGAGCGGCTGGTGGACTGGGCGACCGGCTGTGGCTCGTCGGGCTGGATCAGCCCGTTCGGCGGGGCCGCGAAGCTGCCATGGAACCTGGAGTGGGCAGCCCAGTGGTCGCTGTTCGGCGTGACGATCGAGCCGTGCGGCAAGGACCTGTCCACGGCGGGCGGCTCGCGCGACCGGTCCGACGCGATCGCGCGGGAGGTCTTCGAGCGCGAGCCGCCGCTCAACGTGCCCTACGAGTTCCTCAACATCGGCGGCCGGAAGATGTCGACCTCCAAGGGCCGGGGCGCCGCCGCGCACACGATGGCCGAGGTCGTGCCACCCGAGCAGCTGCGGTTCCTGTTCCTGCGGCCGAAGCCCAACCACGCCATCGACTTCGATCCCGATGGCACGGACCAGATCCCGCGGCTGTTCGACGAGTTCGACAAGTTCGCGGCGGCGACGGCCGGCCGCGAGGTCAAGGGGGAGCTGCCGCCGGGGTTCGCGGCCACGTTCCGCTACTCGCTGCTGGACCCCGCCGCGGACGCGGCTGCGGAGGCCGCCGCGTTCCGCCCGGCGTTCAGCCACCTCGCGACGCTGGTCCAGGTGCCGGGGGTCGACGTCGCCGCGCGCGTGACCGCGGAGAAGGGGAGTGCCCTGACCGAGCGCGAGACCGCGATCCTCGACGAGCGCGTCGCAGCCGCGCGCGCGTGGCTGACGACCTACGCACCCGAGAGCGCGGTCGTGGCCGTCCAGCGCGAGGCGCTGCCCGCGGCGGCCGCGGCGCTCGACGACGCCCAGCAACAGTTCCTCGCGATCCTGTCGAACGAGGCCGAGGACGACGCGCCGACCAGCGGCGACACCTGGCAGGCCCTCATCTTCCAGGTCGCCAAGGACGTCGAGCTGCCACCGCGCCGCGCCTTCGAGGCCATCTACCTCGCGTTCCTCGGTCGCCCGAACGGACCGCGCGCCGGCTGGTTGCTGGCGAGCCTGGATCCGGAGTTCGTCTACCGGCGGGCGTGGCACGCGTCCGGCTGGACCGCGGAGGGACCTCTGCCATGAGCGTCGGCCTGCAACGACTGCGCGACGATCCGGACGCCATCCGGCAGGGTGCCGTCGACAAGGGCGAGGACCCGGCGCTCGTGGATCGTGCGCTCGGACTCGACGCCGACCGCCGGCGGATCCTCGGCGAGAGCGAGGGCCTCAAGGCGGAGCGCAACGCCGCATCCAAGCGGATCGGCGAGACGATCAAGGGTGGCGCGACCCCGGACGGCCCCGAGGTCGCCGACCTGAAGGCCGCGTCGGTGGCGGCCGGCGAGCGGATCGCCGCGCTCGACACGGAGCTCGCCGAGCATCGAGGCCGCACTCGATGACCTGCTGCTGCGCATCCCGAACCCGGCCGACGCGGACGTCCCGGTCGGTGGGGAAGAGGCGAACGTCACGGTCCGGACCTGGGGAACGCAGCTGGCGCGTGACGAGCCGCTGAGCGGTGAGCTCGGCGCCGACGCACCAGCCGCCGGCCCGACCTGGACCCGCAAGCCGCACTGGGAGCTCGGCGAGGCGCTCGACATCCTCGACAACGTCCGCGGCGCCAAGATCGCGGGATCGGGCTTCCCGGTCTACAAGGGCGCGGGCTCGGCGCTGCAGCGCGGGCTCATCTCCTGGTTCCTCGACGTCCACACCCGGGAGCACGGCTTCACCGAGGTCTGGCCGCCCGTCGTCGTCAACACCGCGAGCGCGACGGGGACGGGCCAGATCCCGGACAAGGAAGACCAGATGTACGTCGTCACCCGCGACGACCTGTACCTGATCCCCACGGCCGAGGTCCCGGTCACGAACCTCCATCGCGACGAGATCCTGGAGACGGACGCACTGCCGATCCGCTACGCCGCGTACTCCCCGTGCTTCCGTCGCGAGGCCGGCGCGGCGGGCAAGGACACCCGCGGCATCCTCCGCGTCCACCAGTTCGACAAGGTCGAGATGGTGCTGTTCGAGCGGCCGGACGATTCCCCGGCCGCCCTCGAATGGATGACCGAGCGCGCCGAGATCCTCCTCCAACGCCTGGGCCTCGCGTACCGGGTGCTGCTCATGAGCACCCGCGAGATGGGCTTCACCCAGGCCCGCAAGTACGACCTCGAGGTCTGGGCGCCCGGTGTGGAGCGCTGGCTCGAGGTCAGCTCGTGCTCCAACTTCCGCGACTACCAGGCGCGTCGGATGGCCATCCGCTATCGACCCGAACCCGGCGCCAAGCCCGAGCTCGTGCACACGCTCAACGGCTCCGGGCTCGCCCTGCCGCGCGTCGTCGCGGCGCTCCTGGAGACCTACCAGCAGCCGGACGGATCGGTGACCGTCCCGGAAGTGCTCCGGCCGTACCTCGGGCGCGACCGCATCGTCGCAGGTCCGTAGCCGACCGCGACCAGGAGCCCGTCGCCGGCCCGCGATTTCGTTCGGCGCGGGGCATCGACTGCGCTACCATCGCGGCAGCGGCCTGAGGGGGTCGCACTGCCGTGCGAGGGTCGCCCGGCCGGGAGGGATCGGAGCCCATGACCGAGGTCGCCCCGCCGCCGGTGCCCTGGGAGGCACCTGTCGAGCCGGTCGGGCCGGCACCAGGTGTCGAGTTCGCCCCGCACGGTTCGCGGATCGTGGCGTACCTGCTCGACTCCGTGCTCCTGACCGTGCTGCTGATCGCCGTCGTGGTGATCGGGCTCGCGACCGGGATGGCTGACACCGACCGCCATCGACACCGGCCAGCAGGTGTCGGCCGGTCATGGTCGTCGGGTTCGTGCTTCTGGTACTGGCGATGTTCCTCATCGTGTTCGCGTACTTCCCGTTCTTCTGGGCACGCGGCGGACAGACGCCTGGCATGCGTCCGTTCGGTCTCGTCGTCGTTCGCGACAAGGACGGCAGTCGCATCGGCTGGGGGGCGGCATGGCTGCGGTTGCTCGGGATGTACGTCGCAAGCAGCGTCTTCTATCTCGGGTTCATCTGGATCTTCGTGGACAAGCGACGGCGCGGCTGGCACGACCTGATCGCGGGCACCGTCATCATCAAGCGGTCGTGAACGACCGCACGGAGGAGGGACAGCGCGCATGACGACACCGGTCACCTGGCAGGCACCCGAGGCCGAGGAAGGCCCGGCACCCGGCATGGAGTTCGGCAGCCCGGGGGCGCGACTCGTCGCGTACCTCATCGACGGCCTCGTGCAGTTCGGTCTGGCGATCGTCCTGTTCCTGGCCACGACGGTCCTGGCCGTCGTCTTCTGGCCGCTCGGGGTCATCGCCGGGATCGCGACGTTCCTGTTCCTGCTGCTCTACTTCCCGTATTTCTGGCAGCGCAGCGGGCAGACCCCGGGATGAGTCTCATGAACGTCAAGGTCGTCCGCGACCGCGACGGTGGACCGATCACCTGGGGTCCGGCGATCCTTCGCCTCATCGGCTACTACGTCTCGGCGCTCGTCTTCTACATCGGCTACATCTGGATCTTCATCGACAAGCGCAAGCGGGGCTGGCACGACCTGATCGCAGGCACGGTCGTCATCAAGGCCGAGAAGGGTTCCTGACCGCGGTCCGGCGCGGGCAGCCGGTATGCTGTCCGCGCTGGAGAGGTGGCCGAGCGGTTGAAGGCGGCGCTCTTGAAAAGCGCTAGAATCGCAAGATTCCGTGGGTTCGAATCCCACCCTCTCCGCCACCTGATCCATGACCGGACCGCCGGAGACCGCCGCCGTCGGGCTGTGCGCCGATTGCCGGCATGCCCGCATCGTTCGCTCGCGCGCGCAGCACGTTCTGGCTGTGCGAGCGGTCGCGCACGGACCCACGCTTCCCGCGCTACCCGGCGCTGCCGGTCCTCCGTTGCGACGGATTCGAGCCCCGCACCGCCCCCCGGCGGTAGGTCGAGACGGCGGTCACTCCGGGGCCACCGTCCTCGCGATGTCCTCCTGCCGTCGGCAAACCAGTATCGCGCGCCGCGCTTGACGCCCGCCGCCCCGCCTGCCATCCTCCGCCCCTACATCACGAAGAGCGGGCTGTGAACGGGACGAGTACCCGTCGAGCGTCGGCAGAGAGACCCGGTGGTTGGTGGAAACCGGGGCGACGACGACGAGGAATGGACCCGGGAGCCTCCGGACCGAACGAGCGGGACGCGCGAGCGTCACGCCCAAGTAGGCTCCGGCGCAGAGCGCCAGCGATACAGGGCAGCGCCGATCGCCAGGGGTACGTCCCGGGCCGTCGGTCACGAGAGTGCGGCTTCGCCGAATGAGGGTGGCACCGCGGAAGGTTCGACCTTTCGTCCCGGGACGATAAGGTCGTTCTTGATTCTCGAGGCCCACCGCGATGACGACAGCCGATCCGATCAGCCTGGCGCAGACCCAGCGCCTGGCCGCCAACGCCGACACCATCCTCCTGCGTGCGACGCGCTCGGCCGATCTCGAGACCCCGATCGGCGCGTTCCTCCGCCTCGACGACGGTGGTCCGGCGTACCTGCTCGAATCGGTCGAGGGTGGCGAGCGGCTCGGCCGGTATTCCTTCCTCGGCGTCGGCCCGCGACGTCTCCTCGAGGTGCGCGACGGCCGCGCCACCCTGCAGACCCGTCCGGTGACCGTGCCGACCTACGCGCCGGACCTGCCGATCGAGACGATCGCGGCGGCCGACCCGCTCGACGCCCTGCGCGCGTTCGTGCCGCGGCGCCGGGTCGCACCGACCGAGGGCATGCCGCGCTTCACCGGGGGCGCCGTCGGCGCGTTCGCGTACGACGCGGTCTCCATCTTCGAGCCGACCGTGCCGCTGCCGGAGGCCGACCCGGTCAACGTCCCGACGGCCGCGTTCATCGAGACCGATCTCGTCCTCGTGTTCGATCACCTGACCCACACCCTTTCGGCGATCGCCTCCCTGCACACCGAGGCGCCCGATCTCGAGGGCCGCTACCGCATCGCCGAGGCGGCGATCTTCGAAGCCCTCGAGCGGTCGAGCCGGCCGTCGGCGGCGGAGCTCGCGGTCGGCGGTCGCCCCGGCGGGGATCGCACCACGGAGCAGCCGTCGGCCCTCGGCGCGCCGATCGCGACGAGTCTCGGGCACGACGAATACGTCCGGGCCGTCGAGGTCGCCAAGGACGCCATCGCGTCCGGCGAGGCGATCCAGGTGGTCCTCGCCCGGCGCCAGTCGTTCGGCCTGCCGCTCGATCCGTCGACCGGCGCGACGCTCGACGGCATCGGGCTGTACCGGGCGCTCCGGCGGGTCAACCCGAGCCCGTACCTGTTCTTCGTGCGCACGCCGGCGTTCGAGGTGGTCGGTGCCTCGCCCGAGCTGCTGCTCCAGGTCGAGGGCGACAAGCTGACGACCCATCCGATCGCCGGTACCAGGCCGCGTGGCGCCGATGCCCGCGAGGATGCGCTCCTCGCCGAGCAGCTCCAGCGCGATCCGAAGGAACGGGCGGAGCACGTCATGCTGGTCGACCTCGGTCGCAACGACGTCGGACGGGTCTCGCGACCTGGGACCGTGACCGTCAGCAAGTACATGGAGGTCGAGCGCTACAGCCACGTCCTCCACCTCGTCTCGCATGTCGAAGGCCGGCTCAAGCCCGAGCTCGACGCCCTCGACGCGTTGCGGGCCGTCTTCCCGGCAGGGACCCTGTCCGGCGCGCCCAAGGTCCGCGCGATGCAGCTCATCGCCGCGGCCGAGCGCGAGCGCCGCGGGTTGTACGGTGGCGCCGTGGGTTACCTGGGCTACGACGGCAACCTCGATACCGCGATCACGATCCGGAGCGTCGTGCTCAAGGACGGCCAGGCGCACGTCCACAGCGGCGCCGGGATCGTCGCGGGCTCGGTGCCCGAGAACGAGTTCGTGGAGACGGAGCACAAGGCCGCCGCGGTGCGCCGCGCGATCGAGATCGCCGCCGGTGTCCCCGAGACGCCGCGCGAGCCCGATCCCGAACCGGCAGGAGCGAAGACGTGATCCTCGTCGTCGACAACTACGACAGCTTCACCTTCAACCTCGTCCAGGCGCTGCAGGCCGCCGGGGCCGACGTCCGGGTGGTCCGCAACGACGCGATCGATCGCGCCGGTGTCGAGGCACTGGCCGACGATCCGTCGGCCGACCTGCGCGGGATCGTCATCTCGCCCGGACCCGGCGACCCGGGCGACGCCGGCGTGTCCGTCGCCACCATCGAGGTCGCCGCCGACCGCGAGATCCCGCTGCTCGGCGTGTGCCTCGGCATGCAGTCGATGGCTGCGGCCTTCGGGGCGTCGATCGTCCGCGCGCCGACCCTCGTCCACGGGCAGGCATCCGAGGTGACCCACGACGGCGCCGGCCTGCTCGAAGGGATGCCGCCCTCGTTCATGGCCGCGCGGTACCACTCGCTCGCGATCGATGCGGCCACCCTGCCGCCCGAGCTGCGGGTCACGGCGATGAGCGAGGTCGACCGGGTGATCATGGGGATCCGCCACGTGACGCTGCCGCTCGAAGGCGTCCAGTTCCATCCCGAGAGCGTGCTGACGCCGCAGGGTCCGCACCTGCTCGCCAACTTCCTGCGCCAGGCGGGCGAAGGCGAGGCATCGCGCCTGGACGCGGCCAGCGGGTCGTTCGCGACGTCGGGGATGGCCGAACCGGAGCCCGCCGAGGCCGCCCGGTGAGCGACCACGTCCGCGCCGCATTGGCCACGATCGTCGAGGGCGGCACGCTGTCGCTCGACGAGGCCCGGCTCGCCATGGGCGCGGTCATGGACGGCGAGGCCACGCCCGCCCAGCTCGCGGCGCTGCTCATGGGGCTGCGGATGCGCGGCGAGACGGTCGACGAGCTGGCGGGCTTCGCGACCGCGATGCGCGAGCGGGTGCTCCGCGTCGACGCGCCGGACGGCGGCGATCGACGTCGTCGGGACCGGCGGCGACAACAGCGGGACGTTCAACATCTCGACGACCGCGGCGCTCGTGGTCGCCGCCGCGGGCGTGCCGGTCGCGAAGCACGGCAATCGGGCGATCACGTCGAAGTCGGGCTCGGCCGACGTCCTCGATGCGCTCGGGATCCGGATCGATCACGACGCGGCATCGGCGGGCGCCGCGCTGCGCGACCACGGGTTCGCCTTCCTGTTCGCGCCCAGCTTCCATCCCGCGATGGCCCACGCCGGGCCGACCCGTCGCGAGATCGGCGTCCGCACGGCCTTCAATCTCGTCGGTCCGCTCACGAACCCCGCGGGCACGCGCCGTCAGCTGCTCGGTGTGGCCGACGCCGCCGCCGCTCCCGGATGGCCGAGGTGGCCCAGCGACTGGGGACCGACCGCACGTTCGTCATCCACGGCGCCGGGATCGACGAGCTGCCACTCGACGGCAGCGGCGTGCTGTACCACGTGTCACCGGAGGCGATCGAGCGCCACGAGATCGATGCGGCCGCGCTCGGGTTCACCCGCGTCCCGACGACCCGACTCGCGGGCGGCACGCCCCGACGAGAACGCGCGGGCGGTCGAGGCGGTCCTGCGCGGCGAGCCGGGCGTTCGCCGGGATGTCGTCCTCCTCAATGCCGGGGCGGCGCTGCTGGTCGCCGGCGTGGTCGAGAACCTCGAGGGCGGCATCGACCGCGCCGCGCTGACCATCGATGCAGGGCTCGCGACCGAGCTCCTCACAGGGCTGCGCGAGGAGCGACGGGTGTCGGACGCGGCGTCCGCAGCCGCTGCCACTGCGGCCGACGGCGCGTCGACCGAGGGAGCACCGGCGTGACCGTCGCCGAGCGTCCAGCGCGAGCCAGGGTCGCGCCGCGCCGCAACGTCGTCCAGGAGATCGCGACCCGTCGTCGTGCGGATCTGGCGGCGGCTCCGGCGAGCGGTGGCCTCGCGGACCTTGCCGCAGGCGGGGCCGCCCCGGCCGATCGCGGAGCGACTCGCCGCGCCCGGGCTGCACCTCATCGCGGAGATCAAGCGGGCGTCGCCGTCCGCGGGCCGGATCGCCGGGGGCGACGAGGACATCGTCGCCCGGGCGCGCGCGTACGAGGCGGGTGGGGCGGCGGCGATCTCGGTGCTGTGCGAGCCGCACTGGTTCGGCGGGTCCATCGACGACCTGCGGGCCGTCCGCGCGGCGGTCGGCGTGCCGGTGCTTGCCAAGGAGTTCGTCGTGGACGCGGGGCAGCTCGACGGGCTCCGTGCGGCCGGGGCGGACCTCGTGCTGCTGCTCGCCGTGCTGCACCCCGCCCGACGCCTGGCGCGGCTCGTGGCGCGTGCGCGTGACCTCGGGCTGGAGCCGCTCGTCGAGGCGCATGACGAACGCGAGCTGCGCGCCGCGCTGGCCACGGATGCGCGCCTCATCGGGCTCAACAATCGCGACCTGCGGACGCTCGACGTGGACGTCACGCGCGCCGATCGCCTGCGGGCGCTCGTCCCCGACGACCGGCTCGTCATCGCCGAATCCGGTGTCCGCGACCCGGCGACGATCGCGCGCTGGCGCGCCCTCGGGTTCGACGGCGCCCTGGTCGGCGAAGCCCTGGTGCGCGCGGACGACCCCGCGGCGGTGGCACGCGCGTTCGTCGCGGCGGGACGGGCCCCCGTGGATCTCGCCAACGTCGCGCGGCGACCGTTCGTGAAGATCTGCGGCGTGACCGACGTCGATGGGGCGCTTGCCGCGGTCCGCGCCGGCGCGGATGCGATCGGTCTCAACGTCGTCCCAGGCACGCCGCGGGCGTTGTCGATCGAGGAGGCCGCGACGCTGGCGGCCGCGGTTCGCGGCGCCGCGCCGCCGGACGCTCGACCGCGTCTCGTCCTCGTCACCGCCGACCTGCCCGCGGACCAGCTTGCGGCGTTCATCGCCGCGGTCGATCCCGACGCGATCCAGTACAACGGCGAGGAGCCGGTCGCCACGATCGCCGAGTCGCCACGACCGGCCTGGAAGGTGCTCCACCTGCCGGTCGACACCCCGGCCGACGCGGCAGGGTCGGCGGGCCGGATCGTCGGCCGCGCGCGCGCGTACCTCGAGGCCGGCGCGACCCGGCTGCTGCTCGACACGGCCGGTGGCCCGCATCCCGGCGGCACGGGATTGCGCGCTTCGAGCACCCTTGCTGCGGCTGTCGCGCGGGAGGTGCCGGTCACCCTGGCCGGCGGCCTGGCCCCGGTCATCGTCGCGACCGCGTTGCGCGAGATCCCGGCCGTCGGCGTGGACGTGGCCAGCGGCACGGAGGCGCCTCGGGACCCCGGAGAGCGGCCGCGCAAGGATCCGTTCAAGGTCGCCCTCTTCGTGAAGCGCGCCAAGGCGTCGCGTGACGATCGCCCGAACACCGCCTTCGGCCCGACACCGGCCCATGCCGGCCTCCTCGACGCGGACGGCGGTGGCCGCTGGGGGATGGAGCGCGATTTCGGTGGGCGCTACGTGCCGGAGACCCTGATGGCCGCGCTGGCCGAGCTCGAGACGGCGTACGACGCGCTGCGCCACGACCCGGTGTTCTGGGCGGACCTGCGCGAGCTGCTCGAGCGCTTCGCGGGTCGACCGACCGCGCTGTACCGTGCCGATCGACTGGCCGTGGCGGTCGAGGCCGAGGCGGCTCGGCTGGCGAGTGGCGTCGCCGGTACGGGCGCCCACCCCGCCATCCCCACCGTCCGGCTGTACCTCAAGCGCGAGGACCTCGCGCACACCGGCGCGCACAAGATCAACAACGCCCTTGGGCAGGCCCTGCTGACGCGCCGGCTCGGCAAGACCCGGGTCATCGCCGAGACCGGCGCGGGACAGCACGGCGTCGCGACGGCGACGGCATGCGCCCTGCTCGACCTGCCCTGCGTCGTGTACATGGGCGCCGAGGACATCGAGCGCCAGGGTCCCAACGTCCTGCGCATGCGCGCGCTCGGCGCCGAGGTCCGCAGCGTCACGTCGGGCACGGCCACGCTCAAGGACGCGGTCAACGAAGCGATGCGCGACTGGGTCACGAACGTCGAGACGACGCACTACGTCCTCGGCTCGGCGATGGGTCCCCATCCGTACCCGACGATCGTGCGCGACCTCCAGCGCCGGATCGGCGACGAGGCCGCCGCCCAGCTCGACGCCGTCGAGGGACGCCTGCCCGACCTCGCGCTGGCGTGTGTCGGGGGCGGCTCCAACGCGATCGGGCTCCTGGCGCGGTTCATCGGCGAGCCGACGGTGCGACTCGCGGTCGCGGAGGCGGCGGGTGACGGCATGGAGACCGGCCGCCACGCCGCGGCGATCCTCGGTGGCACGCCCGGCATCCTCCACGGCAGCCGTTCGCTCATGCTCCAGGATCGCGATGGCCAGGTCGTCGAGGCGCACAGCGCGTCGGCCGGGCTCGACTACCCGGGCATCGGCCCGCAGCTCGCTGCCCTCGCCGAGGCCGGCCGGATCGAGGTCGCGGCAGCCACCGATCGCGAGGCGGTCGCGGCGATGAAGGCCACGACCCGCACGGAGGGCATCCTCCCCGCGCTCGAGACGTCGCATGCCATCGCGGCCCTGCCAAAGATCCTCGCCGGGGTCGACGGGCTCGCCGGCGGGTTCGCGGCGGACCGCGACCTGCTCGTCCTCCTCGGGTTCTCCGGGACGTGGCGACAAGGACCTCGCCGCGCTCACGCGCTTCGACGACGTCGAGCCGTGGGCGACCCTGCGATGACCGGCGACGAGGTCCGCGCCCTGTGCCTGGGCCTGCCGGGCACGACCGAGAAGGAGACCTGGGCGACCGAAACGGAGCCTGGCCACCCCACCTTCCGGGTGCGCGACAAGATCTTCGTGATCATGGCCGTCGACGGCACCGGTGGCAGCATCCGCACGACGCTCGACGAGCAGGCGGCGCTGGTCAGTGCGTTTCCCGGACGCGGCGAGCGTCGCGGCGTACGTCGGGCGGTACGGCTGGGTCGATCTCGATTTCCGGCGCGTGCCCGACGACGTCCTGCGCGAGACCATCGAGGGCGCGTGGGCGCGCACGGCCCCCAAGCGGGTCGCCGCGGAATGGCGGGCGGCGCGATGACGACGATCGTGTCGCGCCTGCCCGACGCGGTGGCCGGCGATGCCGCGGACACGACCGCGGCGCCGGAAGGGACCAACGAGACCGCCGGCGCCCGACGGATCGCCGCGGCGTTCGCCGCCGCGCGCACCGCAGGCCGCGCGGCCCTGATCCCGTACGTGGTCGCCGGGTATCCCGACGCCGACACGAGCCTGCGCATCGCGCTCGCCGCCGCCGACGCCGGCGCCGACCTGCTCGAGGTCGGGCTGCCGTATTCCGACCCCCTCGCCGACGGCGCCACGCTCCAGCGGGCATCCGGCGTCGCGCTCCGGGCGGGGGCGACGCTCGAGGGCTCGCTGCGCCTCATCGAGCGGATCGGGGCGGCCCGACCGGACCTGCCGCTCGTCCCGATGGCGTACGCGAACCAGATCATCGGTGGCGGGGACGGGGAGGCGGTCGCCCACCGGCTCGCCCGGGCCGGAGCCGCCGGCGTGATCGTCGCCGACCTCACCCCGGACGAGGGCGCACCGTTCGAGGCGGTCGCCCGCGATGCCGGCCTGGCGGTCGTCTATCTCGTCGCGCCGACGACCCCGCCTGATCGCCGCCGCGCGATCGCCCGGCGCAGCGGCGGGTTCCTCTACTGCGTGTCGCTGGTCGGGGTGACGGGTGCGCGGACCGCGCTGCCCACGACGGTCGCGCGGCTCGTCAAGGACGTGACGGCCGGGTCACCGATCCCGGTCGGCGTCGGGTTCGGGGTCAGCACGCCGGCCCATGTCCGGTCGATCGCGAGGGCGGGCGCCGACGGGGTGATCGTGGCGTCGGCGCTGGTCGATGCGCTCGGCCCGGACGGGAGCGATGTCGAGGCGCTCGCGACACTCGTCCGCGCCCTCCGCAAGGCGACCGCCCGCTGACGACGCGGGTATCCTCGACGGGTGTCCACGCTCGAGATCGGTGAGGAGATCGCGGCGAAGAAGGCCTTCGTCTGGGCCATCGATTGGCCCGGCTGGTGCCGCGCCGGGAAGGATCGCGACCTGGCGATCGAGGCCCTGCTCGCGGCGCGCGGCCGCTACGCGAAGGTCGCCCGTCGGGCCGGGCTGGACCTGCCCAACGGTGGACGCCGACGACCTCCGCATCGTCGAATCGGTCGGGGGCGGCGGTGGCACGGAGTTCGGCGTTCCCTCGACCATCACGGAGCTCGACGCGCGCCGCGTGACGAGGTCCCAGGCCGAGCGGATCGCGAGTCTCGTGGAGGCCGGGTGGGTCATCTTCGATCGCGTGGCGGAGCGCTCGCCGGAGGAACTGCGCAAGGGTCCGCGGGGTGGCGGGCGCGATCGCGACAAGATGATCGGCCACGTCATCGAGGCCGACCACGCATACGCCCGCGAGATCGGCATCAAGCTGCCGGAGCCGTCCCTCGCCGACCGCGCCGCCGTCGAGGCGGAGCGTGCCGCCGTGCTCGATCTGCTGCGTCAGCCGTCGGATGGCTCGCCCCTGGCCGGTCGCAAGTGGCCGCTGCGCTATGCCGCTCGCCGCATCGCGTGGCACGCCATCGACCATGCCTGGGAGATGGAGGACCGCGCCGAACCGGCGTCTTGAGGCGCCGCGAACGCGGCGCGCTGCCCGACGTCAGTTCCAGCCTGAGGCGGCCGCCGCGGCCGCCCTGACCTCGCCCGGCGACAGGCCGGTAGCACGCATCTCGCGGATCCCGGTGTCGCCGCTCGACTTCGACAGCTTCCGACCGTCGGGACGACGGATCAGCGGGTGGTGGAGGAAGCGGGGCGGCGACGACCGGCCGAGCAGGCGCGCAAGCCTGATCTGCGACCCGGTCGCATCGACGAGGTCCTGCCCGCGGACGACCAGGTCCACGCCCTGGCGGGCATCGTCCACGACGACCGCGAAGCCATACGTCCAGTTCCCGTGCCGATCGCGGATCGCGAGGTCGCCACGCGGTCGCGACCTCCGCCTCCTGCCGTCCGAGGAACGCGTCGTCCCAAGGCTCGGACCCAGCGCCAAGCGCGACCCGCAGCACCGGTCCGTCGAGGGCGCGCGAGCGACACGCGCCGGGACATCCGGGACCGCTCCAGGCGCGCCCGGACGCGGCCGCCCAGGCGGCGATGGTCGACCGCGTGCAGTCGCAGCCGTAGACGAGACCGCCGGCCCGCAGCCCGTCGAGCGCCGCCACGTACGCGGACTCGGCCACCCTGTCCGACTGGCGGACGGGACCGTCGTCCGCGTCGAAGCCAAGCCACGCCAGGTCCTCGAGCAGGGCCGCGTCGAACTCGGGGCGACAGCGCTGGCGGTCGTGGTCTTCGATGCGGAGGAGCACCCGTCCGTCCGTGGCGGCCGCGACCCCCCAGACCCAGATCGCGTTCGCGGCATGGCCCAGGTGGAGATAGCCCGTCGGCGCCGGCGCGAACCGGGTCAGCCCGCCCGGTGGCAGCCCCGCGGCCCGCACGACGGCCTCGCCGCGCGCCCGCGACCCGCGGTCAGCCCGGGTCGTCGTCGCCGGCCTCGCCGCCGCGCCGCACCCGATCGCGGTCTCGTCGCTCCAGGGCGCGAGTCGCGACGAAGAGCCGCCGGTACAGCGCGAGCAGGTCCGCCTGGGGCAGCGGTCCCTCGTTGGCCATCGTCACCCGCAGCAGCACCTCGCGCTCGCGCTCCGGGTCGCGGATCGTGCGCCGCCCTGCGGCCACCTTCGCCCGACCCGCCTCGCGCGCAAGCTCCGCACGCTCGTTGAGGATCCCGACCAGGCGCCGATCGAGCGCGTCGATGCGGTGCCGCAGCCGGCGCAGTTCCGGCGTCTCGGGGATCCGCTCGCCCTTGTCAGGCACGCCTGCCTCCGAAGCGGGTGGCGATCGACTCGAGCGCGAGGTGGTAGCCACGCGACCCCTGGCCGACGATGGACTCGACCGCGATGTCGTGCAGGTAGTTGACCTGCCGGAACGACTCGCGTGTCGACGGGTCGGAGAGGTGCACCTCGATGAACGGGCGTTGCGCCGCGAGCAGGCCGTCGCGCAGCGAGATGCTCGTGTGCGTCAGGCCGCCGGCGTTGACGATCGCGACGTCGAAGTCGCGCTGGTGCAGCCGGTCGATGAGCGCCCCCTCGTGGTTCGACTGGAAGAAGTCGACCGTGAGGCCGAGCTCCGCGGCGTGGCTCGCGATCCCGGCGTGGATCTCGTCGAGCGTCTCGTAGCCGTAGATCTCGGGTTCGCGCGTGCCGACGAGGTTGAGGTTCGGTCCCTCCAGGACGAGGACGCTGGTCATCGCGGACTCCCGGTGGCGAGCATGGCGGCGGCAGCCGCGGCGACGACGTCGTCGGGCACATCGGCGTGGATCTCCACGCCATCGGCGGTCGGCAGCACCCAGCGCAGTCGACCGCCGGCGTGCTTCTTGTCCGTCGCGAGGTGCCCGAGCACCGTCTCGAGCGGGTAGGGGAGCGGGTCGCGGGCGAGCTCCAGCGTGTCGAGCAGGGCATCGATCCGCGCCGCGCGCTCCGGCGGCGTCACGCCCACCGCGACCCCGATCCGGCCAGCCGCCCGCAGCCCGTAGGCCACGGCCTCGCCGTGCAGCAACGCCCCGCCGTATCCGGCGGCGGCCTCCACCGCATGCCCGAGCGAATGCCCGAGGTTGAGCGTGATCCGGCCGCCGTCGGTGCCCTGCTCGCGTTCGTCGGCGATGACGACGTCCACCTTCGCCCAGGCGGCTCGTTCCACGACCTCGGCCACGACGCCCCGGTCGAACGTCCCGGCGTCGCCCCGCGCGATCGCGGGACCCTCGGTCTCCAGCAGCGTGAACAGCCGCTCGTCTCCGAGCGCCGCCATCTTCGCCGCCTCGCCGAGCGCGGCGCGCCGCTCGCGCACGGGCAATGTGCGCAGGGCCGCGACGTCGATCACGACCGCGGCCGGCTGGTGGAACGCCCCCACGAGGTTCTTGCCCGCGGCGAGGTCGACCGCGGTCTTGCCGCCGATCGACGAGTCGATCTGCGCGACGAGCGTCGTCGGCACGTGGATGACCGGGACACCGCGCAGGTACGTCGCGGCGAGGAAGCCCGCGGCATCGCCGAGGGCGCCGCCGCCGACCGCGACGATCGGCTCGGACCGTTCGACGCGAAGTCGCGCGAGCTCGCCGGCCGCGGTCTCGATCACGGCCAGCCGTTTCGCGGCCTCGCCCTGGGGCAGCATCACGGTCTCGGTCGCCCAGCCGCGGTCGGCCAACCGCGCCGCAAGGTCGACGCCGAAGGCCGTCCAGGCGCCCGGTTCGGACACGAGGATCGCCCGGCGCGCCTCGAGGCGGCGGAGGACGTCGTCCACGGCATCGCTCGCGATGCGGTCGCCCAGCACGATCCGACCGATCGGTGTCAGCGCCCGGATCATCGTCGTGGCGCGGCTGGCCGGATCCTGCGCAGCCAGCGCGGGCCAGCGCGACTCGATGACGTCGAGCACGCCCGTGACCTCCCCGACGCCGCTCACCCGGATGTCGGCCGCCGCGTAGTAGCGATCGCGTCGCGTCGCGAGGTCCCGGATGGCGCCGATCGGATCGCGTCCCGCGACGAGCGGCCGGACATGCGGTGAGCGCCGCAGGCGCTGCGCCAGGACCTCCGGACGGCCGTCCAGCCAGACCGTCACGCGACCGCGGTGGAGCGCCCATCGATTGCGCGGGTCGACCGTCGCCCCGCCGCCGGTCGCGATGACGCGTCGGAGCCCGGGCGACGGATCGGCCGGGCCAAGGTCCGTCACGGCGCGTCGCTCCATCGACCGGAACGCGGCCTCGCCGTCATCGGCGAAGATCGTCGGGATCGGCCGGCCGTCCTCCCGCTCGATCGCCTCGTCGAGGTCGAGGAACGCGGCGCCGTGGCGATGCGCCAGGCGCTTGCCGACGACGCTCTTGCCGCTCCCGGGCAGCCCGACCAGCACGATGTCCATCGGGCGGTCAGTCGTCGCCGCCGGAGCCGGCTTCGTCCGAGCCGGTCAGCCCGTGCGGGACGGCGTCGGTGTCGTCTGGTCGCGTGTCGGGCCGTCGGCCACCGGCGACCGGTGCGTCGGGCGCCCGCGCGATCCGCGCGCGGTACGAGGCGAGGTTCGCCTGGATGTCGGCGACGGTGTCGCCACCGAACTTCTCGAGCACGAACGACGCGAGCGTGAGCATGACCATCGCCTCACCGACGACGCCGGCGGCGGGCACGACGCTGATGTCGCTGCGCTCGTAGTGCGCCTTGTCGACCGACTCGCCGGTGATGAGGTCGGCGGACGGCAGCGGCCGGGCGAGCGTCGAGATCGGCTTCACCGCGCCACGGACGACGAGCGGCTCGCCGTTGGTCACGCCCCCGGTCAACCCGCCCGCGTTGTTGGAGCGATGCACCCAGCGGCCGTCGTCGCCCCGCCCGGCGATCACGTCATGGACGGCCGATCCGAACCGCCGCGTCTGCTCGAACCCGAGACCGAACTCGACGCCCTTCACGATGTTGATGCTCATCACCGCGGCGGCCAGCGCGGCGTCCAGCCGCCGATCCCAGTGGACGTAGGACCCGAGGCCGATCGGCAGGCCGTGGACGACGACCTCGAACACGCCGCCGACCGTGTCGCCCGCCGAGCGCGCCTCGTCGATCCTGGCGATCATCGCGAGCTCGGCCGCCGGATCGGGGCAGCGCAACGGCGACTCGTCGGCCTCGTCGCGGGACCTGCGTGGCATTGGCCGGATCCAGGGCGACGCCGCCGACCTCGGCCGTGAAGGACCAGGCCTCGATCGCCGAGCGTGCGCAGGAACGCGCGGGCGACCGCGCCGGCGGCCACCCGTGCCGCGGTCTCGCGCGCGGACGCGCGCTCGAGCACGTTACGGACGTCATTGAAGTCGTACTTGAGGGCGCCCGCGAGGTCGGCGTGGCCGGGCCGGACGCGTGTCACCGGGGTCGCCCGCTTGTTGCCGCCGTCGGCGGCCGCCGCGAGGTCCGCCGACGCCGTCTCGTCGAGTGGACCCACCGCCATCACCTGGGTCCAGTTCTCCCAGTCGCGGTTGCGCACGAGCAGGAGGATCGGCGAGCCGAGGGTCAGGCCATGCCGCACGCCGCCGAGGATCTCGGCGTGATCGCGTTCGATCGTCTGGCGCGCCCCGCGACCGTATCCGCGCTGGCGGCGCGCGAGGTCGATCTCGATGGCGTCCTCGGTCAGTGCGAGACCGGCCGGGACGCCCTCGATCGTCGCCCCGAGCGCCGGCCCGTGCGATTCGCCGGCGGTCAGGAAGCGGAACGCGGTCACTCGGCGGCGGCCGCCGCCGGTTCGCCGGTCGGTTCGCCCTCGGCCGAACGGAGGCCACCGGCGCGGGCTTCGGCGAGCTTGCTCTGCATGAGGTCGAGCGGGGCCGGTTGCCCGGTCCACAGCGTGAACGCCGCCGCACCCTGGTGCAGGAGCATCTGCTCACCGTCCGCGACCGTGCAGCCCAGCGCAGCGGCGTCGCGCAGCAGCCGGGTCTTGGCGTAGATGAGGTCGAGCACCATGAGCTCGGCGTTGAGGACCTCGGCCGGCACCGGGCTCACGTCGGTCGTCAGCCCGATCGACGTGGCGTTGATGAGGACCTTCGTCTTGGCGAGCTCCGCTTCGATGATCGACTCGTGCCACGGCATCGCGCGCAGCTCCATGTGCGCCGCGCTCCGGCCGAAATGCTTCACGAGCCCCTCGGCCCGGTGCAGGTGGCGGTTGAACACGATGACGCGCTGGAAGCCCTCGCGGATCAGGCCGTACACGACGGCCCGCGAGCCGCCGCCGGCACCCAGCACGACCGCGTTGCGCGGCATCTTCTGGCGCCCGACCAGCTGATCGAGGGCGATCTTGAAGCCGGGCACGTCCGTGTTGTGGCCGATCAGTCGACGACCCTCGCGGGTGATCGTGTTGACGGCGCCGGTGGCCTGCGCTTCCTCGGTCAGGCGATCCACCATCGGCACGACCCGCTCCTTGTGCGGGATCGTCACGTTGGCGCCGAGGAAGTCGTCGCCGCGGAGCTCGGTGATGGCGTCGGCGAGCGCGATCGGGGCGCGATCCCACAGCTCGTACGTGGCATCGATGCCGAGCGAATCGAACGCCGCCTGCTGCATCGCGCCGGACAGCGAATGGGCGACCGGATGGCCGATGAGGACGACGCGCTTGGTCATGCTCGCACCCTTTCGAGGTCGTCGAAGAACCCGGGATAGGAGATCGCAGCCGACGCGGGCCGCGCGATCGTCGTGTGGTCGGTGGCGACGAGGCCCGCGATCGCGAAGGTCATCGCGAGACGGTGGTCGTCGAGGCTGTCCGTGGCGACGCCGGCGAGACGGGCGCCACCCTCGATGCGCAGGTCGTCGCCGTCGACCTCGACGCGGGCGCCCAGCGCGCGCAGCCCGGCGGCGATGCCGTCGATCCGATCCGATTCCTTGTGGCGGAGCTCGCCCGCGCCGCGGATCGTGGTCGTGCCCGTGGCGCAGGCCGCGGCCAGGCACAGGACCGGGATCTCGTCGATGGCCGCCGCGACATCGGCCGGTCCGAGATCGATGGCGCGCAGCTCGGCCGATCGGACGGTCAGGTCGGCCAGCGGTTCGCCGATGCCGGCGTCCGGATCGGTCGCGGTCGCGGTCGTGGTCGCGGGCCGCTCATCGATCGTGGCGCCCATCGCCCGCAGGATGTCGATGACGGCACGCCGCGTCGGGTTCACGCCGACGTCGCGCAGGGTCAGCTCGGCGTCAGGGTGGATCGACGCGCCGACCAGCCAGAACGCGGCGGCGGAGATATCGCCGGGAACGCGATCGTCGATCGCCTGCACCGTCAGCCCTCCTTCGACCGTCCAGGCCACGCCACCGTCCACGTTCGCGGCGCGATCGACCGGCACCCCTCGGGCCCGAAGCATCCGCTCCGTGTGGTCTCGTGTCGCGACCGCCTCGCGGACCGTGGTCCGGCCCTCCGCTCGCAGGCCCGCCAGGAGGATGGCCGACTTGACCTGTGCCGACGGCACCGGTGTCGTGATGTCCACCGCCCGGAGCGGGGTATGCCCGACCACGGTCAAGGGTGGAAGGGAGTCGTGGCGTCGCCCATGGAGCACCGCGCCCATCGAACGCAGTGGCTCGATGATACGAGCGACCGGACGGCCGCGCAATGAGGCGTCCCCGTCCAGGACGCACGTCATCGGCAGGCCGGCGAGCATCCCGGTGATGAGTCGCAGACTCGTGCCGGAGTTGCCGCAATCCAGGATGCCGTCGGGTTCCCGGAGGCCGTCGGCACCGGGTGACACGACCCGGTAGTCCACCGTCCGGCCGTCCTCGCCGACGCGGTCGACGGTCGCGCCGAGCGCGCGCATGACCCCCGCGGTCGAGCGGACGTCGGCGCCGTCGCCGGCGCCCGTGATGTGGCTCGTGCCCGCGGCCAGCGTCGCCAGCAGCAGGGCGCGATGGCTGACCGACTTGTCGCCGGGCAGCCGCAGCTCGCCGCGCAACCGCGGTGGCGGGACGGACCGTGGCGAGATCGCCGGCGAGCACGTGCGGCCCGCTCAGTGCTTGCCGAGGGCGCCGCCGCCCCCGAGCCCGAGCGCCGCGGCAGCGCCCTGCTGGACGGGTGCGCCGTGCAGCCCGCGCACGTGCTCGTGGACCGGGACGATCGCGGCCATCAGGTCGCGGAACCCGTCGAGGTCGAGCTGCTGCTCCGCGTCCGACAAGGCCTGGTCGGGCGTCGGGTGGACCTCGACCATCACCCCGTCGGCGCCCACCGCGACCCCACCGATCGCCAGCGGGCGGACGAGCCAGCGCTTGCCCGTCGCGTGGCTCGGGTCGACGATGACCGGCAGGTGGGTGAGGTGGTGGAGCAGCGGCACGGCGGCGAGGTCGAGCGTGTTGCGGGTGTACGTCTCGAACGTCCGGATGCCGCGCTCGCAGAGGATGACGTTGGGGTTGCCGGAGCGACGATGTACTCGGCCGCCATGAGCCATTCCTCGATCGTCGCCCCGTAGCCGCGCTTGAGCATCACCGGCCGGGCCACCCGTCCGACGTCGCGCAGCAGCGAGTAGTTCTGCATGTTGCGGGTGCCGATCTGGAGGATGTCGGCGTACTCCGCGACGATGTCGACCTGCGACGGCTCCATCACCTCGGTGATCACCGGCAGCCCGGTCTGCTCGCGCGCCTCGGCGAGATAGCGCAGCGCCTCGACCCCGAGGCCCTGGAACGCGTACGGACTCGTCCGCGGCTTGAACGCGCCGCCGCGCAGCACGGTCGCGCCGGCCGCCTTGACCGCAGTCGGCCGTCTCGAACAGCTGGTCGCGGCTCTCCACCGAGCAGGGCCCGGCCATCATCGTCAACGAGCCGTCGCCGATCACCGCGTCCAGCACGCGGATGACGGTGTCCTCGGGGTGGAACTCGCGCGAGGTCAGCTTGAACGGGCGGCTGATCGGCGTGACCGTCTCGACACCGGCCAGGGCCGCGAGCCGGTCGACGAGGACGGGCTTCCGCGCGCCGATCTCACCGACGACCGCGATCACGACCCGCTCGGCCCCGACATGGTCGAACGGCGTCAGACCCTCGGCGAGGATCTGGCTCTTGACACCCAGGACCTCGGCCTCGCTGGCGCCGACGGTCATCACGACGAACATCGCGGTGCGGTCTCCTCGTCGATCGGTCGGTCAAACAAAAAAGCAGAGGTCTGGCCTCTGCTTCGTTCGCCCGGCACGACCCGTGCCCCAGGTCTCAGCGACCAGGAACGATCATGCCGGGCTTGGAAAGTAGAAGTGGTGGTCCATGTGTGCCCGGAGTGTGCCGAGCGGGGCGCCCGGTGTCAACGCGGTTCGCCGGCCGCACGGCGTGCTCGACGCTCGGCGATGGCCCGCGCGAGGATGCCCTCCACGACCTCGGACTTCGCGTTGGCGTACTGCTGGGTGAACTCCCAGTCGCGGGCCGCCAGGTCGCGCTTCGTCGCGAGATAGCGATCGCGCTCGTCGGGATGGGCGCGAAGGTGGTCGCGGAAGGCCAGCATCCGCTCGATCTCCTGGTTGCCGACGCTGAACACGTGGAGGTTCACGTCCGTATCCGGACCCTTGAACATGCGGTGCTCGTGCCATTCGGGTTCGCGGATCCGCAGGACGTAGCCACCGGCCTCCAGCGCGGGTGCGTACGACGCCTCGTCGGCGGAGTCATCGACCACGAGCAGGATGTCGATGATCGGCTTGGCCGGGAGCCCAGGGACGGACGTGGACCCGACGTGCTCCAGGAGGCGCACGGGCGCACCGAGCAGCTCCCGGATGCGGCGTGCTTCGCGGTCGTACAGCACGGGCCACTCGGGATCGGACTCGGCGAGCTGGATCGGCCCGGTGAGCCGGACGATCGGCCCGACGGTGACCGCCTGGAGATCCTCGGCGTTCGTCGGCGTTCGATGGGCGTTCGTCACTACGCGTACCGCTCCAGGAGGGCCTCCGCCTGGTGGAGGTTGATGCCGCTGCCGATCAGGTCGACGATCGCCTGCAGCTTGGCCTCCTCTTCGACCTGCTCGGCGATGAACCACTGGAGGAACTGGTGGCCGCGATGGTCGCCGGCCGACGCGGCCACCGCGGCCATCCGGTCGAACTGGGCGGCCACCGCGCGCTCCGACGCGTGCGCGCGCTCGGCGGCAGCCAGCGGCGTCGCGAATCGCGTCGACGTGGCCTTGAGCGCCGGCAGGTCGAACTCGATCTCGTTGTCGGTCAGGAAGTCCATGATCCGGGTCGCGTGCTGGGCCTCCTCGATCGCCTGGTCGCGGAAGAGCTTGCCCCAGCCCTTGAGGCTCTGGCGATCGAAATACAGGGAGATCGCCATGTACAGGCCATGGGCGGTGAGCTCGCTGCCGATCTGGGCGATGAGCAGCTTTCGCAGGTCCGCGCTGAGCATCGGGACTCCCTCCACGACGGGTCCTGGGCGCCGGGCGGACGCCCGGCTGGCCATCGTCCGGCCCATGATAGGATGGCCGCCGCCACGGCGACGGAGAGGTCGCATAGAGGTCTAGTGCAGCGGTTTGCTAAACCGCCATGTGGGGTAACCTGCATCGAGGGTTCGAATCCCTCCCTCTCCGCCAGACCTCTCCGCAGGACCGTCGGCACAGGCGCCCGTAGCTCAGTGGATAGAGCGTTAGGTTGCGGACCTAAAGGTCGTGAGTTCGAGTCTCGCCGGGCGCGCCACATCCCCGCCGTCCTCATCGGGCGCGTCGTCGATCCATCCGCCTGACAGAATGGCGCTGACCGCGTAGCCGGCGATGCGCCGGGCGGCAAGGATCGCGAGGTACGACCGACGAGATGACCCGGACGATCGCCGTGGTCCAGGCGCGCATGAGCTCGACCCGCCTGCCGGGCAAGGTCCTGCGCGACATCGGCGGCAAGCCGCTGGTGCTGTGGGTCCTCGACGCGGTTCGCGCGGTGCCGAGCGTCGAGGTCGTGGTCGCCGCGGTGACCGACGAACCCGACGACGACGAGCTGATCGACGTCATCGGCTCGGCCGGCTACCCGATCCACCGCGGGCCGGGCCGCGACGTGCTGACCCGTTGCTGGGAGGCGGTCCGGCCGTACGACCCGACGCATCGTGGTCCGCGCGACGTCCGACACGCCGTTCGTCGATCCGCTCGTCATCGACGACCAGGTCCGACGCGTCGTCGAGCACGGCTGGGACTACGTCGGCATCGCGGGCTGGCCCGTCGGGATCGCCGGCGAGGCGGCCCAGGCCACGGCGGTCCGTGCGGCCTACGAGGAAGCCACCGAGGACACCGAGCGAGAGCACGTGATGCCGTTCATCTACGCCCGCCCGGACCGGTTCCGGATCGGTGAGGCACGGCCGACCGCGCCGATCCCGCCCGGCCGGTTCGCGGTGGACACCGCCGATGACCTCGCCTTCATCCAGGCGATCGCGGCGCGTCTGGGCCCGGAGCGACCGGTCGTCCACGCCGAGCTGCTCCGCATCGTGACCGCCGAACCCGACCTGCTGGAGCTCAATCGCGCCGTCGTCCAGAAGACCTGGCGCGAGGCGCAGCACTAGGCACGGCGCGTTGCGCGCCCGGCGCGTGCGCGCCCGGACGCGGACGCCTGCTCGATCAGGTCGTCGTGGCGCGCTCCGGGCGACGGAAGCCGTCCTTGTATTGCTCCCACGTCGCGCGCACGAGGTCGCGCACGGCGTCGTCATCGACTCCGGCCGGATCGGTGATGTTCAGGCAGCTCCTGCCGATCTTCGTCCCGGGGAACCGGTCGTGGACCGCCTCGACCAGGTAGCCGCGCTCGCTCGTCCCCATCGAGAACAGCGAGATGTAGCTCTTGCGGTTCGCGAGGCCGACCGAGAACCAGCGCCCCGCCGGACCGCGGCTGTTCGTGTAGTCGTACGCGCCGTAGCCGATCACCTTCCCGGCATAGTCGAACATCGTGACGTCGATCCCCGGCAGCGCGTCGAGGATGACGTCGTGCAGGTGGCGCATCTGCGATCGGCGTGGCTCGTCGAGTCCGTCGATCAGTGCGTCCGCCGCCGCGCGCCCGTCATCGCCCATCCGGGTGCCCTCCTGTGCCCGATGTCGTCACGGTCACGATACGCGGCACGGTCCAGACTCGTACCATCCCGCCGTGGACCGTGTCGCATTCCTGGGACTAGGCACGATGGGCGGGGCGATGACCGCGAACATCGCGCGGGCCGGGTTCCCGACCGTCGCCTGGAACCGCACGCCCGGTCGGGCGGCGGAGCTGGCCGACCTCGGGGTCACCTTCGCCCCGACGCCGGCGGCCGCGGCCGCCGATGCCGCGATCGTGGTCATCTGCGTCTCGGACACGCCCGATGTCGAGGCCGTGCTGTTCGGCCCCGACGGCGTGGTCGAGGGCGCGGCCGAGGGCACGCTCATCGTCGACTGCTCCACGATCGCGCCGTCGGGCAGCTGGGACTTCGCCGCCCGGCTCACGGAACGCGGGCTGCGGATGGTCGATGCCCCGGTGTCGGGTGGCAGCGAGGGTGCGCGCAACGCGACCCTGACGATCTTCGTCGGGGGCGACGCGCGCGATGTCGAGCACGCCCGGCCGGTCCTCTCGGCGATGGGCCGGACCATCACCCACGTCGGCCCGATCGGCGCCGGCCAGGCGGTCAAGGCCGTGAACCAGGTCATCCTCGCCGGCGCCTACCTGGGCGTCGCGGAGGGCATCGTCCTCGCGCTGAAGGCCGGGCTCGACGTCGAGCAGGTCGTCGAGGCGCTCGGCGGCGGTGCCGCCCAGAGCTGGGTGCTCGCCAATCGGAGCGGCCGGATGATCGACAACGACTACCCGCTCGGCTTCAAGCTCGCGCTCCACCGCAAGGATCTCGGGATCGCCCTCGATCTCGCCCAGCGGGTCGGGGCGACGCTCCCGGTCAGCGCGCTCGCGGCGCAGCTGGAGACCGGGCTGATCGCGCAGGGCCATGCCGACGACGACATGTCCGCGCTCGCGCGCGCGATCCGCAGCCTGTCCGGTCTCGAGTCCTAGGGCGTCGAGGCTCAGTCCAGGCCGACGAGCAGCATCGGGTCGCCGAGCTTCCCGTCGTATCGCGGCCGGAACCGGGTCGCGTTGTACATCACGTCGACGTCGACCTTGCGCGGCCCGAGCGCCGGATCGGGCAGCCGGGTGTGGGCGTACTTGCCGTCCTGGATCGCCACCATCCGGCCCGTGACGCCGTCCTCGACGAGGTCCATCGCGACGTTGGCGAACGTCGTCGCGACCATCGAATCGATCGAGTCGGGCTCGCCCGAGCGCAGGTCGTAGGTGAGCTCCGAGGCCAGGGTCTCGATCCCGGTCCGCGCCCGCAGCTCGTAGGCCAGCGCCTCGCCGACATTCGCCTTGTGGCGATGCCCGAAGGCGTCCGTCTCGCCGATGTCGGCCATCTGGGCGCCATGCCAGATCGCGCCCTCGGCCGTGATGACGAACGCGTAGTGGCTGGGGTTCGCGCGGTGGTCGGCGGCGAGGAGGTCGGCAAGCGCATCGAGGTCGTACGGCGCCTCCGGGATCAGGCACCGGCCGGACGTCACGTAGGCCGTGTACAGCGCCGAGAAGCCGGCGTCCCGTCCGAAGATGCGGAACACGCCGATGCGCTCGTGCGACCCGAGCGTCGTGCGCTGGCGGTTGATCGCCTCCTTCGCGCGGGTGATCGCGGTCGAGAACCCGATGCAGTACTCGGTGCCCTGGACGTCGTTGTCCATCGTCTTCGGGATCGCCACGAGCGGGACGCCGGCGTCGGTGAGCACCTGGGAGTAGGACAGGGTGTCGTCGCCGCCGATGGTCACGAGGACGTCGATCCCGAGCGCGTCCAGGTGATCGAGCACGAGCGGCGTGAGGTCGTACACGCCCTCGCTCGGTCGCCAGCGGTGCCCGATCCGCCTCGGACAGCCAGGGCGGCAGCGCCGCGGGGCGCATCTTGCGCGGGTTCGTCCGCGACGTGTGCAGGATCGTCCCGCCGGTCCGGTCGATCGTCCGCGTGTTGGTCCGGTCGAGGGGGCGCAGGTAGCCCGTCCCGCCGCCCTCCGGGAGCTCCGGTCGGACGTGGGTGAGGCCTTCCCAGCCGCGCCGGATCCCGACGACCTCGGAGCCGGCTTCGGTGGCTCGGTAGACGAGGCTCTTGATGACCGCGTTGAGGCCCGGGACATCCCCGCCGCCCGTGAGGACACCGATCCGCTTGCTCGTCGACATGCGCGCGCCATCCTATCGCGTCGACCGTGGCGGGTCCCGTTGCGGTTCGGTGTCCGCCGTGCTGGACCAACGGTCAGCGCGGATCCGTCTGCTAGCATCGGGCACGTGAATTACGAGCTGTTCATGGGCGAGGCGCTGGCGGAGGCGCAACTCGCCGCGTCGCTCGGCGAACGTCCGATCGCCGCCGTGGCCGTGGTCGACGAGGCGATGGTCGCCCGCGCCCACGATCGCGTCGAGCAGGCCGACGATCCGACCGCCCACGCCGTGGTCGTCGCGCTGCGCGAGGCTGCCCGCAAGCTCGGGCGCTCGCGGCTCGCCGATGCCACGATCTTCGCGACCCTCGAACCATGCGCGATGTGCATCGGCGCGTTGCTGGAATCGGATGTCGAGGCGCTCGTCTACGCCGTCGCGAACACGCGCGACGGGGCGGCCGGGACGGTGATCCAGCTGGCGCAGCACCCATCGCTGCCGCGCCGCATCAAGGTCGTGAGCGGGATCCGCCGCGACGAGGCGGAGGCGCTGTTCGCCGTCGTGCCGACAGGCTGAGCGACGGTCGCCGGCGGGCCGTCCGGCGGTGGTTTGGTATCCTCTCCCGCGGAGAGGTGTCCGAGTGGTTGATGGTGCCGCTCTCGAAAAGCGGTGTGCGAAAGCACCGCGGGTTCGAATCCCGCCCTCTCCGCCACACCCGCCCGGACCGATCGCGGCCGATGCGTGCGTTGTCGCCTGCGGTCCTCGCTCATGCATCTTGGGATGCATTCGCTCCGGTCCTCGGCGCCGCCTTCGCCTCGACCACCCTCGCTACGGGGCTGAAGTCACGGCATGGAGGCCGCTGCGGCGGACCTCGGTGCAACCAGGCGCGGCATCCCGTTACCTGCCTCCCACGCGGGAGAGGTCGCCTAGTGGACTATGGCGCCGCACTGGAAATGCGGTTTGGGGCAACCCATCGCGGGTTCGAATCCCGCCCTCTCCGCCATACTACGCCCGGCGCGCGGGCGCCGACGATGCCGCGCGTTGGCGCCTCCGGTCCTCGCTCATGCATCTTGGGATGCGCTCGCTCCGGTCCTCGGACGCCGCCTTCGCCTCGACCATCCGGCGCGCCGGGCTGACGTCCCATGTCGATCCGATCGCGGCGCCTTGGCCTCGACCTCCGGCGCGCCGGCGCTGCCGGATCCACGAGCGGTTCGCGCCCTGCCGCGTGACCGCACGACGGGTTCCGGAGATCGTCGCGCTCGAGTTCGGGGAGTTCCGGTTCCCGGATCCGGAGCTGGCGGACCGGCGCGGGGTGGTGGTCGGGTACGCCGTGCGGCACGCGGCGGGCATCCTCCTCTTCGACACCGGCTTCGGCTTCGGCAACGCCGAGCTCGACGCCAGGTATCAGCCCACCGCCCGGCGCGTCGCCGACGTCCTGGCGGAGGCCGGCATCGGTCTCGACGAGATCACCGCCGTCGCCAACTGCCACCTCCATGCCGACCACGCCGGCCAGAACGCCGCCTTCCCGGACATCCCGATCCATGTCCAGCCGATCGAATGGGAGCTCGCCCACACGACCGACCACACGGTCCTCGAATGGATCGACTTCCCCGGCGCGCGTTACCAGCCGATCGCCGGCGACCACGACATCGTCGACGGCGTCCGCATCGTCGCCACGCCCGGGCACACGGCAGGCCACCAGTCGCTCGTCGTGGACGGTCCCGGTGGACCGACCATCCTGGCCGGCCAGGCCTGCTACACGGTGGGCGAGTGGGTCGGCGACCCGGACGACCTCGACGGCCGACCGGACGGGCCCGAACCGGGACGCCTACGACCGCTCGATCCGCCGGTTGCGGGAGCGACGACCGGAGCGCGTCCTGTTCGGCCACGACCGACGGCCATGGCTCGCCGGCGGACCCGGTCCCGGGCCGACCCCTGCTATCCTTCGCGAGCCGTGCTAGGCGGGGAACTAGCGGTGCCCTGTAACCTGCAATCCGCTCCAGCAGGGCTGAATCCCCTCCCGAGGTCTCCGTTCTCGAACGCCGCCCGACGATGCGACGTTGAGGACCGGGTCCCGCGCAGCGGCGAACCGCGAACCGTGTCAGGTCCGGAAGGAAGCAGCACTAAGCGATCATCGCCGGGTGCCGCGGAACGGCCTGGTCCGAGCCGCTCGTCATGGTGGGCACGAGTTGCGGACGATCGACGGAGGGTGCACGGCAACTTCGCCTCGCTCGTCGCTCGACCGGAGGAGGTCGTGACCTCGACCGTCCCGCACCAGGCGCTCTATCGCCGCTGGCGCGCCCAGACGTTCAGCCAGATCGTCGGGCAGGAAGCCGTCGTCGAGACGCTGCGCAACGCCGTCCGCACCGACCGGGTCTCGCACGCGATCCTGTTCGTCGGCCCGCGCGGCACCGGCAAGACGTCGCTCGCGCGGATCCTGGCCAAGGCCGTCAACTGCACCGACCTCCGCGACGGCGATCCCTGCGACGCGTGTGATGCCTGCGTGGCGATCCGCGAGGGCACGACGCTCGACGTCCTCGAGATCGACGCGGCGTCCAACCGCGGCATCAACGAGGTCCGCGACCTGCGCGATCGGCTGGCGTATCCGCCCGGGCATCTCCGCCGCAAGGTCTACATCCTCGACGAGGCCCACCAGATCACGCGCGATGCCTGGAACGCGCTCCTGAAGTCGATCGAGGAGCCGCCCGACTTCGTCCTCTTCCTGTTCGCCTCCACCGAGCCGTCCGGGTTCCCGCCCGCCATCCTGTCGCGCCTCCAGCGCTACGACGTGCGGCGCCTGACCGTCCCCGAGATCGAGGGCAAGCTCGCCCGGATCCTCGAGGCCGATGGCCGTGTCGTGGAGCCGGCCGCCTTGACCCTCATCGCGCGACTGGCCGCGGGCGGGATGCGCGACGCCGAGTCGATCCTGGATCAGCTGCTCGCGACATCCGCCGACTCGATCACCGAGGCGCCAGGTCCGCGACCTCCTCGGGCTGGCCGACGCGGCCGCGGTCGAGGGGTTCATCGATGCGCTGCTGAGCGGGGATGCCGCGGCCGGCATCGGGATCCTCGACGCGCTCGAGCAGCGCGGGCGCGACCCGCGGGCCCTGCTCGACCAGGTCGTCGGACGCCGTCCGCGTCAGACTCACCGCCGGTGCCTCGGCCGATCCCGCCGCGACGGCGGCGCTGGCCGCGGTCGCTCGCCGGCTCGTGGCCATCGACCCCGACCGTGCCGGCATCGGCGGCCTGCGCCTGCAGCTCGAGCTGGCCCTGTTCGCCGGTGCGACCGCCGCGCCCCGCATCCCGGCCACCGTGGCGCCGACCCGTGCCGCCGTCGCCGGGTGATCGGCCCGCCGCCGCCCGCCCGAGCCGACGGCGACACCGGCCGTGGACGCGGCGCCGACCGAGCCGCCACCCGCGACCTGCAGCCGCGCCGCCACCCAGCCCCGCGGCACCCGCCGCGCCGCCCGAACGGGAGCCGGCGACGGTCGCCGCGGCCCAGGCCGCGCAGCCCGTCGCACCCGCCCCGCCCGACGACCCGACGGCCCCGGCCCAGCCGGCCGCACCCGCCGCCGCCCGACGTCCCGCCGGCCGGCCCGGTCGTCTCGACCGACCCCGGAGGCGGCGACGGCTCCTGCCGGCGACCTGACGCTCGATGGCATCGTCGCCGCGTGGCCGGGGGTCGTCGCGCTGCTCAGCCGCCAGCCCGCGGTCAAGCAGCTCATCCTGACCTGCCGACCGGTCGCGCTCGACGGGGACATCGTGACCCTCGGCTTCCCCGAGGAAAGGGCTTCCTCAAGCGACGTCGCCGAGCGCAAGCGGTCGGCCATCGAGGCCGGCATCGCCGAGGTCACTCGGCCGGGAGGTCGGCGTCCGCTGCGTCGTCGCCAACGTCGAGGTCGCGCCGCTGCCGGCCACGCGACGACCTCGTGGCCGAGGCGCGCCGCATCTTCGCCGAGGATCTCGTCGACGTCGGCGAGGTCAACTGACCAGGCGACGCCGCGGACGACGCCGATACGACCACGGCAGCTCGCGGCAGACTTGCCGACGACGGCACGACACGAGGAGGACACGCATGGGCATGGCCAATCTGCAGCGGATGGCCCAGCAGATGCAGCAGGAGATGCTGCGCGTCCAGACGGAGCTCGAGTCGACGACGGTCGATGGCTCGGCCGGCGGCGGCGTCGTCAGCGCGACCGTGACCGGCAAGCAGGAGGTCGTCAGCATCACCATCGAC
>CAWFPC010000012.1:205000-471563 GCA_963817745.1 uncultured Chloroflexia bacterium
CGACGCGGTCGACGCGACGCGAACCCTCGTCCCGACCGAGGTCGACCCGACCGCCAGTCCCGAACCGGCCGCCAGCGCGGCCACCGACCCAGGTCCCACGGCGGCGCCCGCGGACGGACCGAAGACCTACAAGGTCAAGCGCGGGGACACGCTGACCGGGATCGCGGCCACCTTCGGCACGACCGTGAAGAAGCTCAAGGCGCTCAACGACATCACCGATCCGTCGCTGCTCCGCGTCGGCCAGGTCCTCAAGCTGCGCTGACGCCGCTCAGCGCTGGCAGCCCCGGCAGAACGACGTCACGAACCCGCCGGGCTTCACCTCGGTGATCCGCGTCCCGCAGCGAGGGCACGGCTGGCCACCCTTGTCGTGGACCGCGAGGAAGTCGCGGACCTGCTTCTCGAACGTGGGCGGGACACGCTCGCGCAGGACATCGATCGCGCCGGCGAGGGTCGTCTTCGTCGCCGCGTAGAGTGCGTCGATCTCGTCGGCTGCGAGCGTCGAGCGCTTGCGGAACGGGAGCAGTCGCGCGGCGTGCAGGACCTCGTCGCTGTAGGCGTTGCCGATCCCCGCGATGAACGCCTGGTTCTTGAGCAGGTTCTTGAGCTCCCCGGGGTGCCGCCGGATACGGTCGCGCCACACCTCGAGGGTCAGCGCCGGGTCGTCGGCGTCCGGCCCCATCTCGTCGGCACCCAGACCGGGCACGGCTCGAGCGACGCCGGCCGGCAGCACGTAGACCTTGCCCATCTGGGTCGGGTCGCGGTAGCGGACCTCCGGTAGATCGGAATCGGCCGGCAACCACGCCGCCTTCCGCGTCCATGCGGCGGTCCTCGCCGGCGGCTTCCCGTCGCGCGGCTCGAACCCGAGGACGACCGCCGTCTTGGACGGGAGCTTCGCCTCGGGCGCGGCCAGCTGGAACCGTCCGGTGAGCATCGGATTGACGACGACGGCATCGCGGTCGAGGTCGAGCAGCAGGAACTTGCCGCGCCGCCGGATCGCGGTCGACGGTCTGCCCGACGAGGGCCTGGAGCTCGGCCGGCGTGCCGCGCACCGCGAGCGGCCCGGGGGCGGTGACAGAGCGCACCCGGCGGCCCCGGATGGCGGCGTCGAGCGCCTCGGCGACCACGGTCAGATCGGGAAGTTCGGGCACGGCGGGGCGATTGTAGCCGCGTGAAGGCCTGTGCTAGACTCTCCCGGCCCCGAGAGGCAGGACAGCTGAAGAAAGCGGAAACAGGCCAAGCGAGTGCGAAGGAGCGGACCGCGGAGTTCGATCACCACGGACCCACCCGAACCCGACCTCTGCCACGGCCTGAGTCGCGCTCAGGCCGTTCGTGATTCTCGGAGCGAATCCATCACGAGGAGTGACTAGACCATTGACCGAAGACCAGCAGGGCGGGACCGCGCCTGAGCCGGAGGCGAATGCCTCCGAGACCACACAGGCGTCCGAGCAGCCCGTCGGCGCCATCGCTGTCGCCGACGAGCCCGCCGAGACCGTCGAGACCGATGTCCCCAGCGCATCGGCGGACGACGGTGTTGTCGCCGACGTGACCGACGCCCCGGCGCCGGCCGCATCCACCGAAGCCGAACCTGACGACGCCCCCGTCGCGTCTGCCGCAGAGGCGCCCAGCGACGAGGCGACCACGGCCGACGCGCCCGCCGAGACGCCCGAGACCGAGGCGCCGGCCAGCGCGTCCGTCGCCGACGACGAGCCCGCGGCCAGCGCAGCCGCGGCCGACGACGAGCCCGCGGCCGCGACCGCGGCCGACGAGCGCGCCTTCGGTCGAGGCGACCGCGAGCGCACCCGCCGCAGACGATGCGACCGCCGCCGACGATGCGACCGCCGCAGACGATGCCGCCGCCGAGGCACCCGCCGCCGATGCGACCCCCGCCGACGAGGCTCCCGCCGCGGCGGCCGCGACGGATGACGCGGCAAGCACCGACACCGAGGCGCCGGCCACGGGCCTGGATGCCAGCGACACCGAGGACGCCCCCGCCGCCGACGACGAGCCCGAGGCCGTCGCCCCGCGCGAGCTCGGCCCGGAGCCCACGACGATGGAGGAGCTGCTCGCCGAGCAGGACTCCGACATCAAGAGCTTCAAGCACGGCGACGTGGTCGAAGGCAACGTCGTCCGGATCGACAAGGACGAGATCCTCGTCGACATCGGCGCCAAGAGCGAAGGCGTCGTCAGCAACCGCGAGCTGTTCGGTCGCCACGGCGGCGAGGGCCAGGCCCCGCTGAACATCGGCGACACGGTCCTCGTGTACGTCCTGCAGCCGGAGTCGCCGGAGGGCCACGCGGTCCTGTCGCTGCGACGCGCCGGGCTCGAGCGCAAGTGGCGCGCGATGCAGGAGCAGTTCGAGGCGGGCGTCATCATCGAGGCCCCGGTGATCGACCACAACAAGGGCGGCCTCATCGTCGATTGCGGCATCCGCGGCTTCGTGCCGATCAGCCAGATCGTCGACTTCCCGCGCCGACCGCAGAACGACCAGCCGCGCGACGCCGCCCAGGAGATCGCCGAGAAGCTGATGCCGTTCGTCGGCCGCAAGCTCCGGCTCAAGATCCTCGAGGTCAACCGCAAGGCGAACCGCCTGATCCTGTCCGAGAAGGTCGCCCTCTACGAGGAGCGCCGCGAGAAGCGCGACGAGCTGTTCAGCAGCCTGCAGGTCGGCCAGAAGGTCACCGGCACCGTGCGCAGCATCGCGCCGTTCGGCGTCTTCATCGACCTCGGCGGCATCGACGGCCTCGTCCACAAGAGCGAGCTGTCGTGGAACAAGGTCAACAACCCCGAAGCCGGCTACAAGGTCGGTGACGAGGTCGAGGCCGAGGTCATCGACATCAACCACGAGCGTGGCCGGATCAGCCTGTCGATCCGACGCCTGCAGCCCGATCCGTGGCACTCGACCGTCGCCGACTTCAAGGTCGGGGACGTCATCGACGGCACCGTCACCAAGCTCGTCAACTTCGGTGCGTTCGTGCGCGTGCGCGACGGCCTCGAGGGCCTGATCCACATCAGCGAGCTCTCGCACCAGCGCGTTGCCCACCCCGGTGACGTCGTCCACGAGGGTCAGACGCTCAAGCTCAAGATCATCTCGCTCGACTCCGAGCGGCATCGTCTCGGACTCAGCCTCAAGCAGGCCGAGGAGCCGCCGGCCCGTCCTGCGCCCGAGCCCGGCCAGGCCAGCCAGCCCGGACCGTCGGGTCCGCGTCCGGAACGACGCCCGCGCCAGGATCGCGCCTACTCGATGAGTGACGCCGTCCAGGAGCCCGAGGGCGGGATCGACAACACCCTGGCCTCGGCCTTCGCCCAGGTCCGCGAGCAACTCGCCGCGGCCGAAGGCGCAGACGAGACCCAGCCGGTCGCCGAGACTGCCACGCCGAGGAGACCGCCGAGACCGCCGCGGCCGAGGAGACCCCGAGACCGAGGCCGTCGCGGAGGCCGCTGCCGAGGTCGAGGAGATCGTCGAGGCCGCTGCCGAGGCTGAAGCCGTCGAGGAGGCCGTCGCCGCCGAGGCGATCGAGGAGATCGTCGACACGGTCGCGGTCGACGAAGCGGTCCTCGAGACGGCCGCCGCGGCCGAGATCGAGCAGCTCGAGGATGCCGCCGCGGCCAACGAGGCCAACGAGGAAGCCGCTGCCGAGGACGTCGTCGACGTCGTCGAGACGGTCGCCGAGATCGAGGCCGTCGAGGAAGCCGCTGCCGAGGAGGCGATCGCCGAGATCGTCGAGACGGTCGCGGCCGACGAGGCCGAGGTCGAGGAAGCGGCCGCCGAGGCGATCGCCGAGATCGTCGCCGACGCCGACGAGCCGACCACGGCTGCCGCGGATGCCCCGACCGCCGACGCGGCGACCGAGGCCGATGCGGATGCCGCCGCTGACGACGCCACGGACGAGGCGCCCAAGCCCGCCTGACCCGTCGGCATCACGAACCACGAACTGACGACCCGTCGGCCGGCGCCGGCGGGTCGTTGCGAATCCTTACCCCGACACGGCGCATCCACGCCGCGCAATAGGACGATTCCCTGTGTGACGGCATCTTCCGGGCCCCACCGTGCACCGCTGGGCGTCGTGCTAGCATGGCCAGAGCGCCACTCCGTGACGCTTCGCAAAGGGAACGGGCGTTCGACTCGATGGATCGCTTCGACAAGTTCACAGACCGGGCGCGGAAGGTCCTGACACTCGCCCAGGACGAGGCGCAGCGGTTCAACCACAACTACATCGGCACGGAGCATCTGCTCCTGGGCCTCGTCCGCGAGGGCGAGGGCGTGGCCGCGCGCGTCCTCGAGAACATGAACGTCGAGCTGCCGAAGGTGCGGACGGCGGTCGAGTTCATCATCGGGCGCGGGGATCGACCCGTGGTCGGCGAGGTCGGCCTGACGCCGCGCGCCAAGCGCGTGATCGAGCTCGCGATCGACGAGGCACGACGCCTGGGCCACAACTACATCGGCACGGAGCACCTGCTCCTCGGTCTGGTCCGCGAGGGCGAGGGCATCGCCGCCGGCGTCCTCGAGTCGCTCGGCGTCAACCTCGACAAGGTCCGTCACGAGGTGATCCGCGTCCTGTCGCAGAGCTCGTCCGCCGGGCCGACGCCCGAGACGAAGCGCGCGAGCAAGACCCCGACCGTCGATCAGCTCGGCATCAACCTGACCGACGCGGCGCGCGCCGGGAAGCTCGACCCGGTGATCGGACGCGACAAGGAGATCGAGCGCGTCATCCAGATCCTGAGCCGTCGGACGAAGAACAACCCGGCGCTCATCGGTGAGCCCGGCGTCGGCAAGACCGCGATCGCGGAGGGCCTGGCCCATCGGATCGTCGCCGGCGACGTGCCCGAGACGCTGCTCAACAAACGCGTCCTGACGCTCGACATCGGCTCGCTCGTGGCCGGCACGAAGTACCGCGGCGAGTTCGAGGAGCGGCTCAAGAAGATCATCGAGGAGCTGCGCAACACGAACGACGCGGTGCTCTTCATCGACGAGCTGCATACCCTCGTGGGCGCGGGTGCAGCCGAGGGCGCGATCGATGCCGCCAACATCCTCAAGCCGCCGCTCGCCCGCGGCGAGCTGCAGTGCATCGGCGCGACGACCCTCGACGAATACCGCAAGTACATCGAGCGCGACGCCGCGCTGGAGCGCCGGTTCCAGCCCGTCATGGTCGAGGAGCCGACGCTCGAGCAGACCATCGACATCCTGATGGGTATCCGCGAGCGGTACGAGCAGCACCACAAGGTCGTGATCACGGACGAGGCGGTGCACGCCGCCGCCGACCTCTCCATCCGCTACATCACCGACCGCCATCTGCCCGACAAGGCCATCGACCTCATCGACGAGGCCGCGTCGCGCGTCCGTCTCCGCCATGCGTCGTCGCCTCCGGCCCTGCGCGAGGCGCAGAAGGAGCTCGACCGCATCACCAAGGAGAAGGACGCGGCGATCAACAACCAGGAATACGAGGAAGCCGCGACCCTGCGTGAGACCGAGGCCACCGCGAAGGAGACGGTCGACGCCCTGCGGGCCGAATGGCAGACGCAGGTGTCGGGCGATCAGCCCACGGTCGGTGACGAGGACATCGCCCAGGTCGTCGCGATGTGGACCGGGATCCCGGTCACGCGGATCGCCCAGGAGGAGTCCGAGCGGCTCCTTCACATGGAAGACGCCCTGCACGGTCGGGTCATCGGCCAGCAGGAGGCGATCGAGATCATCTCGAAGGCGGTCCGTCGCGCGCGCGCGGGCCTGAAGGATCCCAAGCGGCCGATCGGCTCGTTCATCTTCCTCGGGCCCACGGGCGTCGGGAAGACCGAGCTCGCGAAGGCGCTGGCCGAGTTCATGTTCGGCAGCGAGGACGCGCTCATCAAGATCGACATGAGCGAGTTCATGGAGCGCCACAACGTGTCGCGGCTCGTCGGGGCGCCTCCGGGCTACGTCGGGTTCGACGAAGGCGGCCAGCTGACCGAAGCCGTCCGGCGCAAGAACTACTGCGTCGTCCTGCTCGACGAGGTCGAGAAGGCCCACCCCGAGGTGTTCAACATCCTGCTCCAGATCCTGGAGGACGGGCACCTCAGCGACGCCAAGGGACGGCGGGTCGACTTCCGCAACTGCATCATCATCATGACCTCGAACCTCGGGGCCAAGCAGCTGCAGACGAACTCGAGCCTGGGCTTCCGGGTCCAGGGCACGACGGATGCGGCCCGCGCCGAGAGCTCGTACGAGCTCATGAAGGAGAAGGTCGCAGCCGAGCTCAAGCAGAGCTTCCGGCCCGAGTTCCTCAACCGGATCGACGCGACCGTCGTGTTCCGTTCGCTGACCGTCGAGGAGATCGCCCAGATCGTCGACCTGATGCTCGAGCGCGTGCGCGACCAGCTGCGGGCGCAGCAGATGTCGCTCGAGGTCACGGACGCGGCCAAGGAGCACATCATCAAGCTCGGGTACGACGTCGCCTACGGCGCCCGTCCGCTGCGCCGGGTGATCCAGAACATGGTCGAGGACGTGCTCGCCGAGCATCTCCTGCTCGGACGCTACGAGCCGGGCACGACCATCGTCGTGGACAAGGATCCCGAGGCCGGTCTGGACATCCGTGCGGCCGAGGCCCGTACCCCGGTCGAGGCACGGTGACCCTGCCCCTCATCCGTCGCCGATAGCGTGGCGCGGCCGACGAGCCGCTTCGTCTGCCAGGGGTGCGGCGAAGCCTTCCTGCGGTGGGAAGGGCAGTGTCGCAACTGCGATGCCTGGAACAGCCTCGTCGAGACGGTCGTGCGCGACACGCCCAAGTCCGGGCGAGCGGCACGCCCGACGCTCGTCGGCGATGCGACTGCGGTCCCCCTCGTCTCGATCGGGGAGGCCGATGTCCCGCGCCTGCCGACCGGCATCGGCGAGCTCGATCGGGTACTGGGTGGCGGCCTCGTCCCGGGATCGCTGATCCTCGTCGGCGGCGAGCCGGGGATCGGCAAGTCCACGCTCCTGCTCCAGGCCGCGGCGGGGGTGGCCGGTCCCGTCCTCTACGCCAGGGCGAGGAGTCCGCGGCGCAGGTGCGGCTCCGGGCCGCGCGTCTCGGGCTGCTCGAGGGTGCGGCGGGCACCGCGATCGAGGTCCTCGCCGAGCACGACGTCGGGCGGATCGTCGAGGTCGCCCGGGCGATGCGACCGCTGCTGCTCATCGTCGATTCGATCCAGACCGCCACGGTCGACGAGCTGGACGGCGCGGCCGGCAGCGTCGGCCAGGTCCGGGAATCGACCCTCCGGTTCATGGAGCTCGCGAAGGGCGAGGGCGTGGTCGTCGTCCTCGTGGGGCACGTGACGAAGGACGGCTCGATCGCGGGGCCGAAGACGATGGAGCACCTGGTCGACGCGGTCATCTCGCTCGAGGGCGAGCGCTATGCGGACCTGCGGCTCGTCCGGGCCGCGAAGAACCGTTTCGGCTCGACCGAGGAGGTCGGCGTCTTCGAGATGGCGTCCGCCGGGCTGCTGGAGGTCAGCGACCCGGCGCGGGCGTTCCTCGCCGAGCACGCGGAACCGGCGCCCGGGAGCGTGGTCGCTCCGACGATGGAGGGCAGCCGGCCACTCCTCGTAGAGGTCCAGGCGCTGGTCGCGCCGGCCGGCTACGGGACGCCGGCCCGGAAAGCCAGCGGGATCGACCCGAACCGGCTCGGGTTGCTCGTGGCGGTGCTCGGCCGTCGAGCCGGCATCGGGCTGGCCTCCCACGATGTCTACGCGAACCTCGCGGGCGGGCTGAGCGTCGGCGAGCCCGGCCTCGATCTGCCGGTCGCACTCGCCCTCGCATCGTCGCTGCGCGATCGCCCCGTCGTCGATGGTGCGGTCGTGATCGGCGAGGTCGGACTCCTGGGGGAGCTCCGACCGGTGACCGGCATGGACCGGCGACTCCGCGAGGCGGCCCGGCTCGGCTTCACGACCGCCATCACGCCTCGACCGGGACGTGGCGCCGCCGCGCCGGACGTCTCGGGCCTGCGGATCATCGAGGTCGCGACGTTGCGCGACGCGGTGGCGGCCGCACTCGCCCCGACGCCCACGCGTCGTGGCGACGCCGTGCCGGCGATGCTAGGCTGACGCCCCGCCGGACCGCTCGCGGTTCGGGCGACGTCGGGAACTCGAGGGTGTATTGATCCGTTATCTCCGTGTCCTGGGTGCCGCGCTGGGGGGACTTGTCGGGCTCGTCCTCGCCGGCGCCGGTGGGGACCTGTTCGGCGACACCGGCTACGCCGGAGCGCTCGTCGCGACATGGGTGGTGGCCTGGATCGTGGTGGGCTTCGCGATCCTGCCGTACCTCACGGTCGTGCCCGCCACGTGGCTGATCGCGCGCGTGGAGGAACTGTCCACCGCGGAGTTCATCACCGCGGTCATCGGCCTCCTGCTCGGCCTGCTCATGGGCCTGCTGCTTGGCTTCCCGCTCTCGGCGTTCGACGAGCCATGGGGGACGTGGCTGCCGCTCGGCGTGTCGCTGTTCCTCGGCCTCGGGATGCTCGGGCTGACCGTCGCCAAGCGGCAGGATCTGCTGATCGCCGCCGAGGCCGTGGGGCTCATCCGCCGGCCGAATCCCGAGAACGCCACGACGCAGGGACGTGGCGACCCGCACATCGTGGTCGACACGAGCGCGATCATCGACGGACGCATCGCCGAGATCGTCGAGTCGGGCTTCATCTACGGCACGCTCGTGGTGCCGCGCTTCGTGCTCGACGAGCTGCAGCACATCGCCGACAGCTCCGACACGCTGCGGCGCAACCGCGGACGGCGCGGTCTCGAGATCCTGGCGCGCATGCAGAAGGAGCCCGCCACCCCGGTCGAGATCGTCGAGGACGACGTGCCCGAGGTGCCCGAGGTCGACGCCAAGCTCGTGGCGCTCGCACGCACCCGAAGCCGGGTGATCCTCACCAACGACTTCAACCTGAACCGCGTCGCGGAGCTGCAGGGCGTCCGGGTGATGAACATCAACTCGCTCGCGAACGCGGTCAAGCCGGCGGTCCTGCCCGGCGAGGAGCTTCGCGTCCGGGTCATCCAGGAGGGCAAGGAGGCGGGCCAGGGGGTCGGCTTCCTCGACGACGGCACGATGATCGTGGTGGAGGGCGGCGCCCGCCACATCGATCGCGACCTCGACGTGTCGGTGACCCGCGTGCTGCAGACGGTCGCGGGACGGATGATCTTCGCCCAGCCTCGGCTCGATTGAGCGGGCCGGCGCCCGAGGCCGTGTCGGCGCCCGAAGCCGGACCGGCGGCGGTCGCGGGCGTGGCACGGGAGGACGGCGTCGATGTCATCGTCGTCGCGGCGGGTGCGTCCCGGCGGATGGGCGGACCGGACAAGTTGCTGTGGCAGGTCGCGGGGCAGCCGCTCCTCGCGCACACGCTGACGGCCCTCGCCGCGGCACCCGAGGTCGACACGATCATCGTCGTGACGACACCCGAACGCGGTGCCGCGATCAGCGACGCCGTGTCACGTACGAGGCGCGGGATCCGGACGGCCGTCGTCCCGGGCGGCGCTCGACGGCAGGCCTCGGTGGCGCTCGGCTTCGCGGCGCTCGAGGAGCTCGTCCCGGACCCGCAAGGCGGTCGGCCGGTGCTGGTCCACGACGGCGCGCGACCACTCGTCTCGCCCGCGCTCGTCGCGTCGGTTGCGGCGGCGGTCCGCCGGCACGGCGCCGCGATCCCGGTGGTGCCGATCGCCGAGACGGTCAAGCGGGTGGTGGACGGTCGCATCACGGACACGGTCGATCGCTCGGAGCTCGGGACCGCGCAGACGCCGCAGGGTGCCCGCCGCGGCCTGCTGCGCGAGGCGTTCGCGCGATACCCGCTGGATGCGCCGGACGAGTTCACCGATGAGGCCGCCCTGCTGGAGGCCTGTAGAATCCCCGTTCATGTCGTCCCAGGCGATCCGAGCAACCTCAAGGTGACCGTACCGGCCGATCTCGATCGGGTGGCAGGAACGCTCGCGCCCGGCGCTTCGGGCGGGACGCCGGCGTCCTCCACCGAACGCGCACCGAGGGTCGGCATCGGTCGTGACCTGCATCCCTTCGGGCCGGGCGAGCCGCTCCTCCTCGGGGGCGTCGAGATCGCCGGTGCACCGCGGCTCTACGGCCACTCCGACGGCGACGTCGTCCTGCATGCCATCGCCGACGCCCTGCTCGGCGCCGCGGGATCGGGCGACCTCGGGCGGCTGTTCCCGGCCGGGCCGTCGACGCCCGAGGGGATCGCCAGCAGCACGCTCCTGCGCGACGTCGTGGCGCGCCTCGCCGGCGACGGCTGGCGACCGGTCGCGCTCGATCTCACGATCGTGGGTGCCCGGCCGCGTCTCGGCGCCCACCTCGAGCCGATGCGAGCGGCGATCTCGGCACTCCTGGGCGTCGACGCGGCCGCCGTCAACGTCAAGGCGTCGACCGGCAACCTCGCGGGCTCGGAAGGCGCCGGGCGATCGATCTCCGCCCTCGCGCTGGTGACGATCGGATCGGACGGGTCGATCGCATGACGATCCGGCTGCTGGACACGCTGACCGGCGAGACGCGGCCGCTCGTCCCGCTCGAGGAGGGCCTGGTCCGCATCTACTCGTGCGGTCCGACGGTCTACGGCCCCGCGCACATCGGCAACTTCCGGTCGTTCCTGTTCGCCGACCTGCTGGTGCGGTTCCTTCGCTGGCGCGGCCTGACGGTGCGCTGGGTCATGAACATCACCGACATCGACGACAAGATCATCCGCGGCGCGGCTGCCGCCGGCATGGGCATCGGCGAGCTGGCCGACCGCTACCTGTCGAGCTTCCTGGCCGACGCTGACGCGCTGGCCATGACCCGGCCCGACGTCCTGCCGCGCGCCACCGAGCACATCGACGAGATCGTGACGCTGATCTCGACGCTGCTGGAACGCGGTCACGCCTACCGCACCGACGACGGGTCGATCTTCTTCAAGATCGCCTCGTGGCCTGCCTACGGCCGGCTGGCGCGGCTGGACCCCGACCAGCTGCGGGTCGGCGAGCGCGTCGAGGCCGACGAGTACGCCAAGGACGACGTGCGCGACTTCGCGCTGTGGAAGGGACCGAAACCCGACGAACCGGCCTGGTCGACGGCCATCGGCGAGGGTCGCCCCGGCTGGCACATCGAATGCTCGGCGATGAGCATGGCCCATCTCGGTCCGTCGTTCGACATCCACACGGGTGGGATCGATCTGATCTTCCCGCATCACGAGGATGAGATCGCCCAGAGCGAGGCGGCCACCGGGCAGCCATTCGTGCAGACCTGGCTCCACTGCGCCCACCTCCAGATGGCGGGCGCCAAGATGGCGAAGTCGACCGGCAACATCACCCGGGTGGGCGACCTGCTGGACGCCGGCGTGTCGCCGCGGGCGCTGCGCTACGCACTCATCGCCGTCCACTACCGCGCCCAGCTGAACCACTCCGACGCGTCGCTGGCCGCGGCCGGTGCGGCGCTCGCCCGACTGGACGCATTCGTGGCGGCTCTCGACGCGTACCGCGAGGAACGTGCGGACGACCCGGGACTCCCCGAGGTGCTCGACACCGCCCGGTCGGCGTTCGGCGCGGCCTTCGACGACGACCTCAACGTCTCCGCGGCACTCGCCGTCGTCTTCGATCTCGTGCGTGACGTGAATCGACGGATCGAGCTGCGCTCGATCTCGAGTGCCGACGCCGTTGCGGTCATCGACGCCGTGCGCGATCTCGATCTGGTCCTCGGCGTTCTCGCGCCGGTCGAGCCGGACCTCGATGACGAGCTGCGCGCCCTGCTCGAGCAGCGCGCAGCCGCGCGGGACGCGCGCGATTGGGCCGCAGCTGATCGACTCCGCGACGAACTGTCGGCGCGCGGTGTCGCGGTCGAGGACACGCGCGACGGCCAGCGGTGGCGACGCCTGATCGAGGCCGGACATGGCTGACCGTCCGCCCGAGGACCGACGGCCGAAACGCCCGCCGAAAGGTCGGCCCGGTGGCGATGATCGACGGCCGCCCGGTCCCGGCGGACCGCGACCGCGTCCGTCCGGCGGGGGTGGCTACCGGCCGTACCCGGGCGGGCAACGCTCCGGCGGCAACCGACCTGGCGGTCCACGGCCGTATGGTCCCGGTGGGCCCGGGCCAGCGTCCGTCCGGACCGGGATCCCGCCCGCCCGGCCCGCGCCCGCCCGACCGTCGACCTGACGAGTGGCGCGGCGACGATGCCGGCTGGTCCGACGCCGGACGCGGCGACCGATCGCGCGACAACCCCTGGGACGATCGCCAGCGATCGCGCGGTCCGCGCGACGATCCCCGCGGTCGACCGCCGTACGGCGGGCCGCCACAGCGTGGTCGATCCGGCCCGCCGCCTCGCGGCGACCGTGCCGGCCGTCCGCCGACGGCCCGATCGGGATCCTGGGGTCCTGGCGGGGGCGGCTCCGGCCCTCGTCCGGACGATCGGTTCGTCGACCGGTCGCGGGATCACCAGGGTCCGGGTCCCGAGCCCCGTGACGCGTGGGACGACGACCGCCGGCCTGGACCGTACGCGGACGATCGCCGGCCGGCGCCGGGCCGCTACGACCGTCGCCCGGGGTCCGGCTACGACAACCGGGGCGGACGAGGCGCGCGCCGGCGACCGACGACCGGAGCCGGCCGGGCGGGGCGGGTATGGCCCTCGGCCCGGCCCGCCGTACCGACCGACCGGGCGCGGGCGGTCCACCCTACGCCGGCGCGGCGCTGCCACCGCCCGAGGCGCTCGGCCCGGACGAGGAACTCGTGGCCGGCCGTCGTCCGGTCGAGGAAGCGTTCGTCGCACGGCGACCGGCGATCCGGCTGCTCGTGGTGCCACAGCGGCGCGCGGCGCTCGAGAAGCTCGTCCTGCATGCCACGAGCCTGCGGATCCCGATCGTCGAGGTCGAAGGCGGGTCGCTGACCGCGCTCGCCGGGTTCGATGGGCACCAGGGCGTGGCGCTGGTCGTCGAGCCACGCCGGTTCGCCGGGATCGACGACGTGCTCGCGCGGGCAGCCGAGCGCGGGGAGCCGCCGTTCGTGCTGGTCCTCGACTCGATGGAGGATCCCCACAACGTCGGGTCGCTCCTGCGCAGCGCGGAGGCCGCCGGCGTGCACGGGGTGCTGTTCCCGACGCACCGCCAGGCGCCCCTGTCGCCATCGGCCATCAAGGCCTCGGCCGGCGCCGTCGAACACCTGCTGCTCTGTCCGGTCGACGACCTCGCGGGGGCACTCAGCGACCTGCATGCGCACGGCCTGCGGATCGCGGGAGCCGACGGCGATGCCCCGATGACGGCGCGGGACAGTGACCTGCGCGGGCCGATCGCGATCGTGGTCGGCAGCGAGGGGCAGGGCCTGGGGCCTGCGGTCCGCCGACGATGCGATCTCTTCATGCGCATCCCGATGCGGGGCGCGGTCGGGTCGTTGAATGCGGCCGTGGCGGCTCGATCCTGCTGTTCGAGGCGGTCGCCCAGCGTGATACCGGGGAGCGGGCCGCGGATGTCGGCGGGGAGGCTGCGCCCGCTCCGTTCGTCGCGGAGGAGTCACCCGAGCCCGCGTCGACGGCCGCGCCTGCCGGAAAGCCGGCGAAGGCCGGCAAGGCCGCAAGGCGGCCAAGGCCCCGAAGGCGGCTGCCAAGGCCACGAAGCCGGCGAACGCCTCCAAGGCCCCGAAGCCGACCGCCGAGGCAAAGGCCGCCAAGGCCGCAAAGGCGGCCAAGGCAGCCCAGCCGACAGCCGCCCCGAAGGCCGCCAAGGCCTCGACCCGAGCAACGAAGCCAGCGACGTCGACCGCGAAGCCCGCTCGCGCGAAGGCCGCGTCCGCAAAGCAGCCACGACGACGACCCGCTGGCTGCGACGTCGAAGCCGGCCGACGAAGCCCGCCGCCGACCAGCGCCGCGGCGTCGCCGAAGACCCCGAAGTCGACGGCCGCGCCAACCGCCAAGCCCGCCGACCGACCACCAAGCCCGCGACCGCCGCCAAGCCGCGACGCCAAGCCCGCGCGCGCCAGCCAAGCCCGCGCCGAAGGCCAAGGCCGCGCGAAGGCCGCCGGTCGCGCCGAAGGCCAAGGCCGCCTCGTCCGATCCCGCGACCGACGAGCTCCTCCCGGCCGACGCGAAACCGCGCGCCTCGCGCCGGACCAGGAAACCGGCGGCCACCGACTGAGGCGGCCGCGCCGGCGAGACGGAGATCGCCGCGCCCACCCCCCACGCTTGACCCATCATGCCGGCCGGCCATATCATTCCCCGGCGCCGAAGGGTCTTCTGCGGTAAGGCCCTGCCCGTCGCGCCGACGTAGCTCAATTGGTAGAGCAGCTGTTTTGTAAACAGCAGGTTCCGGGTTCGAGTCCCGTCGTCGGCTCCAGTGACATCCATACGGCAGCCGGATCCACCACGCGACCGCAGGCGCATCCGGAGCCGAGCCTCAGTGGGTAGGTTGAGCAGGTGGTGAGCTCAGCTGGCTGTAGACCAGCCGCCTTCGGCTATGGGGGTTCAATTCCCTCCCTGCCCACCACTTCATAGCGAACCCTCGCGATCGGATCCGGGCCCACATAGCTCAGCTGGCAGAGCACTTCCTTGGTAAGGAAGAGGTCATCGGTTCGAGTCCGATTGTGGGCTCCATCGCCCGTCAACGAAATCCCAGCGGCGAAGCCGCGCCTGTCAAGGAGTGAACTGGTCTCGTGGCCAAGAAGAAGTTCGAGCGCAACAAGCCGCACGTCAACATCGGCACGATCGGCCACATCGACCATGGCAAGACGAGCCTGACCGCGGCCATCTCCAAGTACCTCGCCCTCAAGGGCTCGGCCGAGTACCGCGCCTTCAATTCGATCGACAACGCGCCCGAAGAGCGCGAGCGCGGGATCACCATCGCGATCGCCCACGTCGAGTACGAGACCGACGCCCGCCACTACGCCCACGTCGACTGCCCGGGGCACGCCGACTACATCAAGAACATGATCACCGGCGCCGCCCAGATGGACGGCGCGATCCTGGTCGTCGCCGCGACCGACGGCCCGATGCCGCAGACCCGCGAGCACATCCTGCTGGCCCGCCAGGTGGAAGTGCCCTACATCGTGGTCTTCCTCAACAAGGTCGACATGGTCGACGACCCCGAGCTGCTCGACCTCGTCGAGCTCGAGGTCCGCGAGCTGCTGTCCAAGTACAACTTCCCGGGCGACGACATCCCGGTCATCCGTGGCTCGGCGCTCAAGGCGCTCGAGGCCGGTGACGACACGAGCGATCCCGCCTACGCCCCGATCCAGGAGCTGATGGACGCGGTCGACTCGTACATCCCGACCCCCGAGCGGGCGATCGACAAGCCCTTCCTGATGCCGGTCGAGGACGTCTTCGGGATCAAGGGCCGGGGCACCGTCGCCACCGGGCGGATCGAGCGCGGCGTGGTCCACGTCGGCGACGAGGTCGAGCTGATCGGCGTCAAGGCCACGCGCAAGGTCGTGGTCACCGGCGTCGAGATGTTCAAGAAGCTGCTCGACCAGGGCGAGGCCGGCGACAACGTCGGCTGCCTCATCCGCGGCATCGAGCGCGAGGAGATCGAGCGTGGCCAGGTGCTGGCCAAGGCAGGCTCGGTCAAGCCGCACACCAAGTTCACGGCGCAGGTCTACGTGCTGACCAAGGAGGAGGGTGGCCGCCACACCCCCTTCTACAACGGCTACCGCCCGCAGTTCTACCTGCGCACGACCGACGTGACGGGCGCCATCGGCCTGCCCGACGGGGCCGAGATGATCATGCCCGGCGACAACGTCGAGATGAGCGTCGAGCTCATCACCCCGATCGCCCTCGAGGTCGGCCAGCGCTTCGCCATCCGCGAGGGTGGCCGGACCGTCGGCGCCGGCGCCATCGTCACGATCGCCGAGTAGGGCTGACATGGCCAGAGTCGAGGCGCGTCCCACGATCCAGCTCGCCTGCACCGAGTGCAAGGAGCGGACGTACACCACGCGCAAGAACAAGAAGAACGATCCGAACCGGATCGAACTGCAGAAATACTGTCCGCGCTGCCGGCGCCATACACTTCACCGCGAGGCGAAGTAGGAACGCCGACGTCGCGACCGCAGGGGTGTAGCTCAATTGGCAGAGCACTGGTCTCCAAAACCAGCGGTTGTAGGTTCGAGTCCTATCGCCCCTGCCACAATCCTCGGGCGGATGGCCTGGAGGACTGCGGCCTCCGACCTCGGAGGGGTTACCGCAGGCATGCAACGACGTAGCTGAGAGAAGAAGAACGACGACGTGACCCGCATCCGCCGCTATTTCGATGAGGTCTGGTCCGAGCTGAAGAAAGTCAGCTGGCCCACCCGCGAGCAGGTCCGCAACCTGACCGTGCTGGTCTTCGCGATCAGCTTCGTGGTCGGGCTGTACATCACCGTGCTCGACGTGGTCTTCCAGGGCCTCCTCGGGCTCCTCGCGCGGTCAACGTAGGAACCCCATGATGACCGACCTCACGAGCACCGAGACGCGAGCGCCCGAGAAGCGCTGGTACGTCATCCATACCTATTCGGGCTACGAGAACAAGGTGAAGGCCAACCTCGAGCACCGCATCGAGTCGATGGGCATGGAGGACAAGATCTTCCAGGTCCTCGTCCCGATGGAGGACGAGATCGAGATCCGCCAGGGTCAGCGCCACACCGTCCAGAAGAAGGTCTACCCGGGCTATGTCCTCGTCGAGATGATCCTCGACCCCGACAGCTGGTTCGTCGTCCGCAACACGCCGGGCGTCACGAGCTTCGTCGGCGGCGCCAACATCCCGGGCGTTCGCAGCGAACCGATCCCGCTCGACGAGACCGAGGTCAAGCAGATCCTGCGGCACATGGGCGTCGAGACACCCAAGTACCGCGTCGCGTTCACCAAGGGCCAGAGCGTCCGGGTCACCGACGGGCCGTTCGCCGAGTTCATCGGCACGGTCGAGGAGGTCAACCCGGAGCGCAACAAGGTCAAGGTCCTGGTGAGCATCTTCGGCCGCGAGACCCCGGTCGAGCTCGACTTCCTGCAGGTCGAGAAGCTCTAAGGCTCTCGCAGCCGCTCAGAAAGGCACCGAACCCCCGTGGCAAAGAAGATCCGCATCGTCCTGACCCTGCAGCTGCCGGCCGGCAAGGCGACCCCCGCCCCGCCCGTCGGTACCGCGCTGGGCCCGCACGGCATCAACATCGTCGAATTCACGAAGTCGTACAACGAGAAGACCGCCGACAAGTCGGGCCAGATCATCCCGGCCCAGATCACGATCTTCGAGGATCGCTCCTTCTCGTTCATCCTCAAGACCCCGCCCGCGGCGGACCTGCTGCGCAAGGCAGCCGGTGTCGAGAAGGGCGCCCAGACGACCAAGCGCGAGTCGGTCGGTCGCGTGACCAAGGACCAGATCCGCGAGATCGCCGCGATCAAGATGGCCGATCTCAACGCCAACGACGTCGACGCCGCTGCCCTCCAGATCGAGGGCACCGCACGATCGATGGGCATCGAGGTCGTCAGCTAGTCGCCGACGCGCAACTCCTCGCGGCACACCCCGGCCGCGACGCAGGAGACCAGTGGGGGAGGCCGGGTTCGCCGGCCGACAGGAGGCACAGCACCATGGCCGATCGAGGCAAGAAGTACCAGGAAGCCGCAAAGCTCGTCGACCGCGAGGTCCTCTACGAGCCGCTCGCGGCAGCAGAGCTCCTGAAGCAGACGACGACCGTCGCCTTCGACGCATCCGTCGAGGCGCACCTGCGGCTCGGCGTGGATCCGCGGCATGCCGACCAGATGGTCCGTGGCACGGTCGTGCTCCCGCACGGCACCGGCAAGGTCGTCCGGGTCGCCGTGTTCGCGCAGGGCGAGAAGGCACAGGAGGCCCTCCGGGCCGGCGCCGACGAGGTCGGCGGCGAGGACCTGGTGAAGCGCATCGAAGCCGGTTGGCTCGAGTTCGACGTCGCGCTCGCCACGCCCAATTCGATGGGCATGGTCGGCAAGCTCGGCAAGATCCTCGGTCGCCGTGGCCTCATGCCGAACCCGAAGGCCGGCACGATCACGTTCGACCTCGATCGCGCCATCCGCGAGGTCAAGGGTGGCCGCGTCGAGTTCAAGGTCGACAAGGCCGCGATCATCCATGTGGCCGTTGGCAAGAGCAGCTTCGAGCCGGATGCCATCGTCGACAACCTGGCCGCCCTCGTCGACGCGGTGAACCGCGCGCGCCCGGCGGGCGCCAAGGGCCAATACCTTCGCTCCCTGACGATCGCCAGCACGATGGGCCCGGGCATCCGGGTCGACGTGCCCGCGGTCCTCGCGGCCGCCGCCGCCTAAGGCGCCCCGCCGGCGGGTCGCCGGCAGACCAGACGCGATGACGGCCGAGAGGCGCGTCATCTGACAAAGACAGACGGACCGCCGCAGACAGCCTGCGTCCTCAAGCTGCCGCGGATCCCCCGAAGGGCGGGTCGACGGACGGGGCTTGATCCGTCGGACCGGACCGGTCGCACCGCCGCAAGGCTGGCGCCGGGGACGACGACGAGCACGCCGAGGCAGTCGGTGCCTCCACCGCACGGTGGGCGCGCCCCTGCGCTCCGGGGTCAGCCTCCTCCCTCGAGGAGGCAGCCATGGGCCGTCGCAGGGATGTCCGGGCCGCAGCCCGGGTCGCCCCGCCGCCGCACGCCGGTCGCGTGCCATACAACGGAGGCATCCATGCCCACCGAGGCCAAGCGCGAGACGATCGCCGAGCTTCGCGAGGAACTCGCGAACGCCCGGACGATGATCGTGTCCGAATATCGCGGCCTCACCGTGAAGGAGATCGCCGAGATCCGGCGCGCCCTGCGCAAGCAGGACGTGACGTATCGCGTCGTGAAGAACCGGCTCATGCGGATCGCCGCGGAGGACACCGTCGGCGAGGCACTCTCGCCGCTGCTCATCGGCCCGACCGCGATCGCGTTCGGGACTGACGAGGCGGGCACCGCGAAGGCCGTCATCGACGCCACCCGTCCGTACAAGATCGTGCGGATCACCGGTGGCGTGCTGGGCGACCGCGCGATCGATGCGGCCGGCGTGACGCGGCTTGCCGCGCTGCCCTCCCGCGAGGTGCTGCTGGCCAAGCTGGCCGGTGGCATGCAGGCGCCCGTCGCCACGCTCGCCGGGCTGTTCGCCGCGCCGCTGCGCAACCTGGGCTATGCCCTGGCGCAGGTCGCCGAGCAGAAGGCTCAGCAGGAGCCGAAGGCCTGACCCTTCCCGAGACCAGACGACCACCCCAACGCACGAAACCCCAAGGAGACACCACGATGGCAACCGCCCTGTCCCAGGACGACCTGCTCGAAGCGATCGACAAGATGACCGTCCTCGAGCTGTCCGACTTCATCAAGCGCTTCGAGGAGCGCTACGGCGTGACCGCCGCAGCGCCCGCCGCCGTCGCAGCCGCACCCGCGGCCGGTGGTGGTGATGCCGGTGGCGCCGCCGCCGCGCCCGAGGAGCAGTCCGAGTTCAGCGCCGTCCTCACCGAGGTCGGCCCCAACAAGATCCCGGTCATCAAGGTCGTTCGCGAGCTGACCGGGCTCGGCCTCAAGGAGGCCAAGGACCTCGTCGACGCATCGCCCAAGGCCGTCAAGGACGGCGTTGCCAAGGACGAGGCCGACAAGATCAAGGCTGCGCTCGAGGAAGTCGGCGCCAAGGTCGAGATCAAGTAGCCGCCACCCGATCGCCGGCGGCCGGGCGGCGCATCCGTGCGTTGCCCGGCTCCGCGCGCTCGCTCACGCACCTCGAGGTGCGCTCGCTAGCCGTCGCTCGCGGGCGCCTTCGGCTGCATCCGACCCGAGCCGTCGGCAAGCGCCCAGCAGCAGCCCACCGCGCAGGGCCATCCGCCCGTCGGGCGCGGATCTCCTAGCACGTTCGGGGGCGTTTGACAAGACTGGAAATCGCGGTATCCTACTCCTTCTGTGAGCGCGGCCCGTCTTTCCCCCTTCCTCCTCCGTCAAGGAGCGGTATTTCATGCTGTCTGCTGCTGAGTCATCGACTCGCGCCGTGACCCCGTCGGGTCGCATCTCGTACGCCCGCATCGACAAGAAGGTCGACGGCGTCAGCTACGAGAAGTTCGAGATCCCCAATCTCATCGAGCTCCAACTGGATTCGTTCAGCTGGTTCATCGAGAAGGGGTTGCGCGAGCTGTTCGATGAGATCAGCCCGATCAAGGACTTCACCGGCAAGGTGATGGAGCTCCAGTTCCTTGATTACGAGTTCGGGGCGCCCAAGTACTCCGAGGAGGAGTGCCGGACCAAGGACCTCACGTTCTCCAAGCCGCTCTACGTCAACGTCGAGCTGCTCATCAAGGAGACCGGCGAGATCCAGCGCCAGCGCGTCTACATGGGCGACTACCCGTGGATGACCGACCAGGGCACGTTCGTGATCAACGGCGCCGAGCGCGTCGTCGTCAGCCAGCTCGTCCGCTCGCCGGGCGTGTACTACAGCGAAGCCGAGGACCTGGCGTCGGGCCGGATGCTCTTCTCGGCCAAGGTCATCCCGAACCGCGGGGCGTGGCTCGAGTTCGAGACGAACAACAAGGACCAGCTGTGGGTCAAGGTCGATCGCAAGCGCAAGATCGCGGCGACGACCCTGCTCCGCGCGGTCGGGTTCGAGCAGAACGACGAGATCGCCGCGCTGTTCAGCTCGATCGACATCGATCCTGATCATCCGTTCATCGCGAGCACCCTCGACAAGGACCTGACCAAGACCCAGGCCGAGGCGCTCATCGAGGTCTACAAGAAGCTGCGCCCGGGCGATCCGCCCACCGGCGAGAACGCGCGCCAGCTCGTCGAGAGCCTGTTCTTCAACTTCCGGCGCTACGACCTCGGTCGGGTCGGCCGCTACAAGTTCGACAAGAAGCTCGACGCGGTCGCGTCGCGCATGGGCATGGAGCTCCAGCGCGAGCAGCGGACCATCACGCGTGAGGACATCGCCGCGATCGTCGGCCACCTCATCGAGTGCAACCGCGGGCTCCATCCCAAGGACGACATCGACCATCTCGGCAACCGCCGCATCCGCGCCAACGGCGAGCTCATCCAGAACGCGTTCCGGATCGGCCTCCTGCGGATGGAGCGCGTCGTTCGCGAGCGCATGACGATCCAGGAGATCGACAAGGCGACGCCCAACGCCCTCATCAACATCCGCCCGGTCGTGGCGGCGATGAAGGAGTTCTTCGGCGGCAGCCAGCTCAGCCAGTTCATGGACCAGACCAACCCGCTCGCCGAGCTGACGTCCAAGCGCCGGCTCTCGGCGCTCGGGCCGGGCGGCCTGTCGCGCGAGCGCGCCGGCTTCGACGTCCGCGACGTGCACCACAGCCACTACGGCCGGATCTGCCCGATCGAGACGCCGGAAGGGCCGAACATCGGCCTCATCGGCTCGCTCGCGACGTACGGCCGGATCAACAGCTACGGGTTCATCGAGACGCCGTATCGCAAGGTCAAGCGGACCGTCGGCTACGACGAGGGCTCGTTCGACAAGTACGAGGCGGCCCAGGACCTCGTGAGCAAGACCGGCACGGTCGTGCTCAAGGCCGGCAAGCCGTTCACGCCCGCCGCGATCGCCGAGCTCAAGAAGCAGAAGGCGCACGCCTTCCCGATCCGCCCGATCGTCACCGACGACATCGAATACCTCCCGGCCGACGAGGAGGAGGAGCACGTGGTCGCCCAGGCGAACGCGCCGCTCGACGAGGAAGGCCACTTCATGGCGGAACGGATCCCGTCCCGCTACCGGGACACGTTCCCGGAGGCGCGTGCCGGCCAGATCGAGTACATGGACGTCTCGCCCAAGCAGGTCGTCTCGGTCGCCACCGCGCTCATCCCGTTCCTCGAGCACGACGACGCCAACCGCGCGCTCGATGGGTTCCAACATGCAGCGCCAGGCGGTGCCGCTCCTGGAGCCCGAGTCGCCGATCGTCGGCACGGGCATGGAGGAGCGCGCCGCGCGTGACTCCGGCCAGGTCCTCGTCGCCCGTCGCGGCGGCGTGGTCACGAGCGTGACCGCCGAGCGCATCGCGATCGAGACGGACGCCGGCGAGCTCGACGACTACAAGCTCCAGAAGTTCGTCCGCTCCAACCAGGGGACGTGCATCAACCAGCGGCCCATCGTGGACGTCGGCTCGCGCGTCATCGATGGCCAGGCCATCGCCGACTCGAGCTCCACCGAGATGGGCGAGCTGGCGCTCGGCCGGAACGTGCTCGTCGCGTTCATGAGCTGGGAGGGCGGCAACTACGAGGACGCCATCGTCATCAGCGATCGGCTCGTCCGCGACGACCTGTTCACCAGCATCCACATCGAGAAGCACGAGATCGAGTCACGCGACACGAAGCTCGGGCCCGAGGAGATCACCCGCGACATCCCCAACGTCGGCGAGGAGTCCCTCAAGGACCTCGACGAGGAGGGCATCGTCTACATCGGCGCCGAGGTGCGCCCGGGCGACATCCTGGTCGGCAAGATCACGCCGAAGGGCGAGACCGAGCTGACCGCCGAGGAGCGCCTGCTCCGCGCGATCTTCGGTGAGAAGGCGCGCGAGGTGAAGGACAGCTCCCTGCGCCTGCCCCACGGCGAGCGCGGCAAGGTCGTCGAGGTGCGCGAGTTCCGTCGCGAGCTCAACGACGACCTGCAGCCCGGCGTCAACCGGCTCGTCCGCGTGTCGGTCGCCCAGAAGCGCAAGATCTCGGTCGGCGACAAGATGGCCGGCCGCCACGGCAACAAGGGCGTGATCGCGAAGATCCTCCCGGCCGAGGACATGCCGTTCCTGCCGGACGGCACGCCCGTCGACATCATCCTCAACCCGCTCGGCGTGCCGAGCCGCATGAACATCGGCCAGATCCTCGAGACGCATCTCGGCTGGGCGCTCCATGCGAAGGGCCAGAAGGCGGCGACCGCCGTGTTCGACGGCGCGACCGAGCAGCAGATCCAGACGGAGCTGCGCGAGGCCGGCCTGCCCGAGACCGGCAAGATCGAGCTGCGCGACGGTCGCACCGGCGCCCCGTTCGATCGGCACATCACCGTCGGCTACATCTACATGCTCAAGCTCCACCACCTCGTCGAGGACAAGATCCACGCGCGGTCGACCGGCCCGTACAGCCTCATCACCCAGCAGCCGCTGGGCGGCAAGGCGCAGTTCGGCGGCCAGCGCTTCGGCGAGATGGAGGTCTGGGCGCTCGAGGCGTACGGCGCCGCGAACATCCTGCAGGAGCTGCTCACGGTCAAGTCGGACGACGTCCTCGGACGCGTCCAGACGTACGAGGCCATCGTCAAGGGCGAGGAGATCCAGCCACCGCGGGTCCCCGAGTCGTTCAAGGTCCTGATCAAGGAGCTGCGCAGCCTCGGGCTGAACGCGGAGATCCTCGACCAGAACGAGGAAGAGATCCCGCTGGCGGAGGACGACGCCTCGGGTTACCTGCTTCCGGATCTCGGTGGGATCAATCTCGCCGGGTTCGAGGACTGACGCCCATCTTCGCGCGCACACCCGCCACACAGCCCAACACCCGCCACATCGCACCGTTCCCGCGGGGCCGAGTCCCGGCCGGCTCGACCCCGCTCGCTCACGGTCCGCATCGCGTCGCCGAGCCAGGCGGTGACGCGGAGGAGAACCATGCTCGAGGTCAATAATTTCTCCGCCATCCGCATCTCGCTCGCCAGCCCGGACCAGATCCGGGAGTGGTCCAAGGGGGAGGTCACCAAGCCCGAGACCATCAACTACCGGACGCTGAAGCCGGAGAAGGACGGGCTGTTCGACGAGCGCATCTTCGGTCCGACGAAGGACTGGGAGTGCTACTGCGGCAAGTACAAGCGGATCCGCTACAAGGGCATCATCTGCGACAAGTGCGGCGTCGAGGTCACCCGCTCGAAGGTCCGCCGCGAGCGGATGGGCCACATCCAGCTGGCGAGCCCGGTCTCGCACATCTGGTACTTCAAGGGCACGCCGAGCCGGCTCGGGATCCTGCTCGACATCAGCCCGCGCAACCTCGAGCGCATCCTCTATTTCGCGCTGTACATCGTCACCCACGTCGATGAGGACGCGCGCAAGCGCGCGCTCGCGGCGATCGAGGAAGAGGCCGAGGGCCGCGGCGGCAAGGCCGGCGAGCGCCTGGCCGGCCTCGAGGACGAGCTGCGCCAGAACGTCAACCGGCAGAAGGACGAGCTGAACGCGGAGCTCGCCAAGACCAAGGCCGACCTGGAGGCGCAGCGCGCCGCCCGGACGGAGGAGATCGCGGCCGCCGCCCAGACGACCGAGGCGCTTCTGGCCGCGCTCAAGACGGGCGTCGCCGAGGAGACGATCGCGTTCGCCCCGACGGGCGAGGTCGTGGTCGCCGCCGGCGACAAGGGCGGCAAGGAGGCCACCGCGCGGCTGCGCAAGGTGGTCGGCGAGTACACCGAGCAGGTCAACGCCGACCTGCAGCAGCGCGAGGCCGACGAGGCGCGCGCGGTGGAGCAGAAGATCGCGGATCTCGCGGCCGGCATGGAGGAGACCCTCCAGCACGAGCGCTCGGGTCTCGCGGAGCAGGCCCAGGGGCTCAAGGACGAGCTGCGCAAGCTGCGCGACGAGCTCGAGGGCCTCAAGCCGATGCAGACGATCGGCGAGACCGAGTACCGGATGCTCGACGAGCGATACGGTGCGGGGTCCAAGAGCGGCCGCGTCTTCGGGGCCGGCATGGGCGCCGAGGCGGTCCGCGAGATCATCAGCCGGATGGACCTCGAGGAGCTGGCACGCTCGCTCCACGTCGAGGTCCGGACGAGCTCCGGCCAGCGCCGCAAGAAGGCGATCAAGCGGCTGCGCCTCATCGAGGCGTTCCGTCGCAGTGGCACGCGACCCGACTGGATGATCCTGTCGGTCCTGCCGGTCATCCCGCCCGACCTGCGGCCCATGGTCCAGCTCGACGGTGGGCGCTTTGCGACCTCCGACCTCAACGACCTGTATCGCCGCGTCATCAACCGCAACAACCGCCTCAAGCGACTCCTCGAGCTCGGTGCGCCCGAGATCATCATCCGCAACGAGAAGCGGATGCTCCAGGAGGCGTGCGACGCGCTGATCGACAACGGTCGACGCGGGCGCGCGATCGCCGGTACCGGCAACCATCGCCTGAAGTCGCTGAGCGACATGCTCAAGGGCAAGCAGGGGCGCTTCCGCCAGAACCTGCTCGGCAAGCGCGTCGACTACTCCGGCCGCTCGGTCATCGTCGTCGGCCCGGAGCTCAAGCTGCACCAGTGCGGCCTGCCCAAGAAGATGGCGCTCGAGCTGTTCAAGCCGTTCGTCATGCGCCAGCTCGTCGAGAAGGGCTTCGCCCACAACATCAAGAGCGCCAAGCGCATCGTCGAGCGCGTCCGGCCCGAGGTCTGGGACGTCCTCGAAGAGGTCATCAAGGACCACCCGGTGCTGCTGAACCGCGCCCCGACCCTGCACCGCCTGGGGATCCAGGCGTTCATGCCGGTCCTCGTCGAGGGCTCGGCCATCCAGATCCACCCGCTCGTCTGCACCGCGTTCAACGCGGACTTCGACGGCGACCAGATGGCGGTCCACGTGCCGCTCTCGACGGCCGCCCAGGAAGAGGCGCGGACGATGATGCTCTCGACCGCGAACCTGCTGTCGCCGGCCGACGGCAGCCCGGTGGTGGCCCCCACCCAGGACATGGTCCTGGGCTGCTACTACCTGACCATGGAAGGGAACGAGGTCAAGACCAAGAAGGAGCGCGAGAAGCCCGTCCGGACGTTCGCGACCGAGGACGAGGCCATCCTCGCCTACCAGCTGCGCGAGAAGACCAACGCCTATCTCCACGAGATCATCGACATCGAGGCCCGCTCCTGGGATCCCGAGACCGAGACCCTCGTGCCGCAGCGCGTGCGCACCACGATCGGGCGCGTGATCTTCAACCAGATCCTGCCGGACCCGCTCCGGTTCCGCGACAAGGTCATGAAGCGGAGCGACCTCAAGGAGCTCGTCGACGAGTGCTATCGCCAGCTGGGCCCCGATGAGACGGCCCACCTGGTCGACGGCATCAAGAGCGTCGGGTTCGAGTTCGCCACCCGCGGCGGGATGACGATCGGCCTGTTCGACATCGAGATCCCCAAGGACAAGACCGCCCGCCTCGACCAGGCGGACGAGGACGTCGCGGAGATCGATCGCCAGTTCCAGCGCGGCCTCATCACCGATGACGAGCGCTACGAGCAGGTCGTCGGCGTGTGGCAGGAGACCACCGCCCGCATGTCGGACGAGATGATGAAGTCGCTCGATCCGACCGGCCCGGTCACGATGATGACCGCGTCCGGCGCCCGCGGGAACAAGGGCAACATCGGCCAGCTGGGCGCCATGCGCGGCCTGATGGCCGACCCGTCCGGACGCATCATCGACGTCCCCGTGCGGAGCAACTTCCGCGAGGGGATGACGGTCCTCGAATACTTCATCTCGACCCACGGCGCCCGCAAGGGCCTCGCCGATACCGCCCTGCGCACCGCCGACTCCGGGTACCTGACCCGGCGCCTGGTGGACGTCGCCCAGGACGTCATCACCCGCGAGGACGACTGCGGCACCGAGGAGGGGAGCTGGATCATCCGCGCCGAGTCGAGTGACGAGAAGGGCGCGTTCCAGCGTCGTCTCGTCGGCCGGCTGGCCGCGGCCCCGCTGCCCGATCCGCGGGTCAAGGTCAAGAAGGGCGAGGAGCCGACGCACCTCGTCGAGCGCACCGAGATGATCACCGAGGAGCTCGCCGCGCGCATCGACGATGCGGGCGTCGACGAGGTGCTCGTGCGCTCGCCACTCACCTGCGAGGCCCGCCACGGCGTCTGCCGGGCGTGCTACGGCCGCAACCTCGCCACCGGCGAGATGGTCGGTTCGGGTGAGGCGGTCGGCATCATCGCGGCGCAGTCCATCGGCGAGCCGGGCACCCAGCTCACCATGCGGACGTTCCACACCGGCGGCGTCGCCGGCCTGGACATCACCGCCGGCCTGCCGCGTGTCGAGGAGCTGTTCGAGGCCCGCATCCCCAAGGGCAAGGCCGAGATCAGCCACATCGACGGCATCGTCGAGATCATCCGCGGCGACGGCATGACCAAGGTCAAGGTCGTCTCGCGCGAGGGCTACGACACCTCGCTCGCCGTGCCCAAGGGCGCGGAGATGCTGGCCGCCACGGGCGACCTCGTGCAGGTCGGCCAGGTGCTGGCCCGGACCGGCAAGGAAGGCGCGACCACCGACATCACGTCACCGGTCATGGGCTTCCTCGCGACCGGGACGGACGGCCTCGTCGTCCGTGCCGAGGACGTGGTCGAGCGCGAGTACCTCATCCCCCACAACGCCAAGCTGCTGGTCGAGAACGGCCAGGAGATCCGCGCGGGCGACGCCATCACCGATGGCCCGATCAACCCGCAGGAGTACCTCGACACCCGGGGCAAGGACGCCGTCCAGCGCTACCTGGTGAAGGAGGTCCAGAAGGTCTACAAGAGCCAGGGCGTCACGATCAACGACAAGCACATCGAGATCATCGTCCGGCAGATGCTCCGCAAGGTCCGCATCGATCAGCCGGGTGACGTCGATCTGCTGCCGACGGAGCTCGTCGACCGGCTCGAGTTCGAGGAGCACAACAACCGCGTGCTCGCGGAGGGCGGCGAGCCCGCCACCGCGCAGACCGTGTTGCTGGGCGTGACCAAGGCGTCCCTCAATACCTCGTCCTTCCTCGCGGCGGCGTCCTTCCAGGAGACGACCCGGGTGCTCACCGAGGCGGCCATCAACGGCGCCAAGGACCACCTGATCGGGCTCAAGGAGAACGTCATCATCGGCAAGCTCATCCCGGCCGGGACGGGTGCGCCGGCGAACGTCGCGGCACGCAAGGAGCGCGATCGTCGGGCGGCCCTCGAGGCCCTCGCCGGCGAGGCGCTCGATGGCCTCGGCGACGCCGAGTACAACCCGTTCCTCGAGGACGGCGAGGGTCGTGCACCGGACGAGGAGGCCGCCGGCCTCGCGCTCGCGGCGACCATCGCCGGGGGTGGCGAGGACGAGCCGGACGCGGACGGCGACAACCCGTTCCTGGCCGGCGACGCGACCGACGGCGACGACACGGACGACGCCGTGAATCCGTTCATCGCCGAGGACGGCGAGGCGGTCGCCGGAGGCAAGGAGAAGGCCTAGATCCCGACCGCTCCGACCCCCGGTCGGAGCCCTGCCGGGAGGCCCCGGTGGCGGCCTGCCGAGCGTTTGACACGCTCGTCGGGCCGCTGCTAGACTCCGCCTTCGTGGCCTCGGGAGGGGTCCGCTTTCGGCGCCTGCGCCGACGACCATTTCTCGACACCATCACTCATCACCGGTCCCGGCCGGTCTGCCCCGCGGGGCGACGATCGGCGACGCTGGGCCGGCCCCCGCGGTCGGTGACGACCGCCACTGCATCTGAACCGACCGAAAGGAGCAGCGTCTTCGTGCCGACGATCAGCCAGCTCGTGCGCCACGGCCGCCAGACCAAGACCAAGAAGGTCAAGGCGCCCGCGATGCGCAAGAACTGGAACAGCCTGCGACGCCGCCAGGTGTCGATCCCGGGCGCGCCCCAGAAGCGCGGCGTGTGCCTGCAGGTCCGGACGATGACGCCCAAGAAGCCGAACTCGGCGCTGCGCAAGATCGCGCGCGTGCGGCTCTCCAACGGGATGGAGGTCACGGCCTACATCCCCGGTATCGGTCACAACCTCCAGGAGCACTCGGTCGTGCTGGTCCGCGGCGGCAAGGTCAAGGACCTCCCGTCGGTGAAGTACCACATCATCCGCGGCACGCTCGATGCCGCCGGTGTCCGCGACCGCAAGCAGAGCCGCAGCAAGTACGGCGCCAAGAAGGCGGCCAAGTAGCATGCCCCGTCGTACGAGCATCCCGCGCAAGACCAAGTACGAGGTCGTGCCGGCCAACCGCATCACCCACCGCTTCAGCGCCAAGCTGATGAAGGGTGGCAAGCAGAACCTCGCGGAGCGCATCCTCCGCCAGGCGCTCGCCCGGGCCGAGGCCCAGGCCGGGCGTCCGGGCCTCGAGATCCTCGAGGCGGCGATGCGCAACGCCACACCGATCATCGAGGTCAAGCCCCGCCGCGTCGGTGGCGCGACCTACCAGGTCCCGGTCGAGATCCGGGGCGACCGCCGTCTGTCGCTCGGCGTGCGCTGGCTCGTCCAGGCCGCGCGCAAGCGCAACGGCAAGAGCATGAGCGAGAAGCTCGCCGCCGAGTTCGTCGATGCCATGAACGGCCTCGGCGCGGCGGTCAAGCGACGTGAAGACACGCACAAGATGGCCGAGGCGAACCGCGCCTTCAGCCATTTCAAGTGGTAGACCCGGGAGCATAAGAACACCGTGGCACGACAGGTTCCGCTCGCGAGAACGCGGAACATCGGGATCATCGCGCATATCGACGCCGGCAAGACGACCGTGACCGAGCGGATCCTCTTCTACACGAAGAAGATCTACAAGATCGGCGAGGTCCATGAAGGCGCTGCGACCATGGACTGGATGCCCCAGGAACAGGAACGGGGCATCACGATCACGGCTGCTGCGACGACGGCGTTCTGGGGCGATCACCGCATCAACATCATCGATACGCCCGGGCACGTGGACTTCACGGTCGAGGTCGAGCGGAGCCTGCGGGTGCTCGACGGCGCGGTGGTGGTCTTCGACGGCGTGGCCGGTGTCGAGCCGCAGTCCGAGACCGTCTGGCGCCAGGCCGATCGCTACGGCGTGCCGCGCTTCTGCTTCATCAACAAGCTCGACCGGACCGGTGCCGACTTCTGGCGCGGGGTCGAGTCGATCAAGGAGCGGCTGGGCGCGAACGCGGTGCCGATCCAGATCCCGATCGGGCGCGAGGACCAGTTCAAGGGCGTCATCGACCTCGTCGAGATGAAGGCCATCTACTACCGCGACGACCTGGGCAACAACATCGATGTCGTCGACATCCCCGAGGAGCTGCAGGCCGAGGCCGAGCAGCATCGCCACACGATGATCGAGGCCGTCGCCGACATGGACGACGAGCTGACCCACAAGTACCTCGAGGGCGAGGAGCTCACGATCCCCGAGATCAAGCGCGGTCTGCGCCTGGGCACCCTCACGACCCGCATCATCCCGGTGCTCACCGGGTCGGCGCTCAAGAACAAGGGCGTCCAGAAGATGCTCGACGCGGTCGTCGACTACCTGCCCTCGCCGCTCGACGTCCCGCCGATGATCGGCCTCGACGCCAAGACCGGCGCCGAGGTGATCCGCACCCCCAGCGACAGCGAGCCGTTCAGCGCGCTCGCCTTCAAGATCGCGGCCGACCCGTTCGTCGGCAAGCTCGCGTTCTTCCGGGTCTACTCGGGCACGCTCAAGGCCGGTTCCTACGTCATGAACCCGACCAAGGGCAAGCGCGAGCGGATCGGGCGCATCCTCCAGATGCACGCCAACCACCGCGAGGAGATCGACGAGGTCTACGCCGGCGACATCGCCGCCGCGGTCGGCCTCAAGGACACCTACACCGGCGACACCCTGACCGATCCCGAGCATCCCGTGATCCTCGAGTCGATGACCTTCCCGGAGCCGGTCATCGAGGTCAAGATCGAGCCGAAGACCAAGGCCGACCAGGACAAGCTCGCGCTCGCCCTGCAGCGCCTGTCCGAGGAGGATCCGACCTTCCGCGTCCACACCGACCCGGAGTCGTCGGAGACGCTCATCGCGGGCATGGGCGAGCTCCACCTCGACGTGCTCGTGGACCGCATGGTCCGCGAGTTCAAGGTCGCCGCCAACATCGGCAAGCCGCAGGTCTCCTACCGCGAGACCATCCGCCGCGCCGCCGAGGGCAACGGGCGCTTCATCCGCCAGACGGGCGGCAAGGGCCAGTACGGCCACGCGATCATCAAGCTCGAGCCCGCCGAGAAGGGTGCCGGCTACGAGTTCGTCGACAAGATCGTCGGCGGGACCATCCCGCGCGAGTACATCAAGTCGGTCGACGCGGGCATCCGCGAGAAGCTCGAGACCGGGATCTACGCCGGCTTCCCGGTGGTCGACGTCAAGGCGACCCTGTTCGACGGGTCGTACCACGAGGTCGACTCGTCGGAGATGGCGTTCAAGATCGCCGGCTCGCTCGCCGTCCAGGACGCCTTCAGCAAGGCCGACCCGGCCATCCTCGAGCCGATCATGCGCGTCGAGGTGACGATGCCCACCGAGTTCATGGGCGACGTCATCGGCGACCTCAACAGCCGCCGCGGCCAGATCGAGGGCATCGAGTCACGCGGCAGCACCGAAGTCGTGCGGGCGTTCGTCCCGCTCGCCCAGATGTTCGGGTACGTCACGGACCTGCGGAGCATGTCCCAGGGCCGCGCGACGTCCTCGATGGAGTTCAGTCATTACGCCGAGGTGCCGGGAAGCCTGGCCTCGGAACTCGTCCAGAAGTCCAAGGTCTAGGGAGCACACGACACCATGGCCAAGAAGAAGTTCGAGCGCAACAAGCCGCACGTCAACATCGGCACGATCGGCCACATCGACCATGGCAAGACGAGCCTGACCGCGGCCATCTCCAAGTACCTCGCCCTCAAGGGCTCGGCCGAGTACCGCGCCTTCGATTCGATCGACAACGCGCCCGAAGAGCGCGAGCGCGGGATCACCATCGCGATCGCCCACGTCGAGTACGAGACCGACGCCCGCCACTACGCCCACGTCGACTGCCCGGGGCACGCCGACTACATCAAGAACATGATCACCGGCGCCGCCCAGATGGACGGCGCGATCCTGGTCGTCGCCGCGACCGACGGCCCGATGCCGCAGACCCGCGAGCACATCCTGCTGGCCCGCCAGGTGGAAGTGCCCTACATCGTGGTCTTCCTCAACAAGGTCGACATGGTCGACGACCCCGGAGCTGCTCGACCTCGTCGAGCTCGAGGTCCGCGAGCTGCTGTCCAAGTACAACTTCCCGGGCGACGACATCCCGGTCATCCGTGGCTCGGCGCTCAAGGCGCTCGAGGCCGGCGACGACCCGAGCGATCCCGCCTACGCCCCGATCCAGGAGCTGATGGACGCGGTCGACTCGTACATCCCGACCCCCGAGCGGGCGATCGACAAGCCCTTCCTGATGCCGGTCGAGGACGTCTTCGGGATCAAGGGCCGGGGCACCGTCGCCACCGGGCGCATCGAGCGCGGCGTGGTCCACGTCGGCGACGAGGTCGAGCTGATCGGCGTCAAGGCCACGCGCAAGGTCGTGGTCACCGGCGTCGAGATGTTCAAGAAGCTGCTCGACCAGGGCGAGGCCGGCGACAACGTCGGCTGCCTCATCCGCGGCATCGAGCGCGAGGAGATCGAGCGTGGCCAGGTGCTGGCCAAGGCAGGCTCGGTCAAGCCGCACACCAAGTTCACCGCGCAGGTCTACGTGCTGACCAAGGAGGAGGGTGGCCGCCACACCCCCTTCTACAACGGCTACCGCCCGCAGTTCTACCTGCGCACGACCGACGTGACCGGCGCCATCGGCCTGCCCGACGGGGCCGAGATGATCATGCCCGGCGACAACGTCGAGATGAGCGTCGAGCTCATCACCCCGATCGCCCTCGAGGTCGGCCAGCGCTTCGCCATCCGCGAGGGTGGCCGGACCGTCGGCGCCGGCGCCATCGTCACGATCGCCGAGTAGGGCTGACATGGCGAAGCAGCGGATCAGGATCCGCCTCAAGGCCTACGACCACCGACTGCTCGATCAGTCGGCGGCCCAGATCGTGGAGACGGCGCAGCGCACCGGCGCGGACGTCGTCGGTCCGGTGCCGCTCCCGACCAGGATCGAGAAGTTCACCGTCCTGCGTTCCCCGTTCATCGACAAGGACTCCCGCGAGCAGTTCGAGATCCGCACCCACAAGCGGCTCGTCGACATCCTGGATCCGAGCTCGAAGACGGTCGACGCCCTGATGCGACTCAGCCTTGCCGCTGGCGTCGACATCGAGATCAAGATGTAGCCCGATGAGCATCGGACTGATCGGCCGCAAGGTCGGCATGACCCAGGTCTTCCAGGACGACGGCACGATGGTGGCCGTCAGCATCCTCGCGATCGAGCCCAACACGGTCACGCGCCTGCGCACGACCGAGCGCGACGGCTACACCGCCGTCCAGCTGGGCACGGACGTCAGGAAGAAGCTGACCAGGCCCGAGGCGGGCCAGCTCAAGGACCTGCCGAGCGTCGGCACGATCCGCGAGTTCCGCGTCGAGAGCGTGGACGACTACAACGTCGGCCAGACCGTGTCCATCGACGACCTGTTCACCGCCGGCGACGACGTCGACGTGACGGGCGTGTCCAAGGGCAAGGGGTTCGCCGGCCACATCAAGCGCCACCACTTCCACCGTGGGCCGAAGACCCACGGCTCGGACCATCACCGCGAGCCGGGCTCGATCGGTCCCGGCACCACGCCCGGACGGGTCTACAAGGGCCTCAAGATGGCCGGCCACATGGGTGATGAGCGCGCGACCATCAAGAAGGTCCGCATCGTGCGGACCGATCCCGACCGCAACCTGCTGCTCGTCAAGGGGAGTCTCCCCGGGCCGCGCGGGTCGCTCATCCTCGTGAAGAAGGCCTGAGATGCCGCAGACCCCCCTCTACGATCGGACGGGCAAGACCGTCGGCAACGTCGAGCTCAGCGATGCGCTCTTCGCCGCCCCGGTCAACGCCGCCGTCCTGCACCAGGTCGTGACCGCCCAGCTGGCCGGCCGACGGACCGGCACCGCCGACACCAAGACGCGTGGCGAGATCCGCGGCGGCGGCCGCAAGCCGTACCGCCAGAAGGGCACCGGCCGCGCGCGCCAGGGCACCGTCAGCGCCCCGCACTATCGCGGCGGCGGCGTGGTCTTCGGGCCGCATCCGCGCTCCTACGAGCAGCGGCTGCCGCGCAAGATGAAGCGGCTGGCGCTCCGTGGCGCCCTGACCGCGAAGCTCGGTGACGAGCAGCTCAAGGTCATCGACACGTTCGGGCTCGAGGCCATCAAGACCAAGGACCTGGCCGGCGTGCTCGCCGCGCTGTCGGCGACGGGCCGCGTCCTCGTGGTCTCGCCCGGTCGCGACCAGACGCTCGAGCTGTCGGCCCGCAACCTGCCGACGGTCGAGATCATCCTCGCCGACTCGCTCAACGTGGTGGACCTGCTGAAGGCCGACCTCGTGCTCATCGAGCAGCCCGCGCTCGCGCGGATGGAGTCGGTCTACGGCGGCGCGTCGACGGCGGAGGTGGACGCATGAGCGCCCTGACCGCGCCGGAGATCATCCTGCGCCCCGTCATCAGCGAGAAGACCATCGACGAGTCCGGCCGTGGCAAGTACACGTTCGCGGTCCACGACGACGCGAACAAGATCCAGATCAAGGCCGCCGTCGAGGAGCTCTACAAGAAGGAGGGCGTGACCGTCATCGCGGTCAACGTCCTCACGACCAAGGCGAAGGAGAAGCGACGCGGCACGCGTCGCGGCCGCATCGTCGGCCACACCACGCCATGGCGCAAGGCGATCGTCACCCTGGCCCCCGGCCAGAAGATCGAATTCTTCGAGGGGGTCTAGTCGATGCCGCTTCGCAGTTACAAGCCCACCTCGCCGGGGCTCCGCCAGATGACTCGCTCGACCTTCGAGGAGATCACCACCAAGGAGCCGCACAAGCCCCTGCTCGAGCCGCAGATCCGCGGCTCCGGCCGGAACAACCAGGGCCGCCTCACGGTCCGCCATCGTGGTGGCGGCGAGAAGCAGCACTACCGCCGCATCGACTTCAAGCGCGACAAGCTCGGCGTGCCGGCCCGTCTCGCGACCATCGAGTACGACCCGAACCGCTCCGCGCGGATCGGCCTGCTCCACTACCGGGACGGCGAGAAGCGCTACATGCTCCTGCCGCACGGTCTGAAGGTCGGTGACATCGTCGTCGCCGGGCCGGATGCCGAGGCGCGCGTCGGCAATGCGCTGCCCATCGCCAACATCCCGCTGGGCACCACGATCCACAACATCGAGCTGATCCCCGGCAAGGGCGGCCAGATCGTCCGTTCCGCCGGTGTCTCGGCGCAGCTGCTGGCCAAGGAGGGCGACTTCGCCCAGGTCCGCCTGCCGTCGGGCGAGGTCCGTCGCGTCAGCATCAAGTGCATGGCGACGGTCGGCCAGGTCAGCAACCTCGACCACGAGAACCAGAACCTCGGCAAGGCCGGGCGAGCCCGGCACATGGGCCAGCGGCCCGAGGTCCGAGGCGTCGTCATGAACCCGCGTGACCATCCGCACGGCGGTGGCGAGGGCAAGTCCCCGACGGGGATGCCGCCCAAGACACCGTGGGGCAAGCCCGCCATGGGCTACCGCACCCGGCGGTCCAAGACGACCGGACGCGTCATCGTCCGGTCGCGGCATCGCCGCTAGGGCGGGGAGGTAGGAGTCAATGTCCCGTTCCGTCAAGAAGGGCCCCTTCATCGAGGCCCGCCTCCTCGGCCGCATCGAGGAGATGAACAAGCGCAGCGAGAAGAAGGTCGTCAAGACCTGGTCCCGCGCGTCCGTCATCTTCCCGACCTTCATCGGTCACACCATCGCCGTCTACAACGGCAAGAAGCACGTCCCGGTCTACGTGACCGAGAACATGGTCGGTCATCGGCTCGGTGAGTTCAGCCCCACCCGCAACTACCGCGGGCACGGCAAGCACACCGACCGCTCGACCGCGTTGAAGTAGGCCGGCCGATGCGTGTCTCCGCCACCGCCAAGTACCTCCGAGCCTCGACCCGCAAGACCCGCCTGGTGACCCAGGCGATCAAGGGCAAGCCGGTCGAGGAGGCCACGGCCCTCCTGCGGTTCATGCCGCAGAAGGCCGCCGCGGATGTCGCGCGCGTGCTCAAGAGCGCGACCGCCAATGCCGAGAACAATCACAACCTGTCCGCCGAGGACCTCTTCATCGTCGACGCCATCGCCAACGAGGGTCCGACGATCAAGCGCTTCCAGCCGCGGGCACAGGGTCGGGCGTTCCCCATCCACAAGCCCATGACCCACATCACCATCGTCGTCGCGGACCAGGAGGCCTGACATGGGACATAAGGTCCATCCGTACGGCTTCCGCCTGGGTGTCTCGCGCACCTGGACCGCGAAGTGGTATGCGGACAAGGAATACACCGCCTCCCTCAAGGAGGACATCGCGATCCGCCAGCTCATCGTCAAGCGGCTGGCCAACGCGAGCGTGAGCGGCGTGGAGATCGAGCGTGGCATCAACCACGTCACGGTCACGATCCACACCGCCAAGCCCGGGATCGTCATCGGCAAGGGCGGCGCCAACGTCGAGGTCCTGCGCCAGCAGATCGGCGCGCTCTCGAACCGCAAGGTCAAGCTGGAGATCAAGGAGATCCGCCAGCCGGAGCTCGACGCGCACCTCGTCGCCATGAACATCGCGGGGCAGCTGAGCCGCCGCATCGCCTTCAAGAAGGCGATGAAGCAGGCCATCCAGCGCTCCATGAAGGCGGGCGCCAAGGGCGTCAAGATCGCCGTCGCCGGCCGCCTCGGCGGGTCGGAGATGGGCCGTCGCGAGTGGGACAAGGAAGGCCGCATCCCGCTGGGCACCCTCCGTGCCGACATCAGCTACGGCCAGGTCCATGCCCACACCACGTACGGACGCATCGGCGTCAAGGTCTGGATCTACCGCGGCGAGATCGCACCCGAGCCGATCCGTCGGCCCGAGCTCCCCGCCGGCGCCCCGGCTCCTGCCGGGCAGGGGGTCTGACCCATGTTGATGCCGCGACGCGTCAAGCATCGCAAGGTCATGCGCGGTCGCATGTCCGGCCTCGCCAAGGGCGGCCACACGGTCGCCTTCGGTGAGTACGGTCTCGCCACCCAGGAACCCGCCTGGATCACGAGCCGCCAGATCGAGGCCGCCCGACGCGCGATGACCCGTTCGGTCAAGCGCGGCGGCAAGATCTGGATCCGGATCTTCCCCGACAAGCCCGCCACCAAGAAGCCCGCCGAGACGCGGATGGGCTCCGGCAAGGGTGCGCCCGACCATTGGGTCGCGGTCGTGAAGCCCGGCCGGATCCTGTTCGAGATGGCCGGCGTCGATCACGAGGCGGCCATCGAGGCCATGCGCCTGGCCAGCCACAAGCTTCCCGTGCAGACCCGCGTGGTCGTCCGGGAAGGCGCGAAGGAGGCGTGACGGATGGACATCGATAAAGCCCGTTCGCTCTCCGACACGGAACTCGAAGCGGCCCTGCACGAAGCGAAGCAGGACCTGTGGGGCGCGCGCTTCGCGCTCTCCACCCGCCAGCTGAAGGACTACAGCACGATCCCGCAAACGCGGCGAACGATCGCGCGGATCCTGACCGTGCAGCGCGAGCGCAAGCTCGGCAAGACGGCCTGAAGGGATATCACGCGATGACAGGAGCAGACACCAAGGTGCAGGGCAAGCGGAAGACCAAGGTCGGCCGCGTGGTCAGCGACAAGATGGACAAGACGATCGTCGTGTCCGTCGAGCGTCTGGCGCGTCACCGGCTGTACAAGCGGGTCATCCGCTTGAGCACGAAATTCAAGGCCCACGACGAGGCCAACGAGGCCCACATCGGCGACACCGTCCTCATCGAGGAGACGCGGCCGATGTCGGCGACCAAGCGTTGGCGGCTCGTCGACGTGGTCCAGCGGGCCGGCGATCACGGCCTGCCCGGCGAGAGCGTCGTCGCCGAGGAGGAGGCCACCATCGAGGCCATCCACGCCGCGGCGCACCCCGGCCGCAGCCGGGCGTCCGACGATGCGACCGAGGCCGGCGCCGATGACCTCGGCGCGGGCGACTCCGCGGCTCCGGCCGAGGAGGAGACGGTCTCGTGATCCAGCCCCAGACCCGTCTCAAGGTCGCGGACAACACCGGCGCCCGCACGATCCAGTGCATCCGGGTGATGGGTCGTTCGCTCAAGACGACCGCGGGCGTCGGCGATGTGATCATCGCCAGCGTCAAGCAGGCCATCCCCAACGCCGCCGTCAAGAAGGGCGACGTCGTCCGCGCGGTCATCGTCCGGACGGCCAAGGAGTACGGCCGCCCCGACGGCAGCTACATCCGCTTCGATGAGAATGCCGCGGTCCTCATCAACAACCAGGGCAACCCGCGCGGCACGCGCATCTTCGGCCCGGTCGCCCGCGAGCTGCGTGACCGGAACTACATGAAGATCGTGTCGCTCGCCCCGGAGGTGCTGTGATGGCCGTCCGGACCCAGACCGTCCGATCCCCCAAGGTCCCCGAGATCCGCAAGGGCGACACCATCGTCGTGCTCGCCGGCAAGGACGCCGGCAAGCGCGGGACGGTGGAGCGCGTCATCCGCCGGGAGGCCGCACCGCGTGGCGGTCGCAGCATGTTCCGGCGCGGGTCGTCGGCCGGCGGCGTCAGCGTCGTCGTCGAGGGGCTCAACATCGCCAAGCGCCACACCAAGCCGCGCCAGTCGTCCAGCTCGACCGATCGCATGCCGAAGGTCCAGCAGGGCGGCATCCTCGAGATCGCCCAGCCGATCCCGATGGGCAAGGTCATGGTCGTGTGCGGCAGTTGCGACAAGCCGACCCGGATCGCCCACGCGACGCTGGAGAACGGCCGTCGCGTCCGCGTCTGCCGCCATTGCGGCGAGCAGCTGGAGGTCAAGGCATGACCAGCCGCCTGCACGAGCGGTACACGGCCGAGGTCGCGCCCGCCCTGCGCAAGCAGTTCGAATACGCCAATGCCCATGAGATCCCGCGCGTCAGCAAGATCGTCGTGAACATCGGACTGGGCGAGGCCCTGTCCAATGCCAAGGCGCTCGACGCGGCGCTCGGCGACCTGACCACCGTCACCGGCCAGAAGCCCATCGTGACCAAGGCCAAGCGCTCGATCGCCCAGTTCCGCGTGCGGACGGGCAACTCGATCGGCGCCAAGGTCACGCTCCGCGGCGAGCGGATGTGGGACTTCCTGGATCGACTGACCACGCTTGCCCTGCCGCGCATCCGCGACTTCCGGGGTGTTCCCGGCAAGTCGTTCGATGGGCGGGGCAACTTCACACTGGGTCTTCGGGAGCAACTCGCGTTCCCGGAGATCGACTACGACAAGGTGGACCGTCTCCGCGGGCTGGAGATCAGCATCGTGACGACGGCGAAGACCGACGAGGAGTCCAAGAAGCTTCTTGAACTCCTCGGCATGCCCTTCGCCTCGTAGGCGACGGAGGAGACCCAATGGCCAAGAAGTCGATGGTCGCGAAGGCGAAGCGGACCCCCAAGCACCCGGTGCAGGCGTATCACCGCTGCTTCGTGTGCGGGCGTCCGCGTGCCTTCATGCGACGGTTCGCGCTCTGCCGCATCTGCTTCCGGGAGCGAGCGCTCCTGGGCGAGCTGCCGGGCGTCACGAAGTCGAGTTGGTAGGACACCGATGAACATCTCCGACCCGATCGCGGACATGCTCACACGCGTCCGGAACGCCTCGCGCGCACGTCACACCGAAGTGATCGTGCCGGCGTCGCGGACCAAGCGTGAGATCGCCCGCATCCTCAAGGACGAAGGCTTCATCGCCGACGTCAGCGAGGAGCAGGTGGGACCGACCGCGGTCCTGCGCCTGACCCTCAAGTACGTCGACGGGAAGGTCCCGGTCGTCTCAGGACTGAAGCGGATCAGCAAGCCGGGCCTGCGCGTCTACGCGCGCAAGACCGACATCCCGCGCGTCCTGGGTGGCCTGGGCATCGTCATCGTCAGCACGAGCCAGGGGATCATGACCGGCCAGCAGGCGCATCAGGCGCAGCTGGGCGGCGAAGTCCTCGCGTTCGTCTGGTAGGCGGCTGACCATGTCACGTATCGGCCGCCTGCCCATCGCCGTCCCGTCCACCGTCGACGTGACGATCGACGGGCGCCAGCTCACGGTCAAGGGGCCCAAGGGCACCCTCAGCCGCGCGCTGCATCCGGATATCACGGTCAGCCGCGAGGACAGCACCCTCGTGGTGACGCGTCCGACCGAGCAGAAGACCCACAAGCAGCTCCACGGCCTGACCCGGACGCTGGTGAACAACATGGTCGTCGGGGTGACCGACGGCTATCGCAAGGGCCTCGAGATCACGGGCGTCGGCTACCGCGCGACGCTCAACGGGAAGAAGCTGACGCTCAACCTGGGCTACAGCCACCCCGTCGAGATCGATCCGCCCGACGGCATCAGCTTCGAGCTCGAGAACCCGACCCGCCTCGCGGTCGTCGGCATCGACAAGGAGCTGGTCGGCCAGATCGCCGCCAAGGTGCGCTCGACGCGCAAGCCCGAGCCGTACAAGGGCAAGGGCGTGCGCTACGCCGGCGAGGTCGTCCGTCGCAAGGCGGGCAAGGCCGGCAAGATCGGTGGCAAGAAGTAGCCACCCGAACTGACGAAGGATTGACACGATGACGCAGGTCGCCAGCCGCGGCGCCGCCCGACGCAAGCGCCACGAACGCATCCGCCTCCGCCTGGCGGGGACGGACGTGCGACCGCGTCTCGCGGTGTTCCGCAGCCTCAACCACATCTACGCGCAGGTCATCGACGACGCGTCCGGCAGGACGCTCGCCGCAGCGTCGACCGTCGAGAAGGAGCTCAAGGGCTCCACCTCGACCAAGACCGAGGAGGCGGCCGTCGTCGGTCGTCTCGTCGCCGAGCGGGCCAAGGCCGCCGGCGTGGAGCGCGTGGTCTTCGATCGAGCCGGATTCCGGTACCACGGGCGGATCAAGTCGCTCGCCGATGCCGCCCGCGAAGCCGGCCTCGACTTCTGATCGGAAGGAGCCACAGTGGCACGCATCGACCCCAATAAGCTCGCGCTCGAGGAGCGCGTGGTCCAGATCAATCGAGTGGCCAAGGTCGTCAAGGGCGGCCGGCGCTTCAGCTTCAGCGCGGTCATCGTCGTCGGTGACGGCGCGGGCCACGTCGGGGCCGGACTCGGCAAGGCCGGCGAAGTGCCCGAGGCCATCCGCAAGGGCGTCGAGGACGCAAAGAAGAACATCATCAAGATCCCGATGGTCGGCACGACGATCCCCCACGAGGTGAACGTCGAGTTCTCGGCCAGCCGGGTCATGCTCAAGCCGGCGTCGCAGGGCACCGGCGTGATCGCCGGCGGCTCCGTCCGAGCCGTGCTCGAGGCGGCCGGCGTCCGCGACATCCTCTCGAAGATCTATGGCTCCACCAACCCGGTGAATGTCACGCGCGCGACGATCGAGGCGCTGCGTGGCCTGCATTCGGCCGAGGAGCTCGGCGCCCGACGTGGCGTCAAGCTGTCGAGCCGCATCTCGGGTCAGCCGGCTGCCACCCCGGAGGGGCTCGATGGCCGCTAAGCTGAAGGTCACCCAGACCAAGAGCACGATCAGTCACATCGCCCGCAACCGGGCGACGATCAAGGCGCTCGGCCTCCACGGCATCGGGACCACGAGGATCGTCGCGGACAATCCCGCGACGCGGGGCATGGTTCGCCAGGTCCGCTTCCTCGTGACCGTCGAGGAGATCGCCGACGGCGACACGACCCCCGCGACCGCCAAGGCGAGCGCGGATCGAGGCGCTGACGCCGCCAACGAGGAGAAGGCGATGAAGCTCCACGACCTGCGCCCACCCGAAGGGTCGCGCAAGGAGCGCATCCGGGTCGGCCGCGGGATCGCGGCCGGCAAGGGCAAGACCGCGGGCCGCGGCACCAAGGGCCAGAAGGCGCGAGCCGGTGGCTCGATCCCGCCGTGGTTCGAGGGTGGCCAGACCCCGCTGCACATGCGCATCCCGAAGCTGCGCGGCTTCAAGAACCGGTTCCGCATCGAGTTCGAGGTCGTGAACATCGGCGCGATCGGCGCGCTCGCTGACGCCGGCGCGTTCGAGACCGAGGCACCGGCCAAGGGCAAGGGCAAGTCCGCTCCGGCCCAGATCACGATCAACCAGGACATCCTCCGGGCGGTCGGGTTGGTGCGCACCCTCAACAAGCCGCTCAAGATCCTCGGCAACGGGGAGCTGTCGGCGCGCGCTGTTCGTGGTCGCCGACGCGTTCACCGCCTCGGCGCGCACCAAGATCGAGGCCGCCGGCGGCACGGTCAGCGTGCTCGAGGTCCCGACCTCGCCGCTCAAGGCGATCGGGCTCGAGACCGATGACACCGCGCCGCGCTCGGCGAAGTCCGCGACCGCGACGCGCCGCCGCGACCGATGTCGCCCCCGAGGCAGCGCCGGCCGAGGCCGTCGCGACGCCTGACGCCGCCGTGTCGGCGGATGCGGGCGCGACGGACGCCGACGAGGCCGGACGCCGACGAGGCCGCGACCGAAGCGAGCGCGAAGCCGCCGAAGACGCGAGCGAAGAAGGCGAAGGCCACAGCCGACGTCGCGGCCGAGGCGGCCGACGATGCGGCCGAGGCGACCGCCGATACCCCCCAGGCGAGCGAGGGCGAGGCCGAGGCCGAGACCCCCGCCGCGGAGACCGACGAGGCCGCGACCACGTCCGGCGACGACGCCTGACCCCGTGTTCGAATCCCTGCTGAACGCCTTCCGGGCGCCGGACATCCGGCGCCGGATCATCTATGTCCTGGGGCTGCTGATCGCCTTCCGGTTCCTGGCCGCCGTGCCGGTCCCGGGATCGATCGGGCGGCGCTCGACAACTTCCTCGAGGGCAACGCCCTGTTCGGCCTGCTCAACCTGTTCTCGGGTGGCGGCCTGTCGAACTTCTCGGTCGTCGCCCTGGGCATGAACCCCTACATCAACGCGTCGATCATCATGCAGTTGATGCAGGGCGTCGTGCCCTCGTTGCAGGCGCTCAGCCGTGAAGGCGAATACGGCCGGAACAAGATCAACCAGTACACCCGCTACCTGTCCGTGCCGATGGCGCTCCTGCAGTCGTACGGCTTCCTGGCGCTGCTCAACGCGAACGGGATCATCACCGGGACGTTCGACCTCGCGAGCTTCGAGACGCTCACCCAGATCGCGACCCTGACCGCGGGTTCCGTCGCCCTGATGTGGATCGGCGAGCTCATCACCGAGCGCGGGATCGGCAACGGCATCAGCTTCATCATCTTCGCCGGCATCGTCAGCCAGGCGCCGGGCGCCATCCAGGCGTTCATCGTCAGCCCGAACATCGCGGCGTTCATCGTGTTCGCGGTCGTCGCCATCGCGGCGGTCGGCGTGATCATCTACATCCAGGAAGGCCAGCGCCGCATCCCGATCCAGTACGCCAGCCGCGTCCGCGGCCGGCGCATGTACCAGGGCGGCCAGACGTTCCTGCCGCTGCGGGTCAACCAGGCAGGCGTCATCCCGATCATCTTCGCGGTGAGCATCCTGCTGTTCCCGGTCCAGCTGGCGTCGTACTTCCAGGCGTCCGAGATCGACTTCGTGGCGAGCATCGCGACGGGCATCGTGACCCTGTTCAGCCCGAACTCGCCGATCTACATCGTGCTGTACTTCCTGCTGACCATCGGCTTCACGTACTTCTACACGGCGTTCACGTTCAAGCCGGACGAGACGGCCGAGCAGCTGCGCAAGAACGGCGGCTTCATCCCGGGCATCCGGCCGGGTCGCCCGACGCAGGACTACCTCGCCCGGGTCGTGAGCCGCATCACGTTCGCGGGCGCCCTGTTCCTGGCGATCGTGGCCGTGTCACCGTCCATCGTGGGCCTGGCGTTCCCGGATCTCGGGGCGATCGGTCTCGGTGGCACGAGCCTGCTCATCGTCGTGTCGGTCGTCGTCGAGACGATGAAGCAGATCGAAGCGCAGTTGATGATGCGCAACTACGAGGGCTTCATCCGATGATGTCGCCGGCCCTGGCGGCCCAGGCCGAGGCTGCCGGCTACGCACGCTGAGCCAGCGCACTCGGACGTCGCCTGAGCGTGCGCGTCGCAGCCGGCGACGCCGGGATGGGCCGGCAGGGTCGTGCGCATGACAGTCGTCGTGCTGCTGGGGGCCCCGGGGGCGGGGAAGGGGACCCAGGCGAACATCCTGGCCGAGCGGCTCGAGATCCCGCACGTCGCCACCGGCGACCTGTTCCGGGCCGCGGTCCGTGACGGTTCGCCGGTCGGCCTCGAGGCGCGCCGGTTCATGGAGCGCGGGCAGCTCGTGCCCGACGACATCACGATCCGGATGCTGCTCGACCGCCTGTCCCAGCCCGACGCCCGCAACGGCGTGATCCTCGACGGGTTCCCGCGCAATCGACCGCAGGCGGAGGCGCTCGACGCCGCCCTGGCCGAGCGCGACTCGCGTGTCGACCGCGCGATCAGCATCGAGGTCCCCGCCGACGAGCTCGTCCGCCGGCTGTCCGGTCGCTGGGTGTGCCGCGAGGCGGGCCACGTCTACAACGAGCTGACGAACCCCCCACGCGTCGCCGGACGCTGCGACCTCGACGGCTCCGAGCTGACCCAGCGCGACGACGACCGGCCCGAGACCATCCGGGCGCGACTGGCGCTGACCCTCGAAAGCCTGGCCGACGTGGCCGCGCACTACCGCGACCGCGGGCGTGCTCCGCAGCGTCGACGGCCGTCAGCCCATCGACATCGGTGACCGACGGCCTGCTTGCCGCCATCGGCGACGACCGCGTGCCGCCGCCGGCCGCCGCGGCGGCGGTCTGACATGGTCACCCGCAAGTCCCGCGCCGAGATCGAACGGATGCGCCGCGCCGGCCGCATCGTCGCCGAGGTGCTCGCGCTCGTCGAGCAGGAGCTCAAGCCCGGCGTCTCGACCGCGCATCTGGACCGGCTCGCCGAGGCGCACATCCGGTCGGCGGGTGCCGTCCCCTCATTCAAGGGCTATCCCGGGATCAACCCGCGGGTCCCGTTCCCGGCCAGCCTGTGCATCTCCATCGACGACGAGATCGTCCACGGCATCCCGGGCGAGCGCACGATCCACGAGGGCCAGGTCGTCTCGATCGATGCCGGCGCCATCGTCGACGGCTGGCACGGCGATGCCGCCCGCACGTTCTACGTCGGCGAGCCGCCGCCCGCCGTGCGCGACCTCATCGATACCACCCGCGCCGCGATGATGGCCGGCATCGCCGCCGCGGTGCCCGGCAACCACCTCGACGACATCTCGGCCGCGGTCGAGGACGTCGCGACCCCGCACGGGCTCGGCATCATCCGCCAGTTCGTCGGTCACGGCATCGGCACCGAGATGCACGAGGAGCCGCAGGTCCCCAACTACCGCACCGGTCGCAAGGGCCGCAAGATCGAGCCCGGCCTGTGCCTGGCCATCGAGCCCATGTTCACCCTCGGCGGCTACGAGGCCCGCCTCCTCGACGACGACTGGACGGTCGTCACCGTGGATGGCTCGCTCGCGGCCCATTTCGAGGATTCGATCGCCGTCACCGACAACGGTCCGGAGATCCTCACGACGGTCTGACCCCGGCGGTTGCCGGGATCGGCGTCATTTGATACGCTACGCGTTCGTGTGTCGGCCCGGCCGGGCCGGCACTGCGCGTGAGAAAGGGAAGCACGTAGCCTATGGCCAAGCGAGATGCGATCGAAGTGGAAGGAACGGTCATCGAGCCGCTCCCGAACACGATGTTCGCCGTCGAGCTGGAGAATGGCCATCGGGTGCTCGCCCACATCAGCGGCAAGCTGCGGATGAACTTCATCCGGATCCTGCCCGGTGATCGCGTCCGCGTCGAGTTGTCGCCGTACGACTTGACGCGCGGCCGGATCACGTACCGACTCAAGTAGCCACACCAGTCATCCACACACGATCGAGGATCCGTTGAAAGTCAGAGCCTCCGTCAAGGCGCGCTGCGACAACTGCAAGGTCATCCGTCGCCACGGCACCGTGATGGTCATCTGCACCAATCCCAAGCACAAGCAGCGGCAGGGGTAACCGATGGCACGCATCGCCGGCGTCGACATCCCGCGTGAGAAGCGCGTCGAGATCGCCCTTACCTACGTCTACGGTCTCGGCCTGCCCACGAGCCAGAAGATCCTCGCCCAGACCAACATCAATCCGGACACCCGCGTCCGCGATCTCACCGAGGAGCAGGTCAACCGCCTGCGCGAACTGATCGATCGACGCTACAAGGTCGAGGGCGACCTCCGTCGCGAGACGGCGCTCAACATCAAGCGCCTCATCGAGATCGGCTCGTATCGGGGTCTCCGCCATCGGCGCAACCTGCCGGTGCGTGGTCAGCGAACCAAGACGAACGCTCGCCAGCGGCGCGGACCGAAGAAGACGGTCGGCGTGCGGCGCAAGAAGTGACGAGGGACTGACCAGGCATGGCGGAGCGCAAGAAAGCGGTCAAGCAGCGTCGTCGGGAGAAGAAGAACGTCCCCCAGGGGCACGTCCACATCCAGGCCACGTTCAACAACACGATCATCACGATCACCGACCTCAACGGTGCGGTCATCAGCTGGGGCTCGGCCGGCGTGGCCGGGTTCAAGGGCTCCCGCAAGAGCACGCCGTACGCGGCCGCGCTGTCGGCTGACGGCGCCGCGCGTCGTGCGATGGAGCACGGCATGCGCCAGGTCGAGGTCTACGTGAAGGGTCCGGGCGCCGGCCGCGAGCAGGCGATCCGGTCGCTCCAGGCGGCGGGCCTCGAGGTCAGCGCCATCACCGACGTCACCCCCATCCCGCACAACGGCTGCCGCCCGCCCAAGCGGCGCCGCGTCTAGGCCCCGAGGAGTCCATGGCCCGCTACACCGAAGCCGTCTGCCGCATCTGCCGGCGGGAAGGCGCCAAGCTCTTCCTGAAGGGCTCGCGCTGCTATACGAAGAAGTGCGCGTTCGAGCGGCGCCCGTCGCCTCCCGGCCAGCACGGCGTCCGCCGGCGCAAGGTCGGTGAGTACGGGCTGCAGCTGCGCGAGAAGCAGAAGGTCCGCAAGACCTACGGCGTGCTCGAGCGCCAGTTCCGCAACTACTTCATCGCGGCCGAGGGTCGTCCGGGCGTCACCGGCGAGAACCTCCTGCGCTCGCTCGAGCTGCGGCTCGACAACGTCGTCTACCGGATGGGGCTCGGCACGTCGCGCGCCCAGGCGCGCCAGCTCGTCGCCCACGGCCACTTCGCCGTGAACGGCGTCCCCACCGATATCGCCTCCTACCAGCTCCGCCCCGGCGACACAGGTCGCCGTGCGCGAGAGCCGGCGCGATCGCGAGCCGTTCAAGATCGCCAAGGAGACCCTCCGCAACCACCAGGCGCCGGAGTGGCTGTCCATCGACGCGGCCACCCTGGCCGGTTCCATCGTCTCCCCGCCCAGCCGCGACCAGATGCCGCTCGATCTCAACGAGCAGCTCGTGGTCGAGTACTACTCGAGGTAACCGCCCCTCATGATCGAACTCGAGAGCCCGCAGATCGAGCCTGTCGAGGAAGTCGGCACGTACGCCAAGTACGAGGCCGGACCCCTCCAGGCCGGCTACGGCGTCACCCTCGGCAACGCGCTTCGGCGCGTCCTCCTGTCCTCGCTCGAGGGCGCCGCGGTCACCAGCATCCAGATCCGCGACGTGTACCAGGAGTTCTCGACGATCCCCGGCGTCAAGGAAGACGTCACCCAGATCGTCCTCAACGTCAAGAAGCTCCGCCTCAAGAGCTTCGCGGCGCACCCCGTCCAGATGCGGCTCATCAAGAGCGGCGCGGGCGCGGTCACCGCGGCCGACATCGCGGAGAACGCGGACGTCGAGATCATCAACCCCGATCTCGTGCTGATGACCCTCGACACGGACGACGTGACGATCGAGATGGACCTCACCGTCGAGCGCGGCGTCGGCTATCTCGGTGCCGAGCGCGCCGAGGCGCTGCCGATCGGGGTCATCGCGGTCGACGCGATCTTCACGCCCGGTCCGCAAGGTCAACTACTGGGTCGAGAACATGCGGGTCGGTCAGATGACCAACTTCGACAAGCTCACGATCGAGATCGAGACCGACGGCACGATCAGCCCCGAGGAGGCCCTCAGCCGCTCGGCGGAGATCCTCGTCAACCAGTTCCGCCCGTTCGTCACCGTCGGCATGGCCGCGGTCCCGGCGGCCGCCGTCACCGGCGTCGCCGCCCTGCCGCCGAACATGCTCGACATGCCGATCGAGGAGCTCGATCTCCCGATGCGGGCCTACAACTCGCTCAAGCGCAACAACATCGTCAAGGTGGGGCAGCTGCTCCAGCTCAAGGACGACGACCTGCTGCGCATGCGCAACTTCGGCAAGAAGTCGCTCGACGAGATGAAGGAGCGCCTCCGGATGCGCGGCTTCATCGTCCCGGACTCGGAGACCGACGGCCTCGACGACCTCGAGGGCGACGAGACCTTCGAGGACGAGGCAGAGGACTGACCGGTGGCCCACCGGATCGGCGGCCGCAAGCTCAGCCGCAAGCAGGGGCCGCGGCTCAGCCTGTACAAGAACCTGACCGTGTCGGTCATCCGCTACGAGCGCGTCAAGACGACCGAGGCGAAGGCCAAGGAGATCTCCGGCCGCGTCGAGAAGATGATCACGCTCGCCAAGCGCGGCGACCTGTCGGCGCGCCGCGCGGTCGTCGCCCAGTTCCCGAACGAGCCCCTCGTCGTCAACAAGCTGTTCGACGAGATCGCGCCCAAAGTACGCCGACCGAACGTCCGGGTTCACCCGGATCGTCCGGCTCGGCCAGCGCCGCGGTGACGCGGCCGAGATCGTCCAGATCGAGCTCGTCTAGGCGAGCCACCTCACGTCCGAGAGGACGTGCCCATGCGTGAGCGGCGATGAGTCGGTACCGCGCCCGGGTCGAATACGACGGAACGGACTTCGCCGGGTTCCAGGTCAATCCTGGGAAACGGACGGTCCAGGGGGTCCTGGAAGACGCGCTGGCCCGCCTCGGTGACGGGGTGGTCCGACGGGTCGACGGGGCCGGACGCACGGATGCCGGGGTGCACGCCACGGGACAGGTCATCGCCTTTCCCTACGACGGGCGCCTGACGGCGACGGAGCTCGGCAAGGCGCTCGATGCGCTCCTGCCGGCGGACGTCGCGGTCCGGGACGTGCGCCGGGCACCGGACGGGTTCCAACCCCGCTATGCGGCGCGATACCGGGAGTATCGCTACACCGTCTGGAACGGGCCGCGCAGTCCGTATCGCGAGCGCATGGCGCTCGGGGTGCGGATCCCGCTCGACACCGCCGCGATGGCGCGGGCCGGGTCGGTCTTCATCGGCCGGCACGACTTCAGCGCCTTCGGGGCGACGGACCGCTCGCCGGTCCGGACCGTCATGGCGGTCCGGGTCCGCCGGGAGGGCCGGCTCGTGACGATCGACGTCCGGGCCGACTCCTTCCTTCGCGGGATGGTCCGTCGGATGGTCGCCCTCCTGCTGGAGGTCGGCCTCGGGAACATGGATGCAGACGACGGTCCGGGAGGCGCTCAGCGCCGACCGACCCGCCTTCGACGGGGCAGCCGCCCCGGCCAAGGGATTGTGTCTCCGCCGCGTCGCCATCGGGCGACGGACGGAGGACGAACGGAACGGAGCACACGAGGAACGATGAACGCGAAGACCTACACGGTCCGGGAGAGCGAGATCGAGCGACGCTGGTACGTCGTGGACGCGACGGACGAGACGCTCGGCCGCCTCGCGTCGCGGATCGCGCACGTCCTCGAGGGGAAGCACAAGCCGACCTATGCCCCGAACCTCGACTCGGGCGATCACGTCATCGTGCTCAACGCCTCGCGCATCGCCGTGACCAGCAACAAGCTCGAAACGAAGCTCTACATCCGCCACAGCGGGTATCCGCAGGGCTACAAGGAAGAGACCCTGGGCCATCTGCTTGGCCGGCGACCCGAAGAGGTCATCCGCCGCGCGGTCAAGGGCATGCTTCCGCACAATCGCCTCGGTGCGCAGCAGCTGCGCAAGCTCAAGGTCTACCCCGGGGCCGATCATCCCCATCAGGCTCAGCAGCCTGAGCCGCTCGCCTGACGAGGAGCTCGACGACGATGACCTCTCCAGCCTTCTACTCCGGGACCGGCCGTCGCAAGACGGCCATCGCCCGCGTCCGGCTGCTGCCGGGCGAGGGGGAGATCGTGGTCAACGGCCGCTCCCTCGAGGAGCACTTCGGGAACGCCTTCAACGAGACCGATGTCCGCATGCCGTTCCGCGTGACCGGGACCGAGGGCCGCTTCAACGCGATGATCAAGGTCGAGGGCGGTGGCGTCACCGGCCAGGCCGGGGCCATCCGCCACGGCATCGCGCGCGCCCTGCTCGAGCTCGATCCCGAGGGGCATCGCCTGCCGCTTCGCCAGGCCGGACTTCTCACGCGCGATCCGCGCATGAAGGAACGCAAGAAGTACGGGCTCAAGCGAGCCCGCAAGGCGCCGCAGTACACCAAGCGCTAGCGCGCGCGCCGTCGGCGGCCGATGCGTGCGTTGCCGACTGCGCGCGCTCGCTCACGGACACGTGGGTGCTGCTCGCGTCTCGTGCCTCGTCGGCGCCTTCGCGCTCGACGCGCCATCCGCCCGGCGCGAGCAGTGACCACGTGACGCTGATCGCCGCCGACGATGACGACGTCAACGCTGCGCGGGCGGGACTTCCTGAGCGTTGCGCGATCTGGACGGCTGCGGAGGTCGAGCGGGTCTTTGCGACCGCGGACGCGCTCAAGACGGAGTTCCGTGCGACGCGGCGGCATGCGCGGCTGCCGCTGCCGGGGCGGACGATCGCGATGCTCTTCCAGAAGCCGAGCCTGCGCACGCGGGTGACGTTCGAGGCGGGCATGACCCAGCTCGGCGGGACGGCCATCTACCTGCCCGAGGACGTCGTGATGGGCGCCCGCGAGGCGGTCCGGGACGTCGCCCACAACCTCGAGCGGTTCGTGGACGCCATCGTGGCCCGCACGGGCCCGCACGGGGTCGTCGAGGAGCTGGCCGCCCAGGCCTCGATCCCGGTCATCAACGGCCTGACGCTGCGTGAGCATCCGTGCCAGGCGCTCGCCGACGTCTTCACGATCCGGGAGCGTGTCGGCGACCTGCGCGGGACGGTCGTCACGTTCGTCGGGGACGGCAACAACGTGTACCACTCGCTCGCCCTGCTCGGGGCCACGCTCGGGATGGAGATCCGGCTGGCGCACCCGGCCGGCTACGCCCCGAACGAGCGGATCGTGGCCCGGGCGACGGAGCTCGCGGCGGCATCCGGCGGTCGGCTGGTCTTCGGAAGCGATCCGCATGCGCTCGTCCGCGGGGCGGCGATCGTCTACACCGACGCGTGGACGTCGATGGGCCAGGAGGCCGAGGCCGAGGAGCGGCGCGACGCGTTCGCCCGGTACCGCATCGACGATGCCCTCATGGACGCCGCCGGTCCGGACGCGGTGGCGATGCACTGCCTGCCCGCCCATCGGGGCGAGGAGATCACGTCGGCGGTGATGGACGGCCCGCGAAGCATCATCTTCGACCAGTCCGAGAACCGCCTGCACGTGCAGAAGGCGCTGCTGGTCGAGCTCATCGGCGATACCGTGAGCGGGTCATGAGCGACGCCGTCTACGAACGCTACAAGGACGCCCTCCGGCGCGGCCACGTCGCGGCGGCCGCCGGCCGGCACGACCGGGCGATCGCCGCGTACGCCGAGGCGGCCGGGATCGCGACCGACCGCTCCACGCCGCTGGTCGGCCTCGGGGCCGCGCTCCGTGCCGCCGGTCGCACGGGCGAGGCGCTCGCCGCCTACGAGGGTGCGCTCGAGCGTTCGCCGACGGACGAGGCCGCGTTGCGTGGCAAGTCGGAGATCCTCATCGGCCAGGGCGACCGGGTGGCGGCGGCCGAGACCCTCGACCAGCTCGCGGCCACGCTCGATCGCGCGGGGCACCTGGCGGCCGCCACCCAGACCGCCGTCCAGGCGCTCGAGATCGCGGAGTCCCGTCAACGCCGCGCCGACCTGCGCGCCCTGGTCGAGCGGCTGCGTGAGCGTGCCGGCGACGAGGCGACCGAGATCCTGCTGCACGCCGACGCCATCCTGGGCGCCGGGACGCCGACGAGCGCCGAGCCCGAGCCCGAGCCGGAACCCGAACCCGTCGATCCGATCGCCCTGACCGCCGAGCTCGAGGCCGCCATCGAGGCCGGCGACCACGAGACCGCCCGCGTCGTGGCGTTGCAGGCAGCCATGGCCCATCGTGCGGCGCGGCCGACCGGCGGCGGCCATCGATGCCTGCTACCTCGCCCTGCCGGGCTCGCCGTTCGATACCGGGCTGCACCTCTCGCTCGCCGAGCTGTACCTCGATCTCGGCTGGCGATCGGTCGGCCGCCGACAAGCTCGTGCTGCTCGGGCGGCTGGCCGACCTGACCGACGACACCGACGCCGCGGCCCGCCTGTGTGCGCTCGCCGCCGCCCGATTGCCGGACGAACCCCGACTGGCGGCGCGCTGCTCCTGACCGGCGCCACCCGGCGGCGGGGGAGCACGATGCTACACTCGGCCGACGATGCCGCAGCTCCTCGGATCGATCCTCGAACAGGTCAGCTTGACGACCCTGATCGACATCGGGATCACGGCCGTCCTCATCTACTGGCTGTTCAGCCTCATCCGCGGGACCCGCGCGGTCCGCCTCGTCATCGGCGTCAGCGTCCTCATCGTCGTGTACGTGCTGGCGGTCGCCTTCAACCTCCGGTTGCTGACCCAGATCCTGCAGGGTGGCGCGGTCGTCGGGCTGTTCGCCCTCGTCGTGATCTTCCAGCCCGAGCTCCGTCGCGCGCTCGAGCGGATCGGGCGCGTCGGCTCGTTCGCGTGGCTCCTCTCGCCCGCCGATTCGCGAGCCGTCGACCACGTCGCGAACGAGGTGGCCAAGGCGGCCGCCGACCTGTCGGAGGAGGGCCACGGCGCGCTGATCGTGCTCGAGCGGGAGACCGGCCTCGAGGAGGTCGCCGAGACCGGGATCATGATCCACGGCGACGTGTCCGCCGACCTCATCCGCACCATCTTCGCGCCGCGGACCGCGCTCCACGACGGGGCGGTCATCATCCGCGACGAGACGATCCTCGCCGCGGGCGCGGTCCTGCCGCTCGCCGAGACCACGGTCCCCTCCGAGCGGTTCGGGACACGCCATCGGGCCGCGCTCGGGATCGCCGAGCAGACCGACGCGGTCGTGGTCGTCGTGTCCGAGGAGAACGGCCAGATCAGCCTCGTCGAACGCACGCGGATCGTGCGCAACCTCAATGAGGCGCAGCTCGCTCGCGCGATCCGGAACCTGCTCGATCCCAACCCCGGGCGACGCCGCGGCGCGTTCGGCTGGCGATCGACCCCGGAGAGCACGACCACGTCGGCCGCACGGGCGCCGCGGTGACCCGAGTCCTCGGGGTCATCGTCCACAACTGGCCCCTCAAGCTCGCCGCGATCGGCCTCGCCACCCTCCTGTACGGCGGTTTCGTGCTGTCCCAGAGTGCCCAGACCTTCGGACCGACCGCGATCCCCGTCACGCCGATCAACCAGCCGAGCGGGACGTACTCGCTCAACGCGCTCGATCCGGTCGTCCAGGTCCGCTACTTCGCGCCACCCGGCGTGCCGGCACCGATCACCTCGTCGTTCATCGCGGAGGCGGACCTCAGCGGCGTCACGCCCGATGAGGGCCCGCAATCGGTCCCGGTGGTCGTGCGGCCGGTCGACCAGCGCATCCAGATCCTCAGCCACGAACCGGAGTTCGTGACGGTCAACCTCGAGACCCTGGCGACGAAGGAGGTCAGGGTCGTGGTCGAGCGGGGCACCATCCCCGACGGCCTCGAGCTCGGTCCCGACGTCGCCACGCCGGCCACGGTCGTGGTCTCCGGCCCGTCATCCGCCGTCGAGCGGGTCGTCGCCGCGCGCGCGGACGTCGTGATCCAGGCGACGGGGATCGACGTCGACCAGGACGTCCAGCTCGTCCCGGTCGACGCCCTCGGCGAGGTCGTCAGCCCGGTGAACCTCGAGCCCGAGACGGCCCGGATCACGATCCCGGTCGTGACCGACAACCTGTCGCGCTCCGTCACGGTCACGCCGGTCATCACCGGCGCGCCGCCGCCCGGATACGCCATCGCGAGCGTCGTCGTCGAGCCGCTCGTCGTCACGATCGAGGGCGACGCCGATGCGCTCGCCGATCTGGTCCGGATCGATACCGAGGCCATCCCGGTGACCAGCGTGACGGCCGGGTTCACCCGCGACGTGCCGCTCGTCTTCCCCGACGGCATCATCCCGGTCGATACCGAGACGGTCCAGGTGACGATCGGGATCGTGCCGGTCACGGCCACTCGCGCCTTCGAGGTCGGCCTGCAGCTCGTCGGCGCGCGCTCGGATCGCGCCTACGCGACGTCGACCGATCGCGTGCTGGTCACGGTCGGTGGCTCCGTCGCGGCCCTCGACGAGGTCGATGGCGCCACCCTCGTCGCCGACCTGGACGTGACCTCGCTCGACACCGGCACGGCGGACGTGCCCGGTGACGATCCGCCTGCCCGCCGGCCTGACGCTCGTGAGTGCCAGCCCGGCGACCGTCGCGGTCACGTCGACCATCCCGGTGCCGCGCGTCGCCGGCCGCCTCCGGGTCGCCCGGCGCGAGCCCGAGCGGCTGACCGCGATGTCACGCCTGTTCGGCACCGACGGCATCCGTGGCGTCGCCAACGTCGATCTCAAGCCCACCCTCGCCTACGCCCTCGGCCGGGCCACCGCGCACCGGCTCGCCGGCGCCGGCGGCACGATCGTGGTGGGCCAGGACACGCGCCGGTCGGGTGACATGTTCGTCGCGGCCATCACCGCGGGCGCGACCTCGCTCGGCGTCGACGTCCACGTCGTCGGCGTGGTCCCGACGCCGGCCCTCGCCTATCTCGCGCGCAACGGCGACCACGCCGCCGGGATCATGGTCTCGGCATCGCACAACCCGGCCGACGACAACGGGCTCAAGGTGCTCGATGCCGACGGGCTCAAGCTCGACGATGCCATCGAGGAGGAGCTCGAGCAGCTCATCTGGCGCGAGGGCGAGCTCGGCGGGGTCGGGAACGCGACGCTCGGGCGTCGGATCGACGCAGCCGAGGCGGTCGAGGCGTACCGCGCGCACCGGCTGGGCCTCGCGGCGACGATCCCGGCCGATGGGGTGCACATCGTGCTCGACGGGGCGAACGGGTCGGGCGGTGCGCTGGGCGCCGAGATCCTGGCCGCGACCGGCGCGCGGGTCGAGGCGATCCACATCGAGCCCGATGGCAGCAACATCAACGTCCACTCGGGCGCGACGGCCCCCGCGTCGCTGGCCGAGGCGGTCGTGGCCCGTCGGCGCCGATGTCGGGTTCGCCCTCGACGGCGATGCCGACCGGCTGATCGCCGTCGATGCCGCGGGGAACGTCGTCGATGGCGACCAGGTCCTCGGCATCCTCGCCCTCGATCGTCTCGCGGCGGGGTCGCTCACCGGCGGGCTCGTGGTATCGGTCCTGTCGAACGGCGGGCTGCAGGGCGCGGTCGAGGCGGCCGGCGGGCAGGTCATCCGCACCCCGGTGGGCGACAAGTACATCCTCGACGGCATGCAGGTCGCGGGGGCGAGCCTGGGCGGCGAGAAGTCGGGCCACGTCATCGTCCTCGAGCACACGACGTCGGGCGACGGGATCGTGACCGCGCTCGAGGTGCTGCGGGTCATGTGCCGCCGCGGCGCGTCGCTGGCCGAGCTCGCGTCGGCGATCCCGCTCCTCCCGCAGCAACAGCGGGCGGTCAAGGCGCGTCACAAGGATCAGTGGGAGGGCGACCCCGTCCTCACCCGGGCCATCGCCGACGCCACGGCGCGGCTGGCCGGGAGCGGACGGGTGCTCGTCCGGCCGTCCGGCACGGAACCCGCGCTGCGGGTGATGGTCGAGGGTCCCGACGAGTCGCTCGTCGGGGAACTGGCGGACTCGCTCGCGGCCCTCGCGGGGGAGCGTCTAAACTAGGCGCCGGTGCCATCCTCGGGCGGATGGCTCGCGGGAGCGTCGCCTCCGCCCTCGGAGAGGACGGTGCCGGTACAGCCATCAAACGGAGAATCGCCATGTGCGGCATCGTCGGGTACACGGGTCCGCGCGAGGCCGGCCCCATCCTCATCGCCGGGCTCCAACGGCTGGAGTACCGCGGCTACGACTCGGCGGGGATCGCGCTCGTCGATGACGTCGGCGACCTGTTCGTCGAGAAGCGCGCGGGCAAGCTCGCCAACCTCCAGACCGCGATCGCGGACCGGACGCCACACGCGGCCATCGGCCTCGCCCACACGCGCTGGGCCACCCATGGCCGGCCCAACGACCTGAACGCCCATCCGCACCAGGACTGCACGGGCGAGATCACGGTCATCCACAACGGCATCATCGAGAACTTCCGCGAGCTGCGCGACGGCCTGGCCGAGCGCGGGCACACGCTGACGTCGGAGACCGATACCGAGGCGCTCGCCCACCTGGTCGAGGAGGCCTACACCGGGGACCTCGCCGATGCCGTCCGAGGCGCACTGGCCAAGTGCGAGGGCGCCTACGCGATCGCGGTGATGCACCGCGGCGAGGGCGACCGGCTGGTCGGCGCGCGCAAGGACGTGCCGCTCGTGGTCGGGCTGGCCGACGGGGAGAGCTTCCTCGCCAGCGACGTCGCGGCGATCCTCGCCCACACCGACCGGGTCGTGTTCCTCGAGGAGGGCGACGTCGCCGACCTCCGCCCGTGGGGCGTGACGATCACCGGCATCGACGGCGTGGCCCGGGAGCGCGCCGAGACGATCATCGACTGGTCGCTCGAGGCCGCCGAGAAGGGCGGCTACGACCATTTCATGCTCAAGGAGATCCACGAGCAGCCCGAGGCGCTCGCCCAGTCGATCGCCGGGCGGGTCACCCGCGACGACCGGATCGTCGCCGACGAGCTGGCCGGGCTCGAGGACGTGCTCCGCACGGTGACCCGCGTCGAGCTCGTCGCGTGCGGCAGCGCGTCATATGCCTCGCTGGTCGGGGCAAGCGCGATCCAGGCATGGACCGACCTGCCCGCCCGCGTGACCGTGGGGTCCGAGTTCCGCTACACGCCGCCGCCGCTCGACGAGAAGACGCTGGTCATCGCGGTCACCCAGTCGGGCGAGACGGCCGACACGATCGCACCGACCCGCCTGGCCCGCGAGCGCGGCTGCCCGATCATCGCGGTGACGAACACCGTCGGTTCGGCCATCACCCGCGAGGCCGACGCGGTCCTGTTCCTGCAGGCCGGGCCCGAGATCGCGGTCGCCGCGTCCAAGACGTTCGTGACCCAGGTGACGACCCTCGTCGTGCTGGCCGCCGCGATCGCCAAGATCCGCGGGACGCTGACCGAGGAGGCCGAACGCGAGCTCGGCGCGGCCCTGCGCGCCCTGCCGGCTGCCGCGGGACGGGCGATCAAGACCGCCGACGGGGTCGCCGAGGGCCTCGCCCGACGCTACGTCAATTCGCGCGGGTTCATGTTCGTCGGACGCGCCGCCGGCTACCCGGTGGCCCTCGAGGGGGCGCTCAAGCTCAAGGAGGTCAGCTACGTCCACGCCGAGGGCTACGCGGCCGGCGAGCTCAAGCACGGACCCATCTCCCTGCTCGATGCCGAATGCCCGCTCGTCGCGATCGCGACCCGCTCGGCGGTATACGAGAAGGTCATCAGCAACGTGATGGAGGGCCGCGCCCGGGATGCGCGGATCATCGCGGTCGCCACGGAGGGCGACACCGCCATCGAGCAGTACGCGGACGACGTGTGCTGGGTCCCCGACACGCACGAGGCGCTCGGCGCCGTGCTCGCGATCATCCCGCTCCAGCTGTTCGCCTACCAGGTGGCCATCGCCCGTGGCACGGACGTCGACCAGCCGCGCAACCTGGCGAAATCGGTGACGGTCGAGTAGCACGGGACGATGAGCTGGGATCCTCCCCGGAGTACCGACACCGAGCCCCCCGAAGTCGGAGGGGGAGCTCCGCGACCCCATCCGCCTGAGGGTAGCGTGCCACCGGGCACCACGGAGCTCGGGATCGACATCATCCGGGTGGATCGCATCCGCGCGACACTGGCGAAGTTCGGCGCCCGCTTCTCCGACCGCGTCCTGACCCCGGCCGAGCAGCGCTACGTCCGCGACCGACCCGAGACCATGGCCGGGCGGTGGGCCGCGAAAGAAGCCGTCAGCAAGGTGCTGGGCCTCGGCGTGCGCGGCATCGGCTGGCGGGACATCGAGGTCGAGCGGTTGCCGACCGGCCAGCCCTCGGTGCGGCTGCACGGTCGCGCCGCGGCCCGCGCCGAGCAGCTCGGGATGGGGCGGATCGCGCTCTCGATCACCCACGAATCCGACTACGCGGTGGCGATCGCGTTCGGGATCCGGACCGCCGGCGGCCGTTTCCTGTTCCCGCCCGACATCGAGGAGCGGCTCGACGACCGCGAGCGGCGGATCCTCGCCCGGATCGAGCGGCTGCGCCTCGTCGCCGAGGCCGGCGGCGCCGCCGCGCTCGCCTCGGACGCCCCGGTCGGTGGGCCGGACGATGGCTGAGCGGCGCGGCCTCGGCTTCGGACGGCGTGACGCCGTGGCCGGGACCTCCCCACGTGGCACCGATGGCCGCGAGCCCGAGGCGCCCTGGCCGGAGGGCGCGGTCCGGCTCGACGACGAGATCGCCGCCTCGCTGCTGCCGGCCCGTCCCGGGCGCGGGCACAAGGGCTCGTTCGGCACGCTGCTCGTGATCGCCGGCTCGCTCGACTACGCCGGGGCGGCGCTCCTCGCCTGCCGCGCCGCGGGCCGGGCCGGGGTCGGTCTCGTGACGCTGGCCGTGCCCGAATCGCTCCAGCCCCTGTTCGCGGCCAAGGTGGTCGAGGCGACGACGATGGGCCTGCCCGAGGACGACGTCGAGGAGGTCGACCCCGAGCCCGCGCTCGCGCGGATCCTCGACCACGAGCACGAGGCGATCGTGCTTGGTCCCGGGCTGCGGCCGGGACTCGCGACCGCCGAGCTCGTGCGGTCGCTGAGCCGCGTGTCAGGGGAGGGCGACAGCGCCCCGATCGTCCTCGACGCCGAGGCCCTCCGATCCCTGGCCTCGATGGACGACTGGTGGGAGGGCGAGCACCGACCCGCCGTCCTGACCCCGCACACCGGGGAGTTCATGCGGCTGCGGGCGGGGAGCGGCCGCGATCCCGGAGGCCGACGGCGACCTCGCCGGCGACGACGATGCGCGCGTGGCCGCCGCACGCGACGCCGCGGCGACCTGGCGCCAGGTCGTGGTCCTCAAGGGCGCCCGGACGGTGATCGCCGCGCCGGACGGCGAGGTGGCGGTCGCGCCGTTCGAGAACCCGGCGCTGGCCACCGGCGGGACCGGGGACGTGCTCGCCGGGGCGATCGGGGCGTTGCTGGCGCAGGGGCTCGACCCGTTCGCCGCCGCACGCCTGGGCGTCTACCTGCACGGCGCGTCGGGCGAGGCGGTGCGGGAGCGGTTCGGCGATGCCGGCCTGCTCGCGTCCGACCTGCCGGACGGCCTGGCCGTGGCCCGCAAGCGGCTGACCGCCCTCGCCGAGCGACGGCAGGGCGCGGGCCGGCTCGGGTTCGGGGCACGCGGCGGCGGGGACCGGCCGGACGCCTCGACCCCGGCGTGACGGGGGAGCGCGCCGCCCGCCGCGGGTCCGGGCCCGATCCCGACGTTCGTGATGCCGGGGGGCTGGCGGCGGCCGGCCTCTCGCCGCTGCCCACGGACGGCCTGGCTGCGACTCGACCTCGACGCGCTGCGTGGCAACCTCGCGGCGCTGCGCGACCTTGCGGGCCCGGGCGTGGCGGTCTTCCCGGTCGTCAAGGCCGACGCCTACGGCCACGGCGCCGTGCCGATCGCGCTGGCCCTCGAGGCGGCCGGGACCGACGGCTTCTGCGTCGCGGCGATCGACGAGGCCCTCGCGTTGCGCGCAGGTGGCGTCCGCCGCCCGATCCGCGTCCTGTTCCCCGCGCCGTCGACGTTCGCCGAGACGGCGGCGCGTCGCGGGATCAGCCTCTCGATCGGCGATCGCGACCATCTCGACGAGCTGCTGGGCACGGTCCGCGAGGCGCGCGCGGCCGGCCGCCGGCGCCGCGCCCTCGGCATCGAGCTCGAGGTGGAGACCGGCCTCGGTCGCGGCGGGCTGCCTCCGGATGACGTGCCCGCGGCGGCCCGGTCCATCGCGGACGAGCCGGGGGTGCGCGTCGTCGGCGTCTGGACCCACCTGCAGGCGACGGAGGATCAGCCACGGACGGCCGACCAGCTCGCCCGCTTCGAGGCGGTATCCGCGGCGCTGCGGGCGGCCGGTATCCGCCTCCCGGCGCGCCACGTGGCGGCGAGCGGCGGCCTGCTGACCGAGGTCGCCGCCCTGGATGGGATCCGGCCGGGCCTGCTGCTGTACGGCCTGATCCCGGACGAGCTCGACCCATCCGCCGTGCCGCCGGACATCGCCGCGCGCTTCCGACCGGTGATGTCGCTCCACGCGCGACCCGTCCGCGTCGCCGACCTGCCGGCCGGCTACGGGATCAGCTACGGCCCGACCTTCACGACCCGCCGGCCGAGCCGCATCGCGACCCTCCCGCTGGGCTATGGCGACGGGTTCGCGCGCGCCCTCTCGAACCGCGCCGAGGCGCTCGTGCGCGGCCGGCGCGTCCCGCTCGTCGGCAACATCGCCATGGACGCGGTCATGGCCGACGTCACCGACGTCGACGGGCCACCGGTGACGATGGACGACGAATTCGTGCTCCTGGGCAGCCAGGGCGACGAGCGGATCACCGCCGGGGACCTGGCGCGGTTGCGCACCACGAATACGTGGGAGGTGGTGACCGCGATGGCTCGTCGCCTGCCCCGGGTGTACGATGCGGCCCCGCGCCCGGAAGGTCTGCGGACGCTCACGAACACGGAGATGGCGCTCTTGGCACGCATCGAGATCTGGAACGGGGATATCTGCGACCTCGAGGTCGACGCGATCGTGAGTCCGGCGAATCTCTCGCTGTGGATGTCGACGGGCGTGGCCGGCGCGATCAAGCGCGCGGGCGGTGACACCATCGAGTTCGCGGCCGTCCGCCAGGCGCCCGTCCCGCTCGGTGGCTCCATCGTGACGACCGCCGGGTCGCTCGCTGCCCGTGCCGTCATCCACGCCGTGTCGCTCGATCGCGACCGGCGGACGAGCGGGCCCATCATCGATGCCGCCGTCCGCAGCGCCCTGGCGCGCGCCCGCGAGATCAATGCCTCGAGCGTCGCGTTCCCGGCCCTCGGGACCGGGGTCGGCGGCTTCCCGCTCGACGAGGCGGCGCGGATCACGGTCAGCGCGGTTCGCGACGAGCTCAGCCAGTCACCGGCCATCGAGCACGTGATCTTCGCCCTGCGCGGCGCCGCCGCGTACGACGCCTTCAACGCCGCCCTCACGAACAGCGCGCCCACCGAATCGGTCGGCGGCGCGCGGTGACGCTTCCGATCGAGCCGACCGAGGAGCAGCGCGACGAGCTCGTGGAGGAGGTCGCGCGCGAGATCCAGATGCGCGGCCTGACCTCGTCGGCGGTGCACTTCCTCGAGGCGAGCCGGCCATACCGGGCGCTCGGCGCCAACGCGATGCTGTTCTTCGACCCGGTCCTGCGGGGCGTGTTCGGCGGCGACCTCGCCGCCGCGAGCGAGATCCTGTCCGACGAGACGGGGATCGAGCTCCTGATCGCACGCCTCGAGGAGCTCGACGAGGAGATCGCCTGGGACGCGTGAGCGTTCGTGAGCGGCGTGGGGCCGCGAGCATGGCGACACGCCCGGCCGGGTAGCATCGAACGGTGAGCAGCGAACCGCGCGCCTTCCTCGCGATCGACCATGGCGCGGCCACGTCGTCCGTGGCGCTCATCGGACGGCTCGGACACACCTGGCGGCTGATCGGCGGGTTCGCGGTGCCGGCCGGCGCCGACATCGAACCGGCCATCGACCTCCTGCGCGACCGGCTCGCGCGTGCCGATCCGGCCGTGTTCGATGCCCTCGAGCTGGCCGGGCTCGCCGGCATCGGGCATGCCCCGTCTCGAGGTCCGCAGCCGGCGACCGCGCCGCCTCGTCGTCATCGCCGGGTCGGAACGATCGTTGACCGCCCTCGTCGCGTGCGCGGGACGGAGCGGCTGGCGCACGACCGGGGCCAGCGTCGACACCGTCGATCCGCTGGCGATGACCCGCCTGCTGCTCGACCACACGGTCGACGCGGTGCTCGTGGGGGCCGGCGACCCGCCGCGCGCCGACGAACGCAGCGCGCTCGAGGAGCTGGCCACGCTCGTCGCGGCCGCGGCGCAGCGACGTCCCGACCTGCCGATCGTGCTCGCCGGCTCATTCGCGGAGCACCTGGCGATCTTCGGCGACGTCACGACCCGGCCCGGCGCGATCATCCTCGCCCCGTCCGTGAGTCCGGCGGGGTCGGGCCCGCTCGGCGACCTGCTGCTGGGCCTCGCGATGCCGACCGACGATCCGCGACGCGCGATCGGGCCCGCCGCGCAGGCCCTCGCGGACCTGCTCGACCGACGCGTCGAGATCCTCGCGCTGGGGCACGACGCGGGCGTCCGTGCGACCGCGACCCCGGCGGCCGGCGGTGCCGAGGGCACGACCCGCCTCGCGGTGGTCCCGCGCGCCGCCGTGGCCCCCGAAGAGCCCGACGATGCCGTGGTCGACGGCGTCCTCGTCTGGTCGACGCTGCCGTCGGACCGCCATCGCCTGCGCGACCGCCTGCGCGAGCTGCGCATCGCGCCGTGGGCCGACGCGCCGGGGGAGGGGACGGCCCTGCGGATGGCGGCGGTGCGGGCCGCGCTCGTCCATCTCGCCTCCGCCACCGCCGACATGGGCGCCGGGTCGCCGCCCGACATCGTGGTGACCGCCGGTGGCGCCTGGTCGGGCATCCCGGCGCCGGCCGTGGCGCTCGCGATCGTCGACGTGATCCGTCGACCGGGCGCCAGCCAGTTCGCGCTCGACCACGCGCGGCTGCTGGGCCCGCTCGGATCCATCCCGGATCCCGACGAGCGGGCGCCGGATCTTCGCCGACCTCGCGGACGACCTCCTCGTCCCGCTGGGCAGCGTCGTCACCCCGGCCGGGCTGCGGGCGGGTCGATCGGCCGGCACGCTGGTCGTCCATGGCGAGGGCGGCTCCAGCGAGCTGGACCTCGTCCCGGGCGGGCTCGAGCTCGTCGATCTCGCGCCGGGCGAGCAGGCCGTGGCCGAGTTCAAGTTCCGGGACACCGTCCGCCTGGGGACGCGCGGCCGTCATTTCGCGGTCGACGTGGCCGGCGGGCTGGGCGGGTTGCTCGTCGACCTGCGCGACGTCCCGCTGCGCCTGCCCGATCGCGCCGACCGCCGCCGCGACCTCCTGTCCGCGTGGCAGACCGCGTTGTGGGCGGGAGGCGACCTGTGACCGGCCCGGCGAGCGATCTCGGGCTCGTCCGTGCGCGCCGCCTGGTCGATGACACGGTCGAGATCACGTTCCCGCTCGCACCGGGCGACCGATCGCTCGTCGAGGCCGGCGAGTCGGTGGTGGCCGGGGCGCCCATCGCCGAGCGGCTCCGCGACCCGCGACTGGTCGATCTCGCGCTGCCGGCCCAGAGCGACCCGCAGCCGGGCCAGCGGATCCCGGTCGGCGAGCTGCTGTTCGACTGGCGCGGCCGCTGGCGGATCGCCGGCGGCGAGATGTCCGAGCCGCTCGAGACGCCCGTCGCCGGCATCGTCCGCGAGGTCCGGACCGGGCAGCCGCATCGTGGTCCGCGCCGCCGGCCGGGCGATCCACGGGATCGTGGTCCTGGGCGGTCCGACCCGCGGCCGCCTGCACACGGCCGACCGGCGCCGACGGCGAGCTGCGCATCCGGTGGGCTCGATGTCGGGCTCGCCGGGCACGATCCTCGTCGACGGGCGCCCGGATCGACGCCGAGACGCTGACCCGGGCGCGGGCCATGGGCGTCCGCGGCATCGTGGTCGCGGCGCTGGCGAGCAAGGAGCGGCGCGACTTCCTCGCCTCCGAGACGCGCCAGCGGGCGGCGCTCCACCGCCTGCCGCCGTTCGCCGTGATCGTGCTCGACGGCGCGCTGCGGCGACCGCTGCCGACGCCGCTGACGACGCTCCTCGGCGCGCTCGAGGGCCACGACGTCGCGATCGTCGGCGACCCGCCGATGCTCATCTTCGACGTGCCCGAGATCGATCTCCCGCCGACGCCGCCCGACCACGTCCGGATCCGCGGCGGGGAGCTGGCCGGGCACGAGGGCCGCTGGGCGGGCACCGCCGGCATCCGTCGCTTCGCCGGCGGCATCCACCTCGAGGCGGGCTGCGTGCGACTCGCCGACGACAGCTCGTCGCGGTCCCGCTCGGCGACCTCGAGCGGTTCGTCTGATGACGGCCGTCGACGCCGGGCGAGCGGAGCGTGGTCTGCCCCGATCCCGACGCGACGACCCGCCTCGGGCCGGTCGCTCGGGGCGGTGGCCGCAGCCGGCGACCTCGTCTGCCTGTGGGGCGACCTCGGCGCCGGCAAGACGCACCTCGCGAAGGCGTTCGGGGCCGCGCTCGGCGTGACCGCGACCATCACCTCGCCGAGCTTCATCCTCATGGCCGAGTACGAGGGCCGGCTGCCGCTGTTCCACCTCGATCCGTACCGGCTCGCCGACGCCGACGGACGCGCTCGCGGGCGGCCTCATCGACGAGCGCCAGGCGGCGGGCGTCACGCTCGTCGAGTGGCCCGAGCGACTCGGCGACGTCGCTGCCCGCGGCGCGGCTCGACGTGCGCATCGACGGCAGCGGGGACGCGCCGCGCGAGATCACGCTCGTCGCCGCGCGACCCGCGGTACGCGGCGCTACCTGGATGCCGCGTGACGCATGACCCACGACGGGCGGCGCCACGCGCTCCTCGCCATCGACACCGCGACGACGCGCGTCGTCGTCGCGACCGGGTCGCCCGACGGCGTGGTCGACGGGATCTCGACCTGGGTCGCCGGCTACCGCCACGGCGAGACGCTGCTGCCGAGCCTGTCGCGCTTCCTCGGCGAGCGGAACATCCGCCGGTCGCGGCTGATCGGCATCGTCGTCGGGACGGCCCGGGCGCCTTCACCGGGCTGCGGGTCGGGCTCGCGACGGCCAAGGGGCTGGCCCACGGCCTGGGCGTCCCGATCGTCGGGCGTCTCGACGGCGGAGGCGCTGCTGGCGGCCGCCGCGCGGCGACGCGCCGCGGAGCCCCGGCGTCCGTCGCTGCTGCTCGGACCGGCGGGCCCGTCGGACCGGATCGCTGATCCGTGCCGGCGAGCCGCCGCGGCCTGCTGCCCGCCGGCGACCGAGCCGGACCTCGCCGCCGGCGAGCGCCTCGTGGCGGTCGATCTCGACGGGCGGGCGACCCGACGACGCGAGCGCTCGCGGCGAGGCGGCGTTCGCCGGTCTCGGGCGCCGCCCTGGTCGGCGCTCGGGGCCGCCCGCCTGCCGCGGCCGGTGGCGACGACCTCGCCGGGCTCGTGCCCGAGTACGTGACCCTGCCGCGCGGCGTGGCCGCGACGCGAGGGACGGTGTCGTGGTCGCGCGACCCCCGGTGAGGGTGGTCGTCGAGCCGATGCGGCTCGACGACCTGCCCGAGCGTCCACGCGATCGAGCAGGCGAGCTTCACCTCGCCGTGGCCGCCCAACGCCTACCGGAGCGAGCTCGAGACGAACCGGCTCGCGCACTACCTCGTCGCCCGGGTCGACGACGGCGTCGTCGGCGTACGGCGGGATGTGGCTCATGGTCGACGAGGCCCACATCACGACCTTCGCGGTCCATCCGGCGCTGGCGGCGCGCAGCGCATCGGCGAGCGGCTGCTGCTCGCGTTCCTCGACCTGGCCCTCGATCGCGGCGCCCACGAGGCGACGCTCGAGGTCCGGCTGTCGAACCTGCCCGCCCGCCGGCTGTACGAGAAGTACGGGTTCCGCCCGGTCGGCCTGCGGCCGCGCTACTACAGCGACGACAACGAGGACGCGCTGATCATGACCACGGAGCCACTCGCGTCGTCGCTGATGCGCGAGCGCATCGCACCGGCTGCGCGCCGCGCTGGAGGCAGCGCCGGCCCCGGTGCGCCCGGCCGCGAGGGCCGACGACGGCCCCGCGGCGCCGCCGGCCCGACCGCCGCCACGGAGCCGACCCGCCGCCCGGCCGCGAGCCCGGGGCGTGAGCCGGTCGCTCGTCCTCGCCATCGAGTCCTCGTGCGACGAGACCGGGATCGCGCTCGTCGAGGACGGCCGCCGGATCCTCTCGAACGTCGTCGCGTCGCAGGTCGCGCTGCACGCCGCGTCCGGCGGGATCGTGCCCGAGGTCGCCGCGCGCGCCCACCTGCGCTGGATCGTGCCGGTGCTCGACGAGGCGTGGACCGGCGCCGGCGTCGACTGGGACGACATCGACGCGATCGCGGTGACCTACGGCCCGGGCCTGGCCGGCTCGCTGCTCGTCGGCATCAACTTCGCGAAGGCGCTCGCGTGGGTCCACGACCGGCCGCTCATCGGCGTCAACCACCTCGAGGGCCACGTGTACGCGGCGTGGCTGCTGGATCCGGGCGAGGCCGAGGCGGACCGAGCCGAGCCCGTCTTCCCGCTCGTCGCGATCGTCGTCTCGGGTGGGCACACGTTCCTCGCCGAGATGCGCGACCACCTGACGTACCGGCTGCTCGGCACGACCGTCGACGATGCCGCGGGCGAGGCGTTCGACAAGGTCGGGCGGCTGCTCGGCCTCGGCTACCCGGGCGGGCCGGCGATCCAGGCCGCCGCCGAGGGCGCGACCGGCCGCGACACGACGTTCCCGCGGGCGTGGATGGGCGACACCTACGACCTGAGCTTCTCGGGCCTCAAGACCGCCGCGCGCAGGATCGTCGCCGAGGCGCGGCTGGCGGAGGGGATCGCCCGCCGACGACGCGACGACGCCGCTGTCCGCCGCGACGACCGCCGAGCTCGCGTGGGGGTTCCAGGACGCGGTCGTCGACGTGCTCGCGACCAAGGCCGCCCGGGCGGCGCGGGCGATCGGGGCGCGCTCGATCGTGCTCGGCGGGGGCGTGGCGGCCAACACCGTGCTCCGCGAGCCGGCTGGCCGGCGAGGCGACCGATCTCGGGATCCCGCTCATCGTGCCGCGCCCGGGGCTGTGCACCGACAACGGGGCGATGATCGGCGCCGCCGGTGCCCGCCGGTTCGCGGCCGGGGACCGGGCCGGCCTCGACCTCGACGCCCGCCCGTCGCTGCCGCTGGCCGCCACGGTGACGATCGATCCGGCCGACGTCCGCGCGACGCTGCGCGCGGCGGGGCTGCGTGCCCGCCACGCGCTGTCGCAGAACTTCCTCGCCGACACCGACGTCCTCGAGGCGATCCTCGCCGAGGCCGATCCCGGCGCCGGGCGCCCGCATCCTCGAGATCGGCCCGGGGCTCGGGCTGCTCACCGGCGCGTTGCTGGCGGCCGGCGCGACGGTCACGGCCGTCGAGCTGGACCGTGGGCTCGCCGCGTTCCTGCGCGAGCGGTTCGAGGCCGACCTCGCCGAGGAACGCCTGCGCCTCATCGAGGGCGACGCGCTCGACCAGGACCTGCCGCGCCTCGTCGCGGCGCCCTACGACGTCGTCGCGAACCTGCCGTACCACATCACGAGCCCGATCCTCCACGCGCTGCTCGGGGAGCCGCCGCGGCCCCGGCGGCTCGTCCTCATGGTCCAGCGCGAGGTGGCGGAGCGGATCGCGGCACCGCCCGGGAAGATGAGCTACCTGTCGGTGTTCGTGCAGTACCACGCCCGGGTCCGGATCGCGATCGCGGTCCCGCCGACCGCCTTCGAACCGGAGCCCGCGGTCCAGTCGGCGGTCATCGTCGTCGAGCCGTTCGATGCCGACGACCGGCTCGACGCCGCGGACGAGGACGGGCTCTGGCGCCTGGTCCAGGCCGCGTTCCGGGAGCGGCGCAAGATGATCCACAACGTGCTGTCGCGCCAGCTCCCCGTCGACGCGGGGCGCGTGGCCGCGGCCCTCGACGACCGCCGGGATCGACCCCGACCGTCGCCCCCAGACCCTGGCCGTCGGGGAGTGGCTGGTGCTGCGCGAGGCGCTCGGGCCGCTCGGCGACGACCGGCGCGGACGACGGACGGACGCGTGAGCGCGACCCGCCCGGGCCTCGCCCCGGTCGTCCGCCTCGCCCCGGCCAAGATCAACCTGACCCTGGCCGTCGTCGGCCGCCGCGGCGGACGGCTTCCACGACCTGCACTCGGTGTTCGTGCCGCTCGCCCTGGCCGACCGGCTCAGCCTGGCCCCGGCCGGCGGCGGCTCGACGGGGCGGGACACGCTCCACGTCACGGGCCTCGACCCGGGCCCGGTCGACGACAACCTCGTGCTCCGCGCGATCGCGGCCGCCCGCGCCGCGGTCGGGCGAGGGTCCGGGCCGCCCGCCGACACCGCCGCTCGCCGCCCGCCTCGACAAGCGCATCCCGGTCGCGGCGGGACTCGGCGGCGGGTCGTCCGACGCGGCGGCGGCGTTCGACGGCGCGCTCGAGGCGTGGGGTGCCGAGCTGCGACCCCGAGCGACGCGTCCGCGCCGCGGCGACCATCGGCTCGGACGTGCCGTTCTTCCTCGCCGGTGCGCCGGCGCTCGTGGAGGGCCGTGGCGAGCGCGTGACGCCGCTCAAGGGGGTCCACGGCCACCCGGGCATCCTGCTCGTGACCCCCGACGTGGCGGTGCGCACGCCGGACGTCTTCGCCGTGTTCGCCGGCACGCGCGGCACGGGCGACGGGTCCGTGCGGATGTCCTCGGAGCATCTCGCGCAGGAGCTCGGCAACGGCCTGTCGGCGACCGACCTCATCGCGCGCGCCGGCGTGCTCGCCTCGGCGAACGACCTGCTGAGCGCCGCCCTGCTCGTGGAGCCCGGGCTCGTCCCGTTCCGCCGGGCGTTGACCCGCACCCTCGGCCGGCCATCGGCCTGTCAGGGTCGGGCCCGACCCTCTGGACGCTCTATCCTTCGCTCGGCGGAGGCCGAGGCGGCCATCCCCGTCGTGGCGGCCGCCGCGGAGGCCGGGACCATCCCGCCGCTCGGCGACGGCCCGCTGTCGATCATCGCCACGACCATCCAGACCGGACACGAGGAGCACGCGTCATGAGCCGCCAGGCCATCTCCACCACCCAGGCGCCCGCGGCCATCGGGCCGTACAGCCAGGCGATCGTCGCCGGCGACTACGTGTTCTGCGCGGGGCAGGGCGCCATCGACCCGACGACCGGCGACTTCCAGCAGGGCACGATCGAGGCCGAGACCGAGCGCACGTTGCGCAACATCGGTGGCGTGCTCGACGCCGCCGGGGTGTCGTTCGCGGACGTGGTCAAGACGACCGTCTTCCTCGTCGACATGGGCGACTTCGCCGCGATGAACGGGGTCTACGCCACGTATTTCCCCGATCCGCCGCCGGCCCGCTCGACCGTCGCCGTGGCGGCACTGCCGAAGGGCTTCAAGGTCGAGATCGAGGTCATCGCCTACAAGCCGCGCGCTTGACGCTGTCGGCGGGTCGCCCATACCATCCGGCGACCAACTGATGACCGAATCCTCCCGCTCGTCGGGTCGTTCATGCGCCGGTGGCGTCCGTCCACCGACCCGCGACCGGACGACGCCTCGCATGAACCCCCCAAGTCCCTCGCCGGTGGACCAGCCGGACGGCAAGACCACGGCCATCGTGCTGGCGGCCGGCCTCGGGACGCGCATGCGCTCGACGCTGCCGAAGGTCCTCCATCCGCTGTGCGGCCGGCCGATGCTGGCCTACGTCCTCGACGCGTGGGAGGCGATCGCGCTCGCCGACCATCCCGCCGATCCGGTCGCCCGGCCGATCGTCGTCTATTCGCCGCCGGTCGACGCGATCCGCGCCCCGTTCGCCGATCGGGCCGTGTTCGCGCTGCAGGACGAACCGCGCGGCACGGGCGACGCGGTCCGGGCGGGCCTCGCGGCCGTGCCCGCCGACGCGACCGAGATCCTCATCCTCTCGGGTGACGTCCCGCTGATCACCGCCGAGCGACCTCGCGGCCATCGTCGAGGCGCGGCGCGAGGACGATGCCGCGATCTCGCTGGCCAGCGTCTTCGCCGCGGATCCCGCGGCGCTCGGGCGCGTCGTCCGCAGCGAGTTCGGCACGGTCGAGCGGATCGTCGAGGCGAAGGACGCGACCGAGGAGGAGCTCGAGGCCAACGAGGTCAACGCCGGGATCTACGCCTTCGACGCCGCCTGGCTGCGTCGCCGGATCGACACGCTCGAGCCGTCGCCCGCGACCGGCGAGCTGTATCTCACCGAGCTCGTCCGATCGGCGCGCGAGGACGGCCGGCTCGTGACCGCCGTCGCCTTCGAGGACGACGGGCGGTTCGACGGGATCAACGACCGCTCGCAGCTCGGCCGCCGCCGAGTGGAGCCTGCGCGTCCGCCGCAACGAGGCGCACATGCTGGCCGGGGTCACGATGCGCGATCCGTCCACGGTCTACCTCGACTGGGACGTCGTCCTCGAGCCGGACGTCACGCTCGAGCCGAACGTCATCCTGCGCGGGGCGACGTCGGTCGGCACCGGGAGCACGATCGGTGCCGGCAGCCAGCTCGTGGACGCGACGATCGGCCGGTCGGTGGGGATCTGGGCGAGCATCGTCGAGTCGTCGACGGTCGAGGACGAGGCGACGGTCGGACCGTTCAGCCACCTGCGCCCGGGCAGCGTCGTCGGTCGCGGCGCCCAGGTCGGCAACTACGCCGAGCTCAAGAACACCCGGCTCGGGGCGGGCTCGCGGCAGCACCACATGAGCTATCTCGGCGATGCGGACATCGGCGAGCGGGTGAACATCGGCGCGGGGGCGATCACCGCGAACTACGACGGGACGCGGAAGCACCCGACGACCATCGGCGACGATGCGTTCATCGGCGTCGACACCATGCTCATCGCCCCGATCGAGGTCGGCGACGGCGCCAGGACCGGCGCGGGCGCCGTGGTGACGCGTGACGTCCCCGCGGGCAAGCTCGCGGTCGGCATCCCCGCGCGCATCCGCGAGCCGCGGCCCAAACCCGCGATCGACGATGCGAGTGGCTGACATCGCCCGACCGTGGCGGCCGGCGCTGGCCCTCGTCGGCGTGACCCTCGCGATCACCGGTTGTTCGACCACCGCGACGGACGGTGGCGCGGAGTCCAACGCCTACCTCGAGCTCGCCCTCATCGCCGTCCTGGTCGTGTGCAACGGCGTCTTCTCGGCCACCGAGATCGCGCTCGTCACGCTCCGCCGCAGTCGCCTGCAGCAGCTCGTCGACGAGGGCCGCAGCGGCGCCGCACGGGTGCTCCGGCTCAAGCAGCAGCCCGGCCGGTTCCTCGCCGTGATCCAGATCGGGATCAACTTCCTCGGGCTTCCTCGCGTCGGCCTTCGCCGCGGTCAGCCTCGTCGACGGCATGGCCGCCTGGCTGGCCACGTTCGGGCCGCTGGCCGGTGCGGCGAACCTGATCGCGCTCGTCGTCGTCACGGGCCTCCTGACGATCTTCACGATCATCTTCGGCGAGCTCGTGCCCAAGCAGATCGGCCTGGCCCACGCCGAGCGGGTCGTGTTCTCGACGAGCCGGCTCATCGACGTCCTCGGCATCATCTTCGGCCCGCTCGTGGCGTTCCTGACCTGGACGACCCGGCGGATCAGCCGGTTGTTCGGGGCCGACGTGGCCGCCGACGAACGGATCAGCGCCGAGGAGCTGCGGCTGATCATCGAGCAGGGCGGCGAGCAGGGGATCCTCGAGGCCGAGGAGGAGCAGATGATCCATGCGGTCATCGAGCTCGGCGACCAGCGCATCCACGAGGTCATGGTCCCGCGCATCGCCATGGTCTCGCTGCGCGAGCGGGCCACCATCGAGGAGGCGATCGACACGGTCATCGAGCAGGGCCACTCGCGCATCCCGGTCTACGAGGAGCACGATCGACGAGATCATCGGCATCCTGTACGCCAAGGACCTGCTGCCGTTCCTGAAGGCCGACGCCGAGGAGCGGCCATCGCTCCAGTCGCTGCTGCGCACGCCGGTCTTCGTCCCCGAGTCGATGAGCGTCGACGACCTCCTCCACGAGTTCCAGCGCCGCAAGGTCCACATCGCGATCGTGCTCGACGAATACGGCGGCACGGCCGGCCTGGTGACCATCGAGGACCTGCTCGAGGAGATCGTCGGCGAGATCCAGGACGAGTACGACGAGGAGGAGCCGCTCATCGTCAAGCTGTCCGACGACGAGGCCCGGATCGACGGTCGGGCCGACGTCGACGACCTGTCCGACCTGTTCGACACGACGCTCGGGCTCGAGGACGAGGACGAGTACGACACGGTCGGCGGGCTGATCTACCACCGCATCGGCGGCGTGCCGAAGCCAGGGGATCAGGTCATGGTCGACGGGCTGACGCTGACGGTCGAGACGACCGACGGCCGGCGCGTGGGCAAGGTCCTCGTGGTCCGGACCCGAGAGGGCGACGGGGACTCGGTCGAGGACGACGAGGCGGACCGCTAGCCGACCGGGGAACGCCGGGGACAGGGCGCCCTGCCGCCGACGCGGTCGGTGCCGCGGCGTTACGCGGAGATGACGCCGACGATGAGCTCCCGGAGGCGCGCCAGCGCCGCCGGCTGGACCACGCCCGCGGCATCGAGCTCGGCGAGCGCCTCGTCACGGTAGCGGCGGGCCTCGTCGCGGGTGTAGTCGCGGGCGCCGACGCGCTCGAGGATGGCGACGATCTCCTCGATCTCGGGGGCGGTCGGCTCGTCGCGGGCGTAGAGCGCGAGCAGGCGTTCCCGATCCTCGGGACCCGCGTGCTCGACGGCGTAGATCACCGGCAGCGTCTTCTTGCGATGGGCGACGTCCGACGGCGCCTTGCCGGTCGCGTGCTCCGCACCCCAGATCCCCAGCAGGTCGTCGTTGAGCTGGAAGGCGAGACCCAACGCCCAGCCGAACCCGCGGTAGCGGGCGATGACGTCCTCGTCGTCGGTCGCCAGCAGGGCCCCGGCCTCGATCGAGGCGGCGATCAGCGCGGCCGTCTTGCGGCCGATCATGTCGAAGTACTGGTCGACGCCCATGAGGTCGTCCGATTCGCTGGTGGCGATGTCGATGTACTGGCCCTCGCACAGCGCCAGGCACGTCTCGTCGAACAGGCGCATCAGGCGCAGCACCTTCGCGTCGCTGAAGCCGAGGTCCGTCAGCCGGTGGAGCGCGATCCGCGACAGGCTGAACAGCGTGTCGCCGGTGTTGATCGCCTGCGGGATGCCGTGGATCGACCAGAGGGTGGCGCGATGCCGCCGCTCCGTGTCGCCGTCCTCGATGTCGTCGTGGACCAGGCTGAAGTTGTGCCCGAGCTCGACGGCCGCGGCACCCGGCAGCGCTGCGCGATGGTCGCCCTTGATCGAGGCGTAGGCGAGCAGGCCGAGCAGCGGCCGGATCCGCTTGCCGCCCGACGCGCCGGAGCCGTCGAGCGCGAGGTGGTAGCGGACCATCTCGTACAGCCCGTGGGTCGAGGGGTCGCGATCCCGCACGAGCCGGACGATCTCGCCTTCGGTGTCGGCGATCAGCTCGGCGAGGTCGATGTCGGTCGGCGCGGTCGTCATCGTGGGAAAGTGTACACGAAACGTGTACGCTGCAAGTAGCCTGTTGAGTGCCGTTCGCAGCGATGAGCGCACGACCCGCGCCAGCACGAGTCGACGCCAGCGCGGGGGACGCGACCGCGCCGGCGTCTACGGGTCGTACGCAGCAGACCGCGTTTTGGATCACTGGATCGCGAGGGATCTTCTGGAGCCGGTTCTGGGCGGCCTCCAGGCCTGGCGAGGACTCCGGAACGGGCGTCAGACCCCGCCCGGTGGTACCGTCGCGGTGATGCCCATCCCGCGACGCTACACGACCGAAGCGATCGTCCTGTCGCGCTTCGATCTGGGCGAGGCGGACCGTGTGCTGACCCTCATCACCCCGATCGGCGGCAAGCTCAAGGTCATCGCCAAGGGCGTCCGGCGGCCGACCTCGCGGCTCGGTGGCAGCCTCGAGCCGTTCGCCGAGCTCACGGTCGCCCTCGCGCGCGGACGGACGTTCGACGTCGTCACCCAGGTCAGCGTGGGCCATGCCTGGCTGACGCTCCGTGATTCGCTCGAGAGCACGGCCACGGCCTGGTACCTCGCCGAGCTCGCCGATCGGTCGCTCGAGGAACGGCACCCGGCCGAGCCCCAGTACGCGCTGCTGCGCCGCGCCTACGAGCTGCTCGACGCCGGGATGGCCCCCGGACGCGTCGCGCGGTGGTACGAGATGCACCTCCTCGACGAGCTGGGCATGCGCCCCGAGGTCGATCGCTGTGTCGAATGCGACCGCGTCCTGGAGTCCGACGAGCGCTTCCGCTGGATCCCGCCCCTGGGCGGGGTGGTCTGCGGCCGCTGCCCCGGGCCCGCGCACGATCGCGCGGGGCTCTCGCTCGATGCACTCAAGCTGCTCAAGGCGTACCAGCGGCTCGATATCGAGGCCCTGGCCGAGCTTCGCCTGTCCGCCGCGACGGAGCGCGAGGTCGAGGCCGCCCTGCGCGAGTTCGTCCGAGGCGCGCTGGAGCGCGACGCCCGCTCGCTCGCGTTCCTCGACGAGGTGCGCAGCCCCGCCGTCCCGGTGACGCCCTGATGGCCACGAGCGGCGCGACCATCGACGCCTCCACCGAGGCGGGCGCACGCGCCCTCGACCGGCTGGCGACGGAGCGGACGGGCTGGATCACGACCGTGGGTCCCGCTGGCCAGCTGCAGAGCTCGGCGATCTGGTTCCTGTGGGCCGACGGCGAGCTGCTCGTGTACTCGCACCGACGCGCGCGGCGGAACGCGGATCTCGCGGCCCGGCCGAACGTCTCGTTCCATCTCGACACGCGGGCAGACGGCGACGAGTACGTCACGATGGAGGGCGTCGCCCGGATCGATCCGGATGGGCCGCCGGCTGTCGACAACGACGTCTATCTCGCGAAGTACGGCCCGAAGATCGACGAATACGGCTGGAACCCGCAGTGGTTCAGCGACGAGTACCCGGTCGTGGTCCGGATCACCCCTGCGCGCTGGCGTGTCGCCTGATCCCCTCGAACGGCCGGACCCGCCCGATCGACGTCGCGCCATGATCGGACGCCGAGCGTGAGCGGCCCGTCGCACATCCCCGGCTCCGGACGCGCCCGCCGCGTGCTCCGCCCCGGCATCGAGGGCACGCAGAGCGGCCTGACCGGGTCGCCCGACATCCCGGATCCGCCCGACGAGACCCCGACCGACCTGCGCTCCCGGCTGGCGCGGATCCGGCTCGAGCTCCGGGCGATGCTCGGGACGGTCCCGCGGGTCATCGGGCTGGTCTGGGCGGCCAGCCGCGTCCTGACCCTCGGGCTTGCCTTCGCAACGATCGTCGCGGGCCTCGTGCCGGCCGTCATGGCCTTCGTCGTCGAAGCTCCTCATCGACGCGGTCGTGCACGCCATCACGATCAAGGCGACGCCAGGCGCCGTCGACGCGATCCCGGTCGGTCCGTGGATCGTCGATTTCGACCACGGTGGTCGTGCTCCTGGCCGGACTCCAGTTCCTGATCTACACGCTGAGCTCGTTCCTCGGCACCCTGCGCAACGTCTGCCAGCAGCTGCTCCAGGAACGGGTCACGAGCACGATCCAGCTCCAGGTGATGGCCCATGCCGCCAGGCTGGACCTCGCGTTCTTCGAGGACTCGACCTCGTACGACCTGCTGCGCCGAGCCCAGCAGGGCGCCTCGACCCGGCCGCTGTTCCTCGTGAGCGGCGTGTTCGGCCTGATCCAGACGGCGATCGCCTTCGTGTCGATGATCGCGCTGCTCATCGCGCTCAGCCCGTTGCTGGCAGTGATCGCCCTGGTCGCCCCGATCCCGGCGTTCATCGCCGACACCCGCTACGGCTGGCGCGGCTACAACTTCTCGCGCTGGGCCTCGCCGCATCCGCCGCCGGATGGACTACCTGACCACGCTCGTCACGACCGACACGTACGCCAAGGAGGTCAAGCTGTTCGGCCTCGGGTCGTACTTCATCGACCGCTTCCGACAGCTCTCGACCGTGTACCAGGATCGCCAGCGCTCCCTGGTCGTGGCCCGCTACTTCGCGGGGTTCGGGTGGAGCACCATCACGACGGCTGCCGGGTCGATCACGTACCTCTACGTCGCGCTGCAGGCGATCGCGGGCCGCCTCACGCTCGGTGACCTGACCCTCTACACCCAGGCCGCGACCTCGGTCCAGAGCTCGGTGCAGGGGCTGCTCGGCGGCCTGAGCTCGATGTACGAGAACAACCTGTACCTCAACGACCTGTACGAGCTGCTCGCGACCCCGATCGGGATCGAGGGCGATACCGCCGCCGGGACCGGTGCCGCCGGGATCGGGCTCACGCAGGGGGCAGAGTCGGCGTTCGACCCGGCGACGTCGGCGAGCGCGGGCGTCATCGCCGCGGTGCCCGCCACGGCCGACGACGCCACGGGCCACGACGGCACCGGCCACGTCCCGGCGACGGTCCCGGGTGAGCTCGTCTTCGACCACGTCACGTTCCGCTACCCGGGCGCCGAGCACGCGCGCGGTGGACGACGTGAGCTTCCGGATCGCGCCCGGCGAGACCGTGGCGGTCGTGGGCCGCAACGGCGCCGGCAAGTCGACCCTGATCAAGCTCGTGTCGCGGCTGTACGACCCGACCGATGGCCGGATCCTGCTCGACGGCACGGACCTGCGGGACCTCCGGCCGGCCGAGGTCCGCCGCCTGATCGGCGGCATGTTCCAGGACTACGTCACCTACCAGGCCAGCGCGGCCGAGAACATCGGCCTTGGCGAGCTCGCACGGATCGAGGACCGGGGCGCGGTCGAGGATGCCGCCCGGAAGGGCGGCGCCGACAGCCTGCTGGACCGCCTGCCCGGTGGCTGGGACACGCCGCTCGGCAAGTGGTTCGACGGCGGGGTCGAGCTGTCGGGCGGGGAGTGGCAGAAGATCGCCCTCGGCCGCGCGTTCATGCGCGACGCCCGGATCCTGCTCCTCGACGAGCCGACGTCGGCGCTCGACGCGCAGGCCGAGTTCGAGCTGTTCGCGCGGCTTCGCTCGCTCGCGCGGGGTCGGACCGCGATCTACATCTCGCATCGCTTCTCGACCGTCCGCCAGGCCGACCGCATCCTGTTCCTCGAGCATGGCCGCCTCGTGGAGGAGGGGACGCACGCCGAGTTGATGGCCCTGGGCGGTCGCTACGCCCGCCTGTTCACGCTGCAGGCCGCGGCGTACACCGGCGAACCGATGGACGCGCCGGACGACGACCTCCTCGCCGGCGAGCCGGTCTCGTGAGCGGGACTGCGCGGGCCGCGCGTGTCGGTGCGGTCGCGCTGGCGACGGCCGGGGCGGCGGCGGGAGCCGCCGTGTTGGCCCGTACCGCCGGTCGGGCGGCGGTGGCGCGCACGGAACGACGGTTGTGCGCGACGACGCGACCAGCGCCGTACGAGGCGTCGGACCGCGCTCGTGCCCTGCACGCCACGCTCGAGGTCGTCGACCTGCACGCGGACTCGCTGCTGTGGGGACGCGACCTGTTGCAGCGCGGCGAACGCGGCCATGTCGACGTCCCGCGGCTGCTCGAGGGCAACGTCGCGCTGCAGGTGCTGGCCGCCTCCACGAAATCGCCCCGTCACCTCAACATCGAGCGCAACGACGACCGGAGCGACGACGTGACGCTCGTCGCGATCGCGAGCGGCTGGCCGCCGGCGACCTGGCGCAGCCTCCTGGCACGGGCGCGCCACATGGCGGCCCGAGCGGAGGGGTTCGCGGCCGGGTCGGAGGGCCGGCTCACGATCCTGCGCACGGCCGGCGACCTCGCGGTGTACCGGGCGGAGCGGGCAGCGGCGCCGGGGCTGGGTCACGGCATGACCGCGGGCCTGCTGGCGATCGAGGGCGCGCACGCGCTCGACGACGATCCGGCCAACGTCGACGTCGCGTTCGATGCGGGCTACCGGATGATCTCGCCGAGCCACTTCTTCGACAACGCCTTCGGTGGGTCGGCGCACGGCATCGTGAAGGGCGGCCTCACGGCGGCGGGTCGCGAGATGATCGAGCGTATGGAGGCACGCGGCATGGTCCTCGACGTCGCCCATGCATCGTCCGCCACGATCGACGACGTCCTCGCGCTGGCGCGGCGGCCGGTCATCGCGTCGCATACCGGCGTCCGCGGCACGGCGGACAACGCCCGCAACCTGTCCGACGAGCACCTGCGCGGCATCGCCGCGACCGGCGGCCTCGTCGGGATCGGCTTCTGGGAGACGGCCTGCGGGGGCGACGACGTCGCGTCGATCGCGCGGTCGATCCGCTACGCGGTCGACGTGGCCGGCGCCGACCACGTCGGCCTTGGCTCCGACTTCGACGGGGCGGTGGCCACGCCCGATCGACGCGACCGGGCTCGTGCAGATCACCGACGCCCTGCTCGAGGCCGGACTCGACGAGGCGACGATCGCGGGCGTCATGGGCGGCAACGCGATGCGCGTCCTGGCGGACGTCCTGCCGGCCTAGCGGCCGCTATGCCGCCTCGGAGGGATCGCGTCTAGAGCAGCGGCGCGATGAGCGCGGCCGCGCGCGCCGCCCCGTCGGTCTCGACCGGGCGGTAGGCGACGGGGCGGTCGATCTCCGCGGCGATCGCCTCCGCGATGACCTCCGGCGGCGACGCCGCGTACTCCATGTAGCGCCCCGCCCCGTAGCGCTCCAGGCGGTGCCGGACGTGCCGGTTCTGCTCGAAGTGGTCGCGCAGCGGGAAGTAGAGGAACGGCCGGCGGGCGGCGGCCAGCTCCATCGTGGTGGTCAGCCCGCCCTGCACGACGGCGAGATCACAGGCCGCCAGGTGCCGATACAGGTCCGGCACGAACGCCCGGACCTCGACCCCGGCCGCCGCACCCAGCGACGCCGGATCGATCCGCGGACCGGCCACCGCGATCATGCGCAGGCCGTTCACCCGCCGGGCGGCGTCCGGATAGCTCGCGATGACCCGCCGCAGCAGCGACTCGCCGACGCCGGATCCACCGACCGTGACGATCACCACGCGCTCGTCGGGCTGGTAGCCGAGCTCGCGCCGCAGCTCCTCGCGTCCCTCGATGAGCGGCGTCGGGTCGAAGCCGGTCACGTACCCGCTGAAGTCGAAATGGCGCTCGGTCCAGTCGCGGATCGGCCCGAGGTCCGGCCCGAAGTCGTCGGGCACGATGTCGTCGGGCTCGCCGACGAAGATCGCGCGGTCGCGGATCCGCGGGAAGCGCTCGACCTGCTCGATCATCTCCGCGTTGTAGTCGGACGTGAGGAACGCCTCGCGCTCGCCGCCCGACGGCATCGGCAGCCAGCCGACGAAATCGGTCATCCAGGCGAATGCCGTCCGCTTGAGCTCCGGGTTCTCGTGGAGGAAGTAGTCGACGTCCCAGGCCTCGTCCCCGATCACGAGGTCGTAGTCGCCGCTCGCCACGGCGTCGTGGAACACCATGAAGTTCGCGACGAGGATCTCGTCCATCCGCCGGATCGCCTGGAATGCGTTGAGGTCGTGCTCGGACGATTCCGCGGTGATGTGGGCGGACTCCAGGGCCAGCTCGGCACTCAGCGGGTGGATCCGCTCGCCGTGCGCCTCGAGCACGTGGTGACCGGGCTCTGGGCGAGCCAGTCGATCTGGAGGTCCGGGTGGAGCTTGCGGAGCTCGGCGGCGATCGCGACGTCGCGCTGCGCGTGGCCGAGACCGATGGGGGATGAGATGTACAGCGCGCGGCGCCGGCGGGCCAGGCCGCGGGTCCACGTTCGTCGCGGTCGGCGCGGTCGATCGCGGCATCGCCGGGCGGTCGCCCGCCGCGGCGAAGTCGCGGATCGCCAGGTTGGCGAGACCGGGTGCGGGCCCGGGATGTGGCCGCCGCCCTCGAGACACGAGCATCTGCGCCGGTGAGCTCCGCGAGGCGATGGCCGGCGCGCCGGCGGCTGGCAGCGTCGTCGCCGCCGATGGACCAGGAGCACGGGCAGCGGACCGCGAGGGCCGCCGCGCGACGGCGTCTCGGCCGCGGTCGGCCGGCGGCAGCCAGTCGCCGAGCATCGCCTCCATCGATCGTCGATCGCCGCCCAGCCGACGCAGTCCTCGATCGCTTGGTCGAATGCGGCTCGTGAAGCACTGCGAGAAGAAGAACTGGAGGAAGCCGGCGAAGTCGCGACGCCAGTAGTGGCGGTTGTACTTGGCCCAGCCCTCATCCGTGCGGCAGTTCGTCGTCGAACGAGACTGGACCGCACGGGTCCGGGGGCGGTGCCGAGGGGCACGCCGGCCCGAAGGCGACGATCCCGGCGACGCGCTCCGGGCGCGCCCGCGGCGAACAGGACCGCCGCCAGACGGCATCGGCGCAGAGCCCGACGAGCACCGCCCGGTCCGTGGTCCGGTCGCGTCCATGACGGCCACGATGTCGGCCGCGACTCGCGCGTCCGCGTAGGCCCCGGCGTCGTTCGGTCGGTCGGACGGGCCGTTGCCGCGCCGTCGAAGGTGACCACGCGGCCGTGGCGGCGAGGTAGGGGATCTGCGCCTTCCAGAGACGCGAATGGACGATCGGCGCCGAGGGGACGAGCAGGAACGTCGGCTCGCCGTGCCCGTAGACCTCGTAGGCGACGCGGACGCCGTCCGCGACGCGGCGAACCCGGTGGCGTCGGGGTGGCGGGCGCGCAGCTGTCGCGAGCCTGCGGTCCGGTCGGCGTCGCGGCGTCGGCGGTCATGGCGTCGCCTCCAGGCGCGGACGAAGTCGCGGATCAGGAGGTTCACGCGCACCGGGTCCCGGGCGTGGACGAGGTGCCCACCTCCGTCGATGAGCTCGAGGCGGGCGCCCGGGATCGCGGCCGCCAAGCCGATGCCCTGGCTCACGTGCGCTGACCCGCTCGAAGGTGCCCTGGATGACCAGCGTCGGGGCGCGGATCGCGGCACACATCGCGGTGAACGTCGGGCGTCGAGCGTCCGTGGCGTGCGGACCGTGGCCGCCAGCGTCTCCACGTCGGTCTCCATCCCCCAGCCGATCCCGTCGTCGACCTGTTTCGTGGAGTGCGGTTCCGGGAACGCCTCGCCGAAGAAGTACTCGAGGTAGGCACCGAAGTCGCGCCGCCAGAAGTGGATGTTCTCCTTGTTCCAGCCGTCGTCGTCCGTGCAGGTGCTCTTCGAACGGCGCGGATCCCTTGTACGACGGCTCGCCGAACGGCGACGCCGGACAGATGAACACCAGCCCGAGCACGCGCTCCGGATGCTCGGCCCCGAGGACCGTCATCGGGCCGGAGGACGGACGAGACCCCCACGAGGACGGCCGCCGCGACGCCGGCGGCGTCCATCACCGCGATGAGGTTCGCGGCCCGCTCGCGCGTGACGTGGACCATCGGATCGCGCGGCCGGTCGGACCGGCCGTTCCCGCGGTTGTCCCACGCGATCACCCGGTGGCGTCGGGCGAAGTCGGGGATCTGGGCCTTCCAGGTCCGCGAGTGGACGACCTGCCACGGCGGCACGAACACGATCGGCGGGTCGCCTGCGCCGTAGACCTCGTAGGAGACCCGGCCGCCGTCGCGCTCGACGAAGCCGGTCGTGTCCGGGTAGCGGGCGCGCGTCTGCTCGCCAGGCCACGTCCGTCGTCGGTCGTCACCTCGTGTCGGCTTCGCGGTGCGGTCGACGGTCGGGTGTCATCGTCGTCGCTGCCGCCGCGGCGCGCGGTTCGGGCGCCGCGATGCCGCGCAGGAGCACGCCCACCTTGCGCAGCGCCGAGCGGATCGGCAGCGTGGACTCGCTCACGCCCAGGAGGATCAGCTCCTCCGCGCCGAGGAACGGCGTCGCCATGAGGGCCGCGACCTCGTCGGGCGTGAAGCCACCCAGATCGGCGCCGTGCTCCTGCTCCTGTCGGGCGACATCCGCCAGCAGTCGATACCAGCCACCGATCATCTCGCGGACCGCGGCCGCCACCTCCGCGTCGGACCATCCCGCGGCGATCATCTCCTGCAGGATCCGGACGTAACCCGACTCGATGTCGGCGTCGAGGAAATCGCAGGCGTACTCCCAGCGGACCCACAGCGGGTCGGGGACGTCGAACATCTGCCGCTGGCGCGCCAGCAGTCGCTCGTTCTCCGCGTCGAGGACGGCGAGGATGAGCTGCCGCTTCGAGCCGAAGTGGTAGTGGATCTGGCTGAGCGGGACGCCGGCGGCCTCCGCCACGCGGCGCGTCGAGAGGTTCGCGTAGCCGTCCGCCAGCAGGCAGGCGCGGGCCGCATCGACGATCGCCGTCCGCGTGTCAGCGGCCGCCTGATCCCGGCGCTCGGCTCGGGTGCCGTTCGTTGGCTGCTTCGCGTCCAGCACGCGCCGAGCATACGACCCGGTGGTCATGCGGCGACCACGTACACGGCGGCCAGCAACAGGACGACGCCGAGCGGGCGGGTGAGCCGGCGGCCGTGGGGCAGGTTCTTCTCGATCGCGGTCAGCGCGCCGAGCGCGAGCATCGCCGTCAGGCTGCTGATCCCGACGCCGAACATGACGAGCATCAGCGACCAGCAACAACCCGACGCAGAATGCGCCGTGGGCAAAGCCGATCGTCAGAGCCTCGCGCCGCTCCGATGTCCCGCGCCAGCGGTTGAGCACGAAGCCGAGCGGGCTGCGGCACTCGTCCAGGCAGCGGTCGCGCAACGGGCTGAACTGCCACAGGCCGGCCCCGAGGAGGGTCGCCGCCAGGATCAGCTCCGGGTGTGCCGCCAGCCATGGCAGGGCATCGACCGCCGCGTGGACGGCACGGTCGGCGGCCCAGGCCACGAACCCGAACGCGGCCCAGACGAGGAGGTAGCCCAGGAGCAGCAAGGCGACCAGCCGGCGCCGGTCGCGCGCGCCTGGCGACGAGGGCCCCGAACGTGACCACGAGGGGCACGCTGCTCGGCAGCATCATCGCGACGATCATCAGCGTCCAGCCCATCGTGAAGGCCGCCGCCCCGACGGCCACCGACGTGTCGACGCCGACGCCGTCATGGTGCAGGTAGTGCCCGTACGGCGAGCCCTCCCACAGCCACAGGGCGAGCCAGGCCAACCCGGCGATCGCCACGAGGGTCCCGGTCAGGATCGCCCGATCGCGACCGGGGGCGCGCAGGTGCGCGGGACTGAACATCGCTCTGGTCTCGCCCGCGTCAGGCGGCGAAGCGGAAGTGGCCCTGGAGGGCGTTGTGGCCCTGCAGGTCGACGCTCGGGATGCCCGTGGCCATTGCCGTCGCGCGTGTACTGGCTGGCCTTGCTCGCGTAGACCGGCGACCCAGGGATCGTGCTGAAGACGGTCTCCGCGAGGGTCGTCGGGTTGCCCGTCGCGCCGACGAACGGCGCCATCTCGGCCTCGACCCGCGTTCCGATCGACAGCTTGCCCTTGCCGCCGTCGACGGTGAACTTGATCGGGGCGCGTTCGACGGCCACGACCTCGCCGATCAGGCCGGCGAGATCGGCGATGGCGCCCCCGAGCTGTCCGGTGAAGAGCTTCAGGAGGACGCCCTCCTGCTCAGCCGTCGCGCGCTCGTCGACGTAGACGACCGCCTTCCACGACTTCGGGATGAGGATGTTCTTGGGGATGTGGGCAGAGACGGCCATCGTGAGCCCGTCGACGCTCACGCCCTCGATCGAGCCCTTCTCGATGCCCCAGGCGATCGTGGTGTCGCAGGTCTTGAAGTCGGGATCCTCGCCGACCCAGCACGGGCACAGCACGTTGCAGGTGCAGACCTCCAGCAATCGTCCCTCGATCTCGTAGCGCCATGTCACGCCCTCCCGTTCGCCGTGGTGTTCTGTCGGTCGACTGACCGACATCGGTCGATTGACCGAACGGTACACCCGGAGCACGGCATGTCAAGAGGCGCGACGGCTAAGATCGGTGGGTCCGACTGAGGAGACAGGGGAGCACGCAATGAAGATCGTCGTCATCGGTGGCACCGGACTCATCGGCTCCAAGCTCGTGTCCGGCCTGGCGGCGGAGGGTCACGAGGCCGATCGCGGCATCCCCGCGCTCGGGCGTGGACGCGACGACCGGCGAGGGCCTCAGCGAGGTGCTCGAGGGCGCGGATGTCGTCGTCGATGTCGCGAACTCGCCGTCGTTCGAGGCGGCCGCCGTGCTCGCGTTCTTCGACGACTCGACGCGGAACCTGCTGGCGGCCGAGGCCGTCGCGGGCGTCGGCCATCACGTGGCGCTGTCCGTCGTCGGGACGGACCGCCTCCCCGACAGCGGCTACTTCCGGGCGAAGCTCGCCCAGGAGGCACGCATCAAGGCGGGACCCATCCCGTACACGATCGTCCACGCGACCCAGTTCTTCGAGTTCATCGGCGGGATCGCCGATTCGGCGACCACGGATGACACCGTCCGGCTCGCGCCCGTCCTGATCCAGCCCATGGCCGCCGATGAGGTCGCCGCGATGGTCGGTCGGTTCGCGCTCGGTGCGCCGCTGAACGGGACGGTCGAGATCGCCGGGCCCGAGGCGTTCGCCTTCCCCGACCTCGTCCGACGGGTGCTGGCCGAGCGCCACGATCCACGAAACGTCGTCACCGACCCGGACGCGCGGTATTTCGGTGCGCGTCTCGACGAGCGGACCCTCGTCCCCGGCGACGGGGCGCTCCTGGGGACGACCAGCCTCGAGGACTGGCTCCGACTCGTCCCGGCGCGCGGGTGAGCGGGCCGAGACTGGGCTAGCGCCGGCTGTCGTGCCCGTCGGCGGTCGAAGGGCCTGCGGCCAGGGTCGCGTCCGCGGCGGCGATCCGATCCTCGAGCGTCGGCGGATCTCCGACGAGCTCGTCGGGATCGTCCGCCTTCCCGGCACCGGTGTGGAGGCGGTCGATCGGGGACTGACACGCGCGGTCCCTCGCCTTCGTCGTCGGGCGTGACCCAGCCCCGGATCCCGGCAGGGAGTCGGCGATAGATCCGGAGGAGCACGACGAAGCTCAGGGCGAGGCCGCCACCGATCCCCAGGATGGAGCAGATGGTGCCGATCACGTCCGGAGCCCCGAGCGCCACCAACGTCGACCCGACGATGGCTCCGGCGGCGATCGTCAGGATCCAGAGCGGGATGCAGACGAAGAACGCCACGACGGCCCCGATCGGCAGGACCACGATGTCGATGATCCGTGCGCCTTCCGGCGAGATCGGCACCAACAGCAGCTGGCGGATCGCGCGCTTCCATCCATCTCGCGCGGGCGGGTCGTGTCTGGGGGTCTGGTGCATCAGCGTCCTCGTGACGGAAACGCCTGGCAGGGCGAGACGTTACACCGGCAGCGTTCCTGCGCTCTGCTAGCATCGGGGCCCATCCCACGCGACCGGCCATGCCAGGCCCGGCGCCCACCGGAGACCCACCCCGTGACCGATCCCACCCCCGATCCCGAGGTCGTCGCGCCCGCCGTCGCGGACCTCGACACGATCGTGTCGCTGTCGAAGCGGCGCGGCTTCATCTTCCCGTCGAGCGAGATCTACGGCGGCATCAACGCCGTCTGGGATTACGGCCCCCTCGGGGTCGAGCTGAAGAACAACGTCAAGCGCGCGTGGTGGCGCTCGATGGTCCAGGAGCGCGACGACATCGTCGGGCTCGACGCGGGGATCCTCATGCACCCGCAGGTCTGGGTGACGTCGGGGCACGTCGGGTCGTTCAGCGACCCGCTGGTCGAATGCCAGACCGACCATCGCCGGTTCCGGCTCGACGAGCTGCCCGGCGCCGAGGACCTGTCGGCGACCGACCTCGCCGATCCGGGGATCGTCGAGCGACTCGGCCTGAAATGCCCAGTGGACGGCGGTCCGCTGTCGGCGCCGCGCCGGTTCAACCTCATGTTCAAGACGTTCATGGGCCCGGTCGAGGAGGACGCGGCGGTCATCTACCTGCGCCCCGAGACCGCCCAGGGCTCGTACGTCAACTTCAAGAACGTCCAGCAGTCGTCGCGCAAGAAGCTGCCGTTCGGGATCGCCCAGATCGGCAAGTCGTTCCGCAACGAGATCTCGCCCGGGAACTTCGTGTTCCGGATGCGCGAGTTCGAGCAGATGGAGATGCAGTACTTCGTGCGCCCGGAAGCGGAGGCTGCCGCGGCGTTCGAGGAATGGCTGCCGGCGCGCCGCGCCTGGTACGAGCGCTACGGCGTGACGCCGTCGCGGTTGCGGCTGCGCGAGCACGCGCCCGACGAGCTCGCGCACTACGCGAAGAAGGCGGTCGACGTCGAGTACCGGTTCCCGTTCGGCTGGAAGGAGCTCGAGGGCGTCCACAACCGCGGCGATTTCGACCTGTCGCGCCACTCGGAGGCGTCGGGCGAGATCGCTCGAGTACTTCGACCAGGCGACGAACGAGCACGTGATCCCGTGGGTCGTCGAGACGGCCGCCGGGGCGGACCGGGCGGCGTTCACGTTCCTCATCGACGCCTACCGCGAGGAGGAGGTCCGCGGCGAGACCGCGTGTCTCGCTGGCGCTCCATCCGGATCTCGCGCCGTACAAGGTGGCGGTGCTGCCGCTGTTGAAGAAGCGACCGGAGATCGTGGCGCTGTGCCACGCGATCAAGGCGGACCTGCAGCGCCACACGATGGCGGTCTACGACGACACGGCGGCGATCGGCAAGCTGTACCGGCGCCAGGACGAGATCGGGACGCCGTGGTGCGTCACGGTGGACGTCGACTCGCTCGAGGACGGCGCCGTCACCGTGCGCGATCGCGACTCGATGACGCAGGAGCGGATCCCGGTCGAGGGCGTGACGCGGCTGATCCTCGACCGGCTGGACGCGGCCCGTCACGGGTAGGCTCCGCCGCCGAGGGGTCCCCATTGCACCGCGCCCCCGTGGCCGATAGTGTGTCCCGCCATGGACGAGACTGATCAGTGGGCGGTGCTCGATGATCAGCTCCCGCGCCCCGTCCGGACCTATCTCGAGGAGCGGTTCTGGCGGCCGATCGAGGCGCAGGCCTCGCTGGAAGTCCTGTGCGACGACCCCGCGTTCCTCGCCGATCCCGGGACCCATCCCGCGATGTTCGCCGACCACGGCGTCGTCCACGTCCGCGACGTCGCCATCGGCCTCGTCCGGCTGTTGGACACGATCGATGGGGTGCTGATCCCTGGTCGTCCGGCCGCCGACGCCGGCGGCTTCCTCGAGTCGCTGGGCGTCGCCGCCGCGTATCTCCACGACATCGGCATGGTCGACATGACGCCGCTGGGCCGGCGGATCCACCCGCTGTTCGCGGCGCATGCGGCGTTCGGCCCCGACGTCGACCCGCTCGTGGATCACCTCCTCGCGCCGGGCCCGGTCCGGACGCGCCTTGACGACGTCGCCGCCCGGGCGCCGTTCGGCCTGCCCCTCGAGATCGTCGTGCGCGAGATGCTCAGCATGAGTCTCACCCACAGCAAGTCGGCGGTGCCCGCCGCGCGTCCTCGACGACCGGGTGGCGCTCCGCCGGCTGCATGCAGCGGGTCGTCTTCACCGAGCCTGGACGAGCACCGCGCGAGCCGGCGGCTGCCGTCGGCCGACGACACGTCGCCGATCGGCTGCGACGCCAACACGGGCGCGTATGACGATCCGTCGCAGTCGTACGCATGGCTCAGCGCATCCGAGCGGGCCGCAGGCCGAGCTCGCCGACGACGTGCTGGACGCGATGCGGGCGCTGCGGGCCGCGGACGTGCTGCGACAGCGCGGGACCGACCTGCGCACATCCGGCGGTTTCGAGCTCTGCATGGACGCCGAGACCGCGCGAGCCGTGTGCACGATGCGGTCCGCGGCCGGCGATGCCGCGTACGTGATCGCCTACGACGATGAGCGCGGCGCCGGCGAGGCGAACATCAGGGTCGCCTTCGTGACGCCGCAGGGCCACCTGCGCATCGCGTTCCACCGGGGCGCGTTCGGCAGCGACGCGGCCGCACGACGCGCCGCCGCGAGCGTCGCCGGCGTCGTCGTGGACATCGTGGCGGACGTCATCCCGACCTTCGGCGGCGGCTCCGTGGGCGGTGGCGTCCGGCCGCCGACCCGCGCGATCGACGACGTGCGGATCCAGCTCGAGCGTCCGAGCGACCGCCCCGCTTTCGCCGACGAGGTCGCCGGCGCTGGTGGCCGAGCGCGACCCGTCGCTCGCTCGCCGGCTGGTGTCGGTCGCCGACGTCGAGGGAGCGGCACCGGACGAGCGGCGGCGGTTCTACGCGGCCGAGCCGGTGGACGCGTCGGCCTCGAGGCGGACGAGGTCGTCCGACGGATGGCCGAGCATGGCGTGTACGCGGCCGCGCTCGACCGTGCGGCGGCGTTCGCCGAGGTCTGCCGGGCGACGGTCGCGGCCAGGCGAGATCCTCGTCGCGCGCGGGTCGCCGCCGTCGTTCGTCTACGTCCCGACCGGTCCCGGGCTGGTGGTCCGCCCGGACGGCGGCTACGCGCCATCCCCGCTGCACGCGTGGGTGCCCGTCGGGACGACGGGCGTCATCCGCCGCGCCGAACGCAACAGCGAGATCGTCGCGGAACGCGCAGGTCGACGTGATCATGATCCCCGGCGAGCTCTACGCGAAGGCCTGGCTGCGGCCGTTGCCCGTCGACGAGCTGGCCGCGCGCCTGCGCCCGCGTGGGGCGCGCCGGCATGACGATGACCACCGTCGAGCGCGTCATCGCGCTCCAGCGCGTCGAGCTGTTCGCCGACGTCCCGGGCCGCACGCTCGCCGCGGTCGCCCAACGGGCGACCGAGCTCGAGGTCGCGGCGGGCGCGCCGGTCATCGTCGAGGGCGCGGTGGAGGACCACCTGTTCGCGATCGTGCGAGGACGGCTCCGCGTGCATCACGGCGAGCGCGACGTCGACGACGCTCGGTCCCGGGCCGACCGTCGGCGAACTCGCGGCGCTCGTCCCGGAGCCGCGCTCGGCGTCCGTCACGGCGCTCGAGCCGGCGATGCTGCTGCGGATCGACAAGCCGGTGCTCGACGAGCTGCTGGCCGACCGACCGGAGCTCGCGAGCGGGATCATCGTCGCGCTCGTCACGATGGTGCGCGAGCGAGCCGCGCTCCGGGCGGACACGACGCCGGCGTGACCGGCCGCGCCGCCCGGGCTCGGCGGCCGTCGCATGGCTGACCGGCCCAGGCGCTTCGTCTTCGGCGCGATGGCCGCCCTGCTGGGCATCGTCGCCAACGCGATGTTCCTCGACGCGTACGGCTCGGGGTGGCTGCCGGTGACCTACATCGCCATCGGCGCCGGCGGGCATCGTCGTCTCGGGCGCGGTCGCGCGGAGCGCCCAGACGCTTCGACCTGCATGCGGCATCGCGCTCATCGTGCTGGGCGGTGCCGCCGTCGCTGTTCGGCGTCGCCTGGGTCATCGCCGCCGGCGGCGGCGGCGCTGGGTCTCGGCGCCGTTGCTGGTGCTGTTCCCGATCCTCATCCAGCTCGGATTCGTGTTCATCGGCGGGCAGGCCGGCCGGCTGCTCGACATCGCCGGGATCAAGGCCAGCTTCCCGCGGATCATGGCCGGCTTCCCGGTCGGCGCCGTGGTCGGCGGCCTGCTCGGCGCGCTGGCTGGTGCCTGGCTCGGCCGGACCGAGGACCTGCTGCTCGCGACGGCGATCGCCCAGGGCGGCGTTCGCCGCGCTCGTGTGGGCGACCGGCCGTCGGTACGCGTCGTCGCTGAGCGCGGCGGCCGAGCCCGGCCCGGCATCGGCGCCGCGTCGCCGACGGAGGACGACGCGGCCGGCGCGACCATCGATGCGACGCGCTGTTCGGGACGCCGTTCGTGCGCGCTGATCCTCGCCTACCAGGTCCTGTCCGCGCTCGGCAGCCAGCTCGCCGACTTCCTGGTGTTCGACCGCGCCAGCGCGCAGTACCCGGATCCGGCGGACCTGGCCCGGTTCCTCGCCGGCTACACCGCGGTCATGAACATCGTGAGCATCGCGTTCCTGTTCCTGCTGGCGGGTCCGCTGCTCCGTCGCTTCGGCCTGCGGCTCGGGATCGCGCTCAACCCGGTCGTGCTGACGGTCCTTCGCCGCCGCCATGGTCGCGGTCTACGCCGTCGGCGGGCGGGGCATCGCTCGCGCTGCTGGCGACCGTGTCGGCCGCTCGCATCGCCGACATCGCCCTGACGGACGGCACGACGCGGACGTCGATCAACGCGATGTACCAGGTCCTCCCGGCGCGTCTCCGGCTGTCGGTGCAGGCCGCCGTCGAGGGGATCGGCGTCCCGGTCGCGATCGGGATCTCGGGCGTCCTCATCCTCGTGCTCGACGCGCTCCCGTTCGCGCTGGCCGCGATGATCGCGCGTCACGACGCGTCGTGTGCGTCGTCTGGACGTGGTCGGGGATCCTCCTGTACCGGGCGTATGGCCCGGCGCTCGTGGACGCGCTGCGACGGCGTCGGCTCCTGGCTGCCGACGCGGACCTGGATGCGACCGAGGCGGACGAGGAGGTCGCCAGACGGCTGCTGGTCAGCGCGGACCCGCGGGCGGCGCGGCTCGGGCTCGACCTGCTGGCCAGGATGGCGTCACCGCGCATGGCCGGCGAGCTGGCCTCGCTCGTCGAGGACGCGCGTCCGGAGGTCCGGCTGGCCGCGCTGACGGCACTGGCGGCATCGGGCGACGTGGCGAGCCGACGGCGCCTCGCGGACGAGGTGCGGAGCCATGCCGGGGTCGACGGACGCCGCCATCCGGAGGCTGGCCGCGGGAGGCACTCGGATCGCTGGACGCGAGCGACCGGGCCGCTGCCGCCGGCGCTCCTGGTCGACGAGGACGTGACGGTCCGGAACGCGGCGCTCGACGCGGTGCAGCCGGGCGACGCGTTCGCCATCGCGGCGGTGCTCGCGGGGCTCGACGACGTGCGGTCGCTGGAACCGGCGGCGGGCGCGGTCACGCGACTCGGGGATGCGGTCCTCCCGTCGATGGCCGAGCTCCTCGATGTCGATGCATCACCGGCCTCGCCGCGCGCGCGGCGCCTCGTCCGGGCGGCCGCCGACATGACACCCGCTCGGGACGCGCTGCTCCGGCGGCACGTCGGGCATCGGGATCGGGAGCTGGGGCTCCTCGTGATGGAGCGCCTCGGCGCGCCCGGCCCGGCGGCGGACGCGACGGCGCGCGTGCTCGATGACGGCTGGCCGACGACGAACGCCACGCCGGCCGGATCCTCGCCGCCCTCGTCGCGATGCGAGCGGCGGGCGACGACGGACGCGACGGCGACGGGCCGGTCCGTCGGGCGCTGGACGACGAGTTCGACCTCGTCCGCCAGCGGGTGATGGCCGGCCGACAGGCTCGCCACGGATCCGGCCGCCTCGGGCCGGCGCATGATGCAGGTCAGTGCCGGTGGCGCGAACGCTGCCCTGGCCGTCGAGGCGCTCGACGTCGCGCTCGGTCACGGCCGAATCGGGGCAGATCCTCCCGATCATCCAGCCGGACCTGCGCCGTCGACGAGCGACTGGCCCGCTGGGGATGCCGCGCGATGCGCGCCCGATCCCGAGGGCTGCCTGCGCGATCTCATCGAAGACGCGGACGATCAGTGGCGCTCGACCTGGCTCCGCGCCTGCGCGATCCATGCCGCGAAGGCCCGCGGCATCCTCGGCCGGGTCGACGTGACCGCGGCCCGCGCGCTCGGCGACCCGATCGTCGACGAGGAGTTGTCCGATCACGGTGCTGCTCTCGGTCGTCCACGGGATCGAGCGTCCACGGCTCCACGGTGTCGTCGGTTCGCTGATCGCGGCGGCCGGGATCGTCATCGTAGCCGCGGACCAGTTGAGCTTGAACGTCCCGCTCATCGCGATCGCCCTGCTGCTCGCCGGGGCGACCTGCCAGGCCGAAAGCGTCGTCATCGTCAAGCGCCTGCCTCCCGGTGACCCGGTCGCAGCGAACGCCATCGGCATGCTCCTCGGCGGGCACGCTGCTCCTCGCGGGCAGCCTTATCGCACAGGAACCCGTCGCGCTCCCCACCCAGTCCGACACGTTGGTCGGGATGGCCTACCTGATCGGGCCGGGCTCGATCGGCGTCTTCCTGCTCGCGCTGTACGTGCTGGCGCGCTGGACCGCGTCGGCCACGTCGTATGCGTTCCTGCTGTTCCCGCTCGTGGCGATCGTGCTCGGCGCGGTGCTCTTCGCCGAGCCGATCCAGCCATCGTTCCTGGTGGGTGGGGCCGTTGTCCTGGTGGGCGTGTACGTCGGAGCGATCTATCGCCCGAAGGCCGGAGCCGAGGAGCGCGAGCCCGACGCGGCGTCCGCGGAGGCGTGAGATCGACGCGTGGACCGCGGGCGGTCTACTGGTCGGCGTTCTGCTCGGCAGCCTCGATCGCGGCGGCCAGGTCCGCCCCGGCCACGCCGCGGGGCTCCTTGCCCTTCGGCCAGTACAGCTCCTTGTGGATCTGCTCCTCGGGGTAGTCCGCGCTCGAGCAGGGTCGCCTCCGCGGCGAGGATCATGTCCGGGTTGCCGCAGATGTAGGCGATCGAGTCGGCCGGCGTCAGCCCGAGCTCGTCGAGCACGGGCGCCAGGATCGTCTCGACCCGCCCGGTCCGCCCGGTCCAGTCGGCATTCCGTGGGTCATTCGGCCGCGAGACCGTCGGCACGTAGGTCATCGGGTACGTCCCGCTCGTCGCCCAGCCATCGAGCAGCGACCGATAGCCGATCTCGTCGCCGTGCGACACGCCATTCAGGAAGATGGCGCGCCGCGGTCGGCCCTCGCGCAGCAGCTGCCGCATCATCGACACGAACGGGGCGTTGCCCGTGCCCGACGAGATGAAGATGTGCGTCCGATCGTCGTCGGGCAGCAGGGTGAACTTGCCCTTCGGCCCGATCATGCGCATCGGGTGGCCGACCGGCAGCTGCCAGAGCAGCGGCGTGAACGTCCCGCCCTGCACGAGTCGCACGTAGAACTCGTAGCCCTCGTCGCCGGCGACCGCCGGGTCGGACGCCACGGAATAGGGCCGTTGCACGATCCGCCCGCCGGCCATGACCCCGATCGTCATGTACTGGCCGGCCTCGAACGGGGTCGGCTCGCCATCGAAGCGCACCCAGAAGTAGGCAAGCGACTCGTTCTCGTCCTCGCGCCGCACGAGGCGCGCGTTGTATTGCGGGGCCTCGGCCTCGATCGTGGGCAGCTCGGTCAGGATGGCGGGTTCGGTCATGGCGATGATGGTACCCGCCACACCGTCGACCCCGCCGCCGCCCTGCCGGCGACGGGGTCGAGGCTGCGCGGGAGACGGCGCGAGGATCAGCCGCCGTTGTCACCGGTGCCGAGGCACGAGACGTTCGGGTTCCAGTCGTTGAACGCGCCCGAGCGGGTTCGATTCGTACAGCCAGTAATGGCGCTCGTAGAAGCCGTCCGGCTCGATGCCATACCGGTTGCCTGTGCCCACGCGGAGCATCGTCTGGCCCGAACACGGTCGGGGCCGGGTCGGTGACCGGTCCCACCCGCACCCGAGTACTCGAGGGCGACGAGCTGTGCGTGCCATCCGGCTTGCGGCTCGTAGACGAGCGCCTCCGGCTGGAGCGGATCGATGGCCGGGTCGCCGACGAGCTCGAACTTGACGTAGTGCTGGCCCATCGTGCCGACGCCGGGTTCTCGGCGCACACGTAGAACAGCACGTAGCCGGCGGTCTCGGCCTGGCGGATCGACTGGAACCGGGCGGTCGCCTGGCGGACGTCGGCGAGCGGGTCCCTTCGCGAGGGCAAGCCGATCGCCATGCTCAGGCCAGGATCGGCAGCCCGATCGCGGCCGGCAGGAATCGTCGCCGTCGCATCACGCCACCTCCACGGTGATCTCGTAGACCTCGGGGGTCGGGTGGCCGGCGCGCTCGTGGATCCGCATGACGGCCTCCTTCGACGGGCCCGTCGCGAGGCAGAAGACCTTGCCGGCGTCGGATCGAGCCAGGCGTGCTCGTAGTGGACGCCTTCGTCGTCTTGGATGTCGAGGTCACGCTGCGTGCGCCTCGGCGAGCTGCTTGGCCGCTGACGCCGAAGAAGCCGTTGTGGACATCCATGAATGTGGCCATCCGCCGTACCTCCAGCCTGATCCGGCCCTTGGACGGGCCGTCGTGCACGCAGGTTCACCCGTCGAACGGCGGGCAGCATCGGTCGAATGACCGATGCGACGAAACCTCCACGACCTACACTCGCAGCCATGGACGCCGTGGGACCGCTCATCAGCCCGCTCCTGATCGGTCGCGAAGACGTGCTGGCGCTTGCCCAGCGGCGGCTCGACGAGGTCGCGGCAGGATCCGGTCAATTCCTTCTTGTCGCCGGCGAGGCCGGGATCGGGAAGACGCGTGTCTTGCGCACGATCCGCGGCGAAGCGGTCGATCGAGGGTTCCGCATCGCCCAGGCCGACCTTGCGCCGCAGGACCACGACCTGCCGGCGGCATCGATCCTGGACCTCGCCCGAACGTGCACGGTCACCCCGGACCTCGAGGCGCTGGGATCCGAACTCCTGAGCCTGCGCGATGCACCGGCGCTTGCCGAGCGATCGCGACGCCGGATGCTCGTGGTCGATGTCGTCGAGCGCGTCCGCGCCGGGTTGGTGCGTCCGACGGCCTTCGTGTTCGAGGACCTGCAGTGGGCCGATGACGTGAGCCTCGAGATCATCGCCGAGCTGGCGCGCCGAACACGAGACCTGCCGCTCCTCCTCATCGCGGCGTATCGATCAGAGGAGACGCCGCCTGGTACCTCGCTGCGCGACTGGCGGTCACGCCTCTTGACGCAGCGGATCGCCGAGGAAGTCCGGCTGGCGCCCTTCGACCTCGAGCAGACCGCCCTCGTGACGTCGCTCATCCTCGATACCGGCCTGCCTGCGCCGCGTGAGGTCGTGGCGGCCGTCTATGAACGGACCGACGGCGTCCCGCTGCACATCGAGGAGCTTCTGGGCGCGATGAGTGCGCAGGCCCGCGCGGACGGTCGCGCGATCCGGGAGGCGCGTGTCCCCGAGACGATCGAGGACGCGGTGCTGGAGCGGATCGGCCTCCGATCGCCGGCCGCCCAGGCGGTCGCGCGCGCGGGTGCTGTCATCGGCCGCTGCTTCATCCCCGATGTCCTGGCCGGCATCATGGACGTCCCGCCGCACACGCTCGATGATCCACTCCAGGAGCTCCTGGACCACGGCGTCCTCTATCCCGCGGGCTCCTACATCGACTTCCGTCATCAGCTGCTTCGGGATGCGATCTACCGGAGCGTGCCGCTCCGCGATCGGCGTCGGTTCCACGCACGCGCCGCGGAGTTCGGGGCTCGCCTCGAGGGTCAGGCGGAGGTCCACGCGTCACTGCACTACGAGCGTGCGGGGATGCATCGGCAGGCATTCGAGAGTGCCCTCGCGGGTGCCCACCGCGCCGCCGCCCTGGCGGCGCATCGCGAGGCGTTCGAGCTGTTCCGGCGGGCAGTCGCCAACAGCCCGACCGATCTGTCCGACAGCGGTCGCGCGGAGCTCATGGATGCCTTCGCGAGCGAGGCTGCCTCGATCGAGGAGCAGGCCCTCGCGGAGCGGTCGTACAACGAGGCGGCCAAGCTGCACCGAGCTGCCGGTGAACCGGTCCGGGCGATCATCTCGACCGCGGTCCTGTTGGCGATGTGGCGGCGCGATGCGCGGCCGGCCTCCGACCGGCTGGCCCTCGGACACCGCCTGCTCGCCGAACTCGACGGGGTGCCCGACGGGCCCGACTCCGCGGAGGCGCGTGTCACCATCGCGACCGAGCTCGCCCGCACCCACGCCGAGACGTTCACCGTGGCCGAGGCTCGGCGTTGGATCGAGATGGCTCGAACGGCTGCCCTGGCCACGGGCGATCCCGAGTGGCCGGTCGCCGTGGACTGGTACGAGTGCCTGGTCCGGTTCAACGAGGGGCACCACGTCGGCGCCCTGGCCAGGCTGGCGGACATCGCCCGCGAGGCCGAGCAGGCGGGGTACGAGAGCACGGCTGTGGGGTCGATGCGTGATCTCGGGACGCTGTCGTCACGAGTCCTCGCCTACGAGGACGCCAGGCGGTGGATCGGTGGCGGCCTCCGCTACGCGGATTCGATCGAGCAATCCCATTGCGCGCACGTCATGACCGCTACCTCCGCGATGATCGATTGGTCCGGTGGCGACTGGTCGACGGCGACCGACATGGCCTATCGCGCCATCACCGATCGTGGCTGCACCCGCGCTGCGACGTCCGCCCGATGCGCGCTCGGTTACCTGGCGATGGGACGCGGGGATCTGGCGACTGCGGAGGCGGAACTCGCTGCGGCGCTCGAGGTCGGTGAGACGAGCGAGGCACTGGAGCTCATCCTGCCGCCGTCGTGGGGGCTTGCGGAGACGGTGCTGCTGGGCGGCGAGCCGGAGCGCGCTGCGGAACGATGCCGTCAGGCGTTCCTTCGCGTCGAGGCGGTGGGGGAGCGACCGATGCTGATCCCGTTCGTCGTCACGGGTGTGCGGGCCGAGCTCGCGGCGGGGCGGCCGACTGCAGGGATGGCCTGGCTGGATGCGTGCGAGCAATTCCTGGCCTCTGGGGAGCTCCCGATCGCCGCCGCGAACGTCGCGGTCGCGCACGGACGCGGGCTGTTGGCGCTCGCGAACGGGTCGACCGGTGTGGCGCGCGACCTCCTTGGGTCGGCCATCCGCGGCTGGGACGAGCAAGGGCGCGTCTGGGAGGCAAGCTGGGCTCGGGTGGACCTCGCGTCCGCGCTCATCCGAGCCGGCCGCTTCGTGGACGCGGCCCGGATCGGCGCGGAGGTCCGGGCCACCGCATCGAGGCTGGACAGCCCGTCGCTTGCCGCGCGCACGGACGCCGTGCTGCGGCTGGCGCGAGGCCACACCGCGGTGGAGGTCCCGTGGCACCCGCTGACCGCCCGGGAGTTCGAGGTGGCTCGGCTGATCGGTGAGGGCCGGACGAACGCGGAGATCGCCGCCGACCTGGGCATCGCCCCGAAGACGGCGATCAGCACACGTCGAGCACATCCTGTCCAAGCTCGGGGCGTCACGGCGGGCCGAGATCGCGACGTGGACGAGCGGGGTCGATGGTCGCCGCCCGCTGAGCCGGGCGCGCCACCCACACCGCAACCGAGCGTCGGACGGTTGCGACGGTACAATCCGTGCGGTACCCCAACGACGCTGACGCGGACCCGGCCCGCCCATCGCGCGACCCGTCCGCCACCTTCCGGAGGTTCCGCCTCATGGCCGACCGCGAGCCCCACCGCCGACCGTCCGCACCAGGCCGCCAAGCGCTACATCTACGCCTGGGGCGACGGCCGCGCCGAGGGCGACGCGGCGCATGCGCGACCTGCTCGGTGGCAAGGGCGCGGGCCTCGCCGAGATGACCAACGCCGGCCTCCCGACGCCGCCCGGGCTTCACGATCACGACCGAGGCCTGCAACGACTACTTCGCGGCCGGCGAGCGCCTCCCGGACGGCCTCTGGGACGACGTCCTCGCGGCGGTCCAGGAGGTCGAGCGGCAGCACCGGCAAGGGCTTCGGCGATCCGGCCAACCCGCTCCTCGTGAGCGTCCGCTCGGGCGCCAAGTTCTCGATGCCCGGGATGATGGACACGGTCCTCAACCTGGGCCTCAACGAGGCAGACGCTGCAGGGCCTCGTCGCGCTGACCGGCAACGAGCGCTTCGGCTGGGACGCCTACCGGCGCTTCATCCAGATGTTCGGGCGGATCGTCATGGAGGTCGAGCGGCGAGCGCTTCGACCACGCCCTCGATGCGGCCAAGGAGCGCCACGGGGCGCAGCCAGGACACCGACCTCGACGCCGCGGCCCTGCGCGACCTCGTCGGCCGAGTTCAAGGTCGATCGTCCGCGCCGACACCGGCGCGCGACTTCCCCGAGCGACCCGAACGAGCAGCTCGACCTCGCCATCAAGGCGGTGTTCGCCAGCTGGTTCGGCAAGCGCGCCCAGCGACTACCGCAAGAACCAGAACATCGCCGACGACCTCGGGCACGGCCGTCAACGTCGTGACCATGGTCTTCGGCAACATGGGCGACGACTCGGGCACCGGCGTCGCGTTCACGCGCGACCCGAACACCGGCGAGAAGGTGCTCTTCGGCGAGTACCTCACCAACGCCCAGGGCGAGGACGTCGTGGCCGGCATCCGGACCGCCCCGAAGATCAGCCAGATGCAGACCGAGATGCCCGAGGTCTACGCCGAGTTCCAGCGCATCGGCCAGCAGCTCGAGACGCACTACCGCGACGTGCAGGACCTCGAGTTCACCATCGAGCGCGGCCGGCTGTACATGCTCCAGACGCGCGAGCGCCAAGCGCACCGCGGCGGCGGCCGTGCAGATCGCCGTCGGACATGGTCGACGAGGGCATCATCACGCAAGGAGGAGGCGGTCGCCCGCGTCGAGCCGGCCCACGTCGACCAGCTCCTGCGCGACCAGTTCGACCCGGCGGCGCTCAAGGCGGCGACCGCGCATCGCCAAGGGCCTCAACGCCTCGCCCGGGCGCGGCCGTCGGTCGTGCCGTGTTCAACGCCGACACCGCGGTCGAGTGGGTCGACGACGGGCGAGAAGGTCGTCCTCGTCCGCATCGAGACCTCGCCCGACGACTTCCACGGCATGGCCGTGGCCCAGGGCATCCTGACCGCCCGTGGCGGCGCCACGTCAGCCACGCCGCGGTCGTCGCGCGCCAGATCGGCAAGCCGTGCGTCGCCGGCTGCGCCGAGCTCGTCATCGACTACGCACGCGAAGTCGCGCGCGCAGCACCGAGACCGGCGTCGACGTTCGCCGAGGGCGACTGGATCAGCCTCGACGGCGCGACCGGCGAGGTCTACGTGGGCGCGCTGCCCGACCGTCGTCGGCCCGGTTCGAGGACCAGCCCGACCTCCAGAAGGTCCTCGGCTGGGCCGACGAGATCCGGCGCATGGGCGTCTGGACCAACGCCGACAAGCCCGAGGAGGCCGCCCAGGCCCGCGGCTACGGCGCCGAGGGCATCGGCCTGTGCCGGACCGAGCACATGTTCCGCGAGGGCGAGCGGCTCGAGATCGTGCGCGGCGCGATCCTCGTCGCGCATCCAGGCGACCCGTGCCAAGGCGCGAGCTCGCCGCCGGCGAGGAGACTCGACGCGGACGAGCCGCGAGGTCGTCGCGCGCTTCGACACCGCGATGGGCAAGCTCGAGGTGCTCCAGCAGGGCGACTTCGAGGGCATCTTCCAGGCGATGGACGGCCTGCCGGTCGTCATCCGGCTCATCGACCCGCCGCTCCACGAGTTCCTGCCCAACCTCGAGGAGCAGCTCGTCAAGGTGACCACGCGCCGAGTCGACCGGCGGCGCGTCCGAGGAGGACAAGGAGCTGCTCGCGACGATCAAGTCGATGCACGAGCAGAACCCGATGCTGGGGCTGCGCGGCTGCCGGCTGGGCCTCGATGATCCCGGACTTCGTGAAGGTCCAGACGCGGGCCATCCTCAACGCCCAGATCGCGGTCAAGAAGGCCGGGCGGCAACCCGATCGCCAAGATCATGATCCCGCTCGTCGGCCACGTGAACGAGCTGGCACGCACGCGCGCGCTGCTCGAGGCCGAGGCCAAGGCCGTCGAGTCGCCAAGGCCGGCGTCGAGGTCGACTACAAGTTCGGCACGATGATCGAGGTGCCGCGCGGCGCGCTGACCGCCGACGAGATCGCCCGCGAGGCCGACTTCTTCAGCTTCGGCACCAACGACCTGACCCAGATGACGTTCGGCTACAGCCGCGACGACGCCGAGGGCGGGTTCCTGCTCAAGTACGTCGAGGACGGCATCCTGCCGGTCAACCCGTTCCAGACGCTCGACGACGCGGTGGCCGGGCTGATGAAGGTCGCGGTCGACAAGGGCCGCGCGACCAAGCCCGACCTCGAGCTCGGGCATCTGCGGCGAGCACGGCGGCGACCCGGCAGTCGATCGCCAAGTGCGAGGAGATCGGGCTCGACTACGTGTCCTGCTCGCCGTTCCGCGTGCCGGTCGCCCGCCTGGCCGCGGCCCAGGCCGCGCTCGTCGAACGCCGCCGAGCGCGACAAGTAGCCGCCGCGGCCTGCAGGCCGCCGCGACCGCGAGGCCGCCATGACCGAACGCGGACCGCGCGCGCCACACGATCCGACTCGTCGTCGAGCCAGCCTGAGTGGTCCGACTCCGCGGGCTGCTCCTCGACGTCTCGCCGCTGCGCCTCGACCGCGACTACCGCTGGCTGTGGTCGGGCCAGGTCGTGTCCGGGATCGGCAACCAGATCACCCGTCTGGCCCTGCCGTTCCAGGTCTACACGCTCACCGGGTCGACGCTCGCCATCGCGGCGCTGACGCTCGCGCAGCTCGTCCCGATCCTCATCTTCGCGCTCGGGGCGGGCTCGCTCGCCGACGTGGTCGACCGACGCAAGCTGCTGCTCGTCACCCAGCTCGGATCGGCGGCCTGCAGCTTCGCGCTCGTCCTCCTCGCGCACGACGGGCTCGCCCCCGCTGATCGCGCTGTTCGCGGTCGCGTTCGTGGCCGCCGGCCTGTCCGCGGTCGACCAGCCGGCCCGCGCCTCGTCGATCCCGCGCCTCGTCCCGCCCGAGCGGCTCCCCGCGGCGCTCGCGCTCGGCCAGCTCAACTTCCAGATGGCCTCGATCGTCGGGCCGGCCATCGCCGGCATCCTGATCGCCACGATCGGGCTGACCGGCGCGTACGCCGTGGACGTGATCACGTTCCTGGCCTCGCTCGTGGCCATCCTCGCGATCCGGCCGCTGCCGCCGCTGAGCGAGGCGCGCCGGCCGGGGCTCGCCGCCATCCGCGAGGGCCTCTCGTTCGCGCGCCGCCGCCGGCCGATCCTCGGCACGTTCGTGATCGACCTCATCGCGATGATCTTCGCCATGCCGACCGCGCTGTTCCCGGTGCTCGCGCTCGACGTGTTCAAGGTCGGTCCGGCCGGGCTCGGGCTGCTGGCCTCGGCGCCGGCGGTCGGCGCGTTCGTCGGCGCCCTGTTCTCCGGCTGGGTCGGGGCCGTTCGGCGCGTGGGCCTCGCCGTCATCTGGTGCGTGATCGGGTGGGGCATCGCCATGACCGCGTTCGGGGTCGCGACGCTGGGGCAGGGCGAGTACGCGTTCGCCATCGCGCTGCTGATGCTGGCCATCGCGGGCGGTGCCGACGTGCTCTCGGCCGTCTTCCGCGCGACGATCGTCCAGCTCGAGACGCCCGACGAGCTGCGCGGCCGCGTGACCTCCATCCACACCCTGGTCGTGACGAGCGGGCCGCGGCTCGGCGACATCGAATCGGCGCTCGTGGCCGCGGTCATCGGGCCGTCGCTCGCGGTGATCACCGGTGGCCTGCTGTGCATCGCCGGTGTCGGCGTCCTGGTCAAGGTCATGCCCGAGCTCGCCGCGCATGTCATCAGCGCGAGGTCACGCAGCGCCACGGGCTAGAATCGACGCACGATGTCCAGCGTGCCGGCGACCACCCCGTCGAACCAGCCGCGGCGCCACCGTGTCGTGATCGTCGGTGGCGGCTTCGCGGGGCTGTACGCCACCCGCAACCTGCGGGTCGATCCCGAGGTGGCGGTCACCCTCATCGACCGGCGCAACTTCCACCTGTTCCAGCCGATGCTCTACCAGGTCGCGACCGGCGCCCTGTCGCCGGGCGAGATCGCCCAGCCGCTGCGGGCCGTGCTGCGCAAGCAGCGCAACGCGACGGTCATCCTGGGCGAGGCGGTCGACATCGACGTGGACCGCCGCCAGGTCGTGCTGTCGGACGGCGGACCCATCGATTACGACACGCTCATCGTCGCGACCGGCGCCCACCACAGCTATTTCGACCACCCCGAATGGGCGGCCATCGCGCCCGGGCTCAAGACCATCGAGGACGCGACCGAGATCCGCCGGCGCATCCTCATCGCGTTCGAGGCGGCCGAGCGCGAGGCCGAGCCCGACCGGCGTCGCGAGTGGATGACGTTCGTGATCGTCGGCGGCGGGCCGACCGGCGTGGAGCTCGCCGGGGCGCTCGGGGAGATCTCGCGCGACACCCTGAAGCGCAATTTCCGGGCGATCGACCCGTCCGAGACCCGGATCATCCTCGTCGAGGCGATGGACCGGATCCTGCCGCCGTTCCCGCCCGGCCGATCCGCGTCGGCGCAGCGCCAGCTGGAGCGGCTCGGCGTCGAGGTGCGCACGAAGACGCGGGTCACCGACATCGACGAGCGACAGGTGCAGACGCTCGCGGCGGACGGGGCGGAGTCGACGATCCCGACCCGGACCGTGCTCTGGGCGGCCGGCGTCACGACCGCGTCGTTCGCGCGGGTCGTGGCGCGCGAGACCGGCGCCGAGACGGATCGAGCCGGCCGGATCAAGGTCGGCCCGGACCTCACGATCCCGGGGCATCCCGAGATCTTCGTCGTCGGCGACGCGGCCGTGCAGCCGTGGAAACCGGATCGACCGACGCCGGGCGTCGCCCAGGGCGCGATCCAGGGCGGCACGTACGCCGCGAAGGTCATCCGGCGGCGGATCCTCGGGCGGCCGTACGAGCCGTACCGCTACTCGAACCACGGCGATGTCGCCGTCATCGGCCGGCTGTCCGGCGTGACCGACATCCCGTGGATGGGCCCGTTCGGGCAGCAGGGCGGCTTCACGGCCTGGCTGCTGTGGCTCGTCATCCACATCGCGTACCTGATCGGGTTCTCGAACCGGATCATCGTCGTCACGCGCTGGGCGTTCAGCTTCCTGACGCGCGGCCGGAGCACCCGGCTCATCACCGGCGTTCCGTTGATGCCGCCGATCACGACGCCCGAGCCCCCGGTGCTGCCGCCATCGGCGACGATGCCGACGGCGGCGAGGACACCGATCTCGACACGGACGTCTCTCGGACGGCCACGGCTCGAGCCGCGAGACGGCGACGGCCGGGTAGGGCGGGCGGCGGCCGGGCGTTCGGCGCCCCGCGGGCTCGGCGCGCCCGCCAGCCCGTCAGCCGAAGTCGATCACCTGGCGCGTGTACTCGCCGCGGCGCATCGCCGCGAAGGCATCCTCGAGCGTCGTCGAGCCCGATCCGGCGGTCGATCAGCCGCTCGACCGGCAGCCGCCCGTCCAGGGTCCACGCGGCGTAGCGCGGGAAGTCGATCGCGGGCTCGGCGAACCCGTAGTTGGAGCCGAGGATCCGGCGCGACCCATCGACGAACGGGTAGACCTCGAACGACGCGCGGACGCCCAGCGGCGTCATCCCGACGAGCACCGCGGTCCCACCGAGCGGCAGCGCGGCGATCGCGAGCTCGACCGTGTCGGCACGGCCGATCGCCTCGAAGACGTAGTCGGGGCCGCCGTCGGTCAGGTCGGCCAGGGCACCGAGCGTGGACGCGGCATCGCCGTCCGCGAGGAGCGTGTCCGTGGCCCCGACCGATCGCGCCACGTCCAGCTTCGCCGCCACGCGATCGATCGCCACGATCGTCGATGCGCCCGCGATCGCCGCGCCCATCACGCACGACAGCCCGACGCCACCGAGCCCGATCACCGCGACCGACGCGCCGGCCGGCACGGCCGCCGTCTTGAGCACGGCCCCGACGCCGGTCGTGACGCAGCACCCGATGAGGGCCGCGGCCGCGGGGTCGGTGCCTGCGGGCATCGGGATCGCGGCCGCGGCGGGCACGACCGAGGCCTCGGCCATCGTGGCGATCGCGCAGTACGCCTTGACGGGCGCCCCGCCACGGGTGAACGGCGCGGTCCCGTCGAGCAGCACGTGCCGGTAGGACGGGGAGTCGGGGCACGCCCACGTGTGCCCGCGTCGGCACGAGCGGCAGACACCGCACGGGATGAGCCAGGCGAGCGCCACCAGGTCGCCGACCCGCGGCGTGTCGACCCCCGGCCCGACCGCCTCCACGATCCCGGCACCTTCGTGCCCCATGACGATGGGCGTCGGGCGGTCCCACTCGCCGTCGCGCACGTGGAGGTCCGAGTGGCACACGCCCGACGCCAGCATCCGGACGCGGACCTCGCCCGCACGCGGCTCGATCAGCTCGAGCTCGGTGATCCGCGCCGGCTCGCCCACCGCATCGAGCACGGCCGCCCGCACGAGCCCGCTCACGTCACGCCTCGCCCGCCCGGCGGCGCTCGACCGCTCGCACCGGCTGGTACGGGACGTACTCGGGCCACCACATCGCCCCGGCGACCGCGCGCTCCACGTCGTCTGCGCCCAAGGCTGCCGCCGTCGCGACCCCCAAATCGATCGCCTCGCGCGCCACCGCGACCGCGATCCGCCACGACACGTCGCGCAGGGCCGCGACCGGTGGATAGATCGCGCCCGTCGCCAGTCGATCGTCGGTCACCGCGCCCGCCAGCTCGCGCGCCGCGAGCAGGAACATCCGGTCGGTCACGGCCCGCGTCTCGGCCACGATCGCGCCGAGCCCGACGCCCGGGAAGATGAACGCGTTGTTCGCCTGCCCGATCTCGTGCCGCTGACCGTCGAGGGTGACGGCCGCGAACGGCGAGCCGGTCGCGACGAGGGCGCGACCATCGGTCCACGCGAGGATGTCGGCCGGGGTGGCCTCGGCGACCGAGGTCGGGTTGGAGAGCGGCAGCACGACCGGGCGATCGGCCGGGCCGACGCGCTCGTCCATCGCGCGGATCACGGCCTCGTCGAACGTGCCGGCCACGCCGGTCGTGCCCACGAGCACGGTGGGCCGGCGCAGCGCCGATCGTCTCGAGCAGGCTCGGGGTCGGGCCGTCCAGCGCGGCCACGGCAAGCGACGATTTCGTCGGCATCGAGATCGGTCCGACCGGCATGGACGAGCCCCTGCGTGTCGACCAGCGCCAGCGCCTCGCCGATGGCCGCCTCGGACAGGCCCGCCTCGCGCATCGCGAGCCGCAGCAGCCGCCCGATCCCCACCCCGGCCGCGCCGGCCCCGACGAGCACGATCCGGGCGTCGGCGAGCGTCCGCCCGGTGGCCCGCAGCGCGGCCATGACCCCCGCGACGACGACCGCCGACGTGCCCTGGATGTCGTCGTTGAACGACGGGACGCGGTCCTGGTAGCGGTCGAGGATGCGCAGGGCGTTCTGCTGCTTGAAGTCCTCGAACTGGATGAGGCAGCCGGGCCAGACCTCCTCGACGCCGGCCACGAACGCCTCGACGACCGCGTCGTACGCCGCGCCGCGCAGCCGCGGCGCGCGATACCCGAGGTACAGCGGGTCGGCGAGCAACGCCGGATTGTCGGTGCCCACGTCGAGGGACACCGGCAGCGTCAGCGACGGATGGATGCCGCACGCCGCGGTGTACAGCGCGAGCTTGCCGATCGGGATCGCCATCCCGCCCGCGCCCTGGTCGCCGAGGCCGAGGATCCGCTCGTTGTCGGTGACGACGATGAGCCGGACGTCCTCGAACGGGCCCTGGCGGAGGATCTCCGGCACGCGCTCGACGTCCGCCGGCGTGATCCACGTCCCGCGGGTCCGCCGGATGATGTGGCTGAACTCCTGGCACGCCCGGCCGACGGTCGGCGTGTAGACGATCGGCAGGAACTCCTCGAGGTGCTCGGCGAGGAGCCGGTAGAACAGCGTCGCGTTGCGGTCCTGGAGCGCGGCGAGCCCGATGTAGCGCTCCAGGTCGTCGTCCTTGACCCGGAGATGCTCGAGCTCGAGCTCGATCTGCTCGGCGATCGTCAGGACGCGGTCGGGGAGGAGGCCGCGCAGCCGGAACGCCTCGCGCTCGGACGGCCGGGAACGCGAGGTCCTTCGTGAGCAGTCGATTCCCGAGGAGCGCCGGCCCCGCGAGCGCGATGCCGGCCGGGCGACCGGCCGCGATGTCGTCGAACGGGGAGGGCAGGGGACGCACGGCGCAAGTATCGTTCGCGCATGGACCCACTGCCCCAGGGTTTCCGCTGGCCGGACGGCGTGCGCGCCGCCGCGATGTTCACGTTCGACGTCGACGCCGAGGCGGTGATGCTCGTCGACCACCCCGAGACGATCGATTACCTCGACGTCATCGGCCACCAGCGCTACGGCCCGAAGGTGGCCGTCCCCCGGCTGCTCCGGATGCTCGATCGACTCGGGTTGCGCACCTCGTTCTTCATCCCGGGCTGGGTCGCCGAGGCGTGGCCGGACGTCGCGCGATCGATCCGCGATGCCGGGCACGAGATCGGGCATCACGGGTACCTCCACGAGTCGGTCCGCGGCGTCGACGAGGCGACCGAGGAGGGCTACCTCCTGCGCGGCCTCGAGGCGCTCGATTCGGTGCTCGGCGTCCGCCCGATCGGCTATCGACCGCCGTCGTGCGACATGAACTTCCGGACGCCCGACCTGCTGGCCCGCCACGGGTTCACGTACAACTCCGGGATGATGGATTCCGATCACCCGTACCGCCACGCGTCGGGCCTGATCGAGCTGCCGATGCACTGGTCGCTCGACGACTGGAATCGGTACAACTACGTGCCGGGCTACGCGGCGTCAGGGATCCTGCGGCCACGGGACGTGGTCGACGCCTGGGCCGAGGACCTGGACGCGACCGTCGAGGTCGGCGGGCTCTTCAGCCTGACGATGCATCCCTTCGTCTCGGGCCGGCCCGCCCGCGCGGCGGCGCTCGAAGGCCTGATCGAGAAGGCCCAGGCGATGGACGGCGTGTGGGTCGCCGCCGCTGACGAGATCGCCGCCTGGGTCGCGACGCTCGACCTGCCGCCGGTCGTCCACGAGCCGCCGGTCCTCGATGGAGCGTGACGACCCCGCCTATGAGGGCCAGCGCGAGTACACCCCGCTCTTCCTCAAGATCTACGACCCCCTGATCCTTGGCGTCTTCACGCCAGTCGTGTGGCGATGCCCGACGACTCGCCTCGTGGAGGGGTACCGACGGCACCTCGGCCCCCGGCACCTCGACGTGGGTCCCGGCACTGGCTACTTCCTGGAACGAGCCGGCCTGCCCGACGGCAGCCCTGTGACCATCCTCGACCCCAACGTGCACGTCCTCGATCATGCATCCCGGCGGTTGCGGCGTCTGGACATCACGACCATCGAGGCCGACGTCTGCAAGCCACTTCCCATCCACGGGCCATTCGACTCCGCCGCGCTCAATGGCGTGCTCCATTGCCTGCCAGGACCGCTCCCACGCAAGGCTGCTGCCGTCGCCAACGTGGCCGCCGTTCTCGCTCCGACGGGCGTCCTCTTCGGTGCATCGATCCTCGGGCCCTCCGGGCGACATACCTGGTTGTCGCGGAGCATCCTCCAGGCCAACAACCGGCGGGGCACCTTCGACAACCTCGGCGACACCCAGGAGGGCCTCGGCGAGATCCTCGAGGCATCGTTCGAGCAGGTGGAGCTGGAGACGGTCGGCTCGATGGCCATCTTCGCGGCCACGAATCCGCGCTCGAAGCCGTCGACTGGCAGTGACACCCTGACGACCCGCGCTTCGCTCGCCGATCCACGCTCGTGAGACAACAAGCTCACGAACGCACTGTGCCGGTGATGCACATTTCGGCCCGCCGGGAAGCCTGATCACCGCGCGATGCACCTCAGCGGCATCACGGTGGGACGGCCTCGGGACGGACAGGCCGACGGGCGGGCACGCGCGGCGCCGCGACGCTGCGGGGCGGGGGCGCGCAGGCGATGCAGCAGATGTGCATCATCGACCGACCCCGTGCCTGGACGGCGACATTTGTGCATCACGTTGCAGGCCGCCGATGCGGGCCGCCCGCGGGCCGCCGGATCGCGCGGCCGCCGCGGGCCGCCGCACCCCGGCTCAGCGGGCCGGGAGCACCCGCAGCGTGCCGACCATGCCGTAGGCCTCGTGCCCGGGCAGGTGGCAGATGAACAGGTACTCCCCGGGGACGCGGAACGTGACGGTCGTGGTAGCAGTGGTGCCGGCCGGGACCGAGACCTCGGTCGGGCGCTCGCCGTGGACCGGCTCGGTGCCGGTCCGATGACGCTCGTGGAATGCCACGTCCCCGATCATCCACTCGTGGTCGATGGGGTCGTCGTTCTGCAGGACGACCGTCAGCGGCTGTCCGGCCCGCACGGTCAAGTCGGTCGTACTGAACGCCGAGTAGCGCATCACGATCTCGGCACGCGCCACGCCACCCGTGTCGGGCACCTGCACCCAGGCCGCGGCGATGCCCGCGAGCCCGAGCGACAGGGCGATGCCGCCGACCAGGGCGAGACGCCCCGGTCGGCGGTCGAGTGCGATCACTCGTCGAAGATCCACGACGTCAGGCCGGGGTCATCCCGCCGTCCGCCGGCCGGCGGCGGATCAGCAGGAGGATCCCGCCGATCCCGCCGATCGTGAACGAGAGGCCGACCACCCAGCGCGTGAGGCCGGTGAGATCGGGCGACGCGGCACCGGGCGCGACCAGTCCGGCCGCGACCGGGGACGGTGCACCGGCACCGGACGCATCGATCGCGAGGTCGAAGCGAAGCTGTGGCGCATCGGCGTCGATCGCGACCTTCGTCAGCCAGGCGTCCTTGGGCACCCAGCCCATGTCCCGGTCCGACCGCAGGTCATCGAGCAGTGCCGCCGTCGCCGGGGCGCTGTGGTCGAGCGACATGCCGTTCGAACCCGTTCGGTCGGGGCAGGAGGGCCGGGGCCTCGTCGGTCATGAGGTAGACATCCGCCTCGACCCGTTCCGCGCCGGTCTTGCCGAGCGCGAGGATGCGCAGCGGGACCCACGGGTTGTCGGTCGGGATCGTGATGTGGACCGGGGTGCCGTCACCGACCGCGACGCCACGCTCGGCGGCGGCCTCGGGATCGAACGCGGCGGCCAGGAAGATCGGGCTCCGCGAGGCATAGAACTCGAGCACCTCGGGGGCGTCCGGCGGGAGCCGGAAGCCGTGATCGGTCGCCCACGTGCCGACCTCGTCGGCGCCGCCGCGCAGGACCGTGATGTCGAGCGCGTCGATCGTGACCTCCATGAGGACCTCGGCCGAGTCAGCCGATGCGGGCCGCCGAGGCGCGCGAACAGGAAGCCCTCCGCGACCGGTTCGGTCTCGAGGCGCAGCCGCTGCAGCGTCCAGTCGCCACCCTTGACGACCTCGCTCGGGATCCCGGGGAGTGGCGTGAGGCTGCCGAACGCCCCGCCGCCGCCCGCGAACTCGAACGACGTGATGTAGTGCTCCTCCCCGGCGTGATAGCCGGCGAACGTCGTCGTCCGGAGGAGATTGACTGCCCCGTTGGGGCCGATGAGCCCGCCGCAGGCTAGAGCGGGGGCCGCACTGATGGCGACCAGGAGGAGTCCGGCGGCGAGGGCACCTCCGGCACGGGTGATCGAACGCATGTCGATCCTCCTTCGGTCTGGTCGACGGCCGGTCTCTTGTCGCGAGCCGGTCCGTCGTGTGGTCTCAGACTCCCGTCGGTCGCCGGATGTTCCCGTCCCGACGTGGTCCCGGTGCCTCGTAGCACCATCGCGGCATGCCGGGGGTTGCCCGCACCGGGCAGACTGGGGCGCATGACGATGCCGACCTCGCGCCCCCGATCCGCCACGCCCGCCGCAGCCCGCCGGACCCGGGCCGTTCGTCTCGACCGGAGTCGCCCTGGGGCTCGCCCTGCTCCTCGCCGCCCCGGTCGCGGCCGCCGATTTCCCGGCCAAGGACGCGGGCTACCACACGTACAACGAGATGGTCGCGGAGCTCGACCAGGCCGTCGCCGACCACCCCGACATCGTCAGCAAGTTCTCGATCGGCCAGACGTACAAGGGTCGCGAGATGTGGGTCGCCAAGGTCTCGGACAACGTCGCCGACGACGAGCGGGAGCCCGAGGTCTTCGTCGATGGCCTGCACCACGCCCGCGAGCACATCACCGCGGAGCAGACCCTCGCGCTCCTGCGCTGGCTCACCGACGACTACGGCTCCAACGAGCAGATCACGAGCATCGTCAACGGGCGCGAGATCTTCATCCTGTTCATGGTCAACCCCGACGGCGGGCAGTTCGACCTGACCGGCGATCCGTACCGCGCGTGGCGCAAGAACCGCCAGCCGAACAGCGGCACGACCGCGGTCGGCACCGACCTCAACCGCAACTACGACTATCGCTGGGCCTGCTGCGGCGGCTCGTCGGGCTCCAAGTCGGCCTCGACGTATCGCGGCCCGCGGCCCTTCTCGGCACCCGAGACGAAGGCGATCCGCGACTTCGTGAACAGCCGCGTGATCGGCGGCGTCCAGCAGATCCGCACCGGCATCACGTTCCATTCGGCCGGTGAGCAGGTGCTCTGGCCGTACGGCTACACCCGCACGGACGTCCCCAGCGACATGACGGTCGACGACCAGGCCGCGCTCGTCGGCGATGGGCCGCAAGATGGCCCGGATGAACGGCTACACGCCGATGCAGTCGAGCTCGCTGTACGTCACCGACGGCGACCAGATCGACTGGATGTACGGCCGCCACCGGATCTTCTTCTACACGTTCGAGATGTACCCATCGCACAGCAAGGTGAGCTCGACCGCCCGGTTCTACCCGCCCGACGAGGTCATCAGCCGCGAGACGAACCGCAACCGAAGCGCCGTCCTGTACCTGCTCGAGCGGGCGAGCTGCCCGTACTCGATCACCGGCAAGGCCAAGACCAACTGCGGGCCGCTGTACGACGACTTCGAGATCTACCGCGGCTGGAACCGCGACCCGCTCGGCACCGACACCGCGAACGACGGCCTGTGGCAGCGCGGCAACCCCTCGACCACGAAGAAGCAGGCGGGGACCGTCCCGTCGGGGTCGAAGGCGCTGGTCACGGGCACCGCGGCGGGCTCGACCACGACGAGCAACGACGTCGATGGCGGCGTGACCTCGATCCGATCGCGCCCGATCAGCCTCCCGGACCCGACCGGCAGCCTCACGTTCCGCTACTACTTCGCGCACGCCGCGAACTCGTCGACCGGCGACTACTTCCGGGCCTACGTGGAGGCCGAGGACGGCACGCGGACCCTGGTCAAGCAGGAGAAGGGCGCCGCGAACGAGGACGGCCCGAGCTGGTCGACCGTCACGGTGTCGATGGCGCCGTGGGCCGGGCAGCAGGTCCGGATCGTGTTCGTGGCCGCGGACCGGGGTGCCGGGAGCACCGTCGAGGCCGCGGTCGACAACGTGCGGATCACTCGACCGTAGACGACGCGGAGCGCGTACCCTAGCCCCCGCACTGATCAGGCGGGCGTCATCCGGCCCGCCGCCACGTTCTGACCGGAGGGGAACGTCCATGCGTCGATCCAGGGCCGCCATCGCGGCCGCGCTGTTCACCGTGCTCGCGCTGCTGCCGCTCGCCGCGGCCCCGGTCCTCGCCAAGGACCACGACAAGGCCGAACGCGAGCGGGTCTTCGCCTACTGGACCCGCGAGCGGATCGAGAACGCCAAGCCGCGCGATTTCGTGCGCACGCCGGGCGGCTCGTTCGCGGCCGGCAAGCCCGCCAAGCCGGGCGGCGGCACGCGGCGCCGTGACGGGTGCGTCGTGGACCAAGAACGGCGCGATCCTGTCGCGCTCCGGCAAGGTCGTGTTCACGATGGGCGGCGTGGACTACGTCTGCTCGGCGACCGTCGTCACCGACAGTCGCAGCACGCACTCCCTGGTCCTCACCGCGGGTCACTGCGCGTACGACGAGGTCGCCCGCGCATTCGCCACGAACTGGACGTTCATCCCGCAGTTCGACACCGCGCCGACGTACAGCTGCGGGCAGACGGCCTTCGGGTGCTGGATCGCGACCGGCCTCGTCGTCCACAGCGGGTACGCCACGGCCGGCGGGTTCAACGAGCAGGCGACCGTCCACGACTTCGCGATCGCGATCGTGGCCGGCGGCGGCAAGACGCCCGACCTCGAACCTGCAGCTGGACACCGCCGTCGGCGGCTCCGGGTTCGACGCTCCAGACGAGTGGCGTGGCGGCCGGGAACAAGCTGTACGCCTTCGGCTATCCGGCGGCCGGCCGCTACAAGGGCAAGGACCTGACCTACTGCGCCGGCAACATCTTCACCGACCAGTACAACGACGACCAGACGTGGGGCATGGCCTGCAACATGACCGGCGGCTCGTCGGGCGGCCCGTGGCTCGCCTCCTTCAACGAGACGACCGGCGTCGGGCATCCTGAGCTCGCTCAACTCGTACGGCTACAGCGGCCTCAGCAACATGTACGGCCCGAAGTTCAACGAGCGACACCGCGGCCGTCCTGTCCCAGGCGTCGAATCGGACCGCGAACTACATCGTCCCGTAGGTATCATCCCCTCGTGCTCGGACGCCACCCGGCGTTCGTCACGCGTGCTCGGACGCCACCCGGCGTTCACACGCCCAGGGTGTGAGCGGAGGGAGACTCGATGTCCATCGAATCGATCGTGATCGGTCTGTTCGCCATCCTGATCGGGTTGGCGATCGCGTTCTACGGGCTCAAGGTATTCACGATCCTGCTGCCGATCTGGGGCTTCTTCATCGGCCTGATGGCCGGGGCGCAGCTCGGGCAGGAGATCTTTGGCGATGCGTTCTTCGGTACGGTGACGTCGTGGGTCATCGGGCTCATCTTCGGCCTGATCCTGGCGGTCACCAGCTATCTCTGGTATTTCGCGGCCGTCGTCATCCTCGGTGCGTCGGTCGGCTACACCCTGGGCACCGGCCTGCTTGGCGCCATCGGGCTTGACGGCTTCCTGGCGATCATCGCCGGCCTGGTCGTCGCGCTCATCGTCGCGGTCCTGGTGGTCGTCCTCGCCGTGCCGGCCTGGCTGGTCATCCTCCTGACGGCGATGGGCGGTGCGGCCGCGGCCGTCAACGGCGTGCTGATCCTCATCGGCCGGATCGACCTGTCGGATGTCGAGCAGGGCCTGACCCAGGGCCTGCTGACGGACGGCGTCATCGGCATCGTCGCCGCCATCGCCATCGCCGTGGCCGGGTTCTTCTACCAGACCCGCGGTCTCGCCAACCTGGCCGAGACCATGGTCATCGATCGCCAGCAGTACCGCATCCCCTGATCCGTGCCCGGGGCGGCACGATCACTCGTCGGCGAGTCGGGGGAGCGTGACGACGAAGGTCGTGCCGGTCTCGGGGGTCGAGCGGACATCGATCGTGCCGCGATGGGCCTCCACGAGGCCCTTCGCGATCGCGAGGCCCAGCCCGGACCCGCGTGACGTCGCGCCCTTCACGAACCGGTCGAACACGTGGGGGAGCAGCGCGGGGTCGATCCCGGGCCCGTGTCGGCGACGGTCAGGGTGACGGTGTCGGGCGTCGCCGTGCCACCGAGCGTGACCGAGCCGCCGGCCGGCGTGTGCCGCAGCGCGTTGGCCACGAGGTTGGACAGGACCTCGCGGATGCGGACCGGGTCGATGTCGATGATCGGGAGATCGTCGGTCACCTCGGTCCGCAGCGTGACCGAGGCCGCATCCGCGGCCGCCCGGAACGAGCCGACGACCTCGGCGATGAGGATGTCGGGGTCGGTGGGCTCGGGGTGGATGGCGAGCGTCCCGGCCTCCGACAGCGCGACCGTGCGCAGGTCGTCGATCAGCCGCGCCAGCACGTGCGTCTCCTCCAGGATCGGCGCGAGGTGCGCCTCGTCGGCCGGGTAGACGCCATCGATGATCGCCTCGAGGTGGCCGGTCATGACCGTGAGCGGCGTCCGCAGCTCGTGGCTGACGTCCGCGAGCAGGCTGCGCCGCTGCGCCTCGTCGACCGCGAGCCGCTCGACCATCGTGTCGAAGCTCGTCGCGAGGCCGCGGATCGGTCGGCAGGCCGGACGCGGTCCGGCCGATGCGCACCGCGTAGTCGCCGTCCTCGACACGCTCCGCGGCCTCGACGATCTGGTCGAGCGAGCGGGCGGCGCGGCGCAGCTGGCGTCCGATGCCGAGCACGAGCAGGATCCCGGCGACGATCAGGACGACGGCCGGGATCGGGCCGATGCTCGCGAGGAGCGAGCCGACCGCGAAGAAGATCGACGAGGCGACGAGCAGGAACACGAGCGCCGGCGAGGCAGCCGAACCCGCGCGCGAACGGCCCGCGCGGCCCGCCCCGCCCGGCCCCCAGCCGCGCTGGCGGCGGCGCATCCGCCACATCCGCTGGCGCGCGGCGTGATCCCGTCCGCCCGGGAAGTCGCCGCGGGCCCACCGGTCCCGCGGTCGCCGGCGGCCCACGGCGGGTCGCGGTCCGCCGGGTCGCGTCACGGCGCTCACGGTCGTGTCCCGGTCGTCGGCGAACCGGTAGCCCACGCCGTACACGGTGAGCACGTAGCGCGGCTCGCGCGGATCGGGCTCGATCTTGCGTCGCAGGTTCTTGATGTGCGAGTCGATCGCCCGCTCGTACGACTCGAAGGCGACGCCGCGCAGCGCATCGAGCAGCTGGGTCCGCGTGAAGATCCGGCCGGGGCTGGCGGCGAGGGTCGCGAGCAGGCGGAACTCGGTCGTCGTGAGGTCGACGGGCGTGCCGGCCACCTCGGCCCGCATCCGGGCGAGGTCCAGCGTCACGTCGGCGGCCCGGACCAGCTCCCCGGGCTCGGCCGCGCGCTCGGAGCGCCGCAGGACGGCCTTGACGCGCGCCACGAGCTCACGCGGCGAGAACGGCTTGGTGAGGTAGTCGTCGGCGACCGAGCTCGAGGCCCAGCAGCTTGTCGAGCTCGTCGTCGCGTGCCGTGAGCATCACGATCGGGATGGCCGAGTCGCGCCGCAGCTCGCGGGTCACCTCGAGGCCGTCGAGCCCGGGCAGGCCGAGATCCAGGACGACGAGGTCGGGCCGTTCGCGCCGGGCGGCCGTGAGCGCCGCCGGCCCGTCGCCGGCCACCACGACATGGAAGCCCGCGTGCTCCAGGTAGTCGCGGGCGAGCTGGACGATCTTCGGCTCGTCATCGACGACGAGGACGGTGCGCATGACGGTCATCGTAGGGGCTCAGGGTGGGGCGGCTGGTGGCCGCCAGGGGAACTCAAGCGACACCCACCCCATGGGCGTCGCCACGCTCGCCGGTGCGAGTTATGTCTGCGACGCGACGCACGCAAGCAGGCCGACTCCCACCCGGTGGGCATCGCAGGAGGCGTGGAGAGCGCCCCCGGGGAACTTGCCCGGGGGCGCGTGGGAGGAGGGGAGTGCCGGTCAGGCCGGTCGATCCGGATCGGACGTCGGCGGTCGGCTCGGCGTCGGAGCGGGTGGCGTCGGCGTCGTGCATCTGGCGATGCCACTCCTCGGCCTGGCGCGGGACGCCGGAGCGACCGCGCTCCCACTGCCCACCGGGGCCCCAGCCACCGTAGCCGCCCGGTCCGCCCCAGCCGCGGCCACTGCCGCGGAAGAAGACGGCCCGGATGAGCCCGATGATCAGGAAGATGAAGAGGAGCGTGCCCAGGAACCCGAGGAACCCGAAGCCCGGGCCACCGAAGCCCCAGCCATGGCCCCAGCCGTAGGCGGGGTAGACGTAGCCGGGACCCGGCACGACCGGGGTGACGACCGTGGCGCCGGTCTCGGTGACCGTCGTCGTGATCGCGGTGGACACGCCGATCTGGTACGCCGTGGTGGCGATGAACCCGGCGCCGACCACGAGGAAGACGACGAGGAGGATGGCGGCGATGACTCGACCCATGATGGTTGGATCTCCTGTTGGGGCGCCGGCCGATGGTCGGTGGCGCCGGTGATCGGTTGCTGATCCACAGGTTCGAGCCGGGATGTGGAGCGGGTATGGAGCCGCGGTGGCGACCTCACCACGAGCGCCGCGCGGCCCTGCGGACGGGCGCAGCACGGCGGTGCGCCCCACCGCGGCCGCCACGACCACGGAACGCAGAACTGACACGAATCTGTAACCCCTCGGTTGCTATCGCAACGATTGGGCATCTGACACCCGTCGTACCGTGAACGCGAAGCGGTCCGTAGCGGGGGACGCCCGTTCTCTCGGCCGGTGGCAAGCAGATCGCCGACCGTCGGATTTCGCTTCATGGCGGCGCTCGCGCGCGTCGCTTAGCGGCCGACCGGTCTCATCCCCGAGGGCCGGTCGGTCGCCTCCTACACGGCAAGTCCACGCCGCCGCGCCAAGGAGACGACCAGATGCCGCTGCCTCGCCGCCGCATCAGCCTGTTGCTCAGCTCGGTGATCGCGTTTTCGCTGATCGGCGCACCCGCGGTCGCGGCACGCAGCATCTCGAGCGCTAACGCCCCGACGGCGATCGCGCCGGCGGCATTCACCGGGGCCGCGACACTCACGAACACCCTCCCCAGGCGCATCGACCTCCCCGACGGCTTCATGCCCGAGGGCATCGAGTCCGGCCCGTTCGGGCGGCTGTACGTCGGGTCGAGGGCGGACGGCGCGATCTGGAAGGGCAACGCCTACACCGGCAGCGGCCGGATCCTGGTCGAGGGCGTCGAGGGTCGCTTCGCGGCCGGCGTGTATCTCGATTGGCGGAACCGGCTGTGGGTCGCGGGCGGCGGCAACGGCACGGTCCGTGTCTACAACGCCCGGACCGGCGACCTGCTGCGGACCTACCAGTTCCCGACCCCGTCGTTCATCAACGACCTGACGATCGTCGACAACAAGGTCTACGCGACCAATTCGCTGAACCAGTACCTCGCGGTCGTGCCGCTCGGGCGGTATCGGGCGCCTGCCCGCGACCGACAAGGCGAGGACCCTGGCGCTGACCGGCGACATCTCGTACAGCGCCGGCTTCAACGCCAACGGCATCACGAAGAAGTACGGCTGGCTGATCCTCGTCCAGTCGAACGAGGGGCTGCTGTTCCGGGTCAACCCGCGGACCGGCGTCGCCCGGTCGATCGATACCGGCGGCTACCTCGTCGACCAACGGCGACGGCATCGAGGTCCGCGATCGATGGCTCTACGTCGTGCGCAACCAGAACAACATCGTCCCCGTGTTCCGGCTGAACTGGAACCTCCGCCGCGCGACGCGGATCGGCGACATCACGTCGCCACCGGCACCGAACAACCTCGACGTCCCGACGACCGCGACGTTCGCCGCGGGCAAGCTGTGGGCCGTGAACGCGCGCTTCGGCGTGACCGACCCGGAGACGGCCGACTACTGGATCACCAGGCTGCCGCTCAAGCCGCCGTCGTGAGCCGCGACTGAGCCGCCACCACAATTCCGCACTTTCCGGGGGTTGTAGGCCGGACCTCGGGGGTCTGGGGGGTACCCGAGGTCCGGCCCATTCCCCCCGGCAGGTGCCGGAATCTGATCGGCGGATGAGTCCGCCCGGTTATGCTCAGGGCGATGCCCCTCGCCCCGACACGCCCATACCGACGCCGACCGCCTGCTCGATGACCTGAACCAGGCCCAGCAGGACGCCGTCCGCGCGGTCAGCGGACCGGTCGCGATCCTCGCCGGGGCGGGCACCGGCAAGACCCGCGTCATCAGCCGCCGCACCGCGTACGCCATCGCGACGGAGGCGGTGCCGGCCGACCAGGTCCTCGTCGTGACGTTCACCGACAAGGCCGCGACCGAGATGGTCGCGCGGCTCAAGGCCCTCGGGCTCCCCGGGGTGACCGCCCGGACCTTCCACGCCCACGCGCTCAGCCAGCTCCGCCACTTCTGGCCGGACACGCCACGACGGCGAGCCGCTGCCCGACCTGCTCGATTCGAAGCTGCCGCTGCTCGTGCCGCTCGTCCGCGCGCTGCCCGGGCACTATCGATTCACGCCGGCCAAGGACATCGCCGACGAGATCGAGTGGGCCAAGAGCCGCCGGCTCACGCCCACGACGTACCAGGCCGCGACCGCCGGCAATCTCACCGTCCCGTCGCGCGAGCCGCCCGTCCCGGTCGACCTGTTCGTGCGCACGTTCGCCGGCTACGAGCGCGCGAAGGCGCGCGCCGGGCGGATCGATTTCGACGACCTGCTCGTCGGCACCGTGGACCTCCTCGAGAGCGACGCCGACGCGGCCGCGACCGTTCGCGCGCGGAAGCGCTGGTTCAGCGTCGACGAGTACCAGGACACGAACCCGCTCCAGGAGCGGCTGCTCGAGCTGTGGGCCGGCGAGCGCGAGGACGTGTGCGTCGTCGGCGACGCGGACCAGACGATCTACACGTTCACCGGCGCGACGAGCGACTTCCTGACCACGTTCGCCGACGCGGCACCCGGGGACGCACGTCGTGACGCTGGCCGAGAACTATCGATCGACCCCGCAGGTGCTCGAGCTCGCCAACAACCTGCTGGCCTCGACCGGGCGGGAGAAGCACCTCGTCGCGACCCGCGGCGACGGCCCGGAACCGACCGTGGCCAGGCACGGGACCGAATCGGCCGAGCTCGCGGCGATCTCCCGCTGGATCCGCGAGCGGATCGCCGACGGCACGACCCCCGCCGAGATCGCCGTGCTCGTGCGGATGAACGCCCAGCTCGCCCCGATCGAGGCGGAGCTGACCCGGGCCGGGATCGCGTACCAGGTCCGCGGCGTGCGCTTCTTCGATCGACCGGACGTCCGCGGCGCGATCGATCTCGTGCGTCGGGCCTCCACGGCCAAGGGCGCGGGCGCCCTGACCGCGACCGGGACCGCGCTGCGTGCCGCGATCCGCAGCCTGTGGGCCGAGAAGCTCGGCTACGACGACGCCGGGATCGAGGGCAGGGCAGGGGACGAGGCGCGCGAGCGGACCGCGGCGCTCGACACGCTGCTCGACATCCTCGCCACGCAACAGCGAGCCGATTCGGGCGTGCACGTCGACGGCTACCTCGCCGAGCTGGAACGGCGACGCGTGGCGGAGCGCGCGGGCTCGGCCGACGGCGTGAACCTGCTCACCTACCACCGCGCCAAGGGTCTCGAGTGGGACGCCGTCGCGCTGCCCGCGCTCGAGGAGGGGCTGCTGCCGATCCGCCAGGCGGTCGATGACGACGAGCTGCTCGCCGAGGAGGGCCGGCTGCTGTACGTCGGGATCACCCGGGCGCGCGTGCATCTCGCGCTGTCGTGGGCGGCCGAGCGCGAGAGCCGCGGGAAGACGACCCGCCGCCAGCCGAGCCGGTTCCTGGGCGACCTGCGACCGCGCGGCGCCACGCGCGTGACGCAGCTGCCCGATCGCTACGAGGCCGGCCAGACGGAGCGGCGGTCACGCCAGCTCGCGGCCGATTCGGGCACGTCCGGCGTCGCCAACGACGACCCGCTGTTCGCCGCGCTCCGTGCCTGGCGCACGGCCCGTGCCCGCGAGGACGGCCTGCCGCCGTACGTCGTCGCCCACGACCAGACCCTCGCCGCGATCGCGGAGCTCAAGCCATCGACGTCGGCGGCGCTCCGCCGCGTGCGTGGCATCGGGCCGGCGAAGGTGGACGAGTACGGCGCCGAGATCCTGGAGATCGTCGCGCGCATGCGGTAGGGCGGTCGGCCGCGGCCCGGCACGGCACGTCCGGGCACTCGCGCCCGGGCGCTTGATGCACAAATCCGGCCCGTTGGCGGACGCCATTGGTGCGTGATGCACATCGGCTGCATCGCGGGCGTGCTGTGAACGCTCCACGTTCCGGACGTGCCGGTCGGCCCGTGCCAGCCGTGCCCGGCCGGCCGGTCCGTGCCGAGCCGGCCCACGTGATGCCGCAGAGGTGCATCAACGGCCAGAACGATCCCGCGCGAGGTCGATTTTGTGCATCACCGCGTCGTCAACGCGGCTGAGGTGGCGACGCGACGACCTGGCACCGGGTGCCGGGCGGCATCCTCGACGAGGCGGAGGGGCCTCATCGGTGCTGACGCGTCCGTTACCATGCCCGAAAACCATCGACCCAAGGAGTCCTCGATGGTCGCGAGGAAGACCAACGTCGCTTGGCGACGCAAACACGACCCCCCGGGTCACAGCCTCACCGCGGCAACGGTCTGCTATCCCACGGGCCTGGCTGACCTCATCGAGCTCTGTGCGGCCCCGCCCGGCCAACTCAAGGCAGCGGGCAGTCACTACGGCCTGTCGGGGGCCGCGATCAGCGACGACGTCTTCATCGAGACGAACGACCCGCTCGAAGAGATGCCGGCGATGGCGCGCACGCTGCACAGCGTCCTGCCCGGCTGCATGAGCCAGGCGTTCCTCGACAAGCTCGGAACACGACGCCCCCCACGCACTATCCGATCCACGTCGAGGCCGGGAAGCGCCTCTATCAGCTCTACGCCGAGCTCGACTGGGGCGTCGCCCGCGACGATCGTTCGCTCGCCCGGTACCTCGCGGACGAGTTCAATCTCGACCGCTACACGCAGTCCTGGGCGGTCCCCACGATGGGCAGTGCCGCCCAGCAGACGATCGTCGGCGCGTTCTCGACGGGCACGCACGGTGGCGACGTGGACAAGCCACCGATCGCCGATGCGATCCAGGCCATCCACCTCGTCGTGGACGGCGGCCGCCATCTCTGGATCGAGCCCCTCGACAGCGGCGTGTTCGGGGCCCCTCTCGTCGACGAGGCGAAGCTGAAAGCCCTCTACAGCGAGGCCGCCGTCGGCCGCGAGGTCGAGGTCATCCGCGACAACGAGCTCTTCGATGCCGTGCTCGTCTCGGCCGGCCGATTTGGGGTCATCTACTCGGTGGTCGTCGCCGCGGTCCCGCAATTCGACCTCCACGAGCAACCGACCTGGACACGTGGCAATCGATCAAGGGCGACATCGCAAAGCGATCCAAGCCCTGTGGATCCGCCCGGGCCGGCCCGGCGAGAAGGTCCGCTACCTCAACATCGTCGTCAGCCTCAGCCCGTGCGCCGGCGGCTCCACGAACCGCGCCGGGATCATCCGGCGCTGGGAGACCGGGACGACGTCGGGCGCGGGCATCATCGAACGGCGGGGGGACCCCGGCGACCCTCCGGTCATCGATCCGCGGACCGAGAGCCCGTGGTTCCCGATGGCCGGCCGGAGTCGCGAGTACAGCGGCAAGCCCGAGCCGTCGATGATCGAGTCGGCGTGCTCGGGCGCCGGGTTCCTCCAGGGCCTGATCGTCGCGATCGTCGACGAGATCGAGGACTTCGTCGAGTCGAACGGTGCCATCGTCGGGGTGGGGATCGCGGCGGTCGCCCTCGCCGGCGGCGCCGGGCTCCTGCTGCTGCTCGCACCGTTCGCCCTCCTCGTGATCATCATCCGCGAGTTCCTCGAGGAGTTCGACTTCGACGACTCGACGATCGGCGACGCGGCGGAGGCGTTCCGCGTGGTCGTCATGGGCGCGGTGGCCGAGGTCGGTCTCCCGGCGCCGACCTTCGTGTGGCGGCTCTTCACGGACTACTTCTTCAAGCAGCAGATGGAGAAGGAGGACCGCGAGGCGGTCAGCTACGCGATCATGGACACGCACGACTACCTCGAGAAGAACTGCTTCGTCGACGTCGACTCGCTCGAGGTCTTCTTCGACACCGACGGCACGAAGTTGATCGCCTATGTCGATGCGCTGATCGCGTTCGAGCGGCGCCAACAGGCCGAGGGCCTGACGTTCTTCGGCGTGGCCGCCCTTCGGTTCACCCGGGGAACGCGCGCGACCATCGGCCCCCAGCGCTGGCCGCACACGGCCTCCGTGGAGGTGGCGGGCCTCAACGCCGTCGACGGGACGGCGCAGCTGATGCGCTACGCCTCGTTGCTCGCGCGGGACCTGAACGTCGGCGGATTCCTCCACTGGGGCCAGCGCAACGACACGACGGCGGCGTGGCTGAGCCGCTTCCTGCACGAGAGTGGCGACTACGGCCGGTGGCAGCGACAGCTCCTCCGGGTCACGAATGGCCAGCTGAACCACTTCAGCAACCGCCAGACGAGGCAGTGGGGCCTGGAGGCGCCGTAGGACCATGCCGACGCTCGAGATGTTCTATGGCCCGTGGCAGGTCACGTTCACGAAGTCGGATCCCGACCGGGACAACTGCCTGGTGATCTACGGGTCCGACGGGATGGACGGCCGTTACCAGCGGCGATTTGGCGACGACGACATCGCCGCTCGAAGTCACCGGAGCGGCGTGGTCGATCGAGATCGAATCCGGCCCGCTGAACGCGAACGCCTGGCAGCCGTGCGAGCTGAAACGGGACACGAGGTACGAGCCGCCCGACGGGATCGTCGTGGTCGTGCGCGGCCACCTCGGCGGAATTCGAAGAACGCTGGATCGAGAACGTCGTCCGCTGTGTCTACCGGGATCCCGAACTCAACCCGCCCGAGGTGCCGGACCCGTTCGATTTCACGTACGGACACGATTGAGCCCCTCGACCGTCGCGGTCGATGGCGAGAGGACCGGGGATGAACGAGCGCGCGATGCCCATCGCGGCCCGCAGCGAGGTGGTGGACGGCCTCGCCGTTGAACGCTGGCGCCCGTCAGATCCCGAGCACGAACCGCAGTGCCGCGTCGACACGCTCCATCGCTTCGGGGCTGAGGCGGCCAGCCCTGGGCTGAGAACGGGCGTCGGAAAGGTCAAGAGCTGGTCGCACTTCGACGTAGCCGTCGCGCTGCAGGCCGGACTCTCGAGCGGCGACGGCGACGAGATACGGCGGGCTTTCCGGCAACGACCGGGCTGTGCTCGTCATCGGGACGACGATGACCGTCGTGGAGCGCTGCATCCGATCCGTCCGAATCGACCACCGCCGGGTGGGTGCCCTTGATCACATGACCCCCGAGATCCGGGAAGTCGACGAAGTGGATGTCGCCTCGCCGAGGTCCGGCATCCGCCGGGGTGCGTGGCCGATCCCTACCATTCGAGTTCGTTCAGCAGGTCGCATGGCAAACGGCATGTACGCGTTCGCCCAGGCGAGGTTGTCTTCGGCGTCGAGCGAGAGCGCGCGATCGAGACTCTCCTGTTCGGCCGCCTCGAGCGTCCGCCGCAGCGACGCCCCGATCGTGGCGCTGACCGACAGGCCGCTCGCCGCGGCACTCGCACGCACCAGCTCGACGAGGTCGTCGGCAGGCTGATCGACAGCTTCGTGTGCGGGGCGCTGGATGCGTCGGCGCCGTACGGGGCGATCGCCTCCGCAAAGAGCCGTCGGCGGTGGGACTCGCGGTCGCTCATGGTACGACCGATGGTAGGACGAACGGTGCGACCATGTCAACGGTTCCATCCCACCAGCCGACCCGTGGCGAGGCCGCACCTGTACTCTCTCGTCGATGATCGGTGACGCGGACCGCGAGATCAGGCTCCGGACTTTCGGTTGGCTGACCCGCCAGCGCGAGGAGTTCGGAGAAACGATCTCGAGGACGGCGCTCGAGACGTTCAGTCTCGACGGACCGACGGATCCCTCTTGTAGGCCCGTCCGGCATTTGGAAGCCCGCTGTCTGCGAACTCCCACTATCGATCGCCACGACCGTCGGCGGTCCGTACGACGATGCCTTCGATCCCCGTGCCGGAACGCTTCGCTACGCCTATCGCGGGATCGACCCACAGCATCGCGACAACCGCGGCCTCCGGCGCGCGATGAACGAGCGAGTCCCGATCATCTACTTCCATTCGATCGAGCCCGGGAGCTATGTCGCGGCATACCCAGTCTTCGTCGTCGAGGATCGACCCGACCTCCTGCAATTCTCGATGCAGGTCGATGACCTCTACGCCGCACAGGTCGAGCCGTGGGGTTCAGAATCCATCGCTGAGGATGCGTCCGAGCCTCGGCGTGCGTACGTCACCGCGACATTCCGTCGCCGGCTCCACCAGGTCGCCTTTCGGCAGCGAGTGATCCGAGCGTACGCCGAGCGGTGCGCACTTTGCCGACTTCGGCAACACGGAGCTCCTCGACGCGGCGCACATCACACCGGACAGCGATGCCGAGGGCGAGCCGATCGTCAGCAATGGCGTCGCACTCTGCAAGCTGCATCACGCCGCCTTCGATCGATTTTTCTTCGCGATTCGGCCCGATTACGTCATCGAGGTGCGGCCCTCCATCCTCCAGGAATTAGACGGCCCTATGCTCGTTGTGGGGCTCCAGCAGATCCACGGGCAGCAGATCCACCTGCCAAAGCACGCGGTCGACCTGCCAGACCGAGCGCGACTTGAGCGTCGATATCAGCAGTTCCGGCAGGCCGCTGGATAGGTCTGACCCGGGCCAATCGTCGCTGGCAGGAATGAGGACGAGGGCGCTAAGAGTGCAACCGACAACGCGAACGTCGTACCGATTGACATCCAGTACGACGATACGTACGGTTGTCGGTATGGCACCACGAACCGTCTCCGCCGAGGCCCGCCTGCGGGTCAAGAGCCAGTTGACGCTGCCCGAGGCCGTCGTCGATGCCGCGTCGGTGGTCGTGGGGGATCGCTTCGTCGTCGAGGTGTCGCCCGACGATCCGGACACGATCCGGCTCCATCGGGTGCGCTCGAGCTACGCGGGCGCGCTGAGCGCGCTGTTCGGCGACTCGACCGCATTCCTTGCCGAGGAGCGCGCGACGTGGGAGGACGAAGGGCCTGGCTGACGATCGGCTGGCCGCCCTCGTCCGGCCCAGTGCGCGGCTCCTCGTGGACACCTCGGTCGTGCTGTCGTACATCGGCGGGAACGAGGCGACCAGCGACTTGGCGAGGCAGCTGTTCGATGGCTTCGCGGCGACGGGACGCAACCCCTTGGCCATCTCGACCGTGACCGTGGCCGAGACACTCATCCGCCCGTTCCGCCACAGCCCCGCGGCGGTCGCGACGGCCGATGGGTTCCTCCGGCATTTCGGGGACCTGCAGGTCGTCGACGTGACGTACCCCGTCGCGCGGGAGGCTGCGCGGATCCGTGCGCTGACCGACATGGCGATGCCCGACGCACTGATCGTCGCGAGCGCGGTGGAAGCCGACGTGGAGGCCATCGTCACGAACGACCGGTCGTGGCAAACCGCGGATCGCGACGGTCCATCCCGCCCTGGCGGTCGTGGTGCTCGCGGATCTCGTCTGACCCCGCGTGCCAGATTGACGGCAACCCAGCAAGCTGGGATGCTGGGTCCATGAAGGTGACCATCGACGTCGGCGACGACCTGTATCGAGCGATCAAGGTGGAGGCGGCGCGGCGCGACCGCAGCGTGCGCGAGATCGTCGACGAGGCGCTGGAGGCGTGGTTGGACGCCGCCGAGACACGAGAGGACCGGGCGTCGGCCCAGGCCGCACTGACCGAGTACGAACGCGATGGTGGCGCCGCCGCGGAGGCGTTCCTGGGAACCCTGGCCGCAGAAGCGAAGGCGACCTACGGTCCGGACGAGGCGTGACGGAGGGTCGTTACCGCGTCGACCTGGCCCCAGCCGCCCAACGACGAGCTGCGGCGTCTCCCGCCCGGCGACGCCGCGCGCCTCCGCGGCCCGATCCTGGCGCTTGGCCATCGAGCCGCGCCCGCCCGGTGCCGTCAGGCTCGTCGACACGCGCGTTCTGGCGCCTTCGCGTCGGAGACCTCCGGATCGTCTACCTGATCGACGATGCGCGACGCCTGGTGGTCGTGCTCAAGGTCGCCCGCCGCTCCGAGCGCACGTATCGCGATGTCCGCTAGGAGCGGACGCTGATCGACCTATGCCGGCTGCAGCTGGGTCACCTCGCGCAGCGACCTGCTCGATGAGCTCGACGACGGCATCGGGCTTCGAGACCATCGAGACGTGCGAGGCGTCGACCTCGGTGACCCGCGCGCCGGCATGCTCGGCCATCGCGCGCTGGGAGGCCGGCGTCGATGATCCTGTCCTGCGTGCCGATGAGGGCCCAGGACGGGATGTCCTTCCAGGCCGGGCGGACCGGACGGCTGGGCGAGGCCGGCGATCGATGCCGGGTCGCTGGGTGGCGTAGATCAGGGCGGCATCCTCGGCCGACACGTCGTTCGCGAAACTCGCGGCGACGACGCTCGGCAGGAGGTACGTGTCGACGATCTCCGGCGGCGCGCCGGGGATCGGCACGAGCTTGAAGACCGACGTCGGGTTGCCGAGCGCCGGGGCCAGCGCCGAATCCTCGCCCGTGAGCGCCGCGGCCGGCTGGCCCTCGTCCGGGATGAACGCATCGACGTAGACCAGCGCCTTGACGTTCTTCGACCCGGTCGCCGCGTTCGTGATGACGAAGCCGCCGTACGAGTGGGCCGACCAGCACGACCGGGCCCTCGATGCGTGTCGAGGTAGGTCCGGATGGTCGCGGCATCCGCGGTCAGCGCCGCGGAGCGTGTTCGGAAGCGCGACCACGTCGTGGCCGGCCGCGCTGGAGCCGCTGGATCACGCCGGTCCAGCTCGAGGCGTCGGCCCATGATCCGTGCACGAGCACGATGGTTGGCTTGTCGTTGCCCACGGGAGGCCCCCTTCCCATCGATGCGCTCGGGTCGTTCCAGCCCCTGGAGCGCAGGGGAAGATTTTAACGCTCGTGCACGGCGTCGAAGGTTTCCGGCGTGGCAACGTCTGGCGACAGTACCTGCCGAAACCTGTCATATACGCGCGTCACCATGGGTCGCAAGAACGCGCGGATCCGCGGCTGACGATTAGCCTATCCAGGACACAGGAGGTTTGCCATGGCGAGCGCACCGATCATCCTGGTTCCCGGCTTCTGGCTCGGCGCATGGGCGTGGGACGACGTCGTCCCGCTCCTGCGCGCGGATGGCCACGACGTCACCGCGATCACGCTGCCCGGCCTCGAGTCGAAGGACGCCGATCGATCGAAGATCACGTTCATGGACCACGTGAACGCGATCATCGATGCCGTCGAAGCCGCCGATCGGCCGGCCGTGCTCGTCGTCCACAGCGCGTCCGGGTACACCGGCTACGCGGCGAGCGACCGCATCCCGGATCGGATCGCCGCGATGGTCTACGTCGACACCGCGCCCGGGAAGCCGCCGCAGGACCCGGAGCTCGAGGGCGACCAGGAGTTCGTCTGGGCGGACATCGAGAAGGGCGAGAACCTCGACGGCCTGTCCGAGGAACAGAAGGCGACGATGCGGGAGCGAGCGGTGCCGGTCCCCGGTGGCGTCGCTCCGCGACACGTACGAGTTCACGAACGACGCCCGGCGGGACATCCCGAGCACGCTCATCGCGACCGGCTACACCGCCGAGGACTACCAGAAGTACGCGAAGGAGAACCCGGATTGGTCGTTCCTCGCGGGACTCCCGGAGCTGCGCAACGCCACCTGGATCGACCTGCCGACGAGCCACTGGCCGATGTGGTCGAAGCCGGCCGAGATCGCGAAGATCATCGGCGACGTCGCGACGAAGGCCGGCGGCGAGGGCCGATGACGGCGCTGCTCGATGACGCGTTCGCCCACCACACCTGGGCGACGGAGCGCGTGATCGACGCCTGTCCGGGCCGTCGACCACGGAGCAGCTCGAGACGCCGGCACCGGGCACCTACGGCTCGATCCTGGCGACGTTCCGCCACCTCGTCAGCACCGACGGCTGGTACCTGACCTTCTTTCAGGACTGGACGAACCGATCGACGAGGAGGACGCCGCGGTGACCCTGGACGAGCTGCGCTGCGCGAACACGACCGTCGGGGCCGCGTGGATGGCGTTGCTTGCGCGCGGCCTCGGACGGCGAGCCGGACACTCCGGAACAGGGCGGCGGCTGGGTCTTCCACGCACCGGTCGGCGTTCCGCCTCGCACAGGTCGTCCACCACGGCACCGACCACCGGAGCCAGATCTGCACCGCCTTGACGAGCCTCGGCATCGAGCCGCCCAAGATCGACGTGTGGGCGTACGGCGAGGCACCGGTCGCACGCGGGCGGAGGATCTGCGGGCGACCAGCGCCTGAACCGGGTAAGTCGGTCGACCGCCGGATACGACTGGACCCCGAGGTATGAATTGGTACCCTGGTACGTATCATGGCGAGTCGAGTCGGCGAGCGCGGCCAGATCACCATCGAGAAGGCCATCCGCGAGGAGCTGGCGATCTACGCCGGCGACGAGACGATCCAGCGGGTCGAGGACGGCCGGATCGTCATCGAGGTCGTCCCGGGCCGGCATCGGCGATCGCTGGCGGGGACGCTCCGCGACAAGGTCGGGCGCGTCCCCGCCGACGAGACGTGGGAGGCGCTCCGCGATGCCGCGTGGCAGACACCCCGATCCCGACCGAGACGGTGATCGGGCTCGATACGTCGGTCATCGTCCGCTACCTCGTCGGCTCGCCCGCCGCCCAGGCCGCGAAGGCGGCCCGCCTCATCGATGACGACGCCATGGAACTCGGCGTCTCACCCGTCGCCCTGGCCGAGTGCGCGCACGTCCTGCGCACGCAGTACGACGTCGGCCAGCGCGACATCATCGACGCCCTCATCGCGTTCGTGCAGCGCGCCAACATCCGCGTGATCGGCCAGCGAACGGACGTCCTCGTCGAGACGCTCGTCCGCGCGCGGGACCTGCCCGGCCGGCCGATCCCGGACGCGATGATCGTGGCGGCGAGCCTCGCGGCGGACGCCGATCCCCCTGGCGACCTTCGATCGCGACCAGCGCCGCTACGGCATCGAGGTCCGCACCCCGTAGGGCGTCAGGCCGGCGACACACCCGCCGCGGCGTCGCTGAGCTGCTCGTCGGTCGCCCGCAGCGCCCGATAGGCCAGGAGCCCGAGCGAGAAGAGCAGCACGATGCCCATGACCGGCGCGCCGATGCGCTTGAGCTCGGCCGTGTCGAGGATCAGCCCGATCGCGAACACGAGCAGCCCGAGGTTGACGCCCCAGAACATCAGGTGGCCGATCCACGAGCCGCGCTCGACCCGGCTCAGCGCGAGCAGGCTCAGCATCGCCAGCGCGCCGTTGGTGATGACGCCGATGTACACGACGTGGTCGCTGGCGATGAGGATGTTGACCGGGAGGGTGTTCGGGTCGCTCGGGTCCACGGCCGTGATGACCGAGAAGACCAGGTACATGAACAGGACGAGCGCGATCACGACCCACACCGACGCGGCGGCGATGTGCCGGATCGGGGCCGCCTCGAGCCAGTTCGTCCGCAGCGAGCGTGGCCAGATCCGGACGACGAACAGCACGACCGCGACGAGCTGCGTCAGCAGGTAGAGCCCGCCGCCCGCCTGTTCCGCGCCCACGAGCAGGGCGATCGAGATGATGAGTCCGCCCAGGAACAGCGACACGACCTGGACGACGCCGGCCCGCGGCAGGTCGCGGGTGCCGAGGACGCGCCATTCGATGACGCCGAACGCGACGAGCACGAGGTACCCGAACGTCATCGCCGAGGCATGGGCACCGATCCCGTCGCCGGGCAGGATCGCGATCTCCATCGCGAGCGCGATCTGGAGCAGCACGCCGAGGATCGCGCCGTACCCGAAGGAGGTCAGGCCGAGCGTCACCGCGAGGCGGGGCAGCGAGCGCTCGCCGGCGAGGAACTCGCGCCACAGCCAGATGAGCAGCCACGCGATCACGACGAGCAGCACGGTCCCGGCGAGCGCCCGGAACGCGAAGTTGCCGGTGTAGAAGGCCAGCACGTAGATCGGCACGGTGATCGCCAGGGCCAGGGTGAGCCGACGGTCCGTGGCGCGGAACAGGAGCATCGAGGCCGCGACGATGGCCAGCGTCAGCCAGCCGACCGTGCCCGCATGGACGTGGGTGAGGATCTGGTTGCGATCGAATTCGACCGCGTCGGCCCCGTTCAGGATGCCGATGACGATGTTCACCGCGAAGACGGCGATCGCCACCAGGTACAGGTCACGTGCCGCGCGGACCCAGTCGGGCACGCCGGACGACGTCATCGATGCCACCGTGGAACCTCCCTCAAGACCCCGGTTGTGACGGTGATCGGGAGGATAGCGTCAGCGAATGCGCCGTCGCACGTCGATGGCGCGCGGCCGCATCCGTCGGCGCGCAGGCGACGCCTCATCGCACGGCGCGGAGCTCGAAGACGCATCGACCGTCGGCTGCCCCGACCGGATCGTCGACATCCACGCCGTCGAGGAAGCGGACGAACGTCTTGCCGAACGGCATGCTGCGCGCGACAGGAGCCAAAGACGTCGCGGAAGAAGTCGACGCGCTGCGTCGCGTCCAGCTCGGTGGCCGTCACCTCTTCCTTTCGACCGCGAACGGTGATCGTCGCGCGCCCGGCGGCGCGCAGGTTCTGCACCCATTGGACATCGCCCCACGGGGACCAGACCCAGCGCCGCCCGGCGACGTCGATGATCGCCAACGGGATGGTGCGATCGATGCCGCTCTTCCGGCCGCGGATGGTGATGAGCCCGTTGAAGCCCAGCGGGACGCGGGCGGCCAACAGGAACGTGGCGATCGGGCCGAGGAGCTTGACGTAGCGTGGTGCGCGGTCGGCGTGCTGGTCAGAGCGGTCATGTGCGCGGTTCCTTCCTGTATCGACGTGGTTGGTGTCCATACAGGTGACCCGCCAGCAGGCGCGAACGTGACCGCCGGGTCGCGGGAACCCCTATCCGGCGACCTCCGCGAGATCGAGCTGCGCGAGCCGGACCGGATCCGCGAGCACGTCGATCTCGACGATCTTCCCGCCCCTGACCGTCAGCGCCACGACCGCGAAGGGTCTCCCGTCGGGCGCCCAGGCAACGCCCGCGGGCACGCCGTTCGCGAGGATCCGTGTCGCGCCTCCGGCGAACCGACGGAAGCTCATCGCCTGGGCGGCGACGGTCTGGGCGCCGCGGGACGTCGAGGTCAGACCCGGGATCGCAACGCCGCCGTCCGAGCGCACCACGACGTCCGGGTCGAGGACGGCGAGGAGGCGGTCGAAATCGCCGTCGCGCGCCGCCGCCAGGAAGGCGTCGACGACGGCCCATTGGCCATCGAGATCGACGTCCGGCACGGGTGCACCCTGGACGCGGCGACGGGCACGGCTCGCGAGCTGCCTCGTGGCCGTCGGCGTTCGGCCGACGATCGGTGCGATCTCGTCGAACGGCACGGCGAACACGTCGTGCAGCACGAAGGCGACCCGTTCGGCGGGCGTCAGCGAGTCGAGGACGACGAGCATCGCGAGCCCGACCGAATCGCCGAGCAGCGCCTCCTGCTCGGGATCAAGTCCGCCCTCCGGGCTCAGGATCGGATCCGGGAGGTGCGTCTCGAGCGACGCTTCGCCGCGCGTCTTGCGCGAGCGCAGCATGTTGAGGCTGACCCGCCCGACGACCGTCGTCAGCCAGGCCCGCAGGTTCTCGACATCGCTCGTGTCGGTGCGGCTCAGGCGGATCCACGCCTCCTGGACGGCGTCGTCCGCCTCGGTCAGGGAGCCGAGCATCCGAAAGGCCACGCCCCGCAGGTGGGGGCGGTTGGCCTCGAAGCGCTCGGCGAGCCAGTCCTGGTCAGTCATGCGTCACGTTCCTGCGGTGGTCGGTCATGTCGTTGACCCGCGAGACGTCGCGCATGTGACCGATGCGCTCGCACGTCCCTACGGGCACGCGACCTCGTCGATCTCGTCCGGATGGATCGGCCGGACGTTGATCGCGGAGCGAACGCCATCGAGCTCGACGAGGTGGTCGATCGGGAGCGCGTGCGCGAACGGCTGCGACAGCGGCCGCGTCCTCGCCGTCGAGCCGGACGCACGCGTCCCAGATCTGGTGCTCGACGGCATGGTCGGCGCTCGCCAGGTCGACCGGGAGCGACCACGGGACGATCGTCGCCAACGCGTCGCCGGGCCGCTCGGCCCTCCACCAGAGCAGCAGCGCGGGCGGTGTCCAGCGTTCCTCGCCGCCCATCGCGCGGAGATCGTCCATGAGCTGGGTGGCATCGGTTCGCAGCACCATCTCGCGTGTCGGGGATCGGTGGCGGGCCGTATGGTGGATCGCCCGTGTAGAGCTGCTCGCTGCCCAGGGACGCGACGGACAACCGAGTCGAGCGCGTGCCGTCATCGACCCGGAACACGTAGAACGTCGCTGGTCCGTCCCCCTCCGGGAACCCCGGCAGCTGGAGGTCGCCATCAGTGGCGACGCCGGACCGGGCGATCGCCGACCAGGCTTGGTCGAGCCCGGCCGCATCGAGCTTCGTCACCGTCGTGCCCAGGGTCGCATCGACATCCCGTCGCTCGACCACGAGCGTGCCATCGGCGGTCAGGGAGAACCATCGTGGGTCGTAGACGCCATCGAGGACGCGTTCGTCCACGACGTAGTCGATCGCGAGCAGGACGTGGTCGTCGGCCAACCCGGTCGGCGCGGGAACCGTCGTCGGCGCGATCGATGCCCCGGCGGCTCCGCAGGCGCTCAGTACGAGCAGCAGCGACGCCGACGCGACCAGCGTTCTCACGGGACGGCGCCGCATCGATGGTCCGGCCTTCCCGTCAGGCCGACGCCAGTCGCTTGTAGCGGATCCGGTGCGGCTGGTCGGCGGCCGTGCCGAGCTCCTTGTGGCGGAACGCCTCGTAGTCGGTGACGTTGCCCTGGAAGAAGCGGACCTGGCTGTCGCCCTCGAAGGCCAGGATGTGGGTCGCGATCCGGTCGAGGAACCAGCGGTCGTGGCTGATGACGACGACGCAGCCGGGGAACGACTCGAGGCCGGCCTCCAGCGCGCGCAGCGTGTCGACGTCGAGGTCGTTGGTCGGCTCGTCGAGCAGCAGCACGTTGCCGCCCGACTGGAGCAGCTTCGCGAGGTGGACGCGGTTCCGCTCCCCGCCCGAGAGCGCGCCGACCATCTTCTGCTGGTCCGTGCCGCGGAAGTTGAAGCTCGACACGTAGGCGCGGGCGGGCAGCTCGCGTGAGCCGACCTTGATGACCTCGGCGCCCTGGGTGATCTCCTGGAACACGGTCTTGTCGGCCGCCAGGTCGTCGCGGCTCTGGTCGACGTAGCTCAGCTGCGACGGTGTCGCCGATCGTCGATCGTCCCCGCGTCGGGCGCCTCCTGGCCGACGAGCATCCGGAACAGCGTCGTCTTGCCGGCGCCGTTCGGCCCGATGATCCCGACGATGCCGGCGCGCGGCAGCGAGAACGTCAGGTCCTCGATGAGCAGCCGATCGCCGTAGCCCTTGCGCAGGCCCTGTGACCTCGATGACCTGGTCGCCCAGCCGCGGCCCGGGCGGGATGGCGATCTCGAGCTCGCGCTGTCTGGCTCCTCGGCGTCGTTCGCCTCGGCGAGCAGCTTCTCGTAGCGCCGAGAGGCGGGCCTTGCCCTTGGCCTGGCGGGCCTTCGCGCCCATGCGCACCCATTCGAGCTCGCGGGCGAGCGTGCGCTGCCGCGCGTCGACCTGCTTCTGCTCGCGCGCCATGCGTTCCAGCTTCTGCTCGAGCCAGCTCGAGTAGTTGCCGGCGAACGGGATGCCCGCGCCCCCGGTCGAGCTCCAGGATCCACTTCGCGACGTTGTCCAGGAAGTAGCGGTCGTGGGTGATGGCGACGACCGTGCCCGCGTACTCGGCGAGGAAGCGCTCCAGCCACTCGACCGACTCGGCGTCGAGGTGGTTGGTCGGCTCGTCGAGCAGCAGCAGGTCGGGGTGCTGGAGCAGCAGCCGGCACAGCGCCACGCGTCGCTTCTCGCCGCCGGAGAGCGTGGTGACGTCGGCGTCGTCGGGCGGGCAGCGGAGCGCGTCCATCGCGATCTCGACGTTGCGCTCGATGTCCCACGCGTCCGACCGCGTTGATCTTGTCCTCGAGCGCCGATCTGCTCGGCGCCGATCGGCCTCGTAGTCGGCATCCGGGTCGGACCACTTGGCCATGACCGCGTTGTATTGCTCGATCAGGCCTGGACCTCGCGCACGCCGTCGAGCACGTTGCCCTTGACGTCCTTGGTCGGGTCGAGCTGCGGCTCCTGGCTGAGGTAGCCGACGGTGAAGCCCGGGCGTCAGCCGCGCCTCGCCGTTGAACCCGTCGTCGAGCCCGGCCATGATCCGCAGCAGGCTCGACTTGCCCGCGCCGTTCGGCCCGATGACGCCGATCTTGGCGCCCGGGTAGAACGAGATGGAGATGTCCTCGAGCACCGTCCGGTCGGGCGGGTAGTGGCGCGACGAGCTTGTACGTGGTGTAGATGAATTCGGCAGGCATGGTCGGGTCAAGGGTAGCGGAGGCGACCTGCAACGGGCCTGTGAGTGGCCTGTGATCGGCGGACGACCGTCCGTAGCGCGCCGCGACTACGTTGGCGTTACCGATCGCGAGGTCGATCGCGATCCACTCACGACGGAGGCCGACATGCCCGCCAAGACCGAGAAGCAGCGCAAGTTCATGGGCGCCGAGCTCCAGCGCAAGCGCGAGGGCAAGGAGACCAAGACCGACATGAGCGAGAAGGAGCTCGAGAAGTACGCGAGCAAGCCGGGCAAGAAGAAGAGCTGACGCGAAGGGCTCCGGGGCGGCCGGCGCGCAGTCAGACCAGCAACCCAGCAAACTGGTATGCTGGCTCGCATGAAGGTGACGATGGATCTGGACGCCGACCTGTACCGGGCGCTCAAGGTCGAGGCAGCCCGGGCGGATCGGAGCGTGCGCGACATCGTTGAGGAGGCGCTGGATGCCTGGCTCGAAGTCGGCCGAGGCCAGCGAAGACCGGGCATCGGCCGAGGCCGCCCTCGCGGAGTACCAGCGCGACGGCGGCGTGGCGGCGGAGACGTTCTTCGGGTCGTTGGCCGCCGAGACGAAGGAAGCCTACGGCTCTGACGAGGCGTGAGCGGAGGCGGCTACCGCGTCGAGATCGCGCCCGCCGCGCAACGGCAGCTTCGGCGTCTGCCGCCAGGGGACGCGGCTCGACTTCGCGGACCCATCCTCGCTCTTGGTATCGATCCCCGCCCGCCAGGCGTGTCCAAGCTCACGGGCACCGACTTCTGGCGGCTGCGCGTTGCGGAGCTTCGGATCGTGTACCAGGTCGATGATGCCTCGGGACTGGTCGTCATCCTGAGGGTGGCCCGTCGATCGGAGAGCACGTACCGCCGGGTGGATCGCTAGCGCCAGTCCATTCCGTCAGCAGCCCGCGCCGTCGGGCAACTCCTGACCACGTGGCTCCACGTTGCCGAGATCGATGTAGAGCTGGCCGCGCGATCCCCAAAATCCCTCGCTGACCGCGCCGAAGCCGGCCGGTGGGATGCACACGCAGGCGTCGCCGTTCAATCGGAAGACCACGACATGGCCGAGCACGGCAGCGGCCGCGGCCGCTTGCACCGGGGTCAGGCCCGCGATGCCGTCGAGCGGGATGCCACCCGGATCACTGCCGTCGTCCCGCGGTCCCGCGCCGGCCCGGTTGGCACACCCCGACCCCGTCTCGTCCATGTTCGGGACCGCGCTGCATGCGCTCAACACGCAGGAGATCGCCAGGATGATCGGCAGTCGGCGAGTCATCGGCGGCCTCCGTTGCGGAGCGTGACGGACACTGCAGACTCTACGCCCTGATACCGGGGCATGATGCACGTACCAGCACGGAGCGACTCATGACCAACCGCGAGCACCTCGCCAGCGAAGCCTGATCCGTGACCGCCGTCGCATCAAGTCCTCGGTCCCCGTGGTTCGCGCTGGCGATCCCGGTCGGCATGCTCCTGCTCGCGGCGGCGATCTGGCTCGTGATCACGCTCCAGCCTCCGATGCCCGTTCCGGCCATCGCTGGGTTGGGTCTGCTGCTCCTCACCGTTGGCCTACCCGGCGGTCCTCGGCTTGCGTCATCCCAGGTCGACGTCCGATCCGCGCCATCGGCGCGTTGCTGTTCGCCACCCCGATCGCCGTGTTCATGTTCGCGTCGCAGCGCGATCGAACACGCTCACACGGCCTGGCATCTATTGGCCCGACCCGGTTGCCTATCGCGCTCCTCGCCATCGCGACTGTCGGCGTGTTCGTCGGGGCGACCGTTGCTGCGGCTCATGTCCGGGCTGGGCATCCGGGCGGTGGCGCCGTATTCGCCGCCCTGATCGAGCTTGCGACCTTGGTCGTCGATCTAGCTCCGAGCTCCTGACGTGCCTAACCTGATCGACGGAGCGACCCATGACCGACGAGCACGAGCACACGATCACGACCACGACCATGCGCACGAGCACCACGAGCACGTGCCAGTCGAATACAAGGACGCGGTCGAGGGATTCCGCCTCGACAAGGACGAGTTCTTCAAGACGCAGCCGGGTAGCCCGATCCCGGAGGCCGAGCGGGAGGCGTTCGAGGGCCTGCCGTACTTCCCGGTCGACGAGGCGCTCGTGTTCGAGGAGCTGGCGCTCGAGCCGTACACCGGCGACGAGCCGTCGCACTTCCAGATCCCGACGTCCGACGGCAAGCTCCGGCCGGCGCATCGCGCGGGCATCCTGCGGTTCGAACTCGGCGGCGGGTCGCGCCAGCTGACGGCCTACACGTTCGACGGCGGTGACGGCGAGTCGCTGTTCGTTCCGTTCCTCGACGCCACGAGCGGCACCGAGACCTACGGGGCCGGCCGGTATCTCGATCTCGAGCCCGAGGACGACGGGACCTACACGCTCGACTTCAATCTCGCCTACCACCCCTCGTGCGTGTACGACATCAAGTACTCGTGTCCGCTGACGCCGGCCGAGAATCGGCTGCCCGTGCGCGTCGAGGCAGGGGAGCGGCTCGCCCCGGCCTGATCAGCGGCCAGGGGTGTCGGCACGCCGACACGGCCCAAAACGACGCAACAACGCCATCCGAACGTCTCACCGGCACACTCGTGCCAGAGGGAGTCGGGATGCGCGTTCCACAAACACCGATCGCGTTGACCATCGCGGCCAGCCTGCTCGTCGCGGCGTGTTCGTCAGCGGCGCCGAGTCCGAGCCCGGCGCCGCTGACGACACCCCGGCCAGTCGGAGCGTCGCCGTCGCCGTCGGCCGCATCGATCCCGACGGCCTCGCCGAGTGCGGCGGCTGCCTCGATCGCGCCGTCGCCGCTGCCGCCGCCGGCATCGGGCGATCTCCCGATCCGCGGTTCGGCGCGCGAGATCTCGACCCACACGGTGCTGACCGCACCGGGACCGGACGGGACATTGTTCGTCGTCATCCCGGCGCGGGAAGCGCCCGCGACCCTGGTGCGCCTCGGCGCGAACGGCAGCGTGCTACCGGGCTGGCCGGTCGCGCTCACCGGTGCCACCTGGTGCGATCGGCCGCTGCCCGTCGACGACGGCTCGGTCCGGATCGTCTGCATGCTTGAGACCGACGGGTACATGTTCGGTCCCGATCGCCGCGTTCGCGTTCGACGGGGATGGCAGTGTGCTCGACGGTTGGCCGGTCGGAGCTCGCTGGCTTCAAGGCCGCAAGCCGCGTCGTCGGTCAGGACCTGATGCTGTTCCTCAGCCGATCACTGGGCGACGTGGTCCCTGAAGGGCGAGCCGTCGTACGCCGGCCGGATCATCACCATCTCGCGGGATGCTTCGATCGAGGAAGGTGTCGCCGTGCCGCTTGGCGTGGGGTGCTGCGGCGACGATTGGGTCATCGCCCCCGACGGCATCGCGTACGGCGTGTCCTGGCCCGAGGACGACGACCCGAGCCAGATGCTCGCCATCGATCACGCGGGCGTGCGATCGGGCTGGCCAGTGGAGATCGATGGCTCGGTCTCGTTGCCGACGTTCACGGACAGTGGCCGTCCGATCGTCACGGTCGGCTCGACGCTGCGCGCACGCACGCTCATCTACCTCTACGAACACGACATCAGTGCCGGCCCGGCGTGGGGCGAGCAGCTGTCCATGCGGACCGTCGAGCCGGAAGGGAACATGGGATGCACGGCCCTCACGCCGCTCCCACCGATCCTCGCCGCGGACGGCACCATGATCGTCGTCAGCGAGCTCGATACCTCGGTGTACGCGGTGGCCGGCTCACTGGACATCGTCAAAGGTTGGCCGTACGAGCCCGCGACACCGATCGAGCGCCTGCGCCCCGGGGACGAGACGGAACGCGAGGCCGGCTTCTGTCCCGCGATGGCCACGCCCGCATTCGGGCCCGATGGCACGGTCTACCTCGCGCTGCAGGCTCGGAGCCGATCGGTCGGCGGGAGCATCGTCGCGGTCGCCCCGAACGGCCGGGTCCGTGCCGGTTGGCCGGTCGAGCTCAGTCGCGCGGGCAGCGAGGTCTGGTCGGTCACCGTCGGCGATGACGGGACGGTCTATCGCGCTCGCCATCGAGCCCGAGATCAGGCGGTACGTCGTCGGCGACGATCCTCGGGATCGCGCCCGACAGCACGGTCCGCTACACCACCACGATCATCGAGCCGAGCTGAGGAGCCGAAGATGCGCCGCATGCTTGCCCGGTTCCTTCCCGGTCATCGTCCTGCTCGTCGGGTGCACGAGTCCGGCCGCGTCCGTGCCGGCGTCGCAGGCCGTCGCCGCCGTGAGCCCGACTGCCTACGCCGTCGTTCGTACCCGCACCCTCTGTCTCGCCCTGCGCCGATGCGCCGCCGCCACGCCCTCGCCGACCGCCGCCGCGACACCCGCGCCGACCGCCAGCCGACAACGACCCGACCGCCGACTCGCCGCCGCCACGCCTCCGCCGGGCAAGCCGGCGTCGTGGAGCGCTGCCGGCCGCATGGTCACGCCACGGAACTACCACACGGCCACCCTGCTCGCCGATGGCGTCGTGCTCATCGTCGGCGGCGTCGCCGAGCACGCCGTTGTGGGCGTTGGCCCGACGACCGCTGTCGAGATGTACTTCCCGGAGACCGGATCCTGGGCGGCGACCAGCGACCTGCCCGAACCGCGCTGGTATCACACGGCCACCCTGCTCGACGACGGGAGGGTGCTCGTGGCCGGTGGCAGTGCCGGCCTCATCGACCCGTTGGCAGTGGCGACGGCCTATCTGTACGACCCGATCGCCGGGATCTGGACACCGACTGGCGATCTCGCCGCGCCCCGGCAGGGGCATACGGCCACGCTCCTCCCGGACGGACGCGTCGTCGTCGCGGGCGGGTTCGGGGACTATGGCACGCCGACGCCGACATTCGCCGAGATCTTCGACCCGGCAGATGGGACCTGGGTCAAGACCGGCGACATGAACGCCCCCCGCAGCCATGCACTCGGCCACGCTGCTGCCCGACGGCACGGTGCTGATCGTCGGTGGGCACGCGGACGATGAGAGCGCGCTCGACCCCGAGACATTCGATCCTGCGAGTGGCGAGTGGGTGACGATGACCCGGATGATCAAACCCCGGGAACGCCATGTCGCGCTCTTCGCCCAGGGGACGGTCTTCGTCATCGGCGGCGCGAACGCGGCGGGTAACCCGTTGGCGGCCACGGAACGATTCGACCCGGGGGGAGGCACCTGGACGGCCACCGCACCGATGCTCAAGCGACGCGAAGACCACACGGCGACCCTCCTGCGCGCAGGCGCGGTGCTCGTGACCGGGGGCAGGTCGAGTGGGGATTTTTCGGCCGGCCTCAGATCGGCCGAACGCTACGACCCGGCGACCGGATCGTGGGTCGCGACCGCCGCGATGCCCGCGTGGCGCTATGCGCACACGGCCACGCGCCTGCGAGACGGCACGGTGCTGGTCGTCGGCGGGAGCGGCCAGGACGGCATGGTCGCGAAGGCCGCGCTGTACGACCCCGGCACCGAGCCATGAGGGCGGCCCCGGGCGCCGGCCGGCGCTCCGACCGGACCCCGAGCCGACCTAGCGGATCGCGGCCGCGAACGCCTCCAGCCCCTGCTCGACCATCGCGTCGCTCGCCGTGATCGAGATGCGGAACCAGCCGGGCGACTCGAGGATGGCGCCGGGCATGACGAGCGCCCCGAGGCCCGCGAGTCGCTCGACGAATGCCTGGTCGTCCGGGATCGGGCGAGCGGACCATGAGGTAGAACGTCCCCTCCGGACGCGTCACCTCGTAGCCCATCGCCTGCAGCGCCGGCACCATCCGATCGCGCCGCGCCTGCAGCGCCCCGACATCGACCGACAGCGTCTCGAGGTCCGCGATCGAGTGCTGGAGGAGCGCGTTCGGGAAGCCCCAGCCCGACGCGATCTGCTGGACCATGAGTCGCTGGGCTGTCGCCTCGCGGTCGGGGAACGTCGGCGTCATCGCCGCGTAGCCGATCCGCTGGCCGGGCGCCAGGAGCGTCTTGCCGTACGTGTAGATCGTCATCGTCGCGTCGTAATCGAGCGCCGGGCTCCGGAAGTCGATGCCGTCGAACACGATCCGGTTGTACGACTCGTCCGAGATCAGGATGATCGGCCGGCCGTTCCGCGCCGACGCTGCCTCGAGGACGCGGCCGAGCGCCGCCAGCTCGGGCTCGCGGTAGACCTTCCCGGTCGGGTTGTTGGGGCTGTTGACGATGATCGCGCGGGTCCGCGGGGTGATCGCGGCCGCGACCCGGTCGGGATCCAGGTCGAACACCGGTCCGTCGAGCCGCACCCGGACCGGCGTCGCGCCCGCCGACGCGATCATCAGCTCGTAGAAGAACCACGGCGGCGACAGGAAGATGACCTCGTCGCCGGCGTCGCACAGCGTCCGCAGCGTGCACCCGATCCCGCCGAACGCGCCGGCGGTCATCGCGACGTCCTCGGGCCGGAAGTCGATGCCCGTGCGTCCCGCGAGCGATTCGGCCACCACCGCGCGCGACTCGGCCTCGCTGAACTTGTAGGCGAACCAGTCCTTGTCCTGCGGCACCGCGTGCCGCTGGAGCGTGTCGACCAGGCCGGGCAGCGGGAGCTCCTGCGGGTTGCCGAACGTGAAGTCGGCGATGCCCGGATCGAGGCGGTGCCGCTCCCAGGGTCCGCCCTGGATCCACTCGAAGACGTGGGCGACGGTGCCCACCATCCGATCCATGCGCTGTTCCGCGATGGTCACGCTCGATCCCCCTCGATGCTTGATCCGGTCCCGATGGACCGCATCCTACGACCCGGGCGTGTCCGCCCTGACGTACTCGTGCAGGACTGCACCCGACGAGAACGTCCGCGTGCCCGTCAGGCGCAACCGCAGGGGCGAGGCGAGCGACGCGAACAGCGCCTTGCCGTCCCCGATCGCCGTCGGGCACCACGAGGAACCGGTAGTCGTCGATCAGGCCGGCGTCACTGAGCGTCGCGAAGAGCTCGGCACCGCCGCCGACCCCGATCGGCGGGCCATCGCCGGCCTTCATCGCGCGGACCGCCTCGACGACGTCGCCCTCGAGGAGGGTCGCGTTCCCCGCAGCTCCGGGCGGCCGCGCGAGACCACGTGCTTTGGCGTCTCCCGCCAGAGCCGCGCGAACTCGCGTTCGACCTCGGCCTGCTCCGGGTCGTCGACGTCGAGCTCGTCCCAGTACTCCATGACGTCGTACATGACCCGCCCCATGACCTCGTCGCCGGTCTCGTGCATCAGCTCGTTGGCGTAGCGATGCTCGTCCTCGGCCGGCTCGAACGGGGCGAGGCCGCCGTCGGGGTCCGCGTACATGCCATCCATCGTGAGCGCGATGTAGTAGGCGACGCGTCGCATCAGGCGATGCCCGCTTTCCGGTCCAGGACCTGGAGGAGGTCGTGGGCGGCGAGCTCGATCGCCTTATGCCGCCACTCGGCCGCCCGGAAATGGCACGCGATGATGCCCGATCGATGCACCCGTCGGAAGTCGCCCACTACGAACGCGTAGCGCCCCTTGGTCTCGTCGGTCACGCCGTCGCTCAGGCCCAGGTGCCAGGCCGCGTACTCGTCCCAGGGATGCTTGGCGAGATACGCGTTCTCGTCGTCGGCACGTGGTTGCGCCTCGCCCCAGTCGCTGTCGAGCACGTACTGGCGCGCTTCGATCAGGCGCTTGACGTGGGCGACAGCCTCCTTGTTGAGCGTGTAGGTCGCCATGCGGACAGTATCGGTCGGGTGGGAGCGCAGCGCCATCGACACTGGCGCAAGCGATCCCTTCAGCTGCCCGCCAGGCCGTTCAGGCGCTGCCCACGATGCCAGTCAGGAACCCGATCACCGTCGCCACGCCCGCCAGCTGCCCGCCGCGCTCGTAGGCGAACGGGATGAGCGAGTTGGTCAGCATCGCGAGCAGGCCACCGGCCGCGATCGCGGCCGCGCGGTCCCCCTGGGCGCCAAGGAAGTACTGCGTGATGACGAAGCCCAGCGCGGCTGCCACGCCACACGCCAGCACGACCGCGAGCCACAGCGTGCCGAGCCGCTGCACGCTCCAGCCGGCCTTCCGCAGGTCGGCGGACGGCGCGAGCGCCTGCGGGATGTTCGACACGAAGACCGCGGCGAGGAAGCTCGGGCTGATCGTCAATCCGGCACCGATCTGGATGCCGAAGATGACCAATTCCGGGCACGCCGTCGACGACCGACCCGACGACGATGCCCATCGCCCCGCCGGCGCCCTCGGAGCCGAACCGCTGCTCGACGATCTTGTCGCCGATCAGGAAGATCGCGACCCCGATCAGCGCCCACAAGCGCGAACTGGACGTGGTCGATGTTGGTCTGGCCTTCGGGGACGAGCTCGAACGCGATCGCCGCGATCATCGCGCCGGCACCGAACCCCGCCAGGACCCCGACGACGCGCGTCGGGATCGTCACGTAGCAGACGAGCAGGCCCGCGAGCAGCAGGGACGCCTGGGCGATGACACCCAGGCCGAACGCTTCCAGCACCATCAGGTCCCCTCGAGGCGGCTCGGTCGATCGTACTCGACGGCTACCGCGCCGGTCGGCGCGCGGGGACGAACCGGATCTGCTCGAGATCGATCACCGGCTCATAGCCGATCGCCTGGTAGATCTTGTTCGACGTCGGGTTGGCGAGGTCCGTGAACAGGAAGACGAATTGGCGCCCGGCATCGAGCTGTGCCTTCGTCGCCGCGGCGGTGACGGCACTCGCGTAGCCGCGTCCGCGCAGCTCGGGCGGCGTGTACACGGGGCCGATGCGGATGCCGTGGGGCGTGACACCGCCGGCCGCGGCGGTCGATACCGGTCCGCCATCCTCCCACAGGTAGAACGTCCGCTCGCCCCAATGCAGCGCACGGTCAACGAGGCCCTCGCTGTCGTCGCGACGGTCCGGCCCGAGCGCCTCCACGGTGAACGCGCGGATGTAGTCGATGAGAAGCTGGCGGTCGTCTTCGGTCGCGATGCGGACGCCGCCGGTCACCGGTCGCGGCGGGATCAGCCGTTCCAGCGCGTAGATCCGCTCGCGCAGCGTGGATTCTGCGGTCATGCCGCGCGGAGCCGTCCACAGGTCCGCGAACCGCCTCGCGGACTCGACCGGTCCGAGGACGCCCGGGACGTTGATGCCCCGGTCCGCCAGGTCGGCGATGAGCGCGGGCAGCGCGTCGGGATGGTCCATGTGCCCGAGCGCGAGGTTGAACGGCGGGGTCATCATCACCGCGCCGACGACCCGCCCGTCGCTCGAGATCGTCGCGAGGTACGGCGCGTCGTCCGAGCCGTCCGGCGCCGGCCCTCGCGTCGCCCGCGGCGGCTCGTTCCCGGGCGGCCAGGTTGGACGACACGCCGAGGATCAGGTTGTGCTGTGCCTCCCGTGCCTCGAGGAACGGACCGGCACCTTCCAGGAAGCGAGCCGCGGTCGCATACCGCTCGACCTGGAGGGCGTCGCCGGGGGCCACGAGGCGGAGTCTAGCGGGCGTCGATGGTCGGATCGTGTACACCTCCGGCGTATGCTCCGGCCATGCGCCGAGATGCGCGAGGATGATCACCGAGGACGCGCTCGACCGAGGACGTGCGGCGTTCGATCGCCGGTCGTGGTCGGAGGCGTATGCCCAGCTGTCGGTGGCGGCCGACGCGCAGCCCCTCGACATCGATGATCTCGAGCATCTCGCCCTGTCGGCGGAGCTCATCGGGCGACACGAGGAAGCCTCCGACCTGCTCCTCTACGCCCACCGTGCCGCGCTCGAGGCTGGCGACATCCCACGCGCGGCCCTCGACGCCTTCTGGCTGGGGTTCGGGCTCGTGCATCGCGGGGAGTTCGCCCGAGGCGGGGGCTGGATCGCTCGCGCGGCCGGCCTCGTGGAGGAGGCGGGGCTCGATACCGTCGTGCAGGGCTACGTCGAGCTGCCGAACGCCCTCCGAGGCCTTGACGAGGGCGAGAACGAGGCGTCGTACGCGGCGTTCGAGCGAGCCTTCGAGATCGGGACGCGCTTCGGCGATCGCGACCTCGTGACGCTGGCACGGCTGGGCCGCGGCTCCGCGCTCGTGCGCATGGGTGAGCACGCACGCGGCGTCCTCATGCTCGATGAGGCGATGGTCGCCGTCACGGCCGACGAGGTCTCGCCGATCGTGGCCGGCATCGTGTACTGCGCGACGATCGAGGCCTGCCAGGAGCTGTTCGATCTCCGTCGTGCCCAGGAATGGACGGCGGCCCTGACACGCTGGAGCGAGGCGCAACCCGACCTCGTGTCGTTCCGCGGCCGCTGCCTGCTCTATCGCGCGGAGCTGCTCCAGTTCCACGGCGCGTGGGGTGAGGCCGACGTCGAGGCGCACGAAGGCATTCATCCGCCTCTCGGAGCCGCCACCGGAGCCGGCCGTGGGCGCGGCGTTCTACCAGCAGGCCGAGCTGCACCGGCTCCGCGGCGAGTTCGACCAAGCCGAGGCGGGCTATCGCGCAGGGAACGGGCTGGGGCCGACCGGCCGAGCCCGGCCTCGCGCAGTTGCGGCTGGCGCAGGGCGATGCCTATGGCGCGCTCGCGATGATCCGACGCGGCGCTTGCCGAACCCCACGACCCGGGGGCGCGGACGAGGCTGCTGGAGCCCGCGATCGAGATCATGCTCGCCAACGGCGACCTGGCCGCGGCACGCGAAGCAAGCGACGAGCTCACGGCGAGCGCGGCCGCGACCGGTGCCCCGCTCGTCAGTGCGATGTCGATCCGCAGCCAGGGCGCGCTGCTCCTCGCTGAGGGTGACGCGCAGGCGGCGTTGTCGGCCCTTCGTCGGGCGTGGACGACGTGGCTTGGCCTCGAGGCGCCGTACGAAGCCGCCCGGACACGGGTGCTGATCGGCCGGGCGAGCCGGGCGCTGGGCGACGAGGCGACCGCGGTGATCGAGTTCGACGCCGCGCGCACGGTCTTCGCCGACCTCGGTGCGGCGCCGGACCTCGCGCAGGTCGGCGCGTTGCTGCGCGGTGCGGGGGGATCGGGCGTCGGCGGGCGAGTCGTCGCTGCGGGCGGCCCGGACACCGGTTCCGCCGGGCTGACGCCGCGCGAGATCGAGGTCCTCCGGCTGGTGGCGGCCGGCATGACGAACCGTGCCATCGCCGACACCCTCGTGATCAGCGAGAAGACCGTCGCGCGGCACGTCAGCAACATCTTCACGAAGCTCGACGTGTCGTCGCGGTCCGCGGCGACGGCCTACGCGTACGAGCACGGCCTGCAGGCCTCGTCTACATAGTCCTACCCATCCCGGTCGTTCGGCGGATTGGACGGTTCGCCCGATGCGGTCGCGCGCCCTCCGGACCTACGGTCGTGCTGGCACCCGCGGCGCGGGTGCCTCCGAACTCGACCACGGAGGGCACGATGTCCACGGGACAGACAACAGAGCGATTCGACGTGGTGGTCATCGGTGCCGGACAGGCGGGGCTGTCGGCCGGTCATCACCTCAAGCGGAAGGGCGTGTCCTTCGTCATCCTCGAGGAGCACGCTCGCGTCGGCGACAACTGGCGGTCGCGCTGGGAATCGCTGCGCCTCTACAGCCCGGCCCGCGTGGACGGTCTGCCGGGCATGCCGTTCCCGGCGCGGCAAGAACCACTACCCGAGCGGCACGGAGATGGCCGACTACCTCGAGACGTACGCGCGCGAGGGCGGTCTCCCGGTCCGTACCGGGATCCACGTCGATCGAGTGCGGCGGCGCGACGACGGCGCCGACGGCTACGTCGTCGAGGCCGGCGAGCGGCGTTTCGAGGCCGACCAGGTCATCGTCTCGACCGGCGCGTTCCAGCATCCGCAGGTGCCCGATTTCGCGCCGCTGCTCGATCCATCGATCCGCCAGATGCATTCGAGCGAGTACCGCGTCCCGTCGCAGCTCCAGGACGGCCCGGTGCTGGTCGTCGGTGCGAGCCATTCCGGCGCCGATGTCGCGTTCGAGGCGGCACGCGATCACACCGACCTACCTGTCGGGCTCGATCTTTGCCCAGTTGCCGGTCCCGTTGGAGAGCCGTCGCGGGCGGATCGGCATGCCGGGATCATGTTGTTCTTCGCCAGCAGGCTGCTGACGCTGCGCACGCCGATCGGCCGCAAGATGGCGCCGCATGTCCGGATGGGCGGGGGACCGCTCCTGCGCATCCGCCGCCAGGACCTCGATCGCGTCGGCGTCCAGCGGTTCGACGGCCACACCATCGGCGTCGAGGACGGCAAGCCGGTCATGGCCGACGGGACGCGTGCTCGATGTCGCCAATGTCGTCTGGTGCACGGGCTTCCGGCCCGACTTCAGCTGGATCGAGCCGCCGGTCACCGACGGCGACGGCTGGCCGATCCAGACCCGCGGCGTCGTCCCGTCGGCGCCCGGCCTGTATTTCCTGAGCCTGCCGTTCCTGTACTCGTTCACCTCGATGCTCGTGGCCGGTGCGGGCCGGGATGCGGCGTACGTGGTCGACCGCGTCGCGGCCCGCGCGGCCACGGTGGGTCGCGGTGCACAGGAGCGCGGCACCACGAGGGCGGCGAGCTCCGCGTAACGTCGTCGCCCGTCCAGCGAGCCGCGCCGGCGTGCCGCAAGGCGCGCCGGCAGCGGTTCGTGCCCGAAAACGGGACACTGGCGCTGTGGGCGTACAATGCTGCTCCCTCGGAACGTCCTCGAGCCGACACCAGCCCCACCTCGGACGCTTCGAGTGCAAGCCAGAAGGAGGCCTGACATGCAGGCATTCCTGGTCGAGCTGCGCAACGCGCCAGGGGAGCTCGCGAACGTCACGGAGGCGATCGCGGCGAAGGGCGTGAACATCACGGCGATCGGCGGTACCGCCTGTGGTGAGTCCGGACGAGCCGCGATCATGACGAACGACGACGCCACGACGCGCACGGCCCTGCAGGCCACCGGTCACACCTTCACCGAGATGGAGGCGACCGATACCGCCATCCGCAACGAGCCCGGCTCCCTGGCCAAGGCCTGCCGTCGGCTCGCCGAGGCGGGCATCAACATCGAATCGATCATGCCGTTCGGCATGGAGGGCAACGAGGTCCACGTGGCGTTCGTGACGAGCGACGCCGCAAAGGCCCGTGAGACGCTCACCCATGCCGGGATCCAGGCCCGCTAGACGGGATCTCGTTACCTATCGTCCTGGGGCGGAGTGTCTGGGGGCGCTCCGCCCTATCTCTTGCCGGGTTCATGAGCTCGCGAACCCTGCCCGCACCGACGGACCCCTGACAGCCCGAACCCCGGGCCGGCGAACCAGCCCGGGGTCGGGTATGGCTTGTGCGTCGCGGTCTCTGGACCGCGGCGTGGTTGCGTCAGGCAGAGGCGAGCGGCGCCTCGATCGACCCGCGCGCGACGTCAGTGCGACCGTCGGCCGGCCTACGGCCGCGGTCCGTCCCGCGCGTCCGGGCAGGGCAAGCGCCGCGAGGGCACCGATCCCGACCACGATCGCCCCGATCTGCATCGCCGGGATGAGTCCGTCGACGAACGCGTCCGGCGAGATGTACGAGCCGTTGGCGGTGAACACCGCGGCCAGCACGGCCACCCCGAACACGCCACCGAGCTCGCGGATCGCGTTGTTCGCGCCTGATGCCTTGCCCTCCTCCTCGGGCCGGACGGCCGAGAGGACGACGTTGGCGATCGGTGCGAAGAACAGGCCCATGCCGGCACCGGCGAGGATGAATGCGGGCACGAGCGTCAGGTACTCGACGGTCGGGGTGATGAGGATCGCCATCCACCCGAGCGCGATGGCCTGGAACGCCATGCCCAGGACGAGGAGCGGCCGGGTACCGGTCCGTGTCGAGAGGACGCCCGCGATCGGCGCGACGATGACCGGCATGAGCGTCCATGGCAGGGTCCGGAGACCGGCCTCGAACGGGCTGTAGCCCTGGACGACCTGGAGGAACTGGGCCAGCAGGAAGATCGAGCCGAACATCCCGAACGTCATGAGCATCGAGACGACGTTCGCGGCCGCGAAGGCACGCGACCGGAACAGGCGGAGCGGGAGCATCGGTTCGGCGGTCCGTGCCTCCCAGGCGACGAACGCGGCGATCAGGAGTGCGCCGATCCCCAGCCATCCGACGATCTGCGGGTCGGTCCAACCCTGCTCATTGCCATTGACGAGTCCCCACACGATCGCGAACAGGCCGGCGCTGACGAGCCCGAGACCGGGCAGGTCCAGTCGCTGCGACGGGCCGAAGGACTCCTCGAGTCGGAAGTAGGCGAGGGGGATCGCGATGAGCCCGATCGGGACGTTCACCCAGAAGATCCACTGCCAGTCGAGCCCCTCGGCGATGGCTCCACCGACGAGCGGGCCGATCGCGATCGCGAGACCCGCGATGCCGCCCCAGGCACCGAGCGCGACGGCGCGGCGCTCCGGGCGCACGGCGGCCGACAGGATGGTCAGGCTGAGCGGGGTCAGGATGGCGCCGCCGAGGCCCTGGATCGCGCGGGCGACGATGAGCTCGGTCGAGGTCGACGAGAGTGCGGCGGCGGCCGAGCCGGCGGTGAAGATGACGAGGCCGATGATGAACAGCCGCTTCCGGCCGAATCGATCACCGAGCGCGGCGCCGGTCAGCAGCAGCACGGCGAAGGTCAGCGTGTAGGCGTTGACCATCCATTCGAGCTCCGAGATCGTCGCGCCGAAGTCGTCGCGGATGACGGGAAGCGCGGTGGTGACGACGAGGTTGTCGAGGGCCGCCATGAAGACGGCGATGGCGGTGACGAGGAACGTCCAGGCGGTGCGGGTCATGGTGGTGGGCTCCTGTATCGGATGGTGTTACTTAGCGGTCACTTAGTTATCGAGCGAAAAAGGGGGTGGGTGCCGGCGATCCAGTCAGACGCCACCTCCGAGCTGGTCGAGGGTCCAGGTCGTCGGCTCGCCCTCGAGCTGGACGGCGGCACCGACGTTGAGGAGCATCCCCTCGGCGAAGAACTGGTGGATCTCCTCGGGGGACGCACCAGATGTCGCTGCCACGAACTGGTGGAGGGCGCGAACTCGTCGCGGACCACGATCCGGACGTCCGGGTCGCTGCAGGCGGCGTAGGCCTGGAGCTGGACGAGGAGCAGGGTGCGATCGGCGAGCAGGCGCTTGTAGGCCTCACCCATGGCACCGAGCGGACTGTCGCACTCGAGCTCCTCGCCGCGCTGGTAGGCAGCGGCCGCGGCCTCGAAGGTGATCCGTGTCCGCTCGAAGCACAGGCGGACGACCGCAAGGAACAGGTCCTTCTTGGTCCCGAACAGCTGGAACACGTACGGCTGCGAGACCCCGGCGCGCCGGGCGATGGCGTCGGTCGACGCGCCCGCAAGCCCCTTGGCCGCGAATTCGTCGACCCCGGCGGCGACGATCGCCTCGCGCCGCTCGTCGGCGGACATGCGAGGGGAGCGGCGGGTCGCGTAGGTGGCGGTGGTCTCGCTCATGGCAGTAACTTAGTGATTACTAAGTAAGATGTCAAGAGCCAAATATCAGCGACGTGCATCGGACGCCGGCGCAACGTGCCGGCGCCCGAGCGCTGCCGTCCACGGCGGGCGATGCCGCTGATGTGCATCAACGACCCGAGCGACGCCCCCGGCCCCGAATCTGTGCATCACCGCTCGCCGGCGAGGTAGGCATGCCACAGCAGCCGCGCCGCCACGGCGCGCCATGGTCGCCACGGTTCCGCGATGGCCGCCTGCTCCGCGGCCGTCGGCAGCGCCGCGAGCCGCTTCGCGCGGCGCATCGCGCCGGCCAGCGCGAGATCGCCGACCGGCCACACATCGGGCCGACCAAGAGCCATCAACAGGTAGATGTCCGCGGTCCAACGACCGATCCCGAGCAGCCCGGTGAGTCGTGCCCGGGCATCGTCGTCGCTCGCCGCCGCGACAGCCGCGAGATCCAGCGCTCCCGACTCGACGTCCCGGGCGAGCGCCACGAGGTAGCGCGCCTTCTGGCGGGTCAGCCCGGCCGCGCGCAGCCGCTCCTCACCCGCGGCAACGATCGTGCCGGGCTCGATCGCCCCGGCCGCGCCCACAAGACGCAGTCGCGCGGCCTCCGCGGACGCCAGCGAGACCTGCTGTTCGAGCACGATCCGGACGAGCGTCTCGAACCCGGGATCACGTGACCACAACGGCGGCGGGCCGTGTCGGTCCACGATCCCGGCGAGGTCCGGGTCGAAGGCGGCCAGCGCACGCACTCCGTCGAGCAGGCTCGCCTCGTCCAGGCGCGCCCGCCCCGCCTCGATCGCCACGCTAGCGTCGCGAGAGCTCGGTCGCGATCGCGCGCAGATCCTCGACCACGGCCGCAGCCCCCGCGCCGCGCAACGCCGCGTCATCGACCGCGGCGCCCGCCGTCACGCCGATCGGGATCATCCCGGCCGCGACGGCGGCGACCATGTCCCAGGTCGCGTCGCCGACGTACCAGCAGCGTGCCGCCTCGACGTCGAGATCCTCGGCGGCACGGAGCAGCAGGTCGGGCTCGGGCTTGGCGTGCTCGACATGACTCGCGTCGACGATGGTCGGCTCGTCGTCGAGCCCGAGGGCCGCCACGGACGATGCGACCTGGGCCTTCCGGCTCGAGGTGGCGATCGCCCACGGGATCCGTTTCGCCTCGATCGCCGCGACCACCTCGCCGACGCCGGGGAGTGGCCGCGGATCGTGGTTCAGGCGCTCGTAGATCTCGCCCGAGGCGTGGTCGATGGCCTCCGCGCGCTTCTCATCGATCGGCGTGCCGGCCAGCGCGGCGATCTCGCGCGCGAGTCGCTTGCCGTCCACCCCGATGAGCGGAGCGAGCCGTTCGTGGGTCGTGGGCAGCCCGGCCGCCTCGAGCGCCTCCAGCCACGCCGCGATCCGAGTCTCGACCGTGTCGACGAGCGTGCCGTCCAGATCGAACAGCACCGCGGCGGGCATGGGCAATCGGTCGAGGTCGTTCGGCATCTGCCAACGGTAGCGCGTCCGCCGTCCTGCTCGCCGCGGGCCGGAGTTTGTGCGCCGCGGACCCACCTCGTGCGCCTATGCTGCGCGAGCGATGATCCTGCGCTTGGTCTTCGGGTACCTGCCGCCAGAGACAGACCCGGACGACGTCCTGGTCGCGCGGACCCGGCTCGCCCGCGCTGCGCGCGACATCCATGGACTCGACAGCCTGATCGTCGGTGCGCGTCGCTCACCTCGCGACGAACGGATCGAGGCGGTGATCGCCACGGTCTGGCGCGATGTCGAATTGATGGCCAAGGCGACCGGTGTGGACGAGCAGGACCGGTTCCTGGGCGCGCGGCTCGACCTGCCGCTGACGCTGGAACGGGCCGATCACTACGAGATCACCGGGCGGACCTTCGCCGCACTGCCACCGACGTCGACCGCGTTCCTGCGCATCATCTCCATCCGTGCCGTGCCCAACGAGGAGCCGCGCCTCATGGAGACGCTGCGTGGCCAGCAGCCGCGGCTGGTCGAGCTCGGGCTCGTGGCCTCGCATATCGGCCGGCGGGTCGTGGTCAACGGCGTCGAGGCCGTGACCGTCGGTGTCTGGCCGAGCCGCGAGACGATCCGCCGGGCCACCGGCGGGACGGGGGAGCGGCCCTTCTTCGCGAGCGAGCTTGCCGCGTGGTCGGAGCGGTTGACGCTCGAGATGTACGACGGGATCGAGATCGTGCCACGCCTCCCGGTCGCCAGCGGACCACCGATCTACGTGATCGACGACGACCTGCGGATCGTCGACATCACGGCGAGTGCGGCTGCCGCGCTGGGCTGGGCGCCGGAGGACCTCGTCGGACGGTCGATCCGGGAGCTGTCGCTCACGGAACCCGCCTCGATCGACGCGAACATGGCCAACTTCCTGGATGTCGGTGAGTCGTTCGGCATGGCGCGCTTCGTCGTGCCGGAGGCCGGCGAGGTCCTGCTCCATTACGCCGCGCGGCGGGACGTGCCGGTCATCGGTCGGCACGTGGTGCTCGTGCGCCGCCGGCACGAGGAACCGCCGACGATGGACGACCTGACGGCGGCCGTCGCGACGGCGTTCGGCCCGGCGGTGGATACCGGGGATTGATCGCCGCACGCCTTTACGTCGCACAGAGCGAAGCCCCCTTCCGCATCGGAAGGGGGCTTCGCCGTGACGCGCTGGAGAACGCGCGTCTGAGGGGTTGATCAGCGTTCCTTGCGGACCGGCTGCTGGTCCCGCTCGAGGGGCGTCGTGCCATCCGGCTGGGCCGGACGCGTGTAGTCGCCCTGGCTCATGTCGCGCTGCTGCTGCGACTTGTCGTTGTAGCCGCCGGTCCCGGCCTTCGGGTCCGATCCGTGGGTCCCGACCTGGGGGGTCTGGCCGGTCTGGCCGCCGGGCTGGTTCTTGTCCCACTGGCCGGTCTGGCCGCCGGGCTGGTTCTTGTCCCACTGGCCCTGGTTCTTGTCCATCTGGCCCTGGGTCTTCTTCTGCTGGTCACCCATGGGGACACCTCCATCCGTACGTTTGGGGGTCGCATCCACCTTGACGGACAGCGCGACACACTGCTCCGGTGGTCCCGCGCCGAGGCGTTGCGGGGGCGTTGCGGTTCCGCGATCGATTCTCAGGACCGTCTCAGGAACCGGCGCTGGAATACGACCATGACATTCGAACCTCTCGTGCCGGCGGCTTCCTCCCAGACCCCGGATCCGGCGACCCGCGCCGGCGAGCCCGTGTCGTCCACGGATCGGTCGACCTCCTCCCGTCCGATGCGTGGCCGGTTGCTCGCCGGCGTCCTCGCCGCGTCGATGGTCTCGGCCGTGGCGGCCTCGGTGGGCACCGTTGGTCTCGTCGCCGGCCTGAACGGCCTCGGCGGCACGCCGGCCGATGGGTCGGGGGTCAGCCCGGCAAGCACGAGCGGAGAATTCGTCGATGACGATCACCGGCGCCGACGCTGTCGTCGCGGTGGCCGAGTCGGCCAGCCCGTCGGTCGTCACGCTCACCGTCGAATCGGCCGCCACGGGCGGCGGGCGCAACAACCCCTTCGGGATGGGCGCGATCCCGTCGACCGGGGTCGGCTCGGGGTTCATCTTCGACGCCGACGGCCTGATCCTCACGAACAACCACGTCATCGAGGGCGATGGCACGATCACCGTCACCTTCCAGGACGGGACGGACCTTCCGGGCACCGTCGTCACGACCGACCCGCTGCACGACCTCGCCGTCGTGAAGGTCGACGCGACCGGTCTGCCCGCCCTCGAGCTCGCGGATACGTCGAAGCTCCAGGTTGGCCAGCTCGTCGTCGCGATCGGCAGCCCGCTCGGCACGTTCACCGAATCGGTGACGAGCGGCATCCTGTCGGCGACCGGGCGCACGATCGAGGTCGGTGACCAGTTCGGGCGCCAGACCAGCTCCCTGTCCGACCTGCTGCAGACCGACGCGGCCATCAACCCCGGCAACAGCGGCGGCCCGCTGCTGGACGCCGCCGGGCGCGTGGTCGGCGTGAACGTCGCCGTCGCGGCCAGCGCGCAGGGCATCGGCTTCGCGGTCCCGATCGATGCGGCTGCCTCGATCATGGCCGAGGCCCGCACGGCGGCCGGCATCGCCTGAGGGGCCTCGCCCCGCCACCGCACCCCGCCGCCCGCGCCCGCGGATGACCGGTCGCTGAGGGCCCTGATCGGCGTTTCGAGGCATACTCGGGCGACCGCCATGCCGACACCCGCGTCCCGTCCCACGTTCCAGCGCGTCGCACTCCTCCTGCTCGGCGCGATCCTCGCGACCGCGGCGTGCATGCCCGGCGCCGGTACGCCGCCGCCGCAACCGGCGTCGACCTCCGCATCCGGACCCGGGTCGTCGGGGCCGGTCGCTGCCGCGGCATCACCGTCCGCGGCCCCCACCGGCACGCCGGTCCGGGCCACGCCCCGCCCGTCCACAGCGCCGCCCGCCACCCCGCCACCGACGACGACTCCCGCACCGTCGGCCACCCCGGCCGAGGGCGACACGGCCGGCCCTGTCGCCGAGCCGTACGACATGAACCTCTATCGCAAGGGCGATTTCGTGGCGCAGTACACGTTCGAATGGTGCGTCGGCGCGAGCCTGCAGATGGCGCTCAACATGGCGACCGACGAGTCCCGCACCAGCCGGAAGGACCAGGGCGCGCTCTGGGCGATGGCGCGCGACCGCTCGTTCAGCCCGTTCGGTGGCGCCAACCCGCGCGGCTGGACGGCGACCCTGAACGACCTCGGGATCGGGCCATACGAGCTGGTATCGATCCCCACGCTGGACGACGCGCTCGTGACGGCCGCGGAGGCGATCCGCGCCACGAAGCGTCCGGTCGGGCTCGTCATGTGGCGGGGCCGGCACGCGTGGGTCATGAGCGGCTTCGAATCGACCGCCGATCCGAAGCACTTCGACGACTTCGACGTCACCGGCATCCGGGTGCACGACCCGCTGTATCCACACGGCAGCTCCGTGTGGGGCTCGAGCCCGAAGCCGAACGCCCTCGTCTCGCCGCGCACCCTCGGCAAGCAGTTCGTCCGGCGCGAGAACGCGCAGAGCCGGGTCGACCTCGGCGTGGCGTCCGGGTACCTGCTCATCCTGCCGGTGAAGGCCGACTGACCTCCGCGGCCTGCCCGGATGACGCCTTGGCGGCCTCCAAGTACCGTTGCGTGATGCAGCCACAGTTCGTCATGGTTCCCGGCGGTCGCCTCTACGTCGTCGATGAGGGCGGCCCGGGTGATCCGCCGATCCTCCTCCTGCACGCCGGGATCGCCGACCTGCGCTCGTGGGACACGCTCGCGCCGCCCCTCGTCGGCGCCGGCTATCGGGTGATCCGCTACGACGCGCCGCGGGTTCGGGCGGTCGCAGACCGAGGACGTCGAGTACGCCACACGAGGACGTCGATCGCCGTGCTCGACGCGCTCGGGATCGGCAGCGCGGTCCTCGTCGGGAACTCGCAGGGCGGCCGGACCGCCATCGATGCCGCGATCGCGACGCCCGACCGCGTCGTCGCCGTCGTCGCGGTCGCGTCAGGGCTCGGCGGGTTCGAGGTCGAGAGCACCGAGGCCGAGGAGGCCATGTTCGTGCGGATGGAGGCGCTCGAGGAGGCGATCGAGGCCGGCGGGCCCGACGCGCCGCCCATCGCCGACCTGGTCGAGATCGACCTGCAGCTCTGGGTCGACGGACCCGGGCCAGCCGCCGGACCGCGTCTCGTCGTCCGTGCGTGGGCTCATGCGGGTCATGGACATGCTCCACTACATGCCGGACCGCGTGCAGGGTCGGATGACGCGGCTGTCGCCGCCCGCGAACCAGCGTCTGGCCGACCTGCGCCAGCCCGTGCTCGCCGTCGCCGGCGAGCTCGACGTCTCGGACGTCGCCGCGACCGCACGGCACCTCGAGGCGAACGCCCCGAACGCGACGGCCGTGATCTGGCCCGACGTCGCGCACATGATCGGGATGGAGCAGCCCGATCGACTCGCCGCGCGCATCGTCGAGTTCCTGGCGCCGCTCCCTCGGTGGTCGTGATCCGGGCGCGCGTCCAGCGCGTTCCTGATCGGCGTGCTCGCCGCCGCGGCGGCGGCCTGCGGCGGGACCCCGGCGAGCGACGATCCGACCGGTCGCCGACGCGCTGCGGCCGTCGGCTGCACCGTCCGCGGCGCTCGTGACGCCGTCACCGGTCATCCGTCCCGCGCCCGGGCACGAGGTCTACGGCTTCGTGCCGTACTGGGAGATGGACGACGGACATCGCCGACCACCTCGCGACCACCGACCTGACCACGCTCGCCCTGTTCTCGGTCACGCACCGCAAGAGCGGCGAGCTGGCGACGAACCAGAACGGCTACAAGCGCATCACGGGCGCAGATCGGGCGGCGGATCATCCGCGAGGCGCAGGACCGCGGCGTTCGGGTCGAGCTCGACGTACACGAGCTTCGGGGCGGACAAGAACCGCGCGTTCTACGACGCGCCGGCGTCCCAGGCGCGCTGGATCGACGAGCTCGTCGACATGGTCGAGGACCAGGGCTTCGACGGCATCAATGTCGATGTCGAGCTGCTCCCGATCGATCTACGTCGCGCCGTACGGGGCGTTCGTCGGCCAGCTGCGCGACGCGCTTCGCGAGCGACTGCCCGAGGCGCAGGTCTCGGTCTCGACCCAGGCGAACGAGGTCGGCGCGGCGATGGCCGCCGCAGCGGCGGCGGCCGGGGCCGATCGCGTGTTCCTCATGGGCTACGACTACCACTGGACCGGGTCCAGCGCCGGGGGCATCCGCCCCGATCGACCGGCTCGACGGGGACGCCGGAGGACCTGCGTCTGGTCGCTCGACCTGTACGAGGCGCTGGGCGTCCCGCTGGACCGGACCCTGCTGGGCCTGCCGCTGTACGGCATCACGTGGCCGGTCGATGGGACCGGAGCTCGGTGCCCCGAACACGGAGCGCGGCGAGGACTGGGTGCCGCGCTACAACCTCGCAGATCCTGAACGACCCGTCGTTCGCGCCGACCTACGACCCGATCGAGAGCGTCGAGTTCTACGCCGTGCCAGCGGAGTCGCCTGGCGGCGTGGGACGCCGTCTACTACGACTCGCCGCGCAGCCTGACGCCCAAGCTGATGCCTGGCCGACGAGCGCGGCCTGGCCGGCGCCGGGTTCTGGGCGATCGGCTACGAACGCGGGCTGCCCGAGCTACACGGAGCTCATCGCGACGTTCCGGGCCGGCGAGATCGGGGCGGTCGCGCCCTGACCCGAGCCGCCACGCCGGATCCGGAACGCGTCCTGACCCGCGCCGAGCTCGGCCGGGCGACGCTGGCGCGCCAGGCACCTGCTCGAGCGCGTTCGGCTCGACCGGTCGGCCGCGGTCGAGCGGTTCGGTGGGCTGCAGGCGCAGGAGCCCGCGTCGCCGTACATCGCCCTCTGGACGCGGCTCGTCGATTTCGACGCGACCGAGCTGGATCGCGCCTTCCACGAGCGACGCATCGTGAAGACGTCACTCATGCGGGCGACCCTCCACGCGGTCAGCGCCGACGACTACCGCCATCTCCTGCCGGCGATCCAGCCGATGCTCCAGGGCATCCGCCGCCAGGACCGCCGCGAGCCCCCGGACGCCGCGCGGATGGCCGCGCTGGCCACGGCCGCGCAGGCGTTCACGGCCGAGCCCCGGCACGCTGACCGAGGTGCGGGCGCACCTCGCCGCGGCGGATGCCGACTGGATCGAGCGCGACGGTGGTGGGGACGGCTCGCATCGCGCGATCGAACCGGACGAGCTCATCTGGTGGCTGCTGGCGCAACGCCCCGTTCCTGCGGGCGCCGTCGGCGGCGCCGTGGACGTTCGATCGGCGGACGCGGATCGTGTCGCGCCGCGGCGTGGCTGGACGAGGGCTTCGCCGAGCTCGACGCCGGCGCTGGAGCGGCTGGTCGGTCGCCACCTCGGAGCGTTCGGCCCGGCGAGCGTCGCGGATCTCGCCAACTGGTCGGGGCTGGCGGTGGGGTTCCTGCGCCCGGCGTTCGGGGCGCTCGAGAGCTCGGTGGCCTGCTGCGACGGTTCGCGGACGAGGGCGGCCGGGTGCTGTTCGACGTCATGGACGGCCCGCTCCCGCCCGGCGACACGCCGGCGCCGCCACGGCTGCTGCCGATGTGGGACAGCGTGCTGCTCGCCTTCGCCGACCGATCGCGCGTCATCGACGAGGCCGATCGACCGATCGTGACCGCGCGCAACGGCGACACGCTGCCGACCTTCCTCGTCGATGGCCGCGTCGCCGGTCTGTGGTGGGCGGAGGCCGAGCCGGGCGGCCGGACGCGGATCGTCCTGGAGCCGTTCGGCTCGCTATCCCCGAGGGATCGGACGGCGCTGCGAGGACGAGGCCGAGCACCTGGCGGCGTTCGTGGAGCCGCGCGAACCGGGGGTCTACGGGCGGTACCGTGGGACACGCGCCCGGCGCTCGCGAACGACTGGCTGATCCCGCTCGGAAGGCGTTGTCACGGACCTGTAACCGGGCACGCTGCGGGCCGATAGCGGCGGGACAGCCAAGGCGTCGCACCATCGCGGCATGTGCCCGTCCATATCCCTGCGCGGGCGGGACGCGTCCGCATGACCAACGTGACGCGCGTCGTCGCCCGGCGCCAGATCGATCGAAGCCGCCGTCGCGGCGCCGCGAACCGCGGGCGCTGGGGACGTCGACTCGGGCTCATCGGCGCGGCGATCGCCGGCCTCCTCGCCACGGCCACGGTCGCCACGCTCGTCGTGGCGTTGTCCGCGGCGTCGATCCTGTCGGCGGACCTGCCGGACCCGGCGGCGCTCGCTGACCTGCGCTTCGCCCAGCCCACGATCGTCTACGACCGCGATGGCGAGGTCGAGCTCGGCCGGTTCCAACAGGAGCAAGCGGCGGGTCGTGACCTTCGCGGAGGTTCCCAGGCTCGTGCTCGACGCCACGACGACCGCCGAGGACCGCACGTTCTGGAGCAACTCGGGCGTCGACATGCCGGCCATCGTCGCGGCGGTCGCCGACAACGCGTCGGGCACCAGCGGACGCGGCGCCTCGACCATCACCCAGCAGCTCGTCCGGGCGCGCCTGCTCCCGGACGGCCTCGCGGGCGCGAACGAGGATCGCTACATGCGCAAGGTCAAGGAGATCCTCCAGGCGCTGCGCGTATCCGACGAGTACCCGGGCGAGGACGGCAAGGAACGGATCGTCACGGCGTACCTCAACGAGATCTTCTACGGGCACGACGCGTACGGCATCGCGGCCGCCGCGAGCGTCTACTTCGGCGTGACCGACCTCGCCGAGTTGACCCCGGCACAGGCCGCGCTGCTCGCGGCGCTGCCCAAATCGCCATCGAGCCTGGACCCGTATCGCTTCGCCGAGGAGGACGCCGAGGGTCGGCTGGTCGTGCCGAGCGACGCCCCGCCGGTCGTCCGGCGCGACTGGGTCCTGCGCAACCTCGCCGCCGGCAGCCGCTGGACCAGCTCAGCGACTCGGCCCTGGCCGCGGCACTCGCCGAGCCGGTGGTCCTCGCCGGCGAGCAGCCGATGCGCGTCCGGGGCGGCCAGTTCACCTGGCAGGTGCGGCGCCAGCTCGAGGCGGTCCTCGGCCCGGAGGCGGATCTGGAGCGCGACGGGTACCGGGTCATCACCACGCTCGACTGGAAGGCCCAGACCCTCGCCGAGAAGTGGCTCGCCGCGGCGGCCATCGCGCCCAACCTGCCGCGCAAGGAGGGCTCGCGGCTGCTCAAGAAGCTCAAGATCCCGGAGCGCGATCTCGGCTGGATCCGGGCCCTGCGTGGCAAGGACCTGCACAACGGCTCGCTGGTGGCGCTCGACTACCGCACGGGCGACGTGCTCGCGTACGTGGGCAGCGCCGGCTACGCGCGCGACGACCTCACGAGCGCGAAGTTCGAGCCGAAGTACGACGCCGCGGGCGACGGGGCGCGCCAGCCGGGCTCCGCGTTCAAGCCGATCCTGTACGCCAGTGCCTTCGACAACAAGCGCCTGACGCCGGGCAGCGTCCTCCTCGACATCACGACCGAGTTCAATACCCGCGAGGACTGGGCGCCGCGCGACGCCGACCAGCTGGAGCGTGGGCCGGTGCTGGTTCGGCGGGCGCTGCAGTACTCGCTGAACATCCCGGCGATCCGGGCGTTCGAGCGGGTCGGCAGCGAACGGGTCGCGGACACGGCCGAAGCGCTCGGGCTGCGGTTCACCGGCGGCCGCGATCTCTTCCTGCAGTCGGGGCTCGCGGGTGCGCTCGGCACCGTGGAGGTCCGGCCGCTCGACCTGACCGCGGCCTACGGCGCGATCGCCAACGGCGGCGTGCGGGTGCCGCCGCGGATGATCCTCGAGGTGCTCGGGCCGGACGGCAAGACCGTCTGGAAGGCGCCCGAGGCCGATGGCGAGCGGGCGATCTCGGCCGCGGCGGCCTACCTCGTGACCGACATCCTGGCCGGCAACACCGACCCTCGCCAGAACCCGATCTGGGCCGACAAGCTGGAGCTGCGCAACGGGAAGGGCGGGTCGCGGCGACCGGCGGCCGTCAAGACCGGGACGGCGAACGAGGCGCGCGACCTCGCCACGTACGGGTTCCTGCCGCCGGCCAAGGACGACGGGCCGGCGCTGGCGGTGGGGATCTGGATGGGCAACAGCGACCATTCCAATCCGAAGTCCCGCAAGCCGGCGACCTCGCTGACGGCCGCCGCACCGCTGTGGCGCGCCTTCGTGCGCGACTACACCAAGGGCTGGCCGGTGGCGAAGTTCTCGCGTCCGAAGGGCGTGGTCGAGGCGACCGTGGACGCCTGGTCCGGCGGGAAGCCCGGGCCGTGGACGCGCGACCGGACGAAGGAATGGTTCATCAAGGGGACGCAACCCGGGCGCAAAGAAGGCGGTCGATCGCGACGGCCTGCTCTACGCACGCTCGTGCGGCGGCTGGCGGGTCGATCCCACGCAAGGCCGAGCTCGGTCGAGAGGCGTGGCTCGACGACGTCGCGGACTGGGAGCGACGGGCCCGGCGCGGGACCGGCGTGATGGGCCAGCACGATTCGCGCACGGCGTACTTCTGGGGCGAGCGATCGTGGGGCGGCCCGATCGCGGGTCCGTGCCAGCGCGTGAAGCCCGACCGCGACAAGCCGGGCAAGGACAAGCCGGGCAAGGGCAAGGAGAAGCCACCGAAGCCACCGAAGCCGGAGCCGACGCCGACCCCGCCCCCGAGGGTGGCGGCTGACCGGCTACCCTGCGCGGATGACAACTGCGGTGGTGGACGTCGGGGTCGCCGAGCGGCGCGGCCTCGTGCGTGCGGCTCGTCCTGGCCGTCGCGCTCGGCTGGCGCGCTCGGCGCGTGCCAGCCGCAGGCGGCGATCGCGGTGGATCCGTTGACCGCACCGCTGCTCGTCGAGCACGGCCTCACGGCGACCGGTGCCTCGGCGAGCACGTTGATGGAGGTCGGGGATCCGGCCGAGCAGCCCTGGTCGCTCTACCTCGAGGCGTCGCGGAGCGCCGGCCTCGACTTCGCCGACCAGGCCGGCATGGTCGCCGAGCTGCGGCGGACGCCGATCGCCGGCGCCGCGGCGGACGCGGCGGTGTTCGTGCTCGTCCACGACGGTCGCGTGATCGGGGCCTGGCTGAGTCCGGGCGGTACGTCGTCGGGGGTGCGCTCGCTCGCCGAGCACCCGTAGACGGGGGGCTCGGTCGTCGACGGGCTCGCGCGATCATCCCCGTGTGCCACGATCAGACGAGCGGCGCGACCTCGCGATCGAACCGTTCACATGCGGCGACGAGCTCGTCCGGGTCCGTCGTCTCGAACCACAACGCCAGGTGCGTGACGCCGAGCGCCGCGAAGGCCCGCACGTCGGCGGCCAGCGCCTCGGGCGTGCCGCGCATCGCGTAGCCGCTGTCGGTCGGTCCATCGAAGTGGACCCGCACCCGCGCCGAAAACGACGGCGCCGGGCGGCCCGCGGCGGCGGCCGCCTCCTGGACGATCGGCACGCGCTCGGCGTACGTGGCCGGGCTCGTGGAGCTCGAGTGGTAGCCGTCGGCCACGGCGCCGGCGCGTCGGAGCGCCGCCGGCGCGCGGCCACCCACGACGATCGGCAACGCCGCGCCCTGCACGGGGACCGGCCCGAAGACGAAATCGTCGAACGCATGGAATCGACCGTGGAACGGTTCCGTCAGAGCCCGACCAGAGGTGGCGCCACAGCGCGATCGTCTCGTCGAGGTAGGCGCCCCGCACGTGGAATCGATCGGCGGCGCCGAGGTTGGCGAATTCGGTCGTATTCCAGCCGACCCCGACGCCGGCCGTGACGCGGCCACCGGTCATCGCATCGAGCGACGCCAGCTCCTTCGCCAGGACGACCGCGTTGCGTTGCGGCACGACGATCACGCTGGTCCCGAGACGCAGCCGGGCATGGCGCGCACCGACCCAGGTCAGCGCCAGGATCGCGTCATAGATCTGGCCGTATTCCTCGATCGTGGCCCGATCGACGAGCACGTGATCGGTCGTCCAGACGGTCGACCAGCCGAGTCGATCCGCGGTCTCCGCGCCGGCATCGAGGCTCTCGACCGACGAGCCCTCGCGGAAATTGGGGAGACACAGTCCGTAGTCCATGCCGCGATGGTATCCCTCGGTTGACTGGACCGGGTCGCGGTTCGTACATTGTCGACAATCCGTCGACACCGTCCGGTCTCCACCCGTTCGAACGAGGGCCCCGTGCAGCCGATCCTCCGTCACTCCATGTCCGTCCACGCCTGCCCGCGATCCGGACGGGTTCGATGAAGCGGGTCTTCGCCCACGGTGGGCGCGCGGTCCTGCGCGACGTCCCCGAACCGGAGATCCGGCCCGGCGAGGTGCTGGTCGCGCCGACCTTCTCGGCCATCAGCAGCGGCACCGAGATGTACTTCATCCGCGGCTCGGGGATCGACGGGTTCACGATGCAGGAGTACCCGGGCGAGCCGCCCTCGTGGCCGAAGGTCCGGACCGAGATCCGCTCCGACCATCCGTTCCCGCGCCCATCCGACCCCGAGGCGCTGTCGATCGGCTACAGCCTCGCGGGACGGGTCCTCGCCGTCGGCGCGGACATCGTCGACATCGTCCCCGGCGACCGTGTCGCGTGCTCGGGATCGCAGTGCGCCCACCACGCCGAACGGGTGGCCGTGCCGCGGAACCTCACCTCGAAGGTGCCCGACGGGGTGCCGATGGAGGACGCGGCGTTCGTCACGCTCGGGACGATCTCGCTCGGGGCGCTCCGCGAGTCCCATTGCGTGTTCGGCGAGACGGTCGTCGTCTACGGGCTCGGCCTGCTCGGGCTCATCGTCAGCCAGATCGCGATCGCGGCCGGGATGCGGGTCATCGGGCTGGACCTCGATCCCGCGCGGCTCGCGCTGGCCCGCGAGCTCGGGATCGAGCAGGTCTTCGACCCGAACGCGGTCGATCCGGTCGAGGTCGTCAAGGGCCTGACCGACGGCTTCGGTGCGGATGCCGTGATCCTGGGTGCGGTGACCCAGTCGAGCGAGCCGCTCAACCTGTCGTTCGACATGTGCCGCCAGCGCGGCAAGGTCGTCGGGCTCGGGCAGTTCGGCTGGACGATCGACCGCGCGCGGATGTTCGCGAACGAGGTGACCGTCGTGCCGGTCAAGCCGTACGGTCCCGGCCGCTACGACCCGGTGTACGAGGAGGGGAACGTCGATTACCCGATCGGCTACGTGCGCTGGACCGAGAACCGCAACCAGGCGTTGTTCCTCCAGCTCCTCGCCGCCGGCAAGGTGCGCGTCGCGCCGCTGGCGCCGGTCCACGTCCCGATCGAGCGCGCACCCGAGGCGTACGAGCTCCTGATGTCCGAGGGGCGACCACCGACCGTCGTGCTCAGCTACCCCGACGCGTGACGGACGCGACCGGCGAGGGCGGGGGGTCGGCGGCTCGGGCGGGGAGCGGGCAGCCCGCCGCCCCGTCGAGCGCGACGACCTCTTCCGGGTCCGCTGGGTCGGCGATCCGGCAGTCTCCCCGGACGGGTCCCGGGTCGCGTACGTCGTCTCGGGGCTCGATCTCGAGGCGGACCGGCTGCGCTACGACGCGTCGTGGATGCCGCTCGATGGCGGGACGCCGCAGCGGTGCGGCCCGGACGATGCCCAGGACCGCCACCCGCGCTGGTCGCCCGATGGACGGCGCCTCGCGGTCATCTCGACCCGTGGCGGGGCCGGTCGGCGCGACGTCTGGGTCATCGACGTCGAGACGGGTGCCGCTCATGCGGCCGCTCGTGCACCGGGCCCGGTCTCGACGTTCGACTGGGCGCCCGACGGCCGCCGGTTCGCCGTGACGGTGGAGCGCGGGCCCGAGACACCGCCGACACCGGCCGACCTGCCGTACGAGGTCCACAGCACCCGGTTCATGCGCGACGGGATCGGGCCGGCGTCGGGACCCGGTCGGCGCGAGGTCTGGGTCGTCGGGGCCGATGACGAGGAGGCGGTCCGGCTGACCCCGGACGGGGAGGGGAGTGACTGGAACCCGGTATGGGCCCCGGACGGTGCCACGATCGCCTGCCTGTCCGACCGCGGTGTCGATCCGGACCTGAGCAGCAAGACCGGCCTGTGGACGATGGCGCCGGAGGGGACCGGACGTCGCCAGCTCGTCGAACCCGTGGGACCGATCCGGGTCGCGCGTTGGTCGCCGGATGGCGCGGAGATCGCCTATCTCGGCCATCGCCACGGCGACGAGCAAGGCGAGAACCTCGAGCTGTGGACCGTTTCGGTGGCCGATAGCGTGACCCGCTGCTGGAGCGCCGAGCTGGATCGCAGCGTCGGGCATGCGGTCCGCGGCGAGGACGACCGTGGCTTCGGCACGCCCGATCTCGCCTGGACCCCGGACGGACGGCCGGATCCTCGCCATCGTCGCCGAGGGTGGGACGAGCGCCCTGCGCTGGTTCGATCGCGACGGCGGGTCGGGCACGGTGGTCGGTGGCGATCGCTCGGTCGTGCAGTTCGCGGCCGCGGCCGGTGCGGGGGCGCTCGTCGTTCGCGGCGCTCGACGCCACCACGCCCGGCGACCTGTTCCTCGTGGCTGCCGATGGCACCGGCGAGCGTCGCCTGACCGCGAGCAACGATGCCTGGCTCGGCGAGGTGGCACTCGCCCCGACGCGACGGTTCCGGGCGGCCGCCGCGGACGGGACGGCCATCGATGGGTGGCTGACGGGGCACGAGCCGGCGCCCGGCGAGCCGCCCCGCCCGCTCATCCTCCAGGTCCATGGTGGGCCGCACTACCCGATCGGGGAGCGGTTCTCGACCGACGCCCAGGCCCTCGCGGGCCAGGGCTATCTCGTGCTCACCGCCAATCCACGCGGCAGCCAGGGCTATGGCGCCGCGTTCGCGACGGTGACTCGCGGCGCCTGGGGCGGGCTGGACCACGACGACCTCATGACGCTCGTCGACGCCGTCGTCGCGTCCGGAGCGGCCGACCCGGCGCGGCTCGCGATCATGGGCGAGAGTTACGGCGGCTACATGACGATGTGGAGCGTCGGCCGGACCGATCAATTCCGGGCGGCGATCGCCGAGAACGGGATCAGCAACCTGACGAGCATCGGGAGCTTCGGATCGGGTCCGGCCTTCTGGCGCTCGGAGCTCGGCGGCGATCCGTGGTCGATCCTGGAGCGGGCGCTCGAGCGCTCACCGATCAGCGCCGTCGAGCGGATCCGGACGCCGCTGCTGCTCATCCACGCCGAGCTCGACGGCAATTGCCCGATCGACCAGAGCGAGGAGCTGTTCGCCGCACTCCGAGGGCTCGGGCGCGACGTCTCGTTCGTGCGGATCCCCGGCGAAGGCCACCTCGTGAACCTGTTCGGGCGCCCGAGCCGGCGACGCGCCCGGCTGGCGATCATCGACGCGTTCCTGGCGCGCCACCTCGGCTGAGGGTTGCCCACCGCGCACTGTATCGTTTCGGCGATCTCCGCCAAATGCTCACGGGCGGAACGTAAGGCGCGGTATCTCGTCGCATCTGACCGCAACCGACGCCGAAGCGATGCCCAACCACGCTCAGCACGCCGTGCCATGGCCGCTCTATTGCCAATTCCCGATCGTGTGCGGGCCATATAGCGCGCCTAACGTTCCCTGCGGTGACATCTGGCGGAGTCCTGGGTCCGCGGCGGATCTTGGCGTCGCGATTGCGCCCGTTGGGCTCCATGGGGCGGCCGCCCCGGTCAACGCGGGTGCGCCCGCTGGCCTCCGGGCCCGCCAGCCGCGGGTGCACCGCGCCCGCGCCCCGCGCCCCGCGCCCCGCGCTCAGTTGATGATCCGCTGCCCCTTCTCGCGCTCGAAGAGGTGGATCCGCCCGGGCGTGAGCGTCGGCCTGGACGTGTCTGGCCGATCGCCAGGCCCGCGTCGGGCGCGACCCGCGCGACGATCGTCGCCTCGCCGGCGCCGAGCTCCACGAACGTGTCCGAGCCGATCGGCTCGAGCAGCTGGACGGTCGCCGCGAAGCTGCCCGCGACTGGCGCGGCGCCGTTCGAGGTGGACCTGCACGTCCTCGGCGCGGACGCCGAGGGCCACGTGCTCCCAACTCCCGTCGGCGCAGGCCCAGCGCGGCCGCGGACCCGAGGTCGACCGCGCAGGCTCCGGCGACACGAACGCTGACCGAGCCGTCGTCGCGCTCGAGCGCGCCGTCGACGAGGCTCATCTTCGGCTTGCCGACGAAGGTCGCGACGTACAGGTCGCGCGGCTTGCGGTAGATCTCCCGGGTCGTCCCGAACTGGACGACCTTGCCGTCGCGCATGACCGCGATCAGGTCGGACAGCGTCATCGCCTCCTCCTGGTCGTGGGTCACGAACACGCTCGTCGTGCCGAGGCGTGAGGTGGAGGTGCTTCACCTCGGTCCGCATCCGGCTGCGCAGCCCGGCATCGAGGTTGCTGAACGGCTCGTCGAGGAGGAAGACGAGCGGCTCCTTGACGAGCGCCCGACCCAGCGCGACGCGCTGCTGCTGGCCGCCCGACAGCTGGCCGGGCTTGCGCTTGAGCAGGTGGCTGATGTCGAGCGCCTCGGCGACGCGCCTCGATCGCGCGTCTTGATCTCGGCCTTGGGTCGATGCTGGAGCTTGAGCCCGAACGCGATGTTGTCGTACGCCGTCATGTGCGGGTAGAGCGCGTAGTTCTGGAACACCATCGCCATGCGCCGCTCGTTGGGCGGGGTGTCGGTGATGTCCTGGTCGCCGAGCAGGATCCGCCCGTCGTCGAGCCGGTCGAGGCCGGCGATCATGTTGAGCGTCGTGCTCTTGCCGCAGCCCGACGGGCCGAGCAGCGTGACGAACGCGCCCGCCGGGACATCGAGCGACAGGTCGTCGACCGCCTTGACGTCGCCGAAGAAGCGCGAGACGTGCTCGAGTCGCAGCGCGATGTCAGCCATGCAGCAGGAAGCCCTCGTGCGGTCGGCGGGGGTCGGTCGATTTGTAGATTGTCGACAATCTACGGGCGTGTCGTGCGCGCGTCAAGGTTCGCCGCCGGGACCGGCCGCACCGCCTCAGAACAGCGACTGCCCGGCGACGAGGTAGCGCTCGGCGACGCTGCGATCGATCTCGACGCCGAACCCTGGCGCGTCGTTCAGCGGCACGTGGCCGGTCTCGTCGATGAGCGGCAGGCCCTCGCGGCGGACGACCTGGCCGATCCACGGCGCGTCCCAGAAATGGCACTCGAGGCCGATGAAATTGGGACACGCCGCGGCGAGGTGGGCCTCCGCGATCGTGTTCATGGCCGAGCCGTTGTTGTGGATCGCGAGCGGGATCGCGTTCAGGTCCGCGTAGTCGGCGACCTTCTTGCCCTCGTGCAGCCCGCCGACGAAGAGCAGGTCCGGATGGATGATGTCGACCGCCCGCCGGTCGATCATCTCGCGGAACTGGTCGGGGGTGAGCATCTCGCCGGCGCAGATCGGGATCGGGCTCTCGTCGCGGACGCGTTTCTGCGCGTCGAAGTTGAGGATCGGCACAGGATCCTCGAACCACTTGAGCGCGAGCGGCTCGAGCGCCTTCGCGAGGCGGATCGCGGTCTCGGTGTCGAAGCTCATGTGGCCGTCGAGCGCGATCTCGGCGTCGGGTCCCGCCACCTCGCGCACGGCCGTGAGGCGCTCGACCGTCAGCCGGATCTGGTCGTTGCGCATCTGGCGGTTCCACGGATCGCGGTTCACCTCCGGCGCGATCCACTCGGCATCGAACTTGTAGTCGCGGAAGCCCTCGGCCTTGACCCGTTCGGCCATGGCGCGCCACGCCCCGAGGTCGGTCGGATCGGTGACGCCGCTGCGATCGAGATAGACCCGGATCCGGTCGCGGAACGCGCCCCCGAGCAGGTTGTAGACCGGCGTCCCGAGGGCCTTGCCGGCGAGATCGCACAGCGCCATCTCGACCGCGCTCGCCGCCCAGACCGCGGGCCCATCGACCGTGGCCGTCCCGCTCATCTGCGGGTCGTGCGGCGGCAACCCGCCCGACAGCATCTCGCGCACGAATCGGTTGATCGCCAGCGGATCCTTGCCGATCAGCAGCTCCCGGGCGTAGCCGATCGCCGCCGACGTGCCGAAGAAGTGGCCGGATTCGCCCAGCCCGTACAGGCCGGCGTCGGTGTCGACCCGGACGAGCTCGATCGTCCACGTTCGCGCGATCCCGCCGACCCCGTGCGGATCGGGGCCCTCGAGGAGCATCGTGCGGACGTCGGTGATGCGCATCGCGTTCGCCTCAGCCGGCGAGCGGCAGGGTGACGGCGAGGCCGGTCTGCGCCGAATGCTTGGCGGCCTGCGTCATCTCGATCGCGGCACGACCGTCCTCGCCGGTGATCGACGGCGCCCGCCCGTCGCGCAGCGCGGCCACGAAGTCGTCCAGCTGGCGGGACGTGTTGCCGATCCGCCGCGGGTCCCGTGGCTTGAAATCGGGGAGCGTCCAGCTGGGGAGCGTCCACACCCGCTCGTCGCGGTCGCCGGTCACGAGCTCGACCCGGTCGAGGTCCCAGAAGATCGAGCCCTCGGTGCCCAGGAGCTGGTACTGGTTGTTGCGTCGCGTGCCGAACCCGGACGGGCCGATCTCGTAGCACAGCAGGATCTGGGCCACCGCCTTGTTGCTGAGGCGGACCTGGACCGCGGCCGACGGGCTCTCGAGCTGCTGGCCGGTGAAGTTGTCGTAGTCGGCGTAGACGCGGACCGCCTCGGCGCCGCTGAACCAGCGGATCGCGTCGCAGGCGTGGGCGCCCCAGTCGAGGAAGGCGTCGCCCTCGCGCGGATCGAACGTCCAGTGCTGGACGATCTCGGCGAAGCCGGCGCCCGGCGTGACGCTCATCGGCCGCAGGTAGAGCAGCTGGCCGATGAGCCCCTGGTCGAGGTACTCCTTGGCCCGCATCGACATCTCCATGTGCCGCGTCTGCTTGGCGATCGTGAGCTGGACGCCGGCCGTCCGGCACGCCGCGATGATCAGGTCGCATTCGGCGACGTTCAGCGCCATCGGCTTCTCGAGGTAGACGTGCTTGCCGGCCTCGGCCGCGAGCAGCGCGAGCGGCAGGTGGGTGGAGTGGGGCGTCGTGATGACGACGACGTCGACCTCGCGGTCGGCCACGAGCGCCTCGGCACTGGGCGCGGCCGTCACGCCGAATTCGGCCGCGAGCGCCGGGGCGCGGGTGCCGCCGGCGATGGCCACCAGCCGGCCGCCATCGACCGCGGTCGTGAGCGCGTCGCCGTAGACCCGCGCCATGTTGCCCGACCCCAGGATCCCGAATCCGATCGGCGAGTCCGTCATCTGATGCCTCCAGGGGTCGGCACAGGTCGCGCGGCGCGCCTATGTCCGGGGGTGCTCGGTCGATGGGTTCGCTGACGTATATTGTCGACAATCTACGGACGCACCGTGGCAACGTCAAGGAACCTGCGCGGCGGAGGATCGGATGCCGGAGACCATCGAGCAACGGGTCGTCATCCTCGATTCGGGTGAGCTGTTGCGCCCCGGGATCGAGTTGCTGCGCGGACGGGGCGTGACCGTCGACACCGTGCCGGACGGCAGCGATCCCGCGGTGACCGCTGCGGCACTCGATGGCGCCCCGGTCGCGATCGTCGGCGTGCGGCCGGTGGATGCGGCGCAGATCGCCGGCCTGCGCGGGACCGGGCTGCTCATCCGGGCCGGGATCGGCTACGACATCATCGACGTCGACGCCGCCACGAAGGCCGGCGTGTGGGTCGCGAACGTGCCCGACTACTGCGTCGACGAGGTGGCCGACCACGCGACCCTCCTGCTCATGTCGGCGTGGCGACGGGTCGGCGAGATGCAGGCGATCTGGCGCGCCGGCAAGTGGATCGATCCGTCGCGCATCCCGCCGGTGCACCGCATCCGGGGCCGGCGACTCGGGATCGTCGGGTTCGGGCGGATCGGCCGGGCGGTCGCGCAGCGGGCGGCCGCATTCGGGTGGGGGATCGCGGTGTACGACCCGATCGTGGTGGCGGAGGACATCAAGGCGGTCGGGGCGACGCCGGTCACGCTCGACGAGCTCTTCGCGACGAGCGACGCCGTGACCCTGCACAGCCCGCTGACGCCCGAGACGCAGCACCTCGTCGACGCGGCGCGGCTGGCGACGGTGCAGCCCGGGTTCGTGCTCGTGAACACGAGCCGCGGCGGTCTGGTCGACCTCGACGCCGTCGATGCCGCGCTGCGAGTCAGGCCGGCTCGGCGCGGTCGGGCTGGACGTGGTCGAGGGCGAGCCGACGCCCGATCTCGACCATCCGCTCTACCAGCGACCCAACGTGATCCTGACGCCGCACCTCGCCTGGTACTCGCTCGAGGCGCGGGTCGATCTCGCGCTGTTCGCGGCCGAGGAGGCCTACCGCTACCTGTCCGGCGAGCGACCGAAGCACCTCATCAACCCCGACGCGCGGCCGGCGCCCGGGTGAGCGGCACGAGCGGGCGGTCGATCCTGCGCGACGTCCGGCTCATCGACGGCATCGCGGCGACGGCGCGTGAGCATGTCGACGTCGTCATCGACGCGGGCCGCATCGCTGCGCTCGACGACCACCGTCCCGACCGGGTCATCGAGCCCGGCGACGTCGTCTGGCCGGGTGCCGGCGCCACGGTGCTGCCGGGGTTCATCGACTGCCACGCGCACTACACGATCGATGCGCGTCTGGAGGTCCCCGACGGGATCATCGACGCGCTACCGGGCCGATCCGGCGACCGCGGCCTTCATCGGCGCCCGGAACGCGGCGATGGCCCTGCGCTCCGGTGTCACGACGGCGCGCAGCGCGTGGCGCGGCGCACAGCCGGGACCTGGCGCTGCGCGACGCGATCGCGGCGGGACACGTGCCGGGACCGCGCCTGCTCGGCCGCCGGCGGCGCGATCACGATCACCGGCGGGCACGGCTGGCAGTTCGGGCACGAGGCCGATGGGGTCGACGAGCTCGTCAAGCTCACCCGGTCGCTGGCGCGCGACGGCGTCGACCATTTCAAGATCGTCGCCAGCGAGGCGGCCCAGATCACGACGGCCGTCGCCGGCGTGGAGGAGCTGACGCTCGAGGAGGTGACCGCGATCGTCGCGGAGGCTCGCCGGCTTCGACGGCGCGTGATGAGCCACGCCCAGAGCTCGGGCGCGGTGATCACCTCGGCGCGCGGCGGCGTCGACAGCGTGGAGCACGCATTCCTCGCGGATCGCGAGGCGCTCGAGACGCTGGCCGAGTGCGGGACGACGCTCGTGCCGACCCTCACGGTCACCGACGTCTATCGCGACATCCCGGGCGTCAGCGAGGCGGTCCAGGCGCGGCAGCGGGAGCTCACGGTCCAGCACCGGACGTCGTGCGAGACCGCGATCGGTCTCGGGATCCCGATGGCGACCGGGACCGATTGCGGCGTGCGCGGCGTCATGCCGGACATGCTCTGGCGCGAGATCTACAACCTGTACGACCACGGCCTCTCGCCGATGGACGCGATCAAGGCGGGCACGAGCGGCGCGGCACGGCTCCTCGGCCTCGAGGCGGAGGCGGGGACGGTGGCCGTCGGTCGCGCCGCGGACCTGGTGCGTGGTCGCGGGCGATCCGCTGGCGGACCTGCGGCGGCTCGCGACGCCGAGCCTGGTGCTCCAGGGTGGTCACGTGGTCCACGAGGCCGCCCAGGGCTGAGGCCCGGCCGCGGGTCAAGGCGGGCCCCTGCCCGAGGCGTTCGTCAAACCGAGGGCGTGGCCTCCAGCGGCCGACCAAGGGCGAGGTGCACGCCGAGCCACGCCCAACCGGCACAGAACAGCAGCACGCCCAGGAAGGCCGTCTGGGCGAGCCCACCCCGGCGTCGCCGCCCAGGAAGCTTCCGAGGAGCAGGTAGGCCAGCAGGCTGCCCGCGCCGATCCCGACGAGCGCACTCGGCCAGCGCGGCCGTCGGCGACCGTCGAACCCGGCCATCCCGAACAGCACGGCGCCGACATGGAACAGCAGCAGACCCGGTCCGAGCGGCGCGAAGGCACCGACGGCCACGACCAGGACGAGGATGCCGGCACCTGTCGCGATCGAGAGGTCGCCGACGAGGTCGACCAGGCGCAGGTCACGGGCGGCACGAGTCTCGAGCGCGATGATGCCGATCGTGAACAGCAAACCGGCGATCGCCAGCGGGAGGACGAGACTGGATGCGGAGCCAGTGACCCCGGTCCCGCCGGCGAGACCGGCGGCTGCCAGCGAGCCGAGGCCGAGCAACCATGCCACCGCCCCGAGCACGAGGCCGATCCCGGCGAAGCGCCAGGCGAGCGGGACCGGCGGGGCGGGGAGCCGTTCGCCGGCGTCCACCGGGGTCAGCTTGCCGCCGCGGCCGCGTCGACGGTCTCGGCCAGGGCGCGCAGCGGAGCCATCCGGCTCTCGTATGGGGTCGGATCGAGGGCCGCGGCGACGTCGACGATCGGGCCCATGGCCGAGATCCGCACGGCTTCGCCGAGCCGCTCGATCTTGCGCCGCGCCGCGTGCCGCGTGAGGCCGCGCAGGCTGCCGTTGGGGGTCGCGCCGGTGCGTTCGGCGCCGCGTCGGGCCGCGGCCCAGGCCATCGCCCAGACCATCACCTCGGTCTCGTCGCGATCGGCGCGTCGAGGCGTCGACGATGCCGCAGATCAGCCCGAGGTCGGGCGGCACGGCGAGCGCGAAGCGCCAGGCATCCACGCCCGCGAGCGCGTCGAACAGGAAGCTTCGGTACGGCGCGCCGAAGACCGCGTCATACCCGGTGCGATGGACCGCGCCGCCATGCAGGCCGAGGCTGAGGTGGTGCTCCTCGAGGCCGGCTGTGAGCCGGCGCTGGATCTCCGCGAAGAGCTGCCACTCATGCCGGTCGTCGCCGATCGACGTGGCCTCGGGCTCGTCGACCTGGATGATCGGGCAGCCGGCTTCGGCCAGCGCCGCGAGCTCGTCGTGCAGCGCCTCCGCCAGGGCGAGCGCGAGGGTGCCTCGGGCGGTCTCGTCGGTCGTCGCCTGGCGGGCGATCGTGTACGGCCCGACGAGCACCTGCTTCACCGGGAGCTCCGTGCGGCCCGCGGTCCGCGTCCAGTCGGCGACCGTGATCGGACCGGACCACGCGATCCGGCCATCGAAGCGGGGGATGGCCACCGGCGCGCCATCGGGCAGCGTCGACGACCTGTCCGTCGAGACGCCACCGAGCCCGGCGACGAGCCGCGCCAGGCGGTCGGCATCGCGGAACCCGCCGTCGGCGAGGACCGCGAGCCCGGCCGCCTCCTGCTCGATGATGAAGTCGGGCAGCAGCGCATCCACGACCGCGTCGTGGGCTGACCGATCGACCTCCCCCGACGCGAGCCGTCGATCGGCCTCGCGGAGCACATCCGGGAGCCCCGGGAGGGGATCGCGGGGGTAGTCGGCGGCGATGGAGCCGAAGATGGCACATGCTCCCGGAAACGGGCACAGAGCGGAGGTGGCTCCGCTCTGTGCCGTGGGGGGTCGATCGGTCGCCGCGATCGGGCCGTCAGCGCGAGCGGCCCGGCACGGTGATCCGGGGCCGGCTCGTGCCGACCCCGGTGATGGAACGCGCTAGGCGCTCAGGTACTTGATGATCAGGTCCTGGACACCCGTGACGGTCGCGTCGTGGGCCTGGGCGGCGCTGTACTCGCCGCTGATCATCTTGGCGACGGCGTCGTCGAACACCGGCTCGTACGCGTACGGCGTCGACCACAGGTCCGACTGCCCCTTGGCCTGCGCCTCGTAGGCCGGCAGGAGCGGCTGGGCCGCGACGACCTCCGGGTCCTGGAGGACCGAGATGCGGGTCGGCGGGTAGAGCGTCTCGGACAGGCAGATCTCCTTGGCCACGTCCGGGGAGTAGAGGCGGTTGAAGAAGCTCCAGGAGGCTTCCTGCTGGACGCTGAACTGGCTGACGCCGAGGCCGTCGGCGCCGGGCGACGAGCCCGTGGTGCCGGCGTCGATGCCCGGGAACTGGCGCGTGCCGTGGGTGCCGGCCGGCAGACCGGGGTCGAGGATCGTCTCGCTGTGGACCACCGTGGCGACGTTGCCCTCACCGAACTTGATGAACGCGTCGTGCTCGTTGGTGATGTTCAGGTAGTCGGGATCCCAGAACCCGCTCTTGAGGCCGCGCCTCGATGGTCTCGAAGGTCCGCAGGCCCTCCGGCCCGTCGAACATGACCTGCGTCCGGTCATCGCTGAACATCGGGTGGCCGAGCGAGTTGTAGATGTGCTTGAAGTAGAAGGCGGCGAACGTGCCGCCGGCACCCTGCCACGGCTGGACGCACGGGATGATGCCCGCTTCCAGGAACTTCGGCGTGAGCGCGAAGAGCGCCTCGTACGTGTCGGGCGGGTTGTCGCCGTCCTCGCCGATCGTCGTGAAGAGGGTCTTGTTCCAGTCCCACAGCCAGGTGCTGAAGTGGATCGGCAGGCCGCGCAGGACCTGGTCCGACTGGGTCGTGAAGCCCTTGATCGCGACCGGGATGAAGTCGCGTCAGGTCGCCGGTGTAGAGGCCCTCGAGCGGGATCAGCAGCCGGGCGCCGAAGCGCTGCATGAAGTTGTCGTAGGTGTACTGGAGGTCCCACGACGAGTCCTGCGTCGCGATCATGCCGGCGATCTTGACCGGCTTCTCGTCGAACGGGATGTTCGTGAAGGTGGCGTTGCCGCCGGTCTCGTCCTTCCAGTGCGCGAGGCCCGATCTCGAACGCCGGGATCGAGTAGCCGCCGGTGTGGTTGTTGAGCGTGACGCCCGGCGTAGCTGACCGGCGACGCGGTGGGCGCCTCGGCGGACGGACCGGCGGACCCGGCGGCCGTCGCCGCGGGCGGTGCGGACGCCGGCGCGGAGCTCGTCACGGCCGTGCCGCAGGCGGCCAGGAAGGCGGCGCTGCCGGCGAGCAGGCCACCCTTGAGGACCTGCCGGCGACTGACGGCCGACGACAGGAGGGCTGGAGTCAAACGCTGGTTCTCGGGCATTCGTTGTCCTCGCTTCTTGGCTTGGGCACGTCGCCTGTGGCAGGCACGGCGGCGGCCGGGGACGGCTCGGTTATCCCTTCACGAAGCCCTCCGTGAGGCCGGAGATGATCCGGCGGTGGAACAGCATGACCAGGAGCAGGCAGGGGATGACCGCGACCATCGCACCGGCCGCGAGCAGGTTGGGCGGCGGCGACTGGTTGACGGGGCTCGGGTAGTTCTGGATGCCGGTGATGAGCCGCGTGATCGTGACCGCGTTGCGGTCGCCGAGGATCACCGCGAACAGGAACTCGTTCCAGGTGCCGATGAGGATCAGGATGGCGGCGGCGGCGATGCCCGGTCGAGCGGCCGGGATGGTCACCCGGAACAGCGTCCCCAGGCGCGAGCAGCCGTCGATCCGCGCGGCCCGCTCAAGCGAGATCGGCACCTCCGCGAAGAAGTTCCGCAGCAGCCAGATGATCAGCGGCAGCCAGAACGCGACGTTGACGATGACCAGGGACGCGACGGTGTCCTTCAGGCCGAGGATCTGGAAGATCCGCAGCACCGGGATCGCCATCACGATCGCCGGCACCATCTGGATGAAGATCAGGACGGCGAGGATCGTCGTCTTGCCCGGGATCTCGAAGCGCGCCAGCGAGTAGGCCGCCGGGGCCGACAGCACGATGACGAGGATCGTCGTGAGCACCGCCGTCGGGAGGCTCACGACCAGCGAGCCGTGCCAGCGCGGATCGCCGGCGATCAGCTGGTAGCCATCGAGCCAGAGGTTCGAGCGAGAGCTGCGGCGGCAGCTTCGAGAGCGCCTCGTACGGTTGGAGGCTGGCGATGGCGATCCAGGCGATGGGCGCGAGGAAGAACAGGAACAGGAGCACGACGCCGATCCCGAAGGCGACCGAGCCGACCGCGCTCGGCAGGCGGAACCGGCTGCGCCGGCTCTCCTCCGCGGCGTAGGTCGTCGCGCCCGTCCCGAAGCCCGTGCTCCGATCGAACCGGAGCGACGTCCGCGCGGTCGCGGCGGCGTCCTCGGCCTCCTCGTCCTCGGTCACGGTGGTGGCCTTGCGCCGGCGGACCTGCGAAGACCAGGAGCAGGAGCTGCACGGCCACGATGATCAAGAACAGCACGACGGTCACCGCCGACGCGTAGCCGAGGCTGAGGTCCCGGAACGCGAGGTTGAAGATCGCGTAGATCAGGACGTAGGTGTCGCGACCCGGGCCCGCCGCTGGTGAGGCTGTACAGCAGGTCGAACACCTGCAGGCCGACGATCACCTGCAGGATGCCGACGACGATCAGCGGTGGGCTTGATCGCCGGCAGCGTGATGAAGCGGAAGGCCTCCCAGGCCGTCGCGCCGTCCATCTTCGCGGCCCGGTAGAGCGTGCCCGGGATCGTCCTGAGCGCGGCCAGCAGCAGGACCGCCAGCAGCGGCACGGAGCGCCACGCCTGGGCGACGAGCGCGATCGCCACGGCCTGCGTCGTGTTCTGCAGCCAGTTGATCGGCTCCTCGATGAAGCCCAGGCCGATCAGGATCCCGTTCACGATCCCGAACTGGGTGTCGAAGATGAACCGCCAGAAGATGCCGGCCACGACCGACGCGATCGCCCACGGCATGAGCACGGCCATGAAGAAGATCGAGACGCCGCGGAACGCGCGGTTGAGGACGAGCGCCGTGACCAGCGCCAGCGGCAGGGTGACGGCCGTCGACAGCGCCGCGAAGAAGAGCGTCCGCGGGATCGCCTCGAGGACCTCCTTGTCGGCCGGCAGCCGGACGATGTAGTTGTTCAGGCCCACGAACGGGACGGCGTCGTCCTTGGCGAGCTCGATCCGGAACAGGCTCAGGCCGAACACCGCCAGCGTCGGCGGCAGGACGACCAGCGCGATGAGCAGCAGGCTCGGGATCGAGACGAGCAGCGCGAAGCTGCGCTCGCTGAGGCGATCGAGGCGGCGCGAGACGCGGCCCGCTCCGCGACTGATCGATGCCGTGCCTAGCGCCATGCGCGCCAGTGCCTCATGTCGGCCAGCTCCAACGACTGGTCGTGCGGGGCGCCGTGACGTTGCGCGCGTTCGACCGCCAACAGGCGGCCGCTCCTCCTCACCGCTCCGGTCACAGCGCTCCTCGGCTCCCAGACGCACGGCCCTGGCCCATCGTGGCCGTCGTCACTTGACGCTCGTGATCGTCACCCCGTAGATTGTCGACAATATACGCCGTCGTCAAGAGCGGCGTTCCCGGAGGGCCTGATGGCCGTCGCCTCACTCAGCCTACGGCACCTGGCTCGCCACTACGGCAAGGTCCGGGCGGTCGACGACCTGGATCTCGAGGTCCCCGAGGGCGCGTTCGTCACCCTGCTCGGCCCGTCGGGCTGCGGCAAGAGCACGACGCTCAACCTGATCGCCGGCCTCGACCGACCCGATGCCGGGACGATCGTGCTGGGCGACCGCGACATCACCAAGGTGCCGCCGAACGAACGGCGGATGGCCATGGTGTTCCAGAGCTATGCGCTCTATCCGGCGATGACCGTGTTCGACAACATCGGGTTCTCGCTCAAGTTGCGCGGACGACCCGCCGCGGAGATCAAGGCGCGCGTGACGGCGGTCGCCGAGATGATGGACATCGCGCATCTCCTGGCACGCAAGCCGTCCCAGTTGTCGGGTGGCCAGCAGCAACGCGTCGCGCTCGGCCGGGCGCTCGTCAAGCAGCCACTCGTGTTCCTCCTCGACGAACCGTTCAGCAACCTGGACGCGGCCTTGCGCACGCGGATGCGCACCGAGGTCAAGCACCTCCACCTGGCCCTCGGCACGACGAGCGTCTTCGTGACCCACGACCAGGAGGAGGCGATGACGCTGTCCGACCTGATCTGCGTCATGCGCGACGGCAAGCCCGTGCAGTACGGCCCGCAGAACGACGTCTACGGCAAGCCGCGCAATACGTACGTGGCGGGTTTCGTGGGCAAGCCGCGGATGAGCATGCTCACCGGCGGCCTCGAGCAGGGCGCCGATGCCGTGACCTTCGCCAATCCCGACCTGCGGATCGACCTCGGGCCGGCTGCCGGGCTGGGCCTCAAGGACGGATCGTGGCCGGAGGTCACGTTGGGGGTTCGCTCCGAGGACGTCCTGGTCCATCCCGCCGACGCGCCGACCGGCCGGACGACGTTCCCTGCGATCGTCGGCCTGATGGAGCCGATCGGCTCCGATACCTTCGTCGAGCTCACGGCCGGTGGCTCCACGATCGTCGCGCGCGTGGACGCGGACCTGCCGCTGGAGCTCGGGCAGCCCGTGACCGCCGAGCTGCGGCGCAAGGCGATCCACCTCTTCGACGCCCCCGCGGGGGATCGCATCGTCGCCTGATCCGGTGTCCGGCCGTCTGGCCGGCACGCCCCGGCCGTTGGCAGGCACGTCCGTGGCCCACAATGGGCGCGCATGCCACGCACGAAGAAGCCGACCGGAGCACCGCCGCCGCCCGACGCGGTGCCGCCCGACGCGGCCCCCGACGCGGTGCCACGCTGCTGACGCGGCGCCGCCTGAGCCGGTGCCGCCGGCGGACGACCCGAAGACCCCCGTGTCCGAGGCCCCCGACGCGCCCGACGAGCCGACACCCGCCGCTGACCCCTCGACGGACGGGTTCGCCGCGCTCGGGGTCGACGATCGGCTGCTCGCCACGCTCGCCGAGCTCGGCTACGAGGAACCGACGCCGATCCAGCGCGAGGCCATCCCGCTCCTGACGGCGGGTCGCGACATCCTCGCGGAGGCCCCGACGGGGACTGGCAAGACCGCGGCGTTCGCCCTCCCGATCCTGGCCGGATCACCGTCGGGGAGGTGGGTCCGGGCGGCACGTCGGCGCTCGTGATCGTGCCGACGCGGGAGCTTGCGATGCAGGTCGCCGAGGCGTTCCACACGCTACGGCAAGTCGCTCGGCGTCCGGGTCGTGCCGGTGTACGGCGGGCAGCCGATCGGGCAGCAGTCTGCGCGGCCTGCGCCGCGGGGTCGACGTCGTCGTCGCGACGCCGGGCCGGGCGGTCGATCACCTCAACCGGGGCAGCCTGCGGCTCGACGACGTGTCGGTCGTCGTGCTCGACGAGGCCGACGAGATGCTCGACATGGGCTTCGCCGAGGACCTCGACACGATCCTCGGCGCCACGCCCGAGGCGCGCCAGACGGCCCTCTTCTCGGCGACGATCTCGCCGGTCATCACCCGCATCGCCCGCAAGCACCTCCGCGACCCGGAGCGGATCACGGTCCATGCCGAACGACCGACCGGCGACGGCGCGGCGCGGGTGCGCCAGGTGGCCTACGTCGTGCGCCGCGCCGACAAGCTCGCCGCGCTGTGCCGGATCCTCGACGTCGAGGATCCGTCGTCGGCCCTCGTCTTCGCGCGGACCCGCGGCGAGGTCGACGATCTCGCCGAGGCGCTCAGCAGCCGCGGCCACGATGCCGGCGCACTCCATGGCGGCCTCGCCCAGGAGGCGCGGGATCGGGTCATGGGCCGCTTCCGCGACGGCACGCTCGACGTGCTGGTCGCCACGGACGTGGCGGCGCGGGGGCTCGACATCGATCACGTGTCGCACGTCGTCAACTACGACGTGCCGTCCGATCCCGACGCCTACGTCCATCGCATCGGGCGGACCGGGCGCGCCGGCCGGGAAGGTGCCGCGCTCACGCTGGTCGAGCCACGCGAGCACCGGCTGCTGCGCAACATCGAGAGCGCGACGCGCACGAAGCTCCAGATCGCGCGCCTGCCCACGGTCGCCGACCTGCGCGAGCGCCGGCTCGAGATCCTCCGTGCCAACCTGCGCGAGGCGCTCGTGGCAGGCGATCACGAACGGCTGCGCGGGGTCGTCGAGCCGTTGACCGAGGAATTCGACCTCGTCGAGATCGCCCTCGCGGCGGTGAGCCTGATCGAGGGTGCCGAACGGCGCGAGGACGACGAGATCGAGCTCGCGCCCGCGATCCTCCAGGCGCCGGTGCCGGGGCCACGCGGGCGCGGACCGATCGGCCGCGGGCCGGGCGGCGGACCGGGCGGCCGCGGGCCGGGCGGCGGTCCCGCCAGCGGACCACGTCGACCGATGCCGGGCGGCGGCGCCGCGGGACGCGCCGGTGGCGGCGGTCCGTGGGTCCAGCTGTTCATCGGCGGCGGCCGTCGTGCCGGCATCCGCCCTGGCGACCTGGTCGGCGCGATCGCGAACGAGGCGGGCGTGCCGGGATCCGTGGTCGGCGCGATCCAGATCAACGACGACTTCGCCCTCGTGGACGTGCAGGCGTCCGTCGCCGACGCGGTCGCCCACGCCCTCCGTGGCGCCACGATCCGTGGCCAGAAGCTGGCCGTCCGGCGCGAACGCCCCTGATACCCGCGTCGCGGACGCGATGATGGTCGCCGGCGGCTACTCCACGATCACGTGCAGTCGACCGATCGAGCCACTGTACCCGCCGGCCTGGACGTAGTACGTCTCGCCGGCCGCGGTGTCGACCGTCGCGCGGGCGCTGAACGTCCCGAACGGGTCGAAGACGTCGTCGACGCAGGCGAGCTGGGTGAAGGTGTCACCGTCGAGGGTGTACACGCCGACGATGGTGTCGAACGAGCTGCCGACCGTGTCGACCGTCATGGCCTCGCCGTTGCCGGTGAACGTCCACCACGCCGTGTTGGTGATGGGCAGCTCGAACAGCTCGTTCTCGAACTCGACCACGCACGGCTCCTCGGGGTCGAAGGCGGTGCCGCCGTTGGCCACGTGGACCGTCCGGCCGGTCTTCAGGGCGATGGCCCCGTCAGGCGTGTCGTTTGCCAGCGGCCCGGGCTTCGGCCCGGCGGGCCGCAGCTCCTGGGCGAAACCGCTGGTGTCACTGGCGAAGCAGTGCTCGCTGTCGAGGGGCAGGGACTGGTCGCCGGCGGGGGTCGATACCTCGAGCACGCCATCGACGGCATACGCCTCGGACGTCAACCGCACCACCGCGATGCCGTTGTCCTCCTTGGTTCGCACCTGGACGCCGCTCGCGGCCAGGACCGCCGACACCGTCCCACCACCAACGACGGTCTCACCATCTGGCCCGAAGAAGTCGAACGTCGCATCGAACGCCGTCCGGCTCAGGCTGCCATCGCCGCCCGCGAAGTAGTCACCCGAGGCATCGCTGTACGCGACCTCGAAGAAGCTGCCGAAGTCGTCGAGCACCCCGAACAGTGCCGCGCCCCCGCCCGCGAATTCCCAGACGCAGTCGATGGAGAACGACCCGAAATCGGAAGATCGTGGAGGCAGGCTGACTGCGCGTGATCGTGAGCTGGCTCGTCTCTCCGAAGCAGTCGGTGATGTCGACGGGCGCTTCGCCCGGCATCGTCAACGTGCCCGTGACGGCCTGCGGCTGGACGGTCCCCTGGACCTCCTGCCAGCTGTTCCCTTCCCGGAAGCGATCGTCGACGGACTGCGGATCGCCGATCGGCGTCAGCTCGGCCACGAGGGTGGCCTCGCCGGCCGGATCGCCGAACGGCGGATCGATGGTCGGATCGAACTCGACGAGGGTGTACATGGCCTCGATGGCCGAGGGCGTGCCGCTGATCGCGGCCTCACTCGAGATCACCGTCGGGGCGTCTTCGCCCGGGTCTGCCGGCGACGCCCAGAACTGGAGATCGCCGAAATCGCCGAACTGCGAGTTGACCTCGGCGTACAGGCCCACGAATCCGGTCTCCGTCGTGATGCCGCATGACACGACGGTCGATTCGACCTCGGTCGTGGTCGGGCGAGCCGCGGCGACGGCGCCGGGGAGGATGCCGACCAGCAAGGCCGCAAGCGCGAGCAGGGCGAGGACGCGACGCATGTGGTTCCCTCCGAACGCCGTTTCGCGGGGGCCTCTCCACGGCGGTTGTCGATCCTGCTCGTGCGGCAGTCTCCGGACAATACCCATGGGTCGTTGTCCCGCGTCGTGCGCCGCGCCCCGCTCAGCGACCCAGGAGCTGATCCACCGGCGCGTGGTCGTCGGTGAGGATCGCCGCGCTGCCGATGAAGGCGTCGACCTCGGCGCTGCCGTGGACGATGCCGGTCGCGTCGCCTTCGCCCCACGCCGCGATCCGGCGCTGGATGGCCGCCGCATCGATCGGTGCGTCCGACGCCACGAGGACGACGTTGCCGCCGGTCGAACCCGCGAGGGTCGGGGTGCCGGAGATCACGGCGACGTCATCGAACCGCTCGCGCAGGGTGGCCGCCTCGGCGCGCACGAACGAGAGCCTCGGCGAGTCGATGAGGTTCATGACGACCAGGCCGCCGGGTCGCAGGACCCGATCGACTTCTGCCACGAACTCGCTCGTCGTGAGGTGCCACGGGACGGCCAGGCCGCCGAACGCATCCCCGAAGACGAGGTCGAACCCGTCGTCCGGCAACGTTTCGATGGAGCGCCGGGCGTCGCCGACGACGACGCGCACGCGGTCCGACGGGCTGAAGCCCAAGTCCGAATGGGCCGTCGCCAGAACGACCGGATCGAGCTCGAGCACCACCTGCCGTGCCAGCGGGTACTCGGCGTCGAGATAGCGCGGGAACGAGAACCCGCCGCCTCCGACATGCAACGCGTCGAGATCGCCGGCGAGGGCTTCGATGGGGTCGCCGGACGCGTCGGCGAACCGGCGGATGTAGCCGAAGCGCAGGACGGTCGGATCGACGAGGTCCACGTAGGCATGGGTGAGCCCGTCGAGGATGAGGAAGCGTCCGTCGGGATCGGCATCGTCGTCGCGGATCGCGATGCAGTAATAGGCGCTCTCCCGGTCGCACTGGGTGGGGAGGACGAGCGCGAGACCGGCCGTGAGCACCGCCGAGATCGCGAGCCCGGTCATCGTGCGCGGCCCACGACCGAGGCGCCACGCGACCGCGAGGCCGACCGCCACCAGCAGCAGGCCCGTGCCGACGATGAGCGGGCGCGTCGGCACGAGACCGAGCAGCACGAACCCGGTGAGGAACGTCCCGGTGATGGCTCCCGCGGTCCCAACGGCCGACAGGCGGCCCACGATCGAGCCGCTCGTCCCGAGGTCGACGAGCGTCCCACGCACGATCATCGGGCCCGCGGCGGATAGCAGTGTCGCCGGCAGCACGAACCCGACCGTCGCAAGCGTCACGATCGCGACCACCCCGTCACCCAGCCCCAGGCCCCCGACGAGCGCGACGATCGGGACCGAGGCGACGGCCATCAGGCCGCCGAGCGCGAGGGTCGGGCCGATGAGCGGCTCCGGCCCGTAGGCATCCGCGGCGCGACCGCCGAGCCACGCCCCGAGCGCGATGCCCGCCAGGATCGCGCCGATGATCCCCGTGTAGGTCGTCAGCGAGACACCGACGTACGGCGCCAGCAGGCGGCCGGCCGCGATCTCGAGCACGAGCACGCTGCCCGCGGCGAGGAAGGTGAGGCCCGCCGCGAGTGGCCACGACAGCCGCCGCGTCACGGCGGCCGGGCCGTCGACCGGTTCCGGATCGCCCGCCACTTGTTCCGCCATCGCGGCAATCGTCGCATGTCGCGGCGCCGCGATCCCTGGCCGGTCGATCCCGCCGTCGTAACGCGTGTCTTGACGTATCAGCAGGTATCTTCCTATAGTGACCCATGCGACGGAAGCCGGGTAGCATCGTCCCACTCGAACAGGCCATCCTGGAGGCGTCGGTGACCCTGCGATCCCGCGGCCTGGCGGAGGCGCATGGCTTCCTGCTCGCGCGGACCATCGGCGACGCGACCGACGCCCGCCGCCTGACCGCGTACGGGACCCTCTACAAGGCACTCGACCGGCTCGAGCGCGCCGAGTTCCTCGAGAGCCGCTGGGAAGCGCCCGAGTACGCGGCCGAGGCCGCACGACCGCGCCGACGCTTCTACCGCATCACGGCCATGGGCGAGGCGGCCCTCGCGAAGGCCCGGGCAGCCGAGCGACAGACCGCACGCCAGCCGGCACCCGTACGAGCTCCGGGGATGTAGGTGAGGCCCCCTCGTCTCCGATGGCGACGGGGTGATGGCTCGGCCGCGGTCCGCGGCTGGGTCGCCTTGTACACGCTCGGGCTGCCCGTCGAGATGCGGATGCGCCGCCGCGGCGAGGTCCGGGCGGACCTTGCGGACGAGACCCTTCACGCCGTGCGCACGGGCCGGACGGCGGGACTGTTCAGCCAGCGCCTCGTGCGTCTGGTGCTCGGGATCCCGAGCGACGTTTCCTGGCGCATCGTCGAGGCGCCGCAGATCGCGCGGCGGTATGCGCACTACGTGCCGTGGGTGCCGCTGAGCCGCTGGACCTTCGGGCTGCTCGCCACGGTGGCGGTCGTGACGGCCGGCGCTTTTGCGATCGTCACGCTCCCCGACCTCATCGGACCCGCCACCGACGACGGCTGGCACGGCTGGGGGCCGGCGGGGTTCGGCATCGCCTGCGTGGCGATCATGCTCGGCGTCGTCGCGTGCGTCCCGTGGCCGCGACGCGGGGCGGCCATCGTGATCCCGGCCGTCGTCCTGGGGTTCCTTGCTTCACCCTGGCTGTGGGGCGGCTGGATCCTCGCGTTGATCGGCGTCTCCGTGCGGCTCTACCAGGCCGACCCCGCCGCGACGACGCGAGATCTCACTCGACGCGGATGAGCTTCCTCGAACGGGTCGATCTCGCGATCCGTCGGAGCACGGCGTGGCGGTCGTTGTTCCGCCAGCCCTACCCGCGCGACGAACGCTCGCGCGCGTACGCGGTCATGAACAACGTCTTCCTGCATATCCACCCGGTCCGCGTCCGCCAGCACGCCGTGCAAGTTCGCCTACACCTTCTGCCTCGGCGGGCTCAGCTTCTTCCTGTTCCTCGTGCTGACCGTGACCGGCGTGTACCTGATGTTGTTCTACGTGCCGAGCGCCCAACTCGCGTACGACAACATCCTCGAGATCCAGAGTCAGGTCACGTTCGGGCTGCTGACCCGCAACATCCACCGGTGGGGCGCCCACCTGATGGTGTTCTTCGTGTTCCTGCACATGATGCGGGTCTTCTACCACGGCGCCTACAAGCCGCCGCGCGAGTTCAACTGGGTCGTCGGGGTGGTGCTCCTGTTCCTGACGATCATGCTGAGCTTCAGCGGCTACCTGCTGCCGTGGGACCAGATCGCCTACTGGGCCATCACGATCGGCACGAACTTCGGGGCGTACTTCCCGATCGTGAACACGCCGACCAAGCTGCTGCTCCTCGGCGGGGTCGAGGTCGGCCAGAACACGCTGCTGCGCTTCTACGTGCTCCACATCATGGTCTTGCCGCTGCCTCGCGGCGATCTTCCTCGCCGTCCACTTCTGGCGGATCAGGAAGGACGGCGGCATCTCGGGACCGCTCTGACGATCGCCTCGCGCCCGATCGGTCCCGAGGGTCGGGTCAGCCCAGGTCGTTGAGCAGCTCCGCAAGCTGCAGGGCGTTCGTCGCGCCGTAATTGGCGTAGCAGTTGTTGAACAGCACGTGCGTCTCGCGCGCCTGGGCGGCCGCCTCGCGAACGCGCGGCACCCACTCGCCGAGCTCGGCCTCGTCATACAGGTAGCGGAACCGCTCGACCGTCTTGATCCCGGGCTTCTCCCATGTCTCCGTCCGCCGTCCGTGGAAGCGGACGACCGCCAGGTCCGGGGAGGTCGCCGCGACGATGGCCGGCACGCTCGACTTGAAGCCCTGCGGCCCGTCGACCATGACGAGCGGGATCTTCCGATCGCCCAGGAACGCCAGCGTCCGCTCGATGTTCTTCTCGTTGAACCAGGTCGCGTTGCGGAACTCGACCGCGGGCGTCATGCCGGCCGCCCGCAGGCGACCCACGGCATCCTCGATCGTGTCGCGGTTCTCCGACGAGGTGAAGAACCAGCGCGGGTACTGGAGCAGGATCGAGCCGAGCTGCCCGGCTTCGGCGAGCGGCTCGAGCCCATCCGCGAACCAGGCCCAGACATCGTCCCGCAGGGGATCGGGCAGGTCCTTGGCGTAGATCCGTGCCTTCGCGGCGACCTCTGCGGGCAGGGCCTCGCGCAGGTCCTTTGGCAGTCGCTTCGTCTCGGTGGGCTGGCCGGTCATGAGCGCGTGCGCCTTGATGTCGAAGGTGAAGTCGGGCGGCGTCCGTTCGACCCAGAGCTCGCTCGTCCGGCGGACCGGGAGCGAGTAGTACGTCGCATCGACCTCGACCACCGGGAACCGCGACGCGTAGAACTGGAGGCGCTCCTCGGCACTGTCGGCGCCCGTCGGATAGAAGACCCCGGCCGCGGTCATCGTCGGGTCCGTCCAGGACGCCGTGCCGATGCGGATCGTGCCGCCCTCGGGCAGCGTGACCGGTTCCGCCGCGATGTCGGCAGGGCCGTCGAAGGTCGCCGCCGCAGCGTCGGGACCCGGGTCGTGGATCGCGTCGCTCATGGGTCGCAGGGTACCGCGGGATCGTGGACGCGCCACCACCGTCAACGCCGAGGCGCCGCGGTCCTCGGCACCCGCGCCGTCTCGGTTCGTCGAGTATCGTCGCGACGATGTCGCCGATCGCCGCGCTCCCGCTCATGCCCGTCCCGCCGATCCACGCCCCATGACGGACGGACGCCGCACCGTGGACCTGCGCCTCGAGCTCCCGAGCGACGAAGCCGCAGCCGAGCTCGAACGGGCGCTCCTGCGGGCGCGCGCGAGCGAGCTCACCGAGGCACGCCGCCGGACGGTCCGCTTCTCGACCGGGTATGGCGACGACACCACCCGCGATGTCCTCGTCGACGAGAGCCGGCGGGCCCAGCTCCGTCACGACCTCCTCGGTGCGCTGCTGGACGAGCTGCGCCGGGCGACCGGCGAGCGCGACTGACCGACGATCGTGGCGGGACGCGTCCGCAGCCCGCGCGCGCCGATCGGCGTCAGCGCCAGCTCGGGTCGACGTTGTTGGCGGTCGACGTCCCGGTCAGGGAGTACCAACCGGAACCGTCGAGTGCCATCACCCGGATCTCGAAGGCGTCCGGCTTCCCGTGGTAGAACGCGAGCCTGGTCCCGTCCGGCGACCAGACCGGATTGCCCTGGAGCGCCTGGTCGTTGGTGAGCTGCGTGACCAGGAAGGTCTGCGTGTTCAGCAGGTAGAGGTTCCGTACCGTCGAGACACCCGCGTTGGAGTGTGCGAACGCGAGGGCCAGTCCATCGGGTGACCAGCTGGGATTGCGATCGACACCGGGATCGTCCGTGAGGCGCTGCCTGGTTGGAGCCGTCCATCTGCATCCAGTAGAGCTCGACGTTCCCATCCCGGTCGCTCGAGAAGGCGATGAGGGAGCCGTCCGGCGACCATGACGGCGACCGGTCCCGTCCGGGCTCGAACGTGAGCTGGATCGGATCGCCACCGAACGCCGGGACGATGAAGATGTCCTCCTCGGCGTTGGGCTCGCCCTGCGGGTGGCGGGTGTACGCGATCCAGGCGCCATCGGGCGACCACGTCGGGAACCAGTCGAGGCCCGGCGTGGCCGTGAGCTGGCCCTCCTGTCCGCTGCCGAACGTCGTACACGAACAGGAAATCGTCGTCACCGACCTCCCGTCGAGAAGACGATCCGCGTGCCGTCCGGTGACGCCGCGGGGAACCGGTCGTCGACCTCGTTGTCGGTGATCTGGTAGGTCGTGAACGTGATGGGATCGATCGCGTAGATCTCGAAGTCGCCGTCACGGTCGCTGTAGTACGCGACGAGCCGCTCGCCCGAGCGCGGCCCCGACGTCGTGTCGGAGGGTGGTGGCGCCCCGCTATCGACCGGACTGGTCGTGTCGCCAGGCGCCGGGGTATCGCCGGGCGGTACGGGTCCGCCGCCCGCGATGAAGAACGACTGGCTCGCCGATCGACCCGAACCGGCGCCCCGCGCCGATAGGTCGCCCGAGGCGACGCCGGGGATGTCGAATGCCACGAAGAACGTCCCGTCCGCGTCGGTCACGGTCGTGCCGACGATGGTCTCGCCGATCAGGATCTCGATGGTCTCCCCGCCGATGAAGCCCGAGCCCGACATCGTGATCTGCTCACCCACGGCCGCCTGTTGGGTCGAGGCCGCGATCGTCGGCTCGAGGGACGGCTCGAGTGGCGGCTCGAGCATCGCCCCGATCGCTGCCAGCGCGACGAATGCGACGGCGATGATCCCGATGATCATGGCCGCCAGGGGGCCACGGCCCATCCGCGCGACTCGCCCGGGGCCGGGACCGGCTGGGGGGTTTCGATCCCGACCGGGATGAACGTCGTCGGTGCGGCGGCTGCCGGTGCGACCGATGCCGCCGCCGCGGCCGCGACGGCCAGGGGAGCGGGTTCCGGGCCCGACGCGGGCGGGGACTCGGGTGGCGGGGACGGCGGCGGTGGCTCTGGTGGCGGTGCCACGGAGGCCGGCGGTGCCGGCGGCTCGGGCTCGGGCGTGCCGTCGGGCTCGGCGCGGGCGGTGCCGGCGCGGCCTCGGCCGCGGGCGCCGGCGCTGGTTCGACGATCACCGTCGCGAGCCCCGCTGCGGCGGACGCCGCGAGCGCCGCCGCCGCGACATCGGGCACCACGGGCGGCGGCGTGACCGTGAACAGCCGTCCATCGGCGGTATGCATGTAGAGCACCGGGGTGCCCCACTCGAGCGTGTTCGGGATGCTCAGCGAGATGCCCTTGCGTGCCTCGCCGAGCGCGCTGTCGACCGGCATCCCGTCCGCGATCGCCTCGTAGAACGACCGACAGAATTCGATGGCCGCCGCATCGGTGATCTCGTACTGCATCGCGACGACCGCCGGGGTGCCGCGGCGGACCAGGGTCGCGGCCGTGCTGGAGAACACGTCCGTCGTGTCGCCGCGCGCCCCGTCGCACGAATTCAGGATCGCGAGGCGCAGCGGCTCGTGGTCACCCAGGAGCCGACCGAAATCGGTCGCCGAGAGCTCCTGCGCCTCGCCCTGCTCGTCGGCCACGACGACGATGCCCTCGCCCCGCGCCCGGTCGAACCCGCCGTGGCCGATGAAATGGAAGATGTGCCACGGACCACGCCGCAGCTCCTGCTGCAGCGCCCGCCAGGTATCGCCGGCGACCCAGCGCAGCTCGACGAGGCCGCGCTCGCGCAGGTCGGCCACGGCACGCTCGAGGCGCCCCCGCTCGGCCTCCAGATCGAGCGCGTCGACGCCCTTCGGACTGACCGCCATGCCGAGGATGCGCAGCGGTGGCGCCACCTCGAGCGGTTCCAGGCCCTGGGCCAGCGGGATGTAGCGGACCACCGGGGTCGATAGCGAGAGCGACAGGTAGTCGCCGTCGCGCGCGTCGTACAGGTACTCCCACGGCAGGGTCGCGAGATCCGGCGCCGTGATCCGGAGCTTGAGACGGAGCCCGGCATCACGCTGGCGCGCCTCGTTGCGGCTGACCTCGAGCCGCGCGAGGACGTCGTCGGCGAACAGCGCATCGAACAGCTCCTGCCCGAACGTCCGGACGGTCTGCTCCTCGGGCGAGGCGACCGCTCGTCTCGTGCCGCCCGATCGAAGCAGGGCGATCTCGAGCGCCTGGAGACGGTTCTGCAGGGCGAGCGTGTCGAACGGCAACGAGAACGGGCCGGTCGCCTCACCGGCGGGGGAGCGGATGACGGCGACGCGGTACCCGCCGGCCTCGCCCGCTGCGACCTCGATCTCGAAATCGAGATAGTCCATCCCACCCCCACGACTGGGCTGTGACTACGCTACGCCGCCGTGCACCCGATGGGAAGCCACCCATTCGGGCCGTGACCGTGCGCGGTCGATCGGCACTCTACGCTGCCGCCGCGGTCCAGCCGTCACGCGATCAGGACGTCGAGGAGTAAGACGACCCGGGTTCGACCATTGCCGGGGGAACGATGCTCTCCACCGGGTCGTAGCCCGGACGATGCGGCATCGACACGCCGGCGACCTATGTCCTGCAGATCAGCCGGCCTGTCGTGTGGCGGACACCGACTCGATCCGAGCGCCGATGAACCGCCTATGCTGCGCGCCGAGGCCGCTCGACGCGCATGGCAGGTATCCGTACGGCGAGACCCCGATGAATCCCCAGCAGCTCCTCGACCCGATCCCGATCCCGGGCGTCTTCCTGCTGCTGCTGGTCGTCATGCTCGTCGTCTTCGAGCTCGGCTACCGCTTCGGGCGCTGGTGGCAGACCCGGACGCCCGAGGAGACGGAAGGCCCGACGGACGTGCTCGTGGGCTCGGTCCTCGCGCTCCTGGCGTTCCTGCTCGCCATCACGATGGGTATGGCATCCGATCGGTTCGACACGCGGCGGGCGCTCGTGGTCGACGAGTCGAATGCGATCGGGACCCTGTATCTGCGCGCCGGCACGCTGCCCGCCCCGGCCGCGGACGACAGTCGGGCGTTATTGCGCGAGTACGCCCCGCTGCGCGTCAACGTTGCGGACCGTCAACAGCTCCTCGCCAACTTCGCCCGCTCGGAGGAGATCCACGACGCGCTGTGGGCGATCGCCGAGCCGATCGCACGCGATCAGTCGTCCGATGTCCTCGCGCTCTACATCGAGTCGCTGAACGAGACGATCGACCTGCACGAGACACGGGCGGCGGCCCTCATCTACGCCCGCGTGCCCGAGACGGTCGTCATCCTCCTGATCGTCGGCGCCACGCTGACGCTCGGCGTGGTCGGGTTCAGCGCCGGGCTCACCCGTCGGCGCGGTGTGCTCAGTGCCGTGCGTGCTGGTCGTCGCCCTGTCGGCCGTCCTGACGCTCGTCATCGACCTGGATCGACCACGCGACGGGTTCCTGCAGGTGAACCAGCAGCCGATGATCGACCTCATCGAGAAGACTCGGGCCGCCCTAGACCGCGAGCGCATGCGCGGTCTCGCGGTCGTGATGTTCGCGCTGCGCTTCACGACACGCCTCGTACGTCGAGCACCCGTCCCCAATGGAAGAAGCGGACGGCGACGAGCACCCCGAATGCGGCGAGGACCAGGATCGCCGCAGCGGCGATCGATTGGTCCAGTTCTCCGCCCTGGAACTGCGAGTAGACGACGAGCGGCAGGGTCTGCGTCCGGCCTTCGACGTTGCCCGCGAACATGATCGTGGCCCCGAACTCGCCGAGGGCTCGCGCCCAGGTCATGACCAGGCCGGCGGCAAGCGCCGCGCTCGCCAATGGCACGGTGATCGACCGGAAGAGCTGACGCTTCGGACGCGCCGTCGACGCGGGCCGCGTCCTCGAGGTCGTGGTCGACCCCGGCGATGCCGTGCGGGCCGAGCGGACGAAGAACGGCGCCGACACGAAGACCTGGGCGAGGATCACCGCGATCGTCGTGAATGGCACCGAGACCCCGAGGAACTCGAACGGCGCCGCCAGGAAGCCGCGGCGGCCGAAGACCAGGAGCAGGGCGAGACCCGCGACGGACGGCGGCAGCACGATCGGCAGATCGACCACCGCCTCGAGCCAGCCCTTGCCACGGAACTGGCGTCGGGCGAGGACGATCGCAAGCGGCAACCCCAGGACGACCGTCACGAGCAGGCTGATCGCGGTGGTGGCCAGGCTCAGCCACAGGGCCTCCAGGACGACCGGCGACGCGATGGCGACGCGCAGCGACCCATCGAGGACCGCCCGCACGACCAGGGCGACGACGGGTAGACCCAGGAACAGCGCGAAGAGCGCGGCGAGCGCGATGATCGAGCGTTCACCCCACCGCGACGACCGGCCCGCGGTGGGTCGCGGACGACCCACCGCGTCCCCGGTACTCCCGGTCGTCCCCCCGGAGAGACGTTCGATCACGAAGCCGGCGGCAGGAATCCGAAGGAGGCGAGGATCGCCTGACCGTCAGGACCGGCGAACCAGTCGAGGAACGCGTGCGCCGCATCGACGTTCGCCGATGCCTTGACCACCACGCCGGCGTAGCTCGCGGGGACGTTGACGTCCGCCGGGACGTCGATCGTCGCGACCTTGTCCGAGGCGGCCGCGTCGGTGACGTAGACGATCGCGGCGTCGCCTTCGCCGAGCTCGATCTTCGAGCGCACCGCGGCGACGTTGTCCTCCTTCGACGCGATGTTGGCCGCGTACGCGGCCGCGAAGTCGGCAGGAGCGCCGGGTGCCGCGGCCAGGTTCTCGACGAGCTGCGTCGCGTACTTGGTGATCGGTACCTCGTCGCCGGCGGCGATGACCTGCACACCCGGCCTTGCCGAGGTCGAACGGCTCGGTCAGGCCAGCCGGGTTATCGGTCGGCGTGATGATCGTCAGCACGTTGCCGGCGAACACGACGGCGTCCCCATCGGCCAGGCCCGCGTCGACGAGCTTCTGCGGGTTGGTCGTGTCGGCCGACAGGAAGACGTCGGCCGGTGCACCCTCGGTGATCTGGGTCGCGAGCGCCGCAGAGGAGTCGGTCGAGATGGTCAGGACCGCCCCGGGCACAGCCGCTTCGTAGGCGACCTGCACCTCGTCGAGGACCTTGGTCAGCGACGCGGCGCCGTAGACGGTCAGCGGGGCGCCGGCCGCAGCCGACGGGGCAACGGACGCCGCCGGCGACAAGGCCACCGTGGCGGCCGAACTCGCCGATGGTGACGCGCCACCGCTCGAGCAGGCCGCGAGGACCATGGCGAGGATCGAGAAGACGATGATGATCCGGGACGTCACGCTCGTGATTCCTTGGCAGACGGGATCTCGACGATCACGTTGGTGGCTTTCACGACGCAGACCGCCTCGTCGCCGACCTTGAGGCCCATGTCGTCGACGGCCTCGGCGGTCATGAGGCTGACCATCCGATGTGGTCCCGCGATGACCTCGACGACCGCGGCCACCCGATCCTTCTCGATGCGGGTCACGATCCCGGGGAAGCGGTTTCGCGCGGACTGGGCGACGATCGGCCGGTCGGTCGCTGACCTTGCGGCGCTCATCGAGGAGCCGGCTGACCTCGTCCATGTCGACGACCCGCTGGCCGCCCTCGGATCGCTCCATCCGGAGTCGGCCCTCGGCCTCCCAGCGTCGCAGCGTCTCGACGGACACACCGAGCATCTCGGCCGCCTGGCCGACGCGCAGGCGTGCGCCGGGACCTTCGTGCGATCGTGTCATACCGCGGAGTATCAGGTCCTCAGAAGCATGTATGTCTAGGGTTCTCCACGACACATGCAGGAACGCCATCGACCAAGTGATCGATGGCGTTCCAACCGCGATGGGTCGTCGTCCGCACGCGTGGTCTCCCCCGCGGACGGCTCCCGATCAGATAGCGCTCGTTGGGATCGCACCGGTGCGAGGCTCGAGGACGACCACCGCGGTCTGGCCTGATCGCCGGGTGGCGAGGCCGTCGATGTCGTCACCCCAGCCCGAGTAGTCGTGGAACGTGGCCCACAGCCGATCGCGTTCCTCGCCGGCCGCCGCCCGGGCCCGGACGGCACGGGTCTCGCCGGGGAGCTGGACGGTCGTGTCGGGCTGTCGCCTGGAGGTTCAGCCACCAGGCGGGCTCCGACTCCCCCCAGCCGTTCATGGCCAGGGTGACGAGGTTCGGGCCGTCCTCGTAGTAGCCGATGATCGCGACCCGGGACTGGCCCGACCGTCGTCCGACGGTCGTGAGCCGGAGCATCCCGAACCTGCTGCCCGCCTCCGGCCGGGTGAGGCCGAAGCGCCCCCGCTGAGCCGGACAGGCGCGCGATGCAGGAGCCAGGCTGTCCGAACCACGATGCGGGGCGGGGTTCGCGGCGTCTGTTCGCGGACGGCGGTCATGCTGCGCCTGCCTTCGACGCCACGCCAACCGCCGGATGACCCTGCGGCTGTGGGGCGTCCACCGTCGCGGACGTCGTCCGCGGCCGCGGCCTCGATCATCAGGGGGGCGTCCTTGCGGAAGCCCTTGAAGACGAGCCAGAGGCCGAGTGCGAGCTCCCACAGGAAGATCGGCAGGACGGCGATGGCCGACCACGCGGTGTACTGCTCGTTGACGCCGACCACCTGGCCGATCGCGGACGAGATCAGGAGCGGGCCGCCGATGAGGCCCATCAGGGGGATGACACGCGGCACGAGGCGGGACTTGTAGAACAGCGAGCCAAGGAGGAGGGCATTGATCCCCGGCAGGAGCGTCTGTCCGATGAGGAAGGACCAGTCGTGGGTCGCGATCAGCGATCGCCCGGTGATGGCCAGTGCGCCCGCATCGGCCCCGGCGGTCGCGCCGACGTCCTGCTGCAGGGTCACGATCGAGAGGAGGCTGATGATCCCGACGGTGATGACGCCGGCCTCGAACAGTCGCGACGTGACGAATCCGAGCGCGACGCCTTCGTTCTGGCGCCTGAGCACCGGGAAGAGCGCGACGCCGGTCCCGACGATCGCGAATGCGACGATGAGCTCGAGGACGGCGCCCCAGAGCACGCCGGTGCTGTCGTTCGAGCTCGCGATGTAGCCCGGATCGCTCAACACGGGTCCGTAGAGTGCGATCGTCGGGATCGCGAGGTAGGTGATCAGATAGAGCAGGCCTGCGACGAATGCAGTCTTGCGAAGCGAGGTCATGGCGGAGTTCCTTTCGGAGTCGGGATCGGTGGGTCGTTGGGCTCGACGTAGGTGACCGAGACAAGCGGCAGGCCGATGTCCCGCACCTTCTGGAGGAGGCCGTGGAGGGCCGCCTGATCGACGACCGGGCCGCTGAGCACGGTCGAGCCATCGCGCTCGTGGCTGAGGGTCATTCCATCGAACCAGGCGGCCCAACGCGTTTCCAGGTGCCCTCGGAGACGGATGTCGTACCGTCCGTCCTCCGGGCGATCGTCGGCTGGGCCGCGCGGTTCAGTCATTGCTGCTCCTGTCCTTGTCCGGCTCGCCCCCTCGTCGGTAGATCCGACATGCGGTGCTGCGAGGTCCAACGTGGACGCGGACATGGGGAGCGGTCATCCCCACGTGTGGGGATCCTTGTGGGGATTTCCTGGAACCCGGCGCAGGAGCGGTGGCGGCCAGGTCCGGCTTCGGAGAGCCCGAGCTATCGGTCGCTTGCGGCCCGGTTTCGCGGCCGATCGGCCCGCGACAGGAGGTCGAGTTCCTCGCCTCGGCGGACCGCGGCGCGACGGCTGGTCACGCCGAGCTTCGCGTAGATGGCCTTGGTGTGGCTCCGGATCGTGCTCAGGGAGACCACGAGCTCGCGCGCGATCCCGGGCCCGTCGAGATCGCTCGCCAGCAACCGGAGCACCTGCAGCTCACGGTCGCTCAGCGGCTCGACGAGGCCTTGGCTTGCGCGGGACGGCGGCCGCACCCCGGCCGAACGATGCGAGGAGCTCCGGACGTACGTCGACGAGCCATCGCGGCTCGTGCAACGACGCCAACAGGCTCGGCCATCGGGGGGCCTTCATCGAGGAAGACCCGGACGTAGCCCTCGGGCTCGGCAAGCGCCAAGGCGCGTCCGAGCGGCACGAGCGCGGCCTCGGACATCGCCGCGGCATCTGGTGTGCGAGGGCCTGCAGCACCAGGATCTCGAGGGCGGCTGCCCATCCGCCCGCCCGCGACCGTCGTCTCGAGCAGCCGGCCCAGGAGCGCCAACGCCGACGTCAACGTCGGGCCGGCTCGGTCCCGCCTTGCCTCCGCGAGCAGGAGCCGCACGAGGGTGACGTGCTCGAACGTCCGGACGTAGTCCAGCTCGTCCTCGACCGTCAGGCCTTGCGCGCGCACCCAGGCACGCGCTTCGCCCAACATGCCCTGATCGATCCAGACACGGGCCCGCAACGCGTCGATGGGCCGGATCCTCGGGTAGAAATCGGCGACATAGAGGCGCTCTGCGTCATCGAGCAGGGCGAGCGCGCCGGCTGGATCTCCCCCGCTGCCCGCGTCCGGGCCATCGCGACGCACCAGCGATACGGGTTCTGGCGTAACCCGAGGTGCTCGCCCATCTCGCTTGCTGACGCACGAGGTGCTGCACCGCGGCGTCGAGGTCATCCTGTTCGAGGAAGCGTTCGCTCATGCCGACGTGCATGTCGGCGGCCCGCGCAGGGCAGTCGGCCGGTGCTCGGTCGCGAGACGCAGTCCTCGCTCGTACGTGAGCAGCGCATCCCTGGAGGCGACCTTGCTCGATCCGGATGTCAGCAAGGGCGATGGCGCAACCGACGGCGTCCGTCAGGTGGCCGGCCGCCTCCAGGCTCGTCATGGCGTCGGTCCATGCGTCGTGCGCGGCATCGAGATCACCGGTCGTCCAGTGCGCGAGTGCCAGGAGCCCTGCTGCCGACCCACGACCCAGATGGTCGTCGTGATCGATGAGGTCGAGCGCTCGCGCGGCATACGACATCGTGGAGGCGACATCGCCACGCAGGTGCGCCTGTGCCGCCCGGTAGACGGCGATCGCTCCGGGCAGGCGGCGGTACTCGACGTCATCCGCCACGATCGGGGTATCGATGGTGGCGGTCCGACGCCCATCCGCGGCGGCCGACCTGTCGAGCCACCGTTCCGCGTCTCGCAGACGCCCTTCCGCGCCGGCGAGTCGGCCACTGTCCAGGAGCAGGCCTGCGAAGTGGACACTGAGCACCGGCCTGGACGCGATCAGCTCGTCGGGGAGTGCCTGGAGCCAGCTCAGCGTCGCAGCCTCCTGCCGGCTGGCCCGCATGGCGGGCATCGATCGCTCCATCAGGTCTGCCGCGTGCTCCATGTCCCCGGCCGCGAGCGCATGACGGATGGCCTCGGGCGGCTCGCCGTGCTGCTCGAACCAGGCGCTCGCGCGACGGTGCAGGTCCGGCACGAGGTCGGCCTGCTCATCCGTCAGACGCGCGAGCAGCACGTCGGCGAAGAGATGGTGGTAGCGATACCACTGGCGCCGGTCGTCGAGCGGGACCAGGAAGAGGTTTCCTCGATCGAGCCGTTCCAGCATCGCCTTGCCACCACCCTCGCCCGTGACGGCATCGCACAGCGGTCCGTTCAGCCGGGCCAGGATCGAGGTCCGGAGCAGGAATCGCCGGACTGGTTCGGATTGCCGCTGCAGGACCTCCTCGACGAGGTAGTCGACGATGTAGCGGTCGTCTCCCGCGAAGCCGGCGATGAACTCGGCCGCGTCGGTTCGACCCTGCATGGAGAGCGCCGCGAGCTGGAGGGCGGCGATCCAGCCTTCGGTCCGCGACTCGAGCGCGGCGACGTCCTGCTCCGTCAGGTCCAGGCCCATCACCTCGTTGAGGTAGGCGAGCGCCTCGTCCGTCGTGAACCGGAGGTCGACCGCCCGGATCTCGGCAAGCTCGCCGCGTGCGCGCAGGCGCGCGAGCGGGAACCCCGGATCGGCACGCGTGGCGATCACGACGTGGATCTCCGGGGGCAGGTGATCGAGCAGGAACGCGACGCCCTCATGGATCTCCTGGGCGTCGATGAGGTGGTAGTCGTCGAGGACGAGGACCACGCGGATTCGACGTCGCGCTGAGCTCATTCACGAGCGTTGCGAGGACCGACTGGATCGGCGGGGGTTGCGGTTCCCGAAGCATGGAGGCCGAGGTCGTGCCCACACCCGGGGCCACGGTCTGGAGTGCGGCGATGACATAGGACCAGAACGTGGAGGCCTGGCTATCGCCGGAGTCGAGCGAGAGCCACGCGGGGGAACGTGCATCGTCGGTCATGCCAGCCAGCCACTCGGCCAGCAACGTCGTCTTGCCGAAGCCGGCGGGCGCCGAGATGAGGGTCAGCTTCGAGTCGGTCCCACGCCGCAGGCGCTCGATCAGGCGCGGGCGTCCGACGACGCCGTTCCGCAGCTTCGGGATGTAGAGCTTCGTCTCGAGCAGCGGGCCTGCCTTCTCTTCGATGGCTTCTCCTTGCACGGTGCGCCCGCGCGAGGCGGTTGCCCAGTATCGCCGACGAGGGAGACCTCGCCCCCACACGGACTGCGTCAGCACCCACCCGTGACCCGGAGGTCGCAGTCAGCCGAAGGGTCGCTACGCCCGGAGCTCAGCCGGGCGGATCGTGCCCGACGAGACCGTCCACCGACTCCCGGATCAGGTCGGCATGGCCGTTGTGCCGCGCATATTCCTCGATCATGTTGATCAGGATGTAGGCGACGCTCGGCGCCTCCGCCGGGCGCTCTTCGTCACGGTTGGCCGCCGCCTCGGCGAACAGGTCACGCGCGCGATCCACCGCATCCTGCCAGCGGCTGTAGAGCTGCTCGGGGCTGTCCTCGGCGGCGGTGCGCCAGTCCCAGGCGTGGTCCGTGTCCCAGTCCACCGCGTTCCAGGGGGCCAGCTGCGGTCGCCCGTTGAGCCACTCGGTCGACATGTCGTCCTCGAACCGCGCCAGGTGCTTGAGCATCCCACCCAGGGTCATCGATGACGGACCATGCGTCGACCGCAACTGGTTGGCATCGAGTCCGCCGCATTTCCAGGCGAACGTCGCTCGCTGGCGCTCCAGGAATCCCAACAGCGTCGTGAGCTCTGCACCCATGTCCCGAGGATCCGTGTTCCCTCCCACGTAGCGCCCGTGCGCATCGAGATAGGTCACCCGTTCTGGAGCCATGGCTGCATCCCTCCGGGGTATCGAGGACTCCGTCTAGCGACCAGTCTAGGGTCGAGATCGGCCGGATCGTGTCCACATCTCACCGCTCGCGGTCGCGATCGGCCGTGGCACCGCCCTGCATGTCCGCTACCGTTGGCGGACACAGGAACGTGACGGGAAACACTGGTGATCCTCCCCAAGATCCGGGATCCGCGGTTCATCACCGTGCGTCGCGGCGGCACCCTCCAGGACGACGACCATCGTCTTCTCGCTGTCTGGGCGGCTGACTGCGCGGAGCACGTGCTGCACCATTTCGAGCAGGCGCGGCCGAAGGACGACCGTCCTCGTCGGGCGATCGACCTCGGGCGTGCCTGGGCGCGGGGTGAGATCCCGTGGAGCGAAGCCCGCACGGCGGCCGGCCATGCCAATGCCGCGGCCAGGGACCTGCGTGGGGCAGCACGGCATGCCGCGTACGCCGCCGGCCAGGCCGCGGCGGTGGGCCACGTGGCGGCCCACGAGCTGGGTGCCGCGGCCTACGCGATCAGGGCGGTGCGAGCGGCAGCGCCTGAAGACGAAGGCGAGGCGGCTGGCCGCCTGGAGTGCCAGTGGCAGCGCGACCAACTCCCCCACGAGATCCGGGATCTCGTGCTCGACGACCAGCGACTGCGCAACGAGTTGTGCTGGTTCGCTTTCGATGTCGGCAACGACACCATCAAGGTAAGCCGCCGCCGGCTCCCTGCCTTGTCGCCGGCGACCGGGACACGCTCGGCAACGCGGCCCTGCTACGCTCCCGCGAACCGTGCGGCCGATCGCATGGGTCGGCCACCAGGGCTGGCTCGGATGCGGCGGCGATGGAGGGTCCTCCTTGCCCACCTTTCGCCGCCATCGGCGCGGTATCGCGGTGCTCGTCGGTCTCCTCGTCATACCGTTCGGCGCGGCCGCTTGCGACGCCAGCCCGCCGCGACCCGCAGTCGCGCTCGGCCCCTGCGGCCTGGTCGTGGGGACGCCTACGGCGACCCGAACCTGCAGCCGCCATACCAGTTGCACATGATCTTCCGGCCCTCGGGCGACGAGGCCAGACTCGACGTGACCGGGACGGGCTGGGGGGCGACGCGGTTCAGCATGAGTGGGCCCGGCAAGGCCCTGGACCGCATGATCGGGGACGGCACGGACGATGGGGGAAACTTGAACAACCCCGGTAGTTACATCATGCCCGCCGTGGGCACGTGGCACTTCCGGTTTGCCGACGATCACTGCATCCGGGAGTTCGACGTAGAGGTCTTGCCGAAGGTGTAGCCGCCGAGCTGGAAGCCGCCCAGGCCGACGCGCGGGCGGCGTCGCGGATCGCGATCGACGACAGCCCGCGTCAGGTGAGTCCAGGGTGATCGGCAGACGGCCCGTGACCCTGACCGTGCTCTATACCATGAAGGGACGCTGATGCAGGCCGACGAGCAGACGTTTGCGGCAATCGAATCTCTGGTCCGGGAGACGTACCGGCGGATGTCTACCCCGGGAGCAGACCCCGGCGCGCTGTTCTCCCACCCGGACATGACGGTGGCCGGCTCAGGGCAGGGCGAGCTCATGTACGGCCCGGAAATCGTCGGGGACGTCTCGCGCACGATCGCTGCGTGGGGCTTTACCTGGACGCCGACTGAGATCCGGGCCTGGCGCGACGGGGATGTCGCCTGGGCGCAGATCCTCGGGCACGTCGTCACGCGCCGCGACGGCGTGGAAGAGGCGGTTCCGTACTGGGCCACCGGCGTCTTCGGGCACGATGAGACCGGCTGGGGCTGGCGCTATTGGGGAGGAGCCGAGCCGCAGGCGGAGCCCAAGGTGTAGCGAACGTCGGCGATCGACCCGCCGACGCAGCACCTGGGATCGGTCCAAGGGCCCGCCGACGTCGCTCCTGCGGCGCATCCTGTTGCGCTACGCCCTCACCTGCCGATGGCCCGAGCGGTCAGGTCGAGCGCGTCGACCTCGGCCTGGTAGATCGCGCCGAGCCGGTCGCCGAGATCCTCGAGGATCGCCGCGATGCGGTCCGGTGGCAGGGGGAAGGCGTCGGCGTAGCGATCCCGGATCGCCCACGCGGTCTCCGCGGCCGCGCCCACACGCGCCCGTCCCGCTTCGCCCGCCATCACCGCCTCGTGCAGTGTCTCGACCGCCTCGACCGCCTCGGCTGCACCGTCGAGATCGGGCGGTACGGCCGCGTCGGCGAGCTCCTCCCATCGGTCGGCGACGCCCCGCCATGCCCGCGCCGCGTCGCCGAGCGCAGGGTTGTCGAGCGCGACGGCCGCTTCATCGAGCGATGCGGCATACAGCTCCCGCAAGTGCCCACCCCACGGCCCGACCTGGCCATCGACGCCCTCGAGCAACGCCAGAAGCGCCCCGAACAGGCCCCGGCCATCGGCGAAGACCCGCGGCCACGCCTTCGCGTTCCGCTCGTCGGTCATCAGCCGGCCCCACTTGCGCCACGCCGGCAGCGAGAACGAGTCCGATCGGGAGCGGAGGTGGTCCACCTGGTCATCGAGACCAGCGCGCATCGCCGCCCGAAGCCGTTCGGCCGGGATCGGTCCGGGCGTCGTTCGCAGCCCGACGATCCGGTGCTTGAACGAGCCGATCCGCCCGCGTGCGGCGGCCATCACGGCGGGTGATACCCGGAATGGACTCCGGCCACGGTCGTCCACGAGGTACGAGCCATCGGCGTCACGTCCGAAGACGACCACGACGAGGCCGAAGTATCCCGACAGCGCGGCGGGCTGGCCCCAGGTCCCGACCGACTGGAGATCGATCGAGGCGATGACGGGCACGCCGGCGTCGAGGCGCGCATCGAGCGCCTCGCGAGCCGCTTTCGCGCCGCCGGTCTCGTGCAGGTCGGGCTCGATGCCGAGCCGATCGAGCGTCTTGCCGGTCCAGCCGGGGATCGACGGGTATTGCGGCTGATTCCGGAAGCCGAGGGTGAGGACCGGCCCGCCGTGGCTCTTGAACTCCCAGAGGATGTAGCCGGCGCCCAGGCCGCCGCCGATGCCGAGGATCGCGGCCTCGGTCAACGGCTCGCCCGTCACGCCCGAGACGACGCCCTGATTCGCCAGGACGTTGGCCAGCGTGGCCGTCTCCGGGTGCAGGCCGCCGCGCATCCGATAGACCGGTGGGGGTGGCGGCGTCGGCCGTCGTCTCCGCGTGATGTCCGGCCGTGGCGCCTTCGACCAGGGTCCGTCGGGCGGCGGCGTAGCGCTCGCCGGTCTTGGCCATGCGCGCACGCACGACCCGCTTGAAGGCCTTGTCGGTGGTCATCGGTCAGTTCTCCGTCTCGGCCGTCGACGCACGCGCCCACACCGCCACGTCGTCGGCCGGTCGGATGGTCGACCGGTTCGTCCCGAGGATCCGGATCCCCTTTACCGCCGCATCGCCGCGCCGCGTGGGGGCTCGGTCTGGCAGTCGGGCGCGGGAGCGCGCCGTCACCAGTGTATGTGAGCGGTTCAAGAGGATGTCACGCTCGTAGGGGACATTCATGGGATCCGCTGGGCGCCGACCCAGCGGCGCGCGACTGACAAGGAGGCTCACCCATGTCCGAGTTCGAGCGGCTGGTCCCGAAGGAGTTCCACGCGTCGCCCGGTGTCGAGGACTGGCGTGTGCTGTTCTGGGGCGCGCACGTCTTCTACCGAACCTCCTCGTTCGACCAGGCCGCCGAGTTCGTGTCCGCCATCGCCGAAGCGGCTCGGACAGTGGGCCATGACCCCGATGTCGACGTACGGCCGGAGGGCGTCACGGTCCGAACCTGCTCACGGCCTGACGGAGCCCTGAGCAGGGCGGACGCCGACCTCGCAGCGCAGGTCAGCGCGGCCGCGCACCGGATGCGCCTCGAATCCGATCCGACCGCGTTGGTGGTGGTCGGCATCGCCGTCGCCCAGGATGCCGGCGTGGACACCCGCCCGTTCTGGGAGGCGGCGTTCGGGTACCAACCCAACGGCGACACGGACCTGACCGACCCCATCCGGCGCGGGCCGCACCTGATGTTCCACGAACTCCATGACCCGCGCGCGGGGCGTGGTCGGACGCACATCGATGTGTCGGTCCCTGCAGAGGAGGCCGAGAAGCGCGTGCAGGCAGCCGTCGCGGCCGGTGGGCGCATCGTCAAGGCATACGAGGATCAGCGCACGTGGATCCTCGCTTCGCCCGACAACCACGGCGTCGACATCGCCGGCTGGGCCGACCTGGAGGCTTGACGATCCGATATCACGACGCCGCGGGGCCGCCGACGATACTACCCAGGGGTATTGACACAGGGGTTGACAAACGGGCGATCTGGGCGGAGAATATGGGCCTACCGGGCTTGTCAAGACTTGACAGGCCCACAGGTGTGTTCGGGACCGTGCGGGCGGCCCGACGGAAGGACACGACGCGTCGCCTGGTCCGCGACGCGAGGAACGAGGAGCGGATTTGTCGGTCGGCGCGACTGCCGAAGTCAAGAGCAAGTTGTCGGTCGTCGACGTCGTCGGCGAGACCGTCACCCTGAAGAAGGCGGGGACCACCTACAAGGGCCTCTGCCCCTTCCATGGTGAGAAGACACCCTCGTTCGTCGTCACCCCGGCGCGCGAGAACTGGCATTGCTTCGGGTGCGGCCTCGGCGGCGACATCTTCAGCTTCGTCATGCAGCGTGACGGCGCCACCTTCCCGGAGGCGTTGCGCGTCCTTGCCGCCAAGGCCGGGGTCGAGATCGACGAGCGCACGAAGCGCGAGGACATGCGCCGCGCCCGGCTGCGCAGCGTGCTGGACACCACGATCGCCTTCTACCACGCGGTCCTGACCGGATCCAAGGCCGGTGAGCCTGCCCTCGCGTACCTCAAGGGTCGCGGCTTCACGGACGCGACGATCGAGACGTACCAGCTCGGCTGGGCGCCCGGCGGCTGGGACCAGATGGCGCGCCAACTGCAGGCCAAGCGCGACATCCGCGGCGAGGAGCTCGTCGAGGTCGGACTCGCGAGCCCCAGCCAGCGTGGACGCGGAGTCATCGACAAGTTCCGGTCGCGCGTCATCTTCCCGATCCGTGACGCGAGCGGCCATGCCGTCGGGCTCGGTGGCCGGTTGCTGGAGGGTGAGGGTCCCAAGTACCTCAACTCCCCGGCGACGCCGCTGTTCGACAAGAGCCGGACGCTCTATCTCATCGACAAGGCCAAGGGCCCCATCCGGCGCGTCGGCCAGGCCGTGATCGTCGAGGGCTATACCGACGCGCTGATGGCGCACCAGGCCGGGTTCGAGAACGTCGTGGCCAGCCTCGGGACGGCCCTGACGCCGAACCAGATCGGGCTGCTGACCCGCTACGCCGATCGGATCGCGCTGGCGTATGACGTGGACGCCGCCGGCGAGAAGGCCGGCACGCTCGGGGTGACCGCGCTGACGGGGCTCGTCGCGCAGCTCCAGCGCGACGACTCGGGCGTGACGCTCGAGGACGTCCGCATCGCGCGGCTGCCGGACGGGAAGGATCCCGACGAGGTCGTGCGCGAGTCGCCGGCGGCCTGGGAGGCCGCCATCGCTGACGCGAAGCCCCTCGTCCAGTACCTCATCGGGCACCACGCGTCGCGCTTCGATCTCAAGACAAGCACCGGCCGCATCGGCTTCGTCGAGGCGGTGATGCCGGCCATCCGCGACATCGCCGATCCGCTCCGACGGGACGAGGCGTTGCAGGAGGTCCGTCGGACGTCCGGGGTGGAGGAGCGTGTCCTGCGCCAGGTCCTCGATCGCCGGATCGCGGCGGGTGTCGGTCCGGGCCGCGGCGGCGAGGCCGCGACCCGCATCACCGCCGATGCCGTCCTGCATTCGCCCGACGCGCTGCCCATCGGCGACATCCTCCGGGCGGTGACGCCGGTCGAGGCCGAGCTGCTCCGGCTCCTGCTGCTTGCTGCCCGACCAGCAGCTCCGGGTGGCCGACGAGCTCGGGCCCGACCAGCTGCCGAGCACGCTCGCGCGCGAGCTGTTCCGCGCGATCGTGTTCCAGCGTGCCGCCAACGACCAGGGCGTCCATCCGCCGTTCGACAGCGCGGCACTGCTCCTGGGGCTCGATGACGAAACGGCATCGCTCGCCCGGGCGTTGTATGCGAAGGCGGGTCCCGACCCGCGCACGCTCGATGCCGGTCACCTCGCCTACGAAGTGACCCGCCTCCTGCTGGAGCTCGAGGACGACGCCCTGCGCGAACGCAGTGACTACAACGAAGCCGCCCAGGCCGAGGCCGAGCGGGAGGGTGACATGGAAACGATCACCCGCCTGATGCTCGAAGGCCGCCAGATCAATGAATCGCGTCGATCGCTCGATCGGCGCCGTGACGAGACCCGATTGCTCAGCCGGTCCATGGCCGGCCGCCGCTGAACCGACCCCAAGGAGGAACACCCATGCCCGCCGATCCGCTCGACAAGCAACTCGTGGAGGCCGTGCTGTCACGGCCACGCCGCGCCAAGGCCGATCTCGAAGAGGCCAAGCTCGCCGGCCTGCGCCCCGCCCGCGGCCGGACGGCCGTGGCCGTCGCCGGCAACGACGACGATGACGACGACGATGACGATCTCGAGCTCGGACCGGAGGCTGCCGCCCCCGACGCCGATGCCGAGGTGAACGTCGAGGTCGTGGCCGACGACGGCTCGATCGACCCGACCGCGAAGCTCCCGACCGAGGGGCCGACCAAGCTCGACCCCAAGGAGGTCGAGGAGCCGACGGCCGAGGACCTCGAGGCCATCAGCGCCGACATGATCGGCATCGACGACCCGGTCCGGATGTACCTCAAGGAGATCGGCAAGGTCGCCCTGCTGACCGCCGAGGAAGAGGTCGTCCTGGCCAAGGCCATCGAGCTCGGTGAGCAGCTGGTCGAGGAGCCGTGGAAGGGCATGGTCTCCCTCCACGAGTGGACGCTCCACGACACGGAGCGCAAGACCCGGACCCAGAAGCCGCAGCACCGCCTGCCGTTCGCCGACGAGGCGCACGCCATGGTCCGTGCGGCGATCGAGGCGAAGGGGTCGAAGGACCTGCTCATCGCCTCGCCCGACTTCCACCTGGTGCGCGCCGGCAAGGACGCCCAGTCGGATGGCACCAAGGAGCTGCTCAAGGAGGCCAAGAAGCTCGTCCACGCGTACAACGACGCGTCGACGCCCGACAACTTCCTGACGCTGCTCGACTGGGCCGATCTCGCCGTCCACAACGGCGACCTCGACTCGCGCGACAACGTCGGCCTGCGGGCGATCTACGACTGGTCGCGCAACGACGTCGCGTTCCCGGCGCTCGAGCGCTGGATCACCGGTGGGCACGACGCCGATCTGCTCAAGCGGATGGGCTTCGATCCCGAGGTCCCCACGAACACGAAGCTGCGTGATCGCAAGGGCACGATCGTCGAGATCGGGCGTGACGCGCGCGAGCAGCTCACGTCGGCCAACCTCCGGCTGGTCGTCTCGATCGCGAAGAAGTACATCGGCCGCGGCATGTCGTTCCTGGATCTCATCCAGGAGGGCAACATCGGCCTGATCCGTGCGGTCGAGAAGTTCGACTACGAGAAGGGCTTCAAGTTCTCCACGTACGCGACGTGGTGGATCCGCCAGGCCATCACCCGGGCCATCGCCGACCAGGCGCGGACGATCCGCATCCCGGTCCACATGGTCGAGACCATCAACCGGCTCATCCGCGTCTCGCGCGGGCTCCTGCAGGAGCTCGGCCGCGAGCCGACGGTCGAGGAGATCGCCGAGGCGATGTCCCGCGGCCAGGAGGTCCAGGTCACCCCGGAGAAGGTCCGCGAGATCATCAAGGTCTCGCAGGAGCCGGTCTCGCTCGAGACGCCGATCGGTGAGGAGGAGGACTCCCACCTCGGCGACTTCATCGAGGACCGTGGTGCCCTCGCCCCGGCGGAGGCGGCCTCGCACCAGCTGCTCAAGGAGCAGGTCGAGGCGGTGCTGGATTCGCTCACCGGCCGCGAGCGGCGCGTGCTGCAGCTCCGGTTCGGCCTGGAGGACGGGCGTGCCCGCACCCTCGAGGAGGTCGGCAAGGAGTTCAACGTCACCCGCGAACGGATCCGCCAGATCGAGGCGAAGGCGCTGCGCAAGCTGCGCCACCCGTCCCGCTCGCGCAAGCTCAAGGACTACCTCGAGTAAGCGTCACGCGAATCGGATCCGTCGGCCCCGGGCGATGCGCCCGGGGCCTTCGTGTTTGCCGGACCTGCTCGCCCCGGGACTCAGCGTCGGTACAGCGCGAATGGGGCGTCCGGGTGCACGCCGGTCCGGCCCTCGACGAGTCCCTCGCGGTGGATGGTGCCCGCCGGCCGCATCCCGAGGTGCTCCATGACCGCCCGCGAGGCATGGTTGTGCACCTCGGTGAACGCCACGATCGGCAGGTCCGGCTGATGCTCGGCGGCCCAGGCGAGCGCCGCCCTGCCAAGCTCCGTCGCGTAGCCGCGGCCCGTTCGGGCGTCGCGCACCGCCCAGCCGAGCTCGAGCACCGTCTCGCCGTCGAGGTCGATGCGGGTGAAGCCACCGCGCCCGACGAGCGACCCGTCCGATCGGTCGCGCGCCATCCATTTCGCGACGCCGTCGACGGTCCAGCGGACGGCCATGTCGGCGGCCCACGCCTCGACGGCTCGCGCGGGTCCAGGGGCCGGTCCAATGGGCGACGACCGGATCGCCGTACAGGCGGAGCAGGTCGTCGACATCGTCGGGACCGACCGGCGTCAGGACGAGCCGGGGCGTCAGGACCGGGTCCGTCGATGCCACGGCCGGGAGCCGGCGCTAGATCGGGTCGCCGGGGTCGTCGCCGGTGGCGACCGGGAGGCCCGACTGCGTCCAGTCGCTGTACGAGCCGGGATACAGGATCGCGTCCGGGAGGCCGGCGATCCGGAGCGCCAGCGCGTCGTGTGTCGCCGCGACGCCGCTCCCACACGAGACCACGGTCGGGCCGGCCGATCCGTCGGCGCCGAGGGCTCGATAGCGAGCCGCGAGATCGGTCGCGGGGAGGAACGCACCGTCCGGGCCGAGGTTCGCGTCGGTCGGGGCGTGCACCGCGGTCGGGATGTGGCCGGCGACCGCGTCGATCGGCTCGGTCTCGCCGCGGTAGCGCGGCGCCGCGCGGGCGTCGAGGAGCGTGACCGCGCCGAGTCGTGACCGGAGCGTCGTCGCGATCGATCACCCTGGTCCACCGCCTCGGCGAGCGTGAGGCTCGCAGGCGGCCACGCCGGCACCTCGGTGGTCAGCGGCGTGACCGGCGGCCTGCCAGGCGGCGATGCCGCCATCGAGCACGGCGACCCGTCGGTGCCCCAGGTCGTCGAGCATCCACCACAATCGGGCCGCGACCCAGCCGCCGACATCGTCGTAGGCGACGACGAGATCCTCGTCGCCGATGCCGAGCGCACCCAGCCGACGCGCGAATGCGATCGGATCGGGGAGGGGATGGCGCCCCGGGCCCTCGGGTCCGACGAGGTCCGTATCGACATCGACGTGGATCGCTCCCGGCAGGTGTCCCGGCGTCGTAGGCGGCCCGACCGTCGCCGGGCTTGCCGAGATACCAGCGGCAATCGACGATCCGCAGCGCCGGATCGCCGAGCGACCGGGCGAGGTCCTCGGCGGAGATCAGCGGCTCGCTCGTGTCCACGAGCGGAGTATGCGGTCGGACCGGCCGGGCTTGCATGGAGCGTCAGCGCCGGCCGATCCGGGATCGTCAGAGACGGCAGGTACGACCCGATGTACGTCCGCGACGCCCCGTGACGGACCATCACGGTGACGAATTCGTCCGTCGTGACGACGCCGTTTCGATTGGCCGCGAACAGGTCACGCATGTGCCGCGAAGAACGCGGTCGAGCCCATCCGATTGCGCAGGCGGGCGAGGAACGCCGCACCCTTGAAGTAGACCGTCTGGTTGTACGAACCGGGATCGCTCGAGGTCAGGTTGGCCGGGACGTCCGGGAAGTCCGTCGCCGGGGTGTTGACGGGGCGGCTCGACGCGTACGGCTCGAAGGTGCCGAAGAAGTACGCCGCGCTGAACTCGCTGATGGCCTCGTCCAGCCACGGCGAACCGATCTGGTCGTTGCCGGCCATCCCGTACCACCACTGGTGCGCGGTCTCATGGGCGATCACCTCGGGCTTGGTGAGCATCGGCTTGCCCAGGAACGCGATGGCCGGGTACTCGTTGCCGGTCGCGGCGCGACCCGACTGGGCGATCACGTAGCGTCGGCCACTGGTATTGCCCGTACACGGATTCGAACTTGCGGATGGCCGACTTGGCGACGGACAGGGCGGTCCACGGATAGCCGGTCGTCGTGAACACCTTGATCGTCACGCCGCCTGCCGAGCCGAGGACGCGCTTGTAGTTCGGGCTCGCCCCGAACGCGAAGTCGCGCGCGTTGGCGAGCTCGAACACGTGGTCGCGACCGGACGAGCTGACGATTCGACCGGGGGCCGCGACCTTGACCGACGAGGCGTCGGTGCGGAGCTCGAGACGGATCCGCCGGGCGGTCCGCGTGTACTGCGAATCGCCCGGGTTGCGTGCCGCGTGCCCGTTGCTGACGATCGGGAACCACTGGCTGACCTGCATGATCCCGTTGGCCTTCGAAAAGCGACCGCCGAGCGACGTTGCGATGTCGCTCGTCGCGCGGAGCTTGAACCCGAGCCGCACGACGGCGGTGCTGCCGTCGGGGACGTCGCGACCGAGCTGGAAGGCGAGGTTGGCGTTGTTGGTCCACTCCGCGGTCGTCGGGACGCCGTCGACCGAGTAGTCGCCGATCCAGGTCACCTCGCCGAATGCCCTCGGCATGACCGACAGGTTGAGCATGCTGATCGGGCCCCCGGATCGATTGGTGATCGTGATCCGTTCGCGGGCGCTGATGGTGCCGTTGGCGAAGCTGAGGGTCGCGCGCAGCAGGTACGTGGTGGTGAGTCGCATCGAGGATCGGCCGCTGAGGTCCGCGGCCGCGGCCGGGGAGGGCATCCCGGCCAGGCCGATGGCCGAGGCGAGGAGGGCCGGGAGGAGGATCTTGCGGTTGGGCTGCATCGTTCTGTCCTGGGCGAAGACTGATGACGCAATCTCACTCCTCGCCGAGGCCCTGCCCAATGGACTGAGCGCAGGGGTCCAACCACCGACGGACGGCGGCATCGAGGACCCGCTGGCGTGGACATTCGGCCGCACGCGGCCGGCAGAACGACGAGCCTGCGCGGCTAGGTCCTGAGCGCCCAGCGATCGGCGGTCAGCCCGATCGGGCGGTCCACGAGCCGATCCATCGGCTCGGCGACGGGTCGCAGCCGGCCGGTCATCCAGTCGCGGTACCACGGGGCCCACGTGCGCGCCGCCGACGGCAGGCCGTCCGTCCCATCGTGATAGGCCGCGTACGACCGCCCGAACGGCGGCTCGTCCGTCGGGCGGCTCGAGGTGAAGGCGCCCGCGTCGTGGAGGGACGGCAGCTCCGCCTCCGACAACCCCAGGCTGCGGAACGTCGATTCGACCTGGTGCAGCCACTCGTGGACGTAGCCCTGCTCGGGATCGGGGTCGGTCGCGAGCGATCGCCAGTGGTCGGTGGAGATCGAGCTGAACCCGGCGCCGTACGTCGCGGGCGACGGGCCGAGGGTGCAGCCCCAGCCGCACTGCGGCACGTCGGGATCGCCCGGCCAGAGCGCGAACACCGAGTCGTACCGATCGGGTGCGGCGTGCTCGGCGAGCGCATCGCGGCACTCGCGCGGCCCGACCCACCATCGGCCGCCACCACTGGACGACAGCGAGCCGATCGGCCGGCGCACCTCGACGACGTCGACCGGACCCAGCGCGGCATTGCCGTCGCTCCAGGCGGCGACGGCCGCCGGAACGCGCTCGATCACGGCCTCGATCGCGGCACGTTCCTCGCGCGTCATGACGCGCCGGGCGCGCTTGCGCGAGAGCCCCGAGCCGTAGCGGGCGTCGAGCACCGGGTAGAGGAGGACGAGCGTGCGCCACGGACGTGTCACGTCGCGAGGGTACCGCCTGCTAGCATCGGCCCGTGACCTCGGAAGCGTTCTGGGCACGGATCCCGATGGTCGAGCGGGACCGCGACCGCGCGGCCGCCACGGCCTGAGCCCGCGCGTGAGCCGCGACCAATTCGACTCGTTCCCGGAGCGCTCCACGGCCGTCGCGCGCGGCTTCGCGCCCGCGTTCGACCGGGCGTTGTTCGTCGGAGCGGTCGTTGCGGCGGTGATCGCGATCGGGCTCGAGCTCGCTGCTCGGCGGGGTGCTCCCGCCGGTCATCGCTCCGCTGCTCGTGGCCCTCGTCGCGGCCGTGATCGCCACCGCTGTCGGGCTGTTCGCGATCCCGCGGCCGCTCGGTCGCGCGTTCGAGTCGTTCTCCTGGCTGGGACGGGCCGAGGTGGTGCGGTTCGAGGCCCGGACCGGCGGCCCCGTGCCGACCGATCCCGAGGACATCGACCATTGGCTCGCGACCACGCCGGCGACGCCATCGACGGGCCTGCCGCGCGTGGAGATGCTCGCCTTCGTCGGTCGGTTCGACGACGCCCGATCCGAGCTCGCGGCGCTCGGACCCGGCACGACCCCGTTCGACGCGTACGAGCGGGCATCGTTGACCCAATACGTCGGCTGGCTCGACATGGGTGCGCCCGGGCTCACGGCGTTGAAGGCCGCGGTCGATGCGCTGCCGGCCGACAGCCGGGAGCGCCGGATGGGCGAGGTCAACGTCGCGCTTGGTCAGGCGCGGATCCTCGCGATGGCCAGCGATCCGGCGTGGTTCGCGCCGCTCGAAGCCGTTCGCGGCGGCCTCGGCCGCGCGCCGATCGGCGTCGTGTGGCGCGATACGGGCCGGCGGCTCGGTGTCGTGTTCTGGATCGTCGCGCTCATCGCCGCGCTCGGCACGGAGCTGGTCCGCGCGTTGACCGGGACGGGCTGAGCGCCGATCCGGCGAGCGTGGCGAGGCCAATCTGGACACGCGCGCTCGTCGGTCATAGGCTGCACATCGCGCGCGTCGGGACACCCATCTGCCGGGGACGTGTCGGAGGAGGGCAACGTGTCGAGTCCATCAGCGGCGCCGGATATGGCCGCACAGACCGAATCGATGATGCAGAGCCTCGCGGACCACTGGGGCCTGGTCGTCGCCATGGGCGTCGCCAGCATCCTGCTCGGGATCGCGGCGATCGCGTGGCCCGGAGCCACCCTGCTGACGATCGCGATCTTCTTCGCGGCGTGGCTGTTGATCAGCGGCGTCGTCGACGTCGTCCAGAGCTTCACCACGGACGGCGATACGGGCGGTCGTGTGCTGCACGCGCTGATCGGCGTGCTGTCGGTGATCGTCGGCTTCGCCCTGTTGCGAACGCCGTTCCAGTCGCTCGAGGTCCTCATCTTCGTGGTCGGGATCTTCTGGCTCGTCCAGGGCATCGTGACGTTCATCAGCGCGTTCCAGCGCAAGCAGGGCCGTGGCTGGCAGCTGTTCATGGGCGTGCTCGGCGTGCTCGCGGGGATCGTGATCCTCGTCTACCCGATCTCGTCGGCGGTGACCCTCGCCCTGTTCGGCGGGATCTGGCTGATCCTCCTCGGGGCGATGCAGATCTATGCGGGCTGGAAGCTCCGCGGTGCCTCCAGGCCACAGTCGGCGGCGCCCGCGCCGGCCTGAGGCGGGCCTCCGCGCGGGGCGTGAGCGCGACCGGGTCGGCTCGCGGCAACCCCGGGGATGACCTGATATCCTTCCGCGGCGCGCGCCCGTTTGCGGCGTGCCCTCACCGGCGCCATGATGGTGACCGGTCCGCTCCGGCGTAGCTCAGTGGTAGAGCGGGCGACTGTTAATCGCTTGGTCGTAAGTTCGAATCTACCGCCGGAGCCACTCCTTCCTATCCCGCCGGTCAACGTCGCTGATCAGTTGGCGCCCTCCATCGGGCAACAGCCGACCGGGCCGTCGGGCAACGCGCGAAACCGCCGGGCGGCCGGTCGGCGGGCCGGCACCGGGCCCGGGGAGGCAGCCATGGCCGCCTCCGGCCGAACCCGGGCCGCTTCCGTCTTACTTGACGATCTGCGGCGTCGCCGTCGACGTCAATTGCTCCTGCACCCCGTTGTGCAGGAAATTCGCCACCAGCGTCACCGGCACCGCGTCACCCTCGGGCACGTTGTTGTCGATGTCAGCCTTGTCGAACTGCACGATCAACTTGTTGCCGTTGGACATCGCGCTCGCAGCCGGGACTGGCGTCTCCGACAGCGGCGTCTGCAGCACAGCATCGCCGTCGAACACATAGCCGGCCGGGATGTCGAGGATCGCCGTGACCGTGCCGTGCACCCCGGTGAAGATCCCGGTCCCGGAGCTGAGATCGAGCCGCGAGGGCGTGAACCGCAACGCGCCGGGGAGATCCTGCGATTCCCGGTAGACCTCGATCTTGCCGGCCGGCCGTGGGTCGGTGCAGTCGTTGAAGAAGTACTCACCGGCACGGTCGAACGTGTACTCGAAGCTCTCTCCGGGATCCAGCTTGGCATTGAAGAGCCCCTCGAAGTACTGCGTCGCGCAGTGCGGCAGCACGTTCGGGAAGTTCGGGAATGTCTCCGCACCCGGATTCAGGAACGTCACGGTCGTACCCACCGGCACTCGCATGTGCGTCGGCAACATGGCGCGCTGCAACACGCTGTCCCGCTGGCTGGCTTGGTCGGCAGTGCGACTTCCGCGGGCCAGGTAGACCGTGTTGTCCACCTCGTCACCTTCGACCGGACCCCCCTGGACCGGACGGCGGATCGACAGCGGAGCCGTGTCCGGCCCCTCCTGGCTGCCCGACTCCGTCGTGTAGGTGCCGCCCAACTTGAAGGCCCACAGCGAATCGCCCTGCGTCACCGTGCCGCCATACGGGTTGGTGGAGCCGGCCGCGAAGATCGCGACGTACTGCTCGCCGTCGACCAGATAGGTGATCGGGGCCGCGGCGATGCCTGACCCCGTCTGGAACGCCCAGAGCACATCGCCTGTGACTGCATCCATCGCCAGCAGGCTGCCATCGATCTCGCCGACGAACAACAGGTCGCTCGCCGTCGTCAATGGCCCTTGGCCATGCGACATGTCCGTGCCCAGGTGGTTCGTCCAGCGCACGTCGCCGGTCGAGGCGTCGTAGGCGAGGATGCCACCGGTCTGGTACTGGCCGATCGCCCGCTGGCCGTTGGCGCCGGCCCCGTTCCAGTGCGCCACCGGGTTGGCGCCGTACGGCCAATAGACCATGTTCGTGCTGTGGCTGTACGAGTGGTTCGACCAATCCGCGCCGCCGTTCTGGCTGGTGGTTGACAGGATGGGCCGATCCCACTGCGGGTCGTACATGCAACCGAGACGATGGTCCGAGGGATACCCGGCCGGATACGTCAGGAACGGCTCGTCCTCCGCGACGTAGCTGTCGGGGTTGAAGACCAGGTTGCCGTCCTCGTCGGGTTGGTAGCCGTTGTAGTTCGGCACGGCGCGCCATGGGTCACCCGGGATGTTCTCCGGGTCGAGCGGCTCCCAGACGAGGCACTCGGGCAGCAGGCGCTTCACCGGAAATGGCTGTGTCGCTACATGGTTCTGTCGCGAGTCCTGGATCATCGGCTTGTCGACGACCGGGAGCACGGGCAAGCCGTTGGTCCGGTCGAGCACGAACTGGTGACCCGACTTGCTGCCGTAGAACACCACCTGACGTTCCTCGCCCGCGACCTCGATATCGGCCAGGGTGGGCGGGTGGACGTTGTCCATGTCCCACACGTCGTGGCGGATCGACTGGTAATGCCACTTGTACTCGCCGGTCTTGAAGTCGACAGCCACCATGGTGCTTGCGAACAGGTTGTCGCCCGGACGCAATGAGCCGTTCTGCGAGCTCGTGCAGCTGCGCGCGTTGCCGAAGCTCATGTAGTACATGCCGAGCCCGGGGTCGACCGCGCCGTGCATCCACGGCGTCGCACCGCCTTCGAGGTTGCACTCGGTGCCGTCCGGCAGCACCGGACCCCAGGTGGCGCCGGCGTCGACCGAGTTCCCGTGGATGTCGGTGAAGACGATGCCGCGATCCGGGCCACCGAAGAAGTGCCAGATGAGGCTGCCGTCGCTTGAGTCCAACGCGAACACCGCGCCGCGGTCGCCGTCGTTCGTATGGACGTAGACCAAGCCATCGTGGTACACGGTCGCGACCTTTTCGATCCCGCCCAGCGACGCGCCGTCCGGGGCCTCCGGCTGGACCACCCAGACCTCGTTCGCCGGTGTCCTTGTCGAGGGCGACGACCCGGTCGCCATCAGCGAGCGTGTAGATCTTGCCGTCCCCGAGGGAGACGCCGCGCCGGGTGCCGTTCGTACCGAAGTCCTCCGGCGCCCACTTCCAGTTGGCCTCGCCGGTCTTGCCGTCGACCGCGATCACTTCACCGTTGGGCGTGTCGAGGTAGATGACCCCGTCGGCCACGATGGGCGTCGTCTGCTGCCCGACGTCGTCGGTCGCTGGCGCGACTGCCGAGACATGCGTGCGCCAGACCGGCCCGAGCTTGTGGAGGTTGCGCTTGTTGATCTGCGTCAGGCCCGAGTAGTGCTGGTTGCCCAGGTTGCCGCCGACCGTCGGCATGTCTGCTCCGGTCGGCGTGAGGCCCTCGGTTTCCGTCAGTTCGTGTTCCGCCGGGGCGGGGATCGCCCTCGCCGTGACTTGGGGAGAAGGCGGACGCCGCCCCAAGGGGCACGGCAACGCCAAGCAAGATTGACAACAGGGTTCGTGGTTTCATCGATCGCCTCCGGCCGTGGCCCCTGGAGTGCTGGGAAATGAGCGCGCCGTCGTGATGTTCAGCGACGGATCCGCGGCGCCCTGGTCAGGACGCCGGCAGCCTGCTCTTCGGTCGGTCCACCTCCTTCGTCGCTCGGTCATCGGACCGTCGGCGAGCCATCGGGATCCTTGTGCTCTCGGAGGAACACGCGCGGAATCGCACCGGTGGCCGTCGAACCGCGTGGCGGCAGCGCAGGGATGGATCCCCGGCAGATTCCTGCCGGGGGTTCATCGATCCTCGAGATCTACTCGAGCGTCACTGGCCTTGCGGCCGGCGTGCAGAACGGTTCGAGGCCCATGGCCGACTTGATGCCGCCGACAATGTGCGCCTGGAACTCGGCTGCCCCGGGAAGCCTGAGTCGCGTCCTGGAACGCGCCGCTACCGTGCCCGAGGGTGGTGACCCAGGAGCGGCCACCGTCGTAGTACTGGCACCAGCTGACCGGATGGAAGTCACCGTGACCGGGGTGTTCGCCCGCTTGTCCCGGGCCTTCCGGCAGCGTGCTCTCGTCCACGACGGCGAGGAAGTTCACGTCGCGTCGGGAACGGGATGAGGTTGTACCACTCGTCCTCGAATCCCCAGCGTTCTGGCAGGTTCGCGGTCGACACATCGCGGTCGTTGACGATGACGACGTCACCGTCCTGGTTCGCGCCGTGGCTGTAGTAGTTCGCGTTGCCGAGCAGGCCCTCGTACCACTGCCAGCCGTACTCGGTGCCGAATGCGTTGTGGATGCCGACGAAACCGCCGCCGCCTTCGATGTACTTCTTCAGCTGCTCACGTGCACGATCGAGGCGCGTACCGCCAACCGCTCCGGACGCGTGGTTCCAGAGCGTGTCACGAGTCGGGCTCATGAAGATGACCGCCATGTAGTTATCGTCGTTGTTGCCGAGCGACTCGATCGCCTGCACGTCCTCGGTCACGTCGACCGAGATGCCTTCAGCCTCGAGCATCCTGATCAGGCCTGCCTGCGCCACGTTCTGCTGTGTCAACGGACGGGGCCACACGGCAGGGTTGAAGTGGTCGTCGTCGATGATGTACGGCCGGTCGAGATCGAGACCCGCATTGCTCGAATGGTCCGGGTCGAGCCGCGGTCCCAGGTTGGCATGACGCGGTCCTGCCGTGCGCGAGTACACCAATACCCGGGTGTCGCGCTCGGTGCCCCAGTCGTTGTAGCAAGCTGGATCCACTCCGCGACAGACGCCGTATACCGGGTCGATGCCCGTCGGCTTTCCGGGAATCCCGATCGGTTGAGCTGCGATCGCGACGGTCGAGACGATCGCGATGGCTGCGAGCGCCCCGATGAGCGCCGCCAGCCACCCCTTGTCGTTGAGCCTTGTGGTTTTCACGACGGTGATCCTCCTCTAGACGCCACTTTCAGCCCCTCGAGGACGCGCCTGCAAGAACGTGCGCCACCCTATCGGTGTCGTGCTGGACGTCTCAACAAGCCATCGCTACCTCCTCGCCGAGTGACCATGTATCGAATATGCCATATGCGGTGGTCCATCCAGTGGCAAACGTGAATCAGTACAACGGGCCGAGCGCCGACCACCTCAGGTGCTGGGAAGCGGCGCCTGCGGCGTGTACACCCAGAGGAGCCGGAGGGGTGAGGTTCCGGTGTTTCGATGCTGGTGATGGACCCCTTTCGGGACCCACATCGCGTGGCCTGGCGCGAACTCCGCCTCTTCCCCTTCGGACACCAGGATGCCGGAACCTTCGAGCACCAGGTTGATCTCCTCGGAATCGGGGTGGACGTGGTAGGAGCTCTCCTCACCAGGCTCGAAGATGGTGATGCCGGCCATGAACTCCTCCGAGCCGATCTCGGGCGAGACGAACCGGAAGGCCTTGCGCCGCCTTCCGGGCTCATCGAGCCCAATCCACAGCTGCTCGGAGTCGCGGAACGGATCGATCAGCCGGACCTTCACTCGTCTTCCTCCAGCGCTTCGAATCCGGGGACCGATGCCCCGTCGTATCGCGCGGACGTCGGGTCGATCGTCCGCATCGGTCGCTCGCGTGCCTGCTCCTCGACGTAGTGCGCCGCCAGGCCGAAGCTCCGGGCGATGGCGAACAGGAAGTCGCCGTACGCCGGGTCCAGCCGCAGCGACGTGAGCGCCACGGCCAGCGCGCCGTCGATGTTCACCGGGACCGGGTTCCCCGTGTGCCTGCGCACCCGCGCGGCAAGCGCGCGAACGGCCGCCTCGTGCCGGCCATCCGACCGCGCGGCGGCCAACTCGAGGAGCCGCTCGGCCCGCAGATCCGAGTGGTGCCATCGGTGGCCGATGCCCGGAAGGCGGCGTCCTGCCGCCCGCTCGGTCTCGAAGACGCCATCCGCCCATGGGTCGAGGCCGCCCTCGGACGGGACCGTGGCGAGGATTCGCATCGCCCGGCTCACCACAGCCCCGTGCAGCTCGCCGAAGGCGAGGATCCCGCCCGCAAGCCCGCTCATCGGGGCGGCGCGAGTCGAAGCGATGGTGCGGGTCACCAGGGCCGACGGCGAGAGCGGCCCGTGGTCGATCGAGGCGACGAGGCACGCGCCGAGCAAGGCAGCCTCGTCGTCGGTCGCCGGGTCGCCGCGCCATAGCCTCAGCAGCATCGCCGGGAACGCTTCGCGCCCGATCGCCTCATCCAGGGCAACGCCTCGCACGAAGACGCGCTCGTCGGTCGTGACCGTGATCGCCGTCGACCAGGGCTCGGCCTGGTGGGCCTTGCCGGTGGGCGATCCTCGATGCGCTCCGGTGCTCATTGCGCCACGTGGTAGATGCGCTCGATGTCCCATTCTCCCGGCGTCCTGACGGGCGTGTTGCGCATCGGGACGTCGAGCACGGTCGGCCGGCCACTGGCAAGCGCCGCGCGGAGGGCGGGCTCCAATTCCTCGGCGCTCGCGATGGAGATGCCGTCGGCCCCGGAGGCGCGCGCGATGGCGGCGAAATCGGGGGTATAGGGTCGGCCATCGGCCTCGAACTCGCAGCCGTAGCCCGTCCCATAGTGCTTGCGTTGCAGGCCAGCGATGGTGCCGAAGGCGGCGTTGTTCATCACCAGCCAGATCGGCGCGATCCCCATCTCGACGGCCGTGGCCACCACGCTCGGATTCGAGCCGAACGCGCCATCGCCGACGAGCGCGAGTGCTGGGCGCCCGTGGCGGCCGCCGCCACGCCGATGACGGCCGCAGGCCCGAAGCCCATCGTCGAGAAGCCGCCGGGCGTCAGGAACGAGTCGGGACCATCGACCGGGTACTGCTGGCCGACGCCGTTCTTGTTCCACCCGACGTCGGTGACGAGCACGGCGTCGGGGGCCGCACGCCGGACGTCCGCCAGGATCCGCTCGGGAAGCAGCGGAACATCGTTCGATGCCGCATTCGCCCGGCTCGGCTCGAGGAACTGCTCCCGCTCCTCGCGAAGCGCGGTCCAGTCGTACGCCCTGTCCGGCGTTGCGTCGCCATACGCGTCGGCGATGGCCCGCAGCGCGATGGCGGCATCGCTGACCGCGGCGATGGCCGTCGGATAGTTGCGGCCCGGCTCGTGCGGGTCGATGTCGATCTGGATCAGTCTCGTGGGCGGGATGCTGAACGTCACGCCCGGCTCCCAGCTGCTGCTGTCGGTCTCCGGAAAGCGCGTCCCGACGGCGAGGATGACGTCGGCCTCCCGCGCCAGGCGGTTCGCCGGCGGTGAGCCCCAGAAGCCGATCATGCCAAGCAGCTGCGGGTGGTCCGGTGGTAGGACCCCGGTTCCCATCAGCGTGTGGGCGACCGGCAGCCCGGCGAGCTCGGCGAGGCGGCGCACTCCCGCCGTGGCCCGGCGCGTGCCGCCACCAGCCAGGAGCAGCGGGCGGTCAGCCCGACGAAGCTCATCGGCGATCGCGCGCGCGGTGGCATCGGCCAGGGACGGCGGCTCGATCGGCGAAGCGGGGACGACATCCGCCTCGAAGGCCTCGGCCAGGATGTCCATCGGCAGCGAGACAAGGACCGGGCCCGGGCCGGCCGGCGATGGCGATGTCCCACGCCCGCGCCAGGATGCGCGGCACCTGGTCTGCCCGGTGGACCCGCCAGGCACGCTTGACGAACGGCTCGTATACCGACACCTGGTCCGCGTCTCGACGCAGATTGAATTCCTGGTGGGGGCCCCGACCCTCGTAGTAGGACGGGACGTCCCCGGCCAGGACGAGCATCGGGACCGAGTCGAACGAGGCGGTCGCCACGCCCGTCGCGGCGTTCGTCATCCCTGGGCCGACGTGGAGGATCACGACGCCGGGCCGCCCCGAGGCGCGGGCATAGCCGTCCGCGGCGTGCGCCGCGATCTGCTCGTGCCTCGTGGTGACGAAGCGCGGGGCCCCATTGCGCTCGAGGGCCGCGAGGAGGGAGATGTTCGTGTGGCCGCAGAGTCCGAATGCCTGCTCCACGCCACGGTCGACCAGGAACCGAGCGATGTGGTCGGCCACCGTGGGATTCATGCCACCTCCGTGCGGGGATCCACCTACGGCCCGGCGATCTGTGGAAACCTGGTCTTCCCAAATATCGGACTATCGAGTCCGGTATTGAGGAACCTAGCCGCGGCGGCAGCGCGGTGTCAAGTCTGTCCGCCAACGCGTTCCGAGGCGGCCTTGACACGAACGGGGCCCCAATTCTACGCTCGACCCGTTCCCGTAGGATGGGCACACCCTCCGACATAGTGGGAACGCACCGGCACGGTTCACGACCTCGTCGAACCACGTTGCCGGCAAGGAGACGGCATGGCACCTCGTCCCATCACAGCGGAAGAGACCGCGCACGTCGACGAGCTCGTGGCCCGGGGCAGATCGGCCCTGGCGGCGTTCGAGGACGCGACCCAGGAGCAGGTGGACCGCCTTTGCCAGGCCGTGGCATGGGCGGTGGCGAACGAGACCACGTTCACGCGTCTCGCCCACATGGGCGTGGAAGAGAGCGGCCTCGGTGACCCGGAGAGCCGCGTCGGCAAGCGCTTCAAGATCATGGGCATCCTGCGCGACATCCTTCGTCAGAAGAGCATCGGCGTGGTCGAGGAGCTACCCGAGCGGGGGATCGTCAAGTACGCCAAGCCCGTCGGGTTGATCGCGTCCCTTGTACCCACGACCAACCCCGAGCTGACGCCGCCCGGCGTCGGCATGTTCGCGATCAAGTGCCGTGACGCGGTCATCTTCTCGCCGCATCCGCGCAGCAAGAAGACGACGCGCGAGACGGTGGAGATCATGCGGCGGGCGCTCGAGCGCGAGGGAGCGCCGGTCGACCTGATCCAGTGCCTCGAGAAGCCGAGCATCCCCGCAGCCCAGTACCTGATGACCCAGGCCGATATGGTCCAGGCGACCGGCGGGAAGGACATGGTGAGGGCCGCGTACAGCTCGGGTACGCCCGCATACGGGGTCGGCGCGGGCAACTCGACCATGGTCATCGACGAGACGGCCGACGTTGGCGAGGCCGCGCGCAACACGCGCCTCAGCAAGACGTCGGACTTCGGGTCCGGCTGCTCCGCGGACGGCAACCTCGTCGTCGATTCGGGCATCTACGACGCGCTGCGGGACTGCCTCGTCGCCGAAGGCGGCCACCTCCTGACGCCCGACGAGGCCGACAAGCTTCGCCGGATCTATTGGGACGGCGAGGGCCATCGCACGCCCGACACGATCGCCATCTCGGCACAGCAACTCGCCGAAAAGGCGGGCTTCGAGATCGCGCCAGATCGCCGGTTCCTGTTGACCGAGCAAACACAGATCGGGAGCCACAACCCGTTCAGCTCCGAGAAGCTTGGCGTCGTGCTGTCGCTCTTCCGCTACAGCGGCTTCGATGAGGCGCTCCGCATGGTGGAGGCGATCTACGAGGTCGGCGGCAAGGGCCACTCGTGCGGCATCTACTCGTTCGACGACGATCACATCGACCGCCTCGCGCGGCTCGCGCCGGTCAGCCGCATCATGGTGCGTCAGCCCCAGTCGAAGGCGAATGCGGGTGCCTTCAACAACGGGATGCCGATGACGTCCAGCCTCGGTTGTGGGACGTGGGGCGGCAACATCACGTCGGAGAACATCCATCTCAAGCACTACATGAACACCACCTGGGTGAGCCGCCCGATCGCGGAGGACCGGCCGATCCGAGGAGGAGCTCTTCGGGGCGTTCTACGGGACGCCCGTCGCCTGATGTCGGTGCTCGAGAAGGCGACGCAGATCCTCGACGTCGTCGCGGAAGCGCCGGAGGCGGCCACGCTGACCTCCATCGCGCAGCGCCTCGGCCAGCCACGGTCGTCGACCCACCGCCTGCTGTCTGAACTCGTCCAGCTCGGACTGCTGTTCCGTGTCGGGCCGGCGAACTACGCGCCCGGGCCTCGACTGGCTCGCTGGGGCGACGCGGCCGGCGGTGTCAGCGACATCGTTCGACTCTCGAAGTCTGCGATGGTGCGCCTTCGTGACGTCGTCGGGGAGAGCGTGCATCTCTATGTCCGCCAGCGGGACCGCCGCTTCTGCGTCTCGGCCGTCGAGGGCAACTACGAGCTCCGCCATTTCACCGAGGTCGGCAAGCCGCTTCCCCTGTCGGTCGGCGCGTCGGGCAAGGTCCTGCTCGCCTTCGCGGACGCCGGCGACGCAGGCACAGGAGCTCCGACGCGTGGCTCGGGAGCCGCTGACGCCACGCGCCCCCACCGCGGATGAGCTCGTCGTCCAGCTCGAGCAGATCCGCCTGACCGGATGGTCGATGTCCTTCGGAGAGCGGGAGGAGGGCCTTGCCGCAGCCGCCGTGCCGATCCGGAACCAGGCGGGCGCGTCCACGCCGCGCTCTCGATCTCAGGCCCGACGGCACGCCTCACAGCCGAACGGTTGGAGGGCCTCCGCAAGGACCTGTCTGCCGCCGCCGCGGGGATCAGCCGCGCCCAGGGTTGGGGCGTCGGCGAGGCAACTCCGCGGACGGGCACGGAGGACTCCCGCGTCCGTCAGCCCCGCTGCAGGAGGCCACTGACCTTCGCGGCGCTCTCGACGAGCGGGGGCCGCATCTCTTCGAAGCGGTCGGGTCCCAGGCGCGTCGTGGGCGCCGAGATGCACAGGGCGGCGACGACCCGGTCGCGCGGATCGAGGATCGCCGTCGCCACCGCCGATACGCCCTCCTCACGTTCACCCATCGACGTTGCCCAACGCTCCGCGCGAATCCGATCGAGTTGCGCGGCGAGTCGAGGGCCGGGCGCATTCGGCATGGCCGAGTGCATCATCGAGCGCCCGCTTGAGCTCGAGCTCGCGAACGTCCGACGGAGCGAAGGCCAGCAGGAGCTTGCCGGCCGCTCCGACGCGCAGCGGCAGCGGGCGTCCGAGCTGGATGAACGGCCGCAGCTCGTGCCGGCCCTCGACCGCGGCAATGCAGATCCGGGTGTCATGGTCGCGCACGTAGAGGTGGACGCTCTCGCCGACCTGATTGCGCAGGCTGCGCATGGGCGCCTCGGCGACGACCCGCAGGTCGAACGTGTCGGCCGCGGCCTCGCCCCAGTACAGGAGTCGCGGGCCCAGGGAGTAGCGACCGTCCTCCGTCCGGCGGACGATGTTGAGGGCGGCGAGCTCGCCGAGCAGCCGATGCGTCGAGGACTTGGGCATCCCGAGGGCTGACCGGACGTAGCCGAGGGTCACCGGCTCCCCTGCGTGCCCCAGGCAGTCGATGAGCTCACTCGCCTTCTCCAGCACGGACATCAGCGGCTCTCGATCACGGCCCGATCATCGTCGGGTAGAGCTTGGCCGACCGATCGGAGCTCGAGGCAATTGCGTCACGCTACTGACCAGCCTCCGTCGACCGTGAGTGTCTCACCGCTGATGTAGGCCGCTGCATCCGACACGAGGAACAGGCATGCCGCGGCCACGTCGTCAGGCGCTCCGCTCCTCCCGAGCGGGATCCGCGCAAGCAGACTGCGTCGCGCCGGCGTGTCCTGCACGTCTTGTGTGAGCGCAGTCGGAATGAATCCGGCGGCGACGGTGTTGACCCGGATGCCGTGCGGCCCCCACTCGACCGCGAGCGTTCTCATGAGCCCGAGGAGCCCGCTCTTGGCCGCGGCATACGCCGATGTCTCGGGTATGCCGGCCCGTGCGCTCGTCAACGAGCCGATGAAGACGATGCTGCCGGGTTTGCCGTGGTCGATCAGCTCGCGGGCCACGCCGCGGGCAAGCTCGAACGCGGTCCGAAGATGCACCGCCAGGAGCTCATCCCAGTCCTGCATGTTCAACTCGACCGCCGGGCGGCGCACGAGGTGGCCCGCGGCGTGGACGAGGATGTCGACGCCGCCGAGCGCTGCGCTGGCCTCGGCGAGCAGGCGATCTGCCTCGCCGCGCTCACGCAGGTCGGCTGCCACGGCCGACACGTGTGTCCCGCCCTTTCCGCATCGGCGACGTAGCGCTCGAGCTGCTCTGTGCTTCGCGCCGCGATGGCGACCTGCGCTCCCGCGGCGGCGAGCGATGCGGGCGACGGCACCACCCAGGCCGCGGCTGCCGCCAGTCACGAGTGCGCGCCGCCCGGTGAGGTCGGATGTGCTCATCGCCTGGAAGCGGCCCCGTGTGCCGTCCAGCCCGCGCGTTGCAGGGCGAGCCGATCGGCCTGCAGCCCCGGACCCGGCCGGCTTCGGTGGATCGTCTCGACCACGACGGGGCCGGCATAGCCGATCTCGTCGACGGTCGCGGCCAGCGCTGCGAAATCGCCCTCGCCGGTGCCGATCGGGTCGTGCCGCCAGTCGGCGGCGGTCGTGTCAGACACGTGCACCAGCTGGAGCAGATCGGCGACCGTGCGCAGTCCGTGCCCGGGGTCTTCGACCATCATGCCGTTGGCCACGTCGTAGCAGATGCCCGAACCGGTCGGCGCCGACCGCCCTGACCACGTCCACGCACTCCTCGGCGGTGTCGAGGATGGTGCTCGGGGTGTTCTCGAGGACCGGGCGCACGCCTTCGTCGTGCATCGCATCCGCGATTCGCGTCAGGCCGTCGATGACCCACTCCCGCGCCGACTCGTACGGAGCCGGCTTGAACGGATGACGTCGGCCGGGGTGCACCACCAGGTAACGGGCACCCAGCTGGGCGGCGAAACGCCCGGCACGCTCGTAGTGCCTGAGGCTCCAGGCGCGCATCGCGCCGTCCGGACTCGCCAGGATTGACGTCAAATCCCGCGGCGACACTGGAGACGGTCGACTCCGGCACGCCGGCAGGCCTCGCTGGCTGCTGCGGCGGCCGCTCGGGTGTCGCCCCACAGCTCCACGTGCGGCGGCGCGGCCATCAGCTCCACGCCTCGATAGCCGGCATCGGCGATCTCGTCGATGGCGGTCGCCAATCGTTCCTTCCAGAGGTAGGTGTACGTCGAAGCGGTGAATGCAGCAGGCACGCCTCGTCCTCAGCCGTTCCAGCCGGCGGCCTGCAACAGGGTGCGGTCGCGATCCAGGCCCTCGGAGATCTCACCGGGGTGCACGGTCTCCAGGACGATATCGCCGTCGAAGCCGATGTCGGCGACCGTGGCCGCCAGGGCCCTGAAATCGACCTCGCCTGTGCCCACGGGGTCGTGGCGCCAGCGGGTCCGTGTCGTGTCGGACACGTGGACGACCTCGAGCCGCTCCGCCACCGCTCGCAAGCCGTCGTTCGGATCCTCAACCATGAATCCATTGGCGACGTCGTACACGAGGCCGAGATTGCTGGCCCCGATGTGTCGGACCACGTCCAGGCACTCCTCGCCGCTGTCCAGCAGGCCGGTGGGCGTGTTCTCGAAGAGGACCTTCAACCCGGTCGACTCGAGCGATCGAGCGATCTGGGAGAGTGCCGCTAGCACCCATTCGCGGGCAACGTCCGCTGGTGCGGGAACGAGCACGGGGACGCGTCCGGGATGGACCACGAGGTAGCGCGCGTCGACCTCGGCCGCGAGCCTGCCGATGGCGATGTACATCTCCACGCTCCATTCCCGCATGGAGGCGTCGGCGCTGCTGATGTTGATGTCAAGGCCGGGCGGGTTGAGGCCGGAGATCCGCAAGCCCGTTCGCTCGGACGCTCGTCTGATCTCACCGGCCAGCTCTGCGCTCCGGTTCCACAGATCGATGTGCGGCAGCGCCGCCATGATCTCCGTCTCTTCGAAGCCGGTGCGTGCCATGTCCTCGATGGCGGACGGCAGGTCAGAGCGCCAGAGGTAGCTGTAGGACGACGGCGTGAAGGCCCGCGGGGAGGCTGTCGGTCCCGCGGAGGCCGTGGGATGGGAGCCGTTCATCGCCCGACCCCCCGGGCAGCGCCGGCTCCGCGGTCGTCCATGCGTCCAGCAGACATCGTGTGGCTAGTCCTGTCCGATCGCGAGGAGCGTGCGCGCGCGGCTGCCGGCACTCCCGCCATGGGGACGCTCGAACACCGTCCTTGCCTCGGCCAGCGGGACGATCTCCAGCTCGTCCGCACTGAACTCGGCGCACAGGCCGACGGCCTCCTCGAGCTCAGCCGTCGTGTAGCAGTAGCTGGTGACGATCGCTCGCTCTCCACGGACGAGGTGCGGCACGTCCACTTCGGCAGGGGCGGTATCGAGGCCGATCCACAGCGCGACTCCGCCCGCTTCAAGCTGGCTGACCGATGCCGTTCGAGCGGCCGGGCTGCCGACAGCCTCGACGATGGCGGGCCAACGTCCGTCGATCGTTTCCGCGACGTCCTCGATCCCGTGCCGTTGCGCTTGTCGCCTCCGCTCCGGCGCGACGTCCACGATCGTGACTCGCGCGCCCCGCTGCTGGGCCATCAGGGCGAGACCGAGCCCCACCACGCCACCGCCGATGACGGCCACCGGCAGCCCCTGCAGGGGACGTTGCGCCTCGAGCACCTTGGCGCCATGAAGCCCGACGGCGAGGGCTTCCGTCAATGCGGCGACTCGTGGGTCGAGGTCGTCAGGGATGGGAATGCAGTTTCGCTCGGGAACGGCGACGCGGTCCGCGAACCCCCCGGGGCGGTGGACGCCCAGCGTGCTGGCGAACTGGCACAGCTGCGTCCGTCCCGAGGTGCAGTGCTCGCACGTGCCGCAGACCACTCGGGGGTTGATGACCACCCGCCGGCCGGTGTCGACGATGGTTCCCGAGAATTCATGGCCCATGATGATGGGCGTCTGCCGGAGTGGCGCACCCTGGGCATACCCATGGAGTCGGTGCCGCACACGCCGGACCACGCCACCTGGACGAGAACCTCGCCCGGTCCCGGCTCCGGGTCCGGCACCTCCCGCAGGGCAAGCTGACGCGGTGCCTCGAGAACGAGCGCCTTCATCGACGGGCGTTCAATCCGGGTCCCAGCCGCCGTCGACGTCGATGATCTCACCGGTCAGGTACGAAGCGTCCTCGCTGACGCAGGAAGCCGACGACGCTCGCGACTTCCTCCGCTCGCCCGCGCCGCCCGAGGGGCAGCTGCCGGAGCACCTCCGCATCGAACTCAGGTGCCGTGGAGTCTCCCATGCCGGCTCCGATGTAGCCCGGCGCGACCCCGTTGCATCGGATCCCCCATCCCGCAACCTCTCGCGCGACGGAGATCGTCAGGTTGGCAAGCGCTGCCTTGGACGCGCAGTAGTGGGCTGCCGCCGGATGGAACGGACCGAACGACAGCACCCTCGGGCCCACCGGCGCCAAGCTTGGCGACGGACGAGATGAAATTGACGATCGAAGCGGAGCCATCCCGGGCGAGGTGCGTCATGGCGGCCTGCATGGTGAGGAAGCACGAGGTCACGTTGACCGTGAAGACCCGGTTCCAATCCTCCAGGGTGATCTCGGCGAACGGGATCTTCCGCCCGTCCTTCTTCGGGGAGATGCCCAGGCAGTTGACGAGCGCGTGGAGCCCAGCGTCGCCCGCCGCCTGCTCGACGGCTGAGGTGGCGCCCTGTGCCGTCGATACGTCCAGGATCAGGGACCGAACCCCGACCTGACTCCCGCCGAACGGGACCTGATCGGCCACGGTCACCGTGTATCCCATGGTCACCAGCCGGTCGACGACGGCGCGGCCGATGTTGCCGGCGCCACCGGTGACAAGGGCATTCCGCATGTGCTGATCGCGCGCGCTGGGCGGTGTCGTGCCGCCGGGTCCACGCACCCGTGTCCGTGGATCCCGGCGGCTACGCTCGCCTACGGTCGCATCGCTCGGATGGCTTCGTACACCTCGAGCTCGCGGCCCGTGAGGTTCGCGGCTGAAGTACTCCTCGGCGCTCGCGATGAACGCGGCCTCGATCGACGTCTTCTACGACCTCCATGTCGCCGCTCGCCGTCCACTCGTCGATGAACTTCTGCTGGTCATCCTCGATGCATTGGCGATCCGCAGCGCGAACCTCGCGGATCGCTTCCCGGAGCGCGTCCTGCTGCTCCGTGCTGAGCGTCTGCCAGGTGGCGTCGGAGACGATCACGAACTGGAACCCGGCCTGGTGCTCGGTGAGGCTCACGTGGCTCTGGACTTCCGGAAGGTTCAGCGAGGCGATCGTCGGGATCGGATTCTCCTGGCCATCGATGACGCCCTGCTGGAGGGACAGGTACACCTCCTCGAACGCCACGGCGACGGCCTCGGCTCCGAGGGCTTCCGCGTTCGCGAGGTAGCGGGGGGTGTCGGGGAAGCGCATCCGCAGGCCCTCAAAGTCGTCGGGAGTACCGGATCGGCTGGTTCGCGGTGAACTGGCGCATCCCGAACCACCACGCGTCGAGCAGGTTGACCCCGGTGGCCGCCAGCGCGTCGGCCTGGAGCTGGGTGAAGGTGTCGGTCTCCAGGAAATCGAACACATGATCCGCATCGTCGAACACGTACGCCGTGTCGACCACGCCCACGTCGGAGTAGGTTGCTGCGATCGCAGAGGCGCCCTGCAGGTCGATGTCGATGTCGCCGTTGGCGACCGACGTGAAGCGGTCGGCGTCAGGGCCGAGCTGGCTGGCCGGGAAGATCTCGATGGTCAGCCCGACATTTCGCGCTGCGACGTTCTCGGCCAGAGCAACGGCGCCGCAGCGATGGTGGGCGTGATCCACCTGGTAGCTGTGCGCCAGCGTCAGCTCGACTGGCTCGCTCGCCGCGGCCGACGCGGATGCGGCCGACTGACGGCGCGGCCGCCGACGCGCGACGCGGCTCCGGTCGCGACGCCGAGGGGCTACCGCCGGCCCCGGCACACGCAACGAGCACGAACAGCATCGCGACCGCCAGGGACAGCGTCCGGAATGGTGTACTCATGATCGTTTCCCTTCCTCGTCCTTGCGCACAGACTTCTCCTCGCGTCCGTTAGCGGGGTTCGGGGATTTGGCGTTCCGTATCACTGGACGCGAGCCTATCATATGGGACGCCGGATCGAGGGGTCAAGGCGAGTTCGTCGTGCTCGGAGACCCGATCCCGTGAGTGCTCTGCCACCCAGCGAACCGTTGCTCAGCCAGCCGATCGAGGTCGGCGGCAGCGCGCCTGCGCAACCGGATCATCAGCTCCCCGATGGAGCGAAATCTGGCGACGGCCTCCGGGCTGATCACGCCGGCGTACGTCCGCTATCTCGAGGCCCGCGCCGCCGGAGGGGCGGCGGTCGTCTTCACCGAGTCCTCCTACGTTCGCGCGGATGGCAGGGCGCGCCGATATCAGATGGGCATCCACGACGACTCCGTCGTGGCGCCACTCAGAGAACTGGCAGAGCGGATCCACCGCCACGGGGCGCTCCTTGGCGTCGAGCTCAACCACGGAGGCCGGACCGCCCAGACGGCCGTCAACGGCGTCCGATGCGTCGCGCCCTCGGCCGTGCCGTGCGCCGTCGCAGGCGGGGAGGTCCCCGAACCGCTCACCGGAGACGACATCCGCGACCTGATCCGGTGCTACGCCGAGGCAGCGGTTCGCTGTCTCGACGCCGGAGTCGACGTCCTCATGCTCCACGGGGCGCACGGATACCTCATCCATCAGTTCATGTCTCCCCGGACGAACCTCCGCGATGACGAGTGGGCTGCGCCCGCCAGGTTCCTGACCGAGGTGATCGACGCCGTCCGTGACGCCGTCCCGACGGCAACGCTGGGCATTCGCTTCTCGGCTCTTGAAGGACCACCCGACGGGCTCGGGGTCGATCGAGACCCTGGAGATCGTGGCCCAGGCCCCGCTCGATCGGCTCGACTTCCTGGACATCTCCGCGGGGTCCTACGAAGCCGGCGAGTGGATCGTCCAGCCCGGTGAGTGGGAGGAAGGAGTCCTGGGTCGCTTTGCGCAGCGGTACCGCCAGTTCGGCCTGCCCGTCTCGGTCGTCGGACGAATCACCGAGCCGGAGACCGCTGAACGCCTGCTGCAGCGCGGCGAGGCGGATCTCGTATCGGTGGGACGGGCGCTCCACGCCGATCCGCGTTGGGCGGATGCGGCCACCCGAGGCAGGCGCTACCGGCCATGCATCACCACGAATCACTGCATCGACAGCCTCTTCACCGGACAGCCGGTGCCATGCTCCGTGAACCCGGACGTCGGTGGCGCGGCGGAGGAACCCGGAACGGATCTCGTGGGGCGCCTCATCGTCGTGGCCGGGGCGGGACCTGGCGGTCTGGAGGCGGCCCGGGCATGCGCGGCACGCGGCGCACGGGTCGTCCTGTTCGAGCGTGAGAAGGCGATCGGCGGTCAGATCCGCCTGTCAGCTGGTCTCCGCACGTATCCGCGCTACCAGCGGATCGTTGACTGGTACGACGCTGAACTCCGAGGTCTGCCGGTCGAGCTGCGCCTGGAGGAGGAGGCGTCGCTCTCGACGATCGCGGCACTGCGGCCTCACGCGGTCCTGATCGCGACGGGCGGACGCGGGATCATGCCGGATATCGCCGGCATGCAGTCAAGTCGCGTGCACGAGATCAGGACGTGGCTACGAGCAGGTGCACCGGACCTGGGTGACGAGCAACATGTGGTCTGGGGCGCCGACCGGGAGGGCGTCGCCGTGGCGGACGACCTCCTGGCCCGCGGGAAGCGCATCCTGGTCATCGGAGACCAGGAGACGCTCGCGCCCGACGTCGGGCGGAGAGCCAAGATCCTCACGGTCCCCCGGCTCTCGAGCGATCCGCTTGTCCAGATCCAGCTGCAGTCGCGACTCGTTGCGGTGACCGACGATGGGCTGACGATCCGCCGTCAGGGACACGTGACATCGCTACGTGCCCCTGGCCCGGTGCTCGTGTCTCAGGGAATGACGCCGGTGACCGACCTCGCGACCGCTCTCACCGACGCCGGCTACGAGGGGGCCGTACGGCTCGTCGGTGACGCCAGCGGGGCCGGCGGAGGAATCAGCAGCGCGATCGCCACGGCCGTTCGCACCGTGAGCGGACTACGCCCGGCACTGTGGCAACGGATGGCACGCTGACTGGCTTGGGCTCGTCCGCTCGAGATACGGCAGGTCACCACACCGAGCTCACAGCCCGATGGCTTCGGGCAGCCACAGGGTGAGCGCCGGAATATAGGTGATCAGCAGCAGGACGATGAGCATCGCCGGCAGGAAGAACGCCGCACCCTTGAAGACCCGCTCTAGCGGGATCCCGGTGACGGAGCTCAGCACGAAGACGACCCCGCCCATCGGCGGCGTCAACAGGCCGATCATCAGGTTGAAGATGATGATCGATCCGAGCTGGATCGGGTCGACCCCGTACTGGACCGCGATGGGAAGCAGGATCGGCGTGACGATGAGCAGCGCTGAGGTCGGCTCGAGGAGCATCCCGAGCAGGATGAGCATGATGTTGACGATCAACAGGAAGACCAGCGGGTTGTCGGTGAGGGTGAGGAGGACCTCGGCGACTGTCTGGGGTACCTGCTCGCGGGCCAGGATCCAGCTCAGCAGTGACGAGGCGCCGATGATGATCATGATCTGTCCGGTGATGACCGCGGTGTCCCGGAAGATCAAGGCGATGTCACGCATTCCGAGCGTCCGATACGAGAGGGCCAGCAGGAGCATGTAGAGGGCGCCGATGCCGGCGGCCTCGGTCGGGGTGAAGAACCCGCCAAGGATCCCGCCCAGGATGATCACCGGCGCTCCCAGCGCCGGGATCGCCCGGACCACGGCTCGCCGCACCGCGCTCCGGCTGTAGGGTTCGCCGACAAGGTCGGGTCTCCGCCGCGACCAGAGGAAGACCGTCACCACGAGCGCGATGGTCATGAGGAGCGCCGGGATGATGGCCGCGGCGAAGAGCGCCCCGGTGGAGACCGCTGCCACGGACGCATAGACGACCGCTGGGATGCTGGGCGGCATGATCGGGCTGATCAGCGCGGAGCTCGCGCTCAGGCCGACCGAGAACTCCGCCGGATACCCCTTCTTGCGCATGTGGTCGACTTCGATCGATCCGATGCCCGCCGCATCCGCGAGCGCGGCGCCGCTCATCCACGAGAAGCCGAAGCTGACGGCGATGTTCACGTATGCCAGGCCGGCACGCAGAGGGCCGAGGAGGAGCAGCGCCGCGTCGTAGAGCCGATCGGCGATCTCCGTCCTCGTGGCGATGACGCCGACCAGGATGAACAGCGGGACGGCCAGCAGGGGCCAGCTGTTGATGCCCTGCATCACAAGGCGCACGCCGAGGTGGACCGTATAACCCTCGACCATCATGTACGCGATCGAGGGGCCAAGGATGGCGAAGGCCATCGGCACGCGCAGCAGGAACAGCGCGAGGATGGCGATGAGAAGCAGCGGGAGCGTCACGAACCCGTCTCCGCGCGGCGGCGCAGCGCCGGCATATCCACGAGGACGATGCGCATGAGTGCACGCACTGCGACGAGCGCGAAACCGATGAACGGCACGGCATTGACGAAGGCCAGGGGAAGCTCGGCGGCCGGCGTCACCCCGCCGACGTCGGTGACGACCAGCTGGTACACGGCGTACATCATCGCCAGGCACGTCACGAGGACAGCGGCGTTCGCAAACAGCTTGACCGCCGTCAGCGGACGTCCGCTGAGGACCCAGTCGACGGTATGGATGGCGATGTGGCGATCGAATGCTGCGAGGTACCCGGCGATGACGAACGTGGCCCAGACCAACGACAGGCGGGCGACTTCGCCGGTCCACACCCAGGTTCCAGGGACGTAGCGTGACCCGACCTGGGCAAGCACCAGCACCAGGATGACGACGAGCAGGATGGACGCGACCACCTGCTCGATCACGCCGATGACGTGCATGATCGAGCGCCAGGGCTGCCGTTCCGGGAGCAGCTCCAGGTCCTGATCGTCACCCAGGTGCTCGACCTCCTCGGACGGACGAGGCGCGTCCGGGTCATACCCCGCAGCCAGCGCCTGATCCGCCATCAGGCGACCGTCGTCCTGGACCATCAGTGCACCTCACACGCCGCGATCGAGTCGGCCGCCGCTTCGGGACGGGGTAGGCTGGATCACGCGACGGAGATGCGCGGGACCGCCCCGCGTGCCGTCACGTGGTGTTCCGCATAGTTGGACTTCAATCTATCCTACGGGACCGCGCTCGCGCCGGTCAAGAAATCCACGGCGACCGCACCAGAGCGAATTCCATGGCTTTCGGGGCGCCATCGCGACACGCCAGAAGGCGGTCTGCGCATCGCCCATCGGCCGCTGCAGTGCCTCCGTCGGGCGTGGTGCGATGCATGCGCCTACCGTCGCGCCCCGGATGTCCGACGCGGCTCCGCCGGTGACGTCCGCATCGCGAGATCCCCGCGGATGGCGGTGGTCGCGGCGCCGAGTTCCTGGGCGAGGGGCGGGACAGCACCGGGCGTGCGCGACAGTTTGGGGACCACGCCTGGAACGAGGAGTGGTCGGTCCAGCCTGTCGTCCTGCACCTTGACGACCATCGCGCGCGACAGGAACTGGGCATCGTCAACGATGTCCGCGATCGTGTTGATGCGGCTGACGGGGACCTGCCCCGCCCGCAGCGTCTCGACGACCTCGTCGGCGTCGCGCGGTCGCGTCCATGCGCCGATCGCGGCGTCGAGCTCGGCCGCCCTGGCGACGCGCCCCTCGTTGGTCGCCAGCTCCGCATCGGCGGCGAGGTCGTGGCGACCGATGATCGCCGCGAGCGTCCGGAAGAGGGAGGTGGTATTCGCAGCGATGCACACCAGCGACCCATCGGCACACAGGTAGGCGTTCGTTGGCGCGGAGTTGTGCGCGATGTTGCCCGTCCGCTCGCGGACCACACCGTGATAGGCGTACTCGGGAAGGATGGCCTCCATCATCGCGAAGAGCGACTCGGTCAATGCGACATCGACGATCTGCCCGCGCCCCGATTCGCTTCGCTCGTGGAGCGCGATGAGGGCGCCGATCACCGCGTGGAGCGAGGCGATCGAGTCACCGAGGCTCAGGCCGACCCGAGCCGGTGGGCGGTCCGCCTCACCGGTGATGTGGCGAAGGCCGCCGGCTGCCTCGGCGATCGTGCCGAAGGCCGGTTGGTCCCGCATCGGTCCGGTCTGCCCATACCCCGAGATCCGGACCACGATCAGCCCCGGGTTCGCCGCGATGAGGTCCTCGGGATCGAGGTTCCATTTCTCGAGGCGGCCGGGCCTGAAGTTCTCGATCAGGACGTCGCTCTCGAGCGCCAGCTGCCGGACGAGAGCCTGGTCGTCCGGGTCGTGCAGGTCGGCGGCGACGGACACCTTCCCGCGCGACTGGATGAGGTGCCACAACGAGTCGCCGCCGCGCCAGGACATCCCCCACGTTCGCAGCGGATCGCCACCTTCCGGTCGCTCGATCTTGATGACCTCGGCGCCGAAGTCGGCGAACATCCGACCGGCAAACGGGCCGGCGATCAGCGTCCCCAGTTCAAGGACGCGCAGGTCCGCGAGCGGTCCCACAAGCCCGCGGTCGGACACGTGTCCCGTATCGCTGGACATGGTTCCAGAATATTGGACCTATCGAGCGGGGGTCAAGAGCGAACGGCGTGGCGCGCCGGCGGATGCTGCCGAAGCGTCAGACCCGGAGCTCTTGGAGTGATCCAGCGCGCGCCTGCGTTGGTAGACTCCGTACGATGCCGGACAGCGAAGCGCCTCCACCCCCGACTGCCCTCGAGCCGGGGATCCGATGGGAGCCAGGCGAAGAGGACTATCCGTTCCCGGGGCTGCCCGGAGAGTCGGCCCTCGACTACCTCCGTCGCTGGCTCGAGTCGGCCGAATATGCCCGCATCGAGCAGGGCGGGGTGCGGTTCGTCCACGAGGGTGACGTGGTGAATCTCGTCAACAACGTCACCGCCGACGTCGCCCTTCTCCGGGCGAGGCTCGACGAGTTCGGTGACCGTATCGTCGTGGCATCGGAGTACGCCAGGACGGTCGGCCAGATCGAGACCGCCATCGCCGAACTGAACGCGGCTCTGGCCACCCTGAAGATCCCAAGCGGATGAAGGTCGTCGTCCTGCATGGCGTCAACCTGGGCATGTTCGGGAAACGCGATCCCGAGCAGTACGGGACGATCACGCTCGCCGAGATCGACGTCCGGCTGCGCGATCTCGGGTCCGAGCTGGGCGCCGAGGTAGACACGTTCCAGACCAACGACGAAGGTGCGATGTGCGCGCGAATCCACGGGGCACACGGCGACGGCACTGATGGCGTGGTGATCAACGGCGGCGCGTGGACCCATTACAGCTATGCCATCCGCGACGCCCTCGCGATCCTGACCGTACCGATCGTCGAGGTGCACATGTCGAACGTCCACGCGCGCGAGGCATTCCGGCAGCAGTCCGTGTTCTCGGACGTCGTCCTGGGCCAGATCGCAGGCTTCGGCGTCGACAGCTATCTGCTCGGTCTGCGGGCCATCGCGTCCGCGGTCGGTGCGCGGCGCGCCGCCGGCAGGGTAGCGCGGCCCGCCTCGATCGCGAACTAGCCGGCTGGTCGACGACCCGGGGGCGATCTCCAGCGCAGCCGCCACCGCCGCCTGGACGACGTGTTGTGGAACGTCGTCTCGAACGACGGGGCCGACCCCGTCGACGAGGACCCAGCGAATCCTGCCGCCGCTTCGCTTCTTGTCGGTTTGGACGTAGGCCAGGACATCATCCACCCGGACCTCGAGCGGCGCGCGGCCAAGCTCGAGCCGATCGAGGATGCGGTTCGCGCGAGCCGCAACGGCCGGCGGTGTCACGTGCATGGACACGCCGATCCCCAATGCAGCGCGCAGGCCATAGGCGACCGCTTCGCCATGGCGCATGCGGTAGCCCGTCGCGGCCTCGAGCGCGTGGCTCACCGTATGTCCGAGGTTCAGGGCGATTCGGACGTCACCGGCGTCCCGCTCGTCATGCAGCACCATGCGTTGCTTCACGAGAACGCATCGCTCGACGAGCTCGAGCAGGTCGGCGCCGTGCGGCCAGGGCCGGTCACCCACGCGACCGTCGTCCGTTTCGAGGAGAGACAGGATGCCCTCGTGGCCGATGAGGCCGTACTTCACGGCCTCGGACAGGGCGGAGCGTCGATCTGCGGCCGACTCGTCATCGACGAGCTTGACGTCGAGGATCGTCGCGATCGGCTGGTGGAACGCGCCGAGGATGTTCCGGCCGGTGCCCGGCACATTGATGCCGCCCTTGCCGCCGATCGACGTGTCGATCAGCCCCAAGGTGGTCACCGGGACGACGATCAGCGGGGCGCCGCGCAGCCAGACCGCAGCCGAAAACGTCGCGGCCTCGAGCAGGGCCTCGTCGCCGATCGCGACCACCGGATCGCCGCGCTCCAGCCGGAGCTCGGCCAACCGCCTGAAGAACACCTCCTGGTGCTCGAGCAGCTTGGCTGGCTCACCCGATGGCAGTTCCTCGACCTCCGCCTCGATCCCGGCCCCGCCGCGCACGACGCCGGCGGCGGCCTCCGCCAGCTCGCGGCTCCGGCCCGACGTCACGACGACGCACCGCCGCATCGCCAGCTGTTCCAGGACATGGACCAGGCTCGTGCCCAGGATGCCTTCTCCGAGCTCGATCAGGCTGTCGCGGATCGCGGCGCGAAGAACGAGCGTGCCCGGCTGGAGCGGACTGCTGAGCGCCGCCTCGACTTGCTCGACCGTGCGGGAGATGGAGCCTGAGGCATCGATCCGGACGCCCGCCCCGTAGTACGGCAGGTACTCGACGAGGTGGCGCGAGGTGAATGAGCGGATGTCCCCGTCGATTTCGATATCGGCCCGGCGGGCTGCCCGCAGGCGTTCGACGAGCTGATCGGCCGGGGCATCGAGCCAGACGACGTGGCGCCCTCGGTACAGACGCGTCCGCACCGAGGTATCGGCCACGATCCGGTCGGCGGCGATGATCCGCCGCAGCGAAGGCCCCTGGTCAGGGTCCTCCGCGAGCCGGACGCCCGACACCGCGTGCGGGTGGCGTGACGGGTCTCCGGTGAGGTCAACGAATCGCGCGCCCCGGCGCCCCGCCAGGGCCCTGCCCACGCTGCGCGTCCCGGATCCCGGAGCCCCGACGAGGATGAGTTCCATGCCACTCCTAACTATGCCGCGCCGGACTATGCCGCGCCGACCGCGGCGATGCGGACCGGCGTGTCGCGGCCGATCGGCGTTCCTGGCGCGTCCCGGCAGCGACGCGGTCCTGGCCTGCCGTCGGGGCCTCTCGCCGGGCCCGGTCGATCGACCATGGCGCGACCGCCCCGCGCTGGTCCGTCCCTCGACGTCGTTCCGTTCGATCAGATCAGGTGGCGGTCGAGACCAACCCCCGCACCGCCGCCACCGCCTCGTCGATCGATGCGGGTAGCAGGATCGCCTCCGATGTCGCGGTGACCTCGTCCGCGCGTTGCCCGCCGATGGCCACGGTCGTTCGCCGCGACCCACCGCCGAGGGCCGCAACCACAGCGCCCGCGCTCCCGACATCTGCGGCGGTGACCGCGCCGACGATGACGACGGGCGCGAGGCTTGCCTCGACGGCCGTCAGCCAGCTCGCCAACGGGACATCGGCCCCCAGGTAGAGGACGTCCACGCCGCTGCGGCGAGCCGCAACGGCGAACGCCAGCGCCCCGATCTCGTGGTGCCCGCCGGGTGGCAGCCCGACGATCACGTCCGGAGCACCATCGGACGCGGCGCCGTCGTAGAAGCGGGCGAGCCGGCGCCGGACCGTCTCGCTGGCGGCATGCTCCATCGCGACATCGATCGAGCCCTCGGCCCATCCGTCGCCCACAGCGCGCAGGGCGGGGAACACGACATGCTCCAGCGCGGATTCGAACCGCTCGGCGGCGAATGCCGCGTCGAGGATCCGATCCATGGCGGCGATGTCGAGACGCCGGGTAGCGGACACGAACGCATCCACCTCGCCCGTCGCCTGCACGGTGGAGGCGACCTGGCCTCGTGATGGCGCGACGGTCGCACCGTCCCGCAGCGTCGCCTGTTCGATCAGGTCAGCCAGATCGTCGCCGGCGGACAGGATCCGCTCGGCCGCCTGGCTCGGTCGCATGCCGTCGTGCTCGACGAGGTGCCGCATCGCGATCAACCGCTCGATGGCCCGGTCGTCATAGAGCCGATACCCGGTCGGCGTTCGCTCCGGATGGACGACGCCGTACCGCCGTTCCCAGACCCTGACCGTGGGGACACGCAGGCCGCTTCGAGCGGCTGCCTGCTTGATCGTGTACATGGTTTGCGCAGCGTAGCAGGGCGAACCAACACTTGACAAGGCTTAGACAAAGCCGGTAAGGTCTCGCCACACCTTATACAAAGGGTGGACAACACATAGACGAACTCGGTCGTTGAACGGACCGGGTGACAGAGGAGACCTATCGATGCAACGACGGATCGCTCCACTCTTCCGGCTTCTCGCCGCCGGGATCCTCACCCTTTCACTTGCCGGGGTGGCAACCGCGGCCGACACCGCGATGGTGCGCGTGCTGCATGCCTCGCCCGACGCCCCCGCCGTCGACGTCTATCTCGACGACACGATCGTGGACCCGCTGACCAACGTGCCCTTCGGAACGATCTCCGGCTATCTCGAGATCCCGGCCGGTGATCACAACGTCAAGGTCTACGCGACCGGGAGCACGACCGATCCGGTCATCGATGCCGACGTGACCGTCGCCACCGGCGCCAAGTACACGATCGCGGCGACCAACGCGGTCGCGTCGATCACGGCGCAGGTCCTGGAGGACCAGCCGACGCCCGACTGCGATAGTGCGTCGGTCCGCGTCGTCCACTTCAGCGCTGACGCGCCCGCCGTCGATGTTGCGACCGCAGGTTCTGACCCCGCCGACGCGGTGGTGAAGAACCTCGAGTACCCGAACGCCACCGACTACGTCGCACTCCCGGCCAATTCGTACGACCTGGAGGTCCGCCTGGCCGGGACGACGACCGTCGCCCTCGACCTGCCGGGCGTCGCCGTCGAGGCGTGCAACGCCTACAGCGTCTTCGCCATCGGTTCCGCAGCCACGCCGCCGGTGGGTGGTAACGCGCTCCAGGTCGCCGTCGCCGTCGACGCCACCGCGTCCGACGCAGCCGGTGTGACGCCGCCCCCGACCGATACCCTCGCCCCCGAAGGGTCGGCGACCAGCGATGGGTTCGGCCCCGCCGCCGCGCTCCTGCTGGTGGTCGCTCTCGTGACCTTCGCGCTCTTTGCTCGACCCGCCGCCCTCAGCCGCGTGCGGAAGGGCGAGAGGTAGTCGACGGGAAGCCGCGGACCCGGTCGGCCATCCGTCGGCCGGGTCCTGGCAGCCCCATGCTCATGAAGATCCAGCATCTCATCGACGATGCCCTCGAGATCGCGGTCGTCCCGAGCTTCACGCGGATCGGGTACGCCGTGCGCCGCGACATGTTCCGGTGGACGCCACCGCCCGCCGGCTCGCTCCGGGGTCGGACGGTCCTCATCACCGGACCGACCTCGGGCCTTGGTCGTGCCGCCACGGATGCGCTCGCTGCGCTCGGGGCTCGTCTCGTCCTCGTCGGGCGTAGCGAGGAACGGCTCACCTCCCTGCGCGACGAGCTCGTGCTCGCGCACGGCGAGGACCGCTTCCGGACCCTGGTCGCCGACATGGAGTCCCTCGGCTCCGTGCGGGCGGCAGCCAGTCGCATCGTCGAAACCGAGGCACGGCTCGACGTCGTGATCGACAACGCCGGGGCGATCTTCCCGGAACGGACGGAGAGTCCGGAGGGGTTCGAATCGACCTTCGCCACGATGGTGTTGGGCCCGTTCGCGCTCGTGGCCGGACTGTTGCCGCTGCTTCGCCGGACCGGCGACGCCCGCGTCATCGCCGTGACGTCCGGGGGCATGTACCTGCAGCCACTTCATCTCGACGATCTGCAGTGGCAGCGACGGCCGTTCGACGGCCCACGGGTCTACGCCCACGCGAAGCGCGCCCAGGTCTCGCTCATGCGGGAGTGGGCGCGGCGGGTCCCGGCGGACGAGGTGTCGTTCGCGGCGATGCATCCCGGCTGGGCCGACACGCCGGGCATCTCCGCGGCGCTGCCCGGGTTCTACGGGCTGATCGGGCCCGCTCCTGCGCACGCCCGCGCAGGGTGCCGACACGACCGTCTGGCTCGCCGCCGACCCGGCCGTGGCCGGAGCCGGCGGTGACGGGACGCCTCTTCCTGGATCGACGCCCACGGCCCTTCGACCGCGTGCCGACGACGCGCGTGTCCGCCGCCGACCGCCGGCGATTGTGGGACGTCGTCGTCGACCTCGCCGGCGTGACGGACCCGGCACCGACCACCCAACGACCAGACGACGGAGCAACGACATGACCCGCATCCACGAACGCATCGAGACGGCCCTGCCGATCGATGCCGCTTTCGACTACATCGCCGACTTCGCGCAATGCCCAGGAGTGGGATCCCGGTACGGCTGCCTCTCGTCGACTGGACGACCGGCCGGTCGGACCCGGCTCGCGCTACTCGCTGGACGTCCGGATGGGCGGCCGCGTCGCCCCGATGGAGTACCGCATCCGTGACTTCGACCGTCCCCGCCGGGTCGTGCTCGTCGGCTCCGGCTCCGGCGTCGATGCCGTCGACGACATCCGCTTCGAGCGGGTCGGCGACCGCACGGTCATCGACTACACGGCGGACATCCGGCTCGGCGGGCTGCTGCGGTTCGTCCAGCCACTCCTTGGCGGGACGTTCCGGAAGATCGGACGCGACGCCGCGGCGGGGATGGACGATGCGCTCGATGCTCTCGCAAGCCGGCGCGACCAGGAGACCCGCTGATGCGCGTCGCGATCATCGGTGGCGGGATCAGCGGTCTCAGCGCCGCCTACGCGCCTCCACCGCGACCATGAGATCCGCCTGTACGACGCCGAGGCGCCCGTGGGAGGGCATGTCAAGACGGTGACCGTCGACGCGGCCGCCGGCCCGATCGCAGGTCGACATGGGGTTCATCGTCCACAACGATGTCACCTACCCACGTTCCTGCGGATGATCGGCGAGCTCGGCGTGCCGACCCAGGCGAGCGACATGTCCCTGGGCTCGACGTGCCGGGCCTGTGGGTCGAGTTCAGCTCCCGGGGCGCACGCGGCTGGTTCGCGCGTCCGTCGGCCGCGCTCCGCCCCGGCGCAGTGGCGGATGTTCGCGGACATCCTGCGCTTCTACCGCGATGCGCGCGAACGACTCGACGGCCGACGTCGCGACGAAGGCGACGCTCGGCGACTACCTCGACGACATGCGATTCGGAGCGGCGTTCCGCGACCACTTCCTCGTTCCGATCACGTCCGCCGTGTGGTCGACCGCTGCGGACCGGATCCTCGAGTTCCCGGTCGACTACCTGCTGCGCTTCCTGGATCACCACGGCCTGATCGGCGTGGGCCGCGCCCTCCAGTGGCGAACGATCACGGGTGGGTCCATGACCTACGTGGAACGGATCCTCGAGCGGCTCGGTCGCGAGCGCCGTGCGGGCCGGCGACGCGGTCGTCGCCGTCGATCGGACCGCCGAGGACGTCACGGTCCGGACCGCGGCAGGCACCAGCGACACGTTCGACGCCGTCGTGCTGGCGACACACGCGGACGACGCCCTTGGCCTGCTGCAGGACGCGGACGGCCGCGAGCGTGCCGCGCTCGGCGGGTTCGACTACTCGACGAACCGAGTCGTGCTGCATACCGACGCCGCCGTGATGCCCAGCCGTCCGGGCGCATGGGCATCCTGGAACGTCGACCAGGTCGATCATCGACGACCCAGCGACGTCCTCACGATGACGTACCACATGAACCGGTTGCAGGCGCTCCCCGGACCCGATCAGTACTTCGTCTCGGTCAACCCGGACGAGCGACTGGACCCTCAGCGGGCGATCGTGGATCGGGTCATGCGCCACCCGCTGTACACGTTCGAAACGCTCGCGGCCCAGGCCAAGGTCGGTGATCTCCAGGGATGGCGTCGCACGTTCTATGCGGGGGCCCACCTTGGCTACGGCTTCCACGAGGACGGTTGTCGATCGGGGTTCGAGGCCGCCCGGCTCGTCGCCGCATCGGACGACTACGCGGCGACCGGGGAGCAGGCAGCATGAGGTCGCATGTCCTCGACGGCGTCGTCCGGCATCGCCGTGCGCGTCCGTTCGTCTACGCCCTGGAGCACCGCGTCCACTACCTCGCGCTCGATCTGGACGAGCTCGACGGCGTCGCCCGGTCCTCGCACCTGATCGCCCGGAATGGGCGCAACGTGTTGGAGCTGCGCGACAGCGATCACCTGGAGCCGCCGGCCGCCGACCTGCGAACGGCGTTCCTCGAGCACCTTCGCTCGGAGGGTGAGGACCCCACCGGCTGGCGCATCACGCTCGTGACCAACCCGCGAGTCCTCGGCTACGTGTTCAACCCTGCCAGCTTCTACCTGTGCCGTGACGGCGCGGGCGAGCTCCGGGTCGTGGTCGTTGAGGTGCACAACACCCACGGCGAACGGCACCTCTACACGCTTCGCCCTCGGCACGGCGTGCTGGACTTCATCGCATCGATGGAAAAGGCGTTCTATGTCTCCCCGTTCATCGAGACCAGTGGCGCCTACACGGTCCGGGTCCGTGACGAAGCGTCACGCCTGCGGATCAGCATCAACCACGAACTGCCCGACGGACTGGTGCTGCATGCCAGCGTGGACCTGGCCCGCCGTCCCTTGACGGACCGGAATCTCCTGCGGCTGTTGCTGCGGCATCCGATGGTGACCCACAAGACCACCGTGATGATCCACTGGCATGCGCTGCGCCTGTGGCTTCGCGGGGCCCGGTTCCACCGACATCGCCCGGTCGTTCGATGACCGTCCCGACCATCTCCACGCGTCGACCGGCCGTCCTCGGATCGGTGCTCGAGCGGCTCGCCTGGCGAGTCGGCCTGGCCGCCGCTGACCGAATCCGCTACGGAGTGCTCACGGTCGTGTTGCCGGACGGCACGCGGCGCGACTTCGGCGACGGTGACGACGCCGGCGCGGAGCGAGCCGAGATCCACATCCACGATGCCAAGGCCCTCGTCCGGCTCCTCGTCGGTGGCGAGACGGGTGGCGGCGAGGCGTACATGGATGGCCTATGGTCCAGCCCCGACCTCGCGGGCCTGCTTCGGCTGGCGGCACGCAACCGAGACGCTCTGGCGCTCTCGGCCGGATGGTTCCGGGTCCCGGCGCAGCTGCTTCGGACGGTGGCGCATCGCATCCGGCGAAACACCCGGGCGGGCAGCCAACGGAACATCGCGGCCCACTACGACCTGTCGAACGACCTGTACCGCCTGTTCCTCGACGAGACGATGACCTATTCGAGCGCGGTCTTCGCAACAGGAGACCAGGACCTCGCAGACGCGCAACGCAATAAGTACCGGATCATCGCCGCGAACGCGGGGCTTGAGCGCGGTCAGCACGTCCTGGAGATCGGCACGGGGTGGGGCGGCTTCGCGCTGTACGCCGCTGGCGAGCTCGGCTGTCGGGTGACGTCGGTCACGATCTCGCGCGAGCAATACGAGCTGGCGCGCGAGCGGGTACGCGCGGCGGGCCTTGAGCACCTGGTCGACATCGAGCTGCGGGACTACCGCGACATCGAGGGCACGTACGACGCGATCGTCTCCATCGAGATGCTCGAAGCCGTCGGCGCGGAGTACTTCGGAACGTTCTTCGAGGTGTGCGATCGGGCGTTGCGGCCGGGTGGCCGGCTGAGCCTGCAGTCGATCACGTTCCCGGACGTGGCCTACGAGCGTCAGCGTCGTGGCGCCAACTGGATCCAGACGTACATCTTCCCGGGCGGGCTGTGCCCGTCGCTCGCCGTCATCGAACGCGCGACCCACGACACCCGCCTGCTCATCACCGGCGTGACCGACATCGCGGACTCCTACGTGCTGACGTTGCGGGCGTGGCGCGAGCGGTTCATGGCGCGCCTCGACGACGTGCGCGCCCTCGGGTTCGACGAACGGTTCATCCGGATGTGGGAGTACTACCTCGCGCTCAGCGAGGCCGGTTTCGCGACCGGCATCAGCCAGGATCTCCAGATCGTGATGCAGAAGGGGCGCGGGATCGGCCGGTGAGCACCGTCTGTTGCTCGGTTGCCTGACGGTCGCGTTGAGGCTCGCGCTGCGGCCGGTGTGCCCGCATCCAACGTACGAGGGGTCGGTCCCATGGCGAACGAACGGACGTACCCGTGCCTGCCCTGCGCCGACATCGATGAATCGATCGCGTTCTACGAGTTCCTCGGGTTCACGCGGACATACCGGCAGGTCCGACCGAACCCGTACGCGGTCGTCGCCCTCGAGGACATCCACATCCATCTCTTCGGCATCGACGGCTTCGATCCGGCGCAGTCGTACGGCACTGCCATCGTGGTCGTGCCGGACCCGGACCGGCTCTATCGCGACTTCGCGGCCGGATTGCGGAAGGCGCACGGCAAGTTGCCCGTCGCCGGCATCCCGCGCATCACCCGGCCGCGCAAGAAGTACGGCACCGTGCGTGGATTCAGCGTCGTCGACACGGGCGGGAACTGGCTGCGCATCTCGAAGCTCGGGGAGACCGAAGAGGAGGACTCGGCGGAGAAGGCGGAAGGCCTGGCGCAGATCATCTACGTCGCGGCGCGCCTGGGCGATGCCCACGGGGACGAGGCGCTCGCGCTCAAGACGCTCGACAGCGGCCTGACCCGGTTCGGCGAGGCCGCGAGCGCGATCGACCTCGCGCGGGCGTACCTGTATCGAGCGGAACTGGCCGTGCGGACGGGGGACATCGCGTTGGCCCGATCGTCCCTCGCCGCGGCCGAGGCCCTCGAGCTGACCGCCGATGGACCGGGCGGCACTCGCCGAGGAATTCGCGCACGTCGCGGAGATCGTCCAGGAAGGGTAGAGCGCGCCGGCCGCGCGGGTCCGCCGCCGGGTCGCGGCGCCTGCGTCCGCCGCGACCCTCGTCAAGACGTCCGCCGCGCACCTTGGTATCGTCGGGCGATGGCTGCTCCTCGAACCGACCTCACCACCGGACCGTCCTGCATCATCCCGCCGCGGGAATCGACCTACCCGGATGAGCTCCTGCTCAAGATCTACCGCGAGAGCCGGACGATCGCGCTCGTCGGCGCCTCCGCGAACTGGAACCGGCCGAGCTACTTCGTGATGCGCTACCTCCAGCGCAAGGGCTTCCGGGTCATCCCCGTGAACCCGCGTGCGCTCGACGCCCCCATCCTCGGCGAGACGGTCTATCCGGATCTCGAGTCGATCCCCGTCCCGGTCGACGTCGTGGACGTCTTCCGTCGACCCGAGGACGTGCCCGACGTGGCGAGGTCGGCCGTGAAGATCGGCGCCAAGGTCCTGTGGATGCAGCTCGGGATCCGCAGCCCTGAGGCCGCGACGATCGCCGGCCTTGCCGGCCTGACGGTCATCGAGGACACGTGCATGAAGATCGAATTCGGCCGGCTGTCGGGCGAGCTCGCCTGGTCGGGGATCAACACGCGGCTCATCTCGAGCCGGCGCGGCCGGGCGCTGGCATGACCGACGACACGGACGAGGCATCAGGCGCGCCGAACCCGATCGACGAGCGCTACGGCTTCTCGACCAGGGCCGTCCACGCCGGCGCCAGACCGGATCCCTCGACCGGTGCGCGCAGCGTCCCGATCTACCAGACCACCTCGTACGTGTTCGACGACGTCGACCACGCGGCGGCGCTCTTCAACCTGCAGACCTTCGGCTACATCTATTCGCGCCTCACGAACCCGACCGTCGCCGCGCTCGAGGAGCGGGTCGCGGCGCTCGAAGGTGGTCGCGCCGCGGTCGCGGCCGCGTCCGGGCATGCCGCGCAGCTGCTCACGTTCTACACGCTGCTCGAACCGGGCGATCACGTCGTGGCCGCCCGTCAGCTCTACGGCGGGTCGCTGACGCAGCTCCGCCACACGTTCCAGCGCCTTGGCTGGAGCGCGACGTTCGTCGATGCGACCGATCCCGACGCCGTCGCGGCGGCGATCGGGGAGCGCACGAAGGCGGTCTTCGTCGAATCGCTGGCGAACCCGGGCGGTGTCGTGGTCGATCTCGAGGCGCTGGCCACGATCGCCCACGCGGCGTTGATCCCGCTCGTCGTCGACAACACGCTGGCGACGCCGTACCTGTGCCGGCCGTTCGAATGGGGCGCCGATCTCGTCGTCCACTCGCTGACCAAGTTCCTGTCCGGACACGGGACGTCGATGGGCGGGATCGTCGTCGAGTCGGGCCGCTTCGACTGGAAGGCGAGCGGTCGGTTCCCGTTCCTCGCCGGGCCCGACCCGGCCTACCACGGGCTCGATTTCATCGAGACGTTCGGCGACTTCGGGTTCTCGATGAAGGCGCGGGCCGTGGCGCTCCGCGACCTCGGGCCGGCGTTGTCGCCGACGAACGCGTTCCACATCCTGACCGGCACGGAAACGCTGCCGCTGCGGATGGAGCGACACGTCGCGAATGCCGACGCCGTCGCCGAGTTCCTGGCCGGCCATCCGGCCGTGGCCTGGGTGTCGTACGCGGGGCTGCCGACCAGTCCGTACCACGCGCTCGCGGAGCGCTACCTGCCGCTCGGCGCCGGCTCCGTGTTCACCTTCGGGGTTCGCGGTGGCTTCGAGGCCGGCGTCCGGGTCGTGGAGTCGGTCGAACTCTGGTCACACCTCGCGAACGTGGGCGACACGCGCAGCCTGATCCTGCATCCGGCGTCCACCACCCACCGCCAGCTCAGCGACGACGAGCGGATCGCGGCCGGAGCCGGTCCCGATGTCGTCCGCCTGTCGGTCGGGATCGAGTCGGTCGAGGACCTGATCGCGGACCTCGAGCAAGCCCTCGAACGCGCAGCGACACCGTAGCCCGGGCGCCGAGCGCCCTACCGCCGGAGGTGACCCATGGCCGACCACGACGACAAGCTGGAAGCCCGAGCGTGGCACCTCGTGCGAGGGATCGCCATGCCCGACCGGGGCGCAGATCACCGCGCGCTTCGCCGGCGGCACGGTCTCCGGGTCCACGGGCGTCAATCGCTACCGGGCCGAGTACGCGCGTGACGGATCGTCGCTGCGGATCGGTCCGGCGACCCTGACGCGGATGGCCGGCGAACCAGCGGCGGCCAAGGCGGAGGCGGACTTCATCGCCCTGCTCGAGGCCGTCGCCGGGTACCGCGTGAGCGACGACACGTTGCGGCTGGACGACGCCCGCGGCGACGAGATCCTCGCGTTCGAGGCGGCCCCCGAGGTCCCCGACGCCCTCGCCGGTCGCTGGGACGTGCGGTTCGTGCGTCGTGGCGATGCGCTCGTGTCGCCCACGATCGGGTTCGACCAGCATCTCGAGTTCGACGGCAGCGGTGGCGTGACCGGCTCGGGCGGGATCAATCGCCTGCGCGGCGCGGCGCACGCCGACGGGGATCGCCTGACGCTCGGTCCGCTCATCTCGACCCGGATGGGCGGGGCGCCCGAGGCGATGGACGAGGAGGAGTCCTTCACGTCGGCCCTCGACAAGGTGACGGGCGCTCGCCTCGATGGCGACCGGCTCGACCTGCTCGACCAGGACGGCGGGACGATGGTCCAGCTCGCCCGACCGGGACCGGCGGCTAGACCGGGTCGTCGACCGTTCAGGGTCGCGGCGCTCGTCGCAAGCGCCCGCTCGCGCGCCCCTACGATCCGGTCTCGAGGTGACAGGCCTCGTTCCACGTCTCGACCACCGGGTTGTCGTGGTCCCAGCCGAGGACGCCCGTGGTCGCCGTGCGCAACGCGAACAGGCAGCCCATCGCCGGCGCGAGGCGCAGCCATCGCGCGGTCAGGACCCGGAGGACGTGGCCGTGCGCGAAGAGGAGCACGTCGCCGGTGACCTCCGGCGCGAGGCACGCCGCGATGACGCGGTCCACGCGAGCCCCCACCTCGTCGACGGTCTCGCCACCCGGCCAGGGCCCGTTCCAGATCGACCAGTCCGGCATCGCCGCACGGATCTCGGCCGTGGTCCGTCCTTCGAGATCGCCGTAATCCCATTCGAGGAGGTCCGTGTCGGGCTCCGCGCGATCGCCGAAGCCGGCGATGCGAGCCGTGTCGGCGGCGCGCGAGAGCGGACTGGTGAGGACGACCGAGAAGGATCGATCCGCGAGGCGCCGGCCGAGGGCCGCGGCCTGGGCCCGCCCGACGTCCGTGAGCGGGATGTCCGTGCGGCCGGTATGGCGGCCAAGTCGCGCCCAGTCGGTCTCGCCGTGGCGCACGAGCCAGATCTGGCGCTCCACCGGCGCGGGCTCGGTCATGCGGCTCCGCCAGCGTCGAGCGACGCCGTCGGTCGCTTCGTCTCGTCGGGGTCGGCCGCGAAGAACTCCCGCGGCGCCCAGCCGAAGATGACGGCGAGCGGGAGCGTCGGCCACGTCGCGATCCGGGTGTTGTAGCGATAGACCTGGTCGTTGTAGAGCTCGCGCCGGTCCGCGATCATCGCCTCGAGCCGCTCGATCTCGTGCTGCAACTCGAGGACGTTCTGGTGCGACGTGAGGTCGGGATACCGCTCGACCACGGCGAAGAGGCTGCGGACCGCGGCGGTCGTGGCATCCGACGTCGCCGCCTGGACGGGCAGCGGGTCGGTGGGTGCGTACGCGGCGCGCGCTCGCGTGACGTCGGTCAGGACGCCCTGCTCGAACGCCATGAGGTCGCGGACCGCGGCGACGAGCGCCGGGAGCTGGTCGTAGCGCTGCTTGAGCACGACATCGATGTTCGAGCGCGCCTTGTCGATCCGCTGGCGCAGTGCCTGGACCGCGTTGTAGCTCGAGACCGCGATGAAGCCGACGACCAGGATCACCAGCCCGACGGCGAACAGCGCGGCGACCGACGCCGGATTCATCAGCCGAACCCTCCACTGAGCATGATCGCGAAGACCATCGCCGAGCTGATGGCGAGGATCGCGCCGAGCAACCCGATCACGAACCGATCCTGGTGGCGGTCCACGGCCGCGCCCGGCGTCCCGTGCGCGATGAGCAGCGGCGCATCCGGCCCGCTCGCGAGCACCAGCGTCTCCGGCGCGATGTGGAAGACCCGCTCGAACCGCTCCGCGTCCTCCGGTGGGGCCAGGGGCAGGGGATCCGCCTCCGGATCGAGCTCCGGCGGGCGGACCGGCCGGCCGATGCCGAACCCCGGGATCGCGGCGTTGCCCCACGCCTCGGCCGGATCGTCCTCGAGGATGCCGGCGGCGCGTGCCTCGGCGATGTTCGCGGCGACCTCCGGGTCGTCGTACGCGACCTCCGAGCCGATCGCGATGTCGGCCTCGGCGGGGTCGGACAGGTCGGAGAAGGGGAGCGCCCGACCGATGATCGTCACCGGGTCACCCGGCGCCAGCCGCGTTTCGCGGTAGCGCGCGGCGCGACCTCGTCCGTCGTTCCGGAGCAGGGGATGCACGTCGCCATCGATCGGCTGCACCGTGAGCAGCCTGGCGATCGCCACGTCGCGGTCGAGCTCGGCCATCGCGACGGCGCTCCCCGTGCGCAGGTGGAGCCCGATCGGCCCGTCGCCGAACGAGCCGGTCTGCTCGTCGTACACGAGCGGCGCGTCCCATCGCGCGCCGCGCGGGAAGATGCGGACGTCGCCGGTCGGATCGACGATGCGGAACCCCACCGCGCGCTCCTCGTCGAAGCCGCCGAGGCCGGTCGTCATCGACATCGATCGACGAGCGGTAATAGACGCACGGTCGGCTCTGGAGCGGGGACACCAGCGTCACCTCGGCCGGCTCGATGATGCCGCTGACCCGGACCTCGCCGGCCGCCATCGACGCGATGGCCGACGTGCCGGTGTCCCCGAGGCGGATCGCCGTCCGATACCCGCCGAACCCGCGCGCGAGGAGCCACAGCCCGGCGAGGATGCCGGCCATCGCGATCGCACCGACCTGGGCCGTGAACGGGATGTCCATCGAGCGCATCGTACGGGCGAGGCGCCCGTCGGATCAGTCCGCCGGGCGCGAGGGGCGGATCGAGAGCACGACGAGGCCGATGCCCAGGACCACCGACGCGATCGGCCACAGGGAGCCGATATCGATGCCCGGCACGGCCTCGCGGATCAGGAACAGGACGCCGATCGCGATGAGGATGATCCCGCCGATGATCGGCCCGCGTCGATCACCCACGGCCGCACTCCTCGCCGCCCAGGCTGAACGACCCGACGTTCGCTTCGGTCCGCAGCTCGATGCGGACGGCCGCGGTGTCGTAGCCAGGCGTCTCCCACGCCGAGCCGACCTCGACCAGGCCGGCGTCGCCGAAATCCTGGCCCGACAGGACACTGTCGCCGGTCTGCAGCCGCAGTGCCACATCAGCGGGTGCGCACAGGTCGACGTTGCCGGCGTTGGCCTCGATCGACCCGGTCATCGACAGGGACGGGAGGAAGACCAGCAGGTTCCCGGCGTTGACGCCGATGTCGATGCCGTCGATCGTGGTGATGCCCTCGAGATCGAGCGTGGCGTTGCCCGCGTTGAGCTCCAGGTCGACGAGCTCGACGTTGCCGCCGCCGAGGTCGACGTCGAGCTCCCCCGCGTTGACGTCGATCTCCAGGTCGAGCGTGGATGCCACCGGCAGGCGCACGTCGAGGTCGTCCCGTGCGCCGACCAGGAACTGCGGTCCGTCCGTGTCGGCGCGGACCTCGAGGGACGCGTCGTCGGCTTCGATGCTCGGTCCGCCACCGTCGTCGTCGGAGCCCTCGACGGTCCAGCCGTTCCCATCGGCCGTCGCGACGGTCAACGACCCACAGTCGAGCTCGAGGTGGACCTCGGCCGCCGGCCCGAGGGTGCCCGTCCGGGCCTGGAACGGCGTCCCGCCGTCACCGGGGCCGCAGACGCTCCCGCCGACGCCGGTGAACCCGCCGACGCCGCTGGCCAGCGCGCCACCGACCATCAGCCCGAACGTCGCCGCCACGATGATCCCGCCCAGGAACTCGAACGCCGTCCGGGTGAGGATCAATCCGAGCCCGATGCCGACGAGGATGAGCGGCCAGAACGACCACCAGCGGTCGAGCGTCGTCGCGGGGATCGCCCCGGCCTGCGCGGCCAGCGGCACGGCACCAACGACGATGAAGAACACGCCCCACCCGAGGAGGTTCTTGTCGATGCGCATGGCACCACCTTAGTCGCGCCCCGGGCCGGATGCACGGCGACGGGCGTGTGCTAGCCTCGGACGCCTGCGGGTCGATCCGATCCCGCTCGGGGATGGAGGATCCATGCGGTTCAGCGATTGGCGGCATCGGGCGCCCACGAAGGATGCGCTGGGTCCGAAAGTCATCGCGGTCATCGAGCCGATCCTCGAGCTCCTCGGCGCGCACGAGGACTCCTCCTGCTGGATCGTGTGGGGCGAGGACCCCGGCACCCGCTTCCTCGTGTTCACCATCTCCGACGCGGGACTCATCCAGGCGAACGTCCGGGTCAACGTGCCGCAGGAAGGCCCGCGCGCGTCCGGCAAGCTCGTGCGCTGGAGCCGCGTGCAGACGGGCGAGCTCGGGATCGAGATGGTCAGCGGGCACCACATCATCAGCTTCCAGCTCGAGGGCCAGCTGCTGCGCGGCTCCGACAGCGACGCCGACGAGATCGGCGCGTTCGCGCTCGACATCTTCGCCGCGATCGACGGCCGGGTACGGGCGCCGCGCGCCGCCCGGTCCGGAGCCACCCGTCGGACGGCGGCACGGCGGCGAAACCGGCGAAGGGCGGATCGGCCAGGGCCGGCGCCACTTCCAGGTCGGGTTCCGGCGGCAAGGGCGGTAGCCGAGGCACCGCGCCCAAGGGCGGCACCGGTGTCAAGGGCGCGGAGATCGCCGTGCGGCTGCCGGGCCCGCGCGGCTGACCGCGACGAGCCAGCGAGCGTGGAGGGCCAGATCCCCGCGCCACCCGTCGACGGGCCGGCAACGGTCGCGGCCGGTCGGGCGCGGCCCGATCATGGCGTGACCGGACCGACGGTTCGGACAGCCCTGCCCGGGCCGGCCGTCCACCCGATCCGGCGGACCATCCGCTACTGGGTGTCGCGTGTCGTGGTCGCCGTCCTGACCCGAGCCTGGGTCCGCGTCCGGTTCGAGGGTCGCGACCGGCTGCCGGCGAGCCCCGCCGTCTATTGCTTCAACCACCTGTCGTGGACCGATCCGTTCGTGCTGATGGCGGTGCTGCCCTTCCGGCCACGCCTGTACTTCTTCGGACCGAAGGAGGAGGACATGGGCGTGGGCGGGCGCAACCGGGTGATGCACTGGACCGGGACGACGATCCCGTACAAGCCCGGCAAGAACGATCTGCGCGATGCGACCCGGCGGGTCGCGACCGCCCTGGATGCCGGTGGCGTCGTGGCGATCGCGGGGGAGGGGAGGATCGGGGCGGTCGAGACGACGCTGCTTCCGATGAGCGACGGGCCGGCGTACTTCGCGCTGCGTTCAGGCGTCCCGCTCGTGCCGATCGCCATCAACGGGACGAGCTGGATCCGGTTCGGCGGCCGCATCCGCGTCCGCGTGGGCGAGCCGATCGCCCCGACGGGGCGCGCCGATCGGGCCTCGGTCGATGCGCTGACCGCGGCCGTGACGGCCGCTCTCGCGGCGCTCGTCGCGGACGCGCCGCGGTCGTCCCGCCCGGACGGTTCGGGCGGTGGTTGACGGAGCAGTTCAACGACTGGCCCGAAGGGTCGCGCGAGGCGGCCCTCGAGGCGTATGGCGCGGGCGACGTCGGAGCCGCCGCCGACCGGCCCGCGACCGAGGCTGGGCCGCCCGCCGACGCCTGACGGAACGGGTCTGGCATACTCGGGCGGACGTCCCCAACGCACCAGGAGTGACCGTGGCAGCGACCGGTCTGTCGGGCGATCCGAAGGAGTATCGGACTCGCCTCACCGAGCAGAGCGACGAGCAGATCGACGCGTGGGCGTCGGAGCTCATGCGCGACGTCGCGAAGCGCCGTGGGGTCCGCCGCGTCATCGAGGACTTCCGGCGTTCGGCCAAGCTCGGCGAACGCGATTTCGAACGGGTGTTCGCATCTGGCGGTGGGCGCTCCGGCGGTCCTCGGGCGTGACCGCTCGGGGCAGATCATGGTTCCCGCCATCGCCCTGCACAACCTCGTCCCGGGCATCCGCAGGAAGGGGCCCGACGGACGGGATCGGCTCATCGACTACCTGGTCGCGAACTTCGACGAGCTCGTCTACGTCTGAGTCGACGGCGGCCCGCATCGGCGGGGTGGTCCGGCTCGTCCACCCATTCCCGTCGCTGCTCGACGGCCTGGTCGTCGGCGCGGTCGCCCTGGTCGCAGGCGCCGATCCTGCCCTCGCCGTGCGGCTCGGGGTATCGATGACCGCCCTGCAGGCGTCCATCGGGGCACTCAACGACGTCGTCGACGCGCCCATCGATGCCGGACGCAAGGGGGGCAAGCCGATCCCCCGCGGTCTCGTCAGCCCCGACGCGGCCCGGGTCGTGGTCGTCGTCGCGGCCGGGGTGGGTCTCGTGCTCGCGGCGCTCTCCGGTCCGGCGCTCCTCGCCCTGGCCGGCCTCGTCCTGGTCATCGGCTATGGCTACGACCTCGTCGCGAAGGGGACCGTGTGGTCGTGGCTGCCGTTCGCGATCGGGATCCCGATCCTCCCGGTCTACGGCTGGTACGGAGGGAGCGGGGACCTGCCGGGCGCCTTCACTGCGCTCCTGCCCATGGCGGTGATCGGCGGGGCGGCGTTGGCGATCGCGAACGCCCGGGCCGACCTCGAGCGCGATCGCGCCGCCGGGATCCGGTCCATCGCGACCGTGCTCGGCAATGACGGGGCATGGCTGTTCCACGCCGCGCTGTGGGTGGCCGCCGCCGTGATCGGGGTGGCCTGGCTGGCGGCCGCCGGGTCCGGGGGGCGTGCGTCGTCGATCGCGCTGGGCGGGGTCGCGCTCGGTGCCCTGGTCCTCGCGGCCGGGGTCGTCCTGGGCCGGACAGGGGATCCAGCACGTCGCGAGCGGGCGTGGCAGCTCGAGGCGGTCGGGGCCGCCGCCTTCGGGATCGCCTGGCTGTCGGCCGCGCTGGCCTGAGCGGGCGCCGGTCCGACGGCCGCCGGTGGCGGTCGGCCGAGGGCTCCGAAGCGGCCGCGACGGTCACCCGCCCCCTAACGCCCTCCGGTGCCGTTCGTTGGAATGGGTGGAGCGAGGTCGATCTGCCGATGCCCGCCGCCTCGCCAACCCGGAGGTCCCACCATCGTGCAACGCCTTACCCGCCACGTGCGCGGCCCGCTCATCGCGGTCGCCGTGCTCGCGCTTTCGACGGGAGCGGTCCTCGCCGCGCAACACGTCCCGTCCACCGGTCCGTCCGACGCAGCCGCCGACGGCCTGCAACGAGCCGCCGAGGCGGCCGGCAAGGTCGTCCCCGTGCGACCCGCTCGCACCCGCCGCGCCGACCAACGCCAAACCGGCAGCGGATGGAGACGACGCCCCCAGCGCCGAGTGCCGCGGAGCGAGCCCAGAACCACGGGTGGTTCGTGTCGGAGGCGGCGAAGGCTGATACGCCGGCCGGGTTCGATACCCACGGTGCCTACGTCTCGTCCATCGCCCGGGGTGACGCCGGCAAGCCCGATGCCGCAGGCGCAGGACAGGCCAATGCCACCGCCGGCAAGGCAAAGGCCGAGGCCGCCAAGGCGAAGGCCGCCGAGCGCAAGGCAGCGCGCGAGGCCGCGAAGCCGTAGCCCCGACTGCCCGCGGGCGAACGCCCGCCCTGGATACCACGAAGCCGGCGCCGATGGCGCCGGCTTCGACGTTCCTGTCGGTGATGCCCCGGTCAGTCGCCCGGATCGCCGCTCTTGACGATGGAGATCGCGTTCTCCAACCGGAGCTTGGCGATCGTGAGGTACTTCGCGAGGTTCGTCCGGTCGACGTCGGGGATGGATCGGACCGCATCCGGGCTGCGCAGGACCCCCACCAGCTCATCGAGCGCCTCGGCGAGGGAGTGCTTCGCGTTGATCAACGAATCGTCGGTCAGATCCGCCGTGGCAGTCATGACTTCGTGGGTCGTCGCCACCGGCTCGTCGTCCACGGGCTCGATGGTCGAGTCGATCTCGATCGCGATCGCGCCGTCGTCGTCCACGCCGCGAGCCGGACGGGTGCGGCGGCCCTCGATCTTGTCGCGCAGCTTGATGAGCGTCAGCTCGCCACGTGCGACCTGGTCGGCCAGCCGGCGCCGCTTCTTGGGGTCGTCGACCTTCATCAGCTCGTAGGCATGGGACAGCGTGTCTTTGCGCAAGGACACCAGTTCGCGGACCTCGGGCGGCGCATCGGCGAGCCGGAGACGGTTCTCGAGATAGCCCTTGTCCTTGCCGAGCTTGTCGGCCAGCTTGCGGATGCTGTACCCATGCTCGCGAACCATGCGGTCGTACATCGCCGCTTCGTCGAGCGGTGAGATGTCCTCGCGCTGGAGGTTCTCGATGATCGAGATCTCGAGCGCCGTGTCGTCGTCGATGTCCTCGATCAGCGCGGGGATGGTCTCGAGGCCCGCGATCTTCGACGCGCGCCAGCGGCGTTCGCCGGCGATCAGCTGGTACTGGTTGTGGCCGCGCGGGCGAACGAGGATCGGCTGCAGGACGCCGTGCTCGCGGATCGATGCCGCGAGCTCGTCGAGCGTCTCCTGGTTGAACGCCAGGCGCGGCTGCTCCGGGTTGGATTCGATGTTGCCGATCGGGATGATGCGCACTCCGACGCTGCGCGTCGGCGAATCGGAGGTGAGGAGGCTGACGATGGCGGGGGAGAGCTCGCGTTCCTCGGACAGGCGGCGCGCGGCCGCCGCGCGGAAGTCAGGCCGTGCCAAGATCTACCACCTCTCGGGCGAGCTCGCGATACGTGCGTGCCGCCTCGCTGCTACCCGCGTATGACGTGATGGGTCGCCCAACGAGCGGGGCCTCGCCGAGTTTCACGGTGTTCCGCACGATGCTCGTGAACACGTGGTGGTCGCCGACGACACGCAGCTCGTCGAGCATGTCGCGTGCGAGGTTGGTCCGGCCGTCATAGAAGGTCGGCAGGAGACCGAGGATCCGCAGATCGCGATTGAGCTTGAGGCGGATCGCGTTGATGACCTTGACGAGATTGGTCAGGCCCTTCATCGCGTAGTACTGGGTCTGCACCGGGATGATCACGCCATTCGCCGCGACGAGGCCGTTCACCGTGAGGAGGCCAAGGTTCGGCGGGCAATCGATGAGGACGTAGTCGTAGGCGTCGATCTGGTCTTCGAGTGCCTCGCGGAGGATCTGCTCGCGGCCCATGGCCGTGAACAACTCGCCTTCCGTGGACGCCAGGTCGATGTGGGCCGGTGCGACATCGATGCCGGCGCTCTCGGTCGGGCGGATCACGTCAGTGAGCGATGAGCGTCCATCGGCGAGGACGTCCGCCATGGATCGCTCGACCGTATTGAGGTTGATGCCGAGGCCGGCGGTCAGGTTGGCCTGCGGATCCATGTCGACGCACAGGACGCGGTAGCCCTCTTCAGCCAGTGCGCCGGCCAGATTGATCGCCGTCGTCGTCTTGCCGACGCCGCCTTTTTGGTTGGCGATCGCGATCACGTTCGTCACCGGGGCATCACCTCGAATCGTGGACCGGGCTCGTTCGGCCGGAGGGGAGGGGCGGGGAGCACGGTCATGCTACCCCAGCAAACCCTCCATCGGGCACCCCGGTTATCCACACGAACCGTGAGTTGTTCACCATTTCGGTGGATAAGTGGCGCCCTATGATGGCGACTGTCCTTGCGCAAAGACGACCACGCGACACGGGAGTGGACGATCGGTGACGAACGATGCACAGCTGGAACGACTTGATGCGATGCGTGCTGAGGCATTGCTCGGTGGCGGGGTCGAACGGATCGCACAACAGCACGCTCGCGGCAAGCTGACGGCACGGGAGCGGCTCGACCTGCTCCTCGACGCCGGTTCGTTCATCGAACTGGATGCCTTCGTCACGAATCGGAACCCCGAAGCCGAGACGGCGTTCCTCGGCGACGGCGTGGTGACCGGCCACGGAACCATCGACGGGCGCCTGGTGTTCGTCTTCAGCCAGGACTTCACGGTCTTCGGCGGTTCGCTCTCCGAGGCGTACGCCGAGAAGATCTGCAAGGTGATGGACCTGGCGATGAAGGTCGGTGCCCCGATCATCGGCCTCAACGATTCGGGCGGGGCGCGGATCCAGGAGGGCGTCGTCTCGCTGGGCGGCTACGCGGACATCTTCCTGCGCAACACGCTCGCGTCCGGCGTCGTCCCGCAGCTGTCCGTCGTCATGGGGCCGTGCGCCGGCGGTGCCGTGTACTCGCCCGCGATCACCGACTTCACGATCATGGTCGAGGGGACCTCGTACATGTTCGTCACCGGGCCGAATGTCGTGAAGGCGGTCACGCACGAGGAGGTCGATGCGGAACGGCTGGGCGGGGCCACGACCCATACGACCCGCAGCGGTGTCGCGCATCTCGCGGCGCACGACGAGGCCGAGGCACTCGCATCCGCGCGCCGCATCCTGTCGCACCTGCCGCAGAACAACCTGTCCGACGCGCCGCGTGTCGAGACCGACGATCCGGCGGACCGCCGCGATCCGGCACTCGACACGATCGTTCCCAGCGACCCATCGAAGCCGTACGACATGCACGGCGTCATCGAGGGCGTCATGGACGACGGCGCGTTCCTCGAGATCCAGCCCGGTTGGGCCGCGAACATCATCACCGGGTTCGCGCGCCTCGGCGGTCAGAGCGTCGGCATCGTCGCGCAGCAACCCGCGGTCCTCGCCGGCGCGCTCGACATCGATGCGTCGACGAAGGCCGCGCGGTTCGTGCGCACCTGCGACTGCTTCAACGTCCCGCTGGTCACGTTCGTGGACGTCCCGGGGTTCATGCCCGGTGTCGCGCAGGAGCACGGCGGGATCATCCGCCACGGCGCGAAGCTGCTGTACGCCTACTGCGAGGCGACCGTCCCGAAGCTGACGGTCATCACCCGCAAGGCGTACGGCGGCGCCTACGACGTCATGTCGAGCAAGCATGTCCGCGGCGACATCAACCTCGCCTGGCCGACGGCGGAGATCGCGGTGATGGGCGCGGAGGGCGCCGTCAACATCCTGTATCGCGACGACATCGAGGCGGCGGCCGATCCGGCGGCGGAACGCGCGCGGCTCGTCGCCGAGTACGAGACCCGCTTCGCGAATCCGTACGTGGCGGCGGCACGCGGCTACGTCGACGATGTCATCCGTCCATCCGAGACCCGACCGCGACTCATCGCGGCACTCGAGATGCTCCGCGACAAGCGCGATACGAACCCGCCGAAGAAGCACGGCAACATCCCGCTGTGACGGCGCCGACCAGGGGCGCCGAGCTGTCCTTGCGCAAAGACAGGACCGGGCCGCCATTCCGACGGATCCTCATCGCCAACCGTGGCGAGATCGCGTTGCGCATCATCCGGACCTGTCGCGACCTCGGCGTCGAGGCCGTCGCGGTGTATTCGGATCCGGACGCCGATGCGGCCCATGTGCGCGCGGCGGACGCGGCGGTCCGCCTCGGACCGGCAGCCGCCGCGGACAGCTACCTGCGCGCGGACCGGATCATCGACGCGGCGTTGTCGACCGGCGCGGAAGCGGTCCACCCCGGCTACGGATTCCTGTCGGAGCGCGCGTCGTTCGCCCGGGCCGTGACCGAGGCGGGTCTCGTCTTCATCGGCCCGGACGCCGACGCCATCGACGCGCTGGGTGACAAGCTCGCGGCTCGGCGCAACGCGCAGGCCGCCGGCGTCCCGGTCGTGCCCGGGCACGTTCGAGCCGGCACCCGTCGATCGCCCGGACCAGGTGGACGACATCGTCGCAGCGGCGGAACGCATCGGCTTCCCGCTGCTCGTCAAGGCATCGGCCGGAGGAGGGGGGCGTGGCATGCGCCGGGTCGCGACCGCCAACGAGTTGCCGGCGGCGCTGGCCGCGGGCGCGTCGGAGGCGATGGCGGCGTTCGGCGATGGGTCGGTGTACCTCGAGCGCGAAGTGCGGCCGGCGCGACACATCGAGGTGCAGCTCCTCGGTGACCGGCTCGGCACCATCGTGGCACTGGGGGAACGCGATTGCTCCGTCCAGCGACGCCACCAGAAGCTCGTCGAGGAATCGCCGGCGCCCGGCCTGACCGCCGACGAGCGCACGACGATCCATGAGCTCGCGGTCCGTGCCGCCCGCGCCGCGAATCTCCACAACGCCGCGACCGCGGAATTCCTGTTCGATCCGGAGCGGCGGTTCTGGTTCCTCGAGGTGAACGCGCGGCTCCAGGTCGAGCACGGCGTCAGCGAGCTCGTCAGCGACATCGACATCGTGGCGGAGCAGCTGTGGATCGCGGCCGGGGCTGCGTTGTCGCCGAGTGTCGTCGACGCGGCCGCGCGCGCCGGCGACCCGTCGCGCCACGCCATCGAGGTGCGCCTCTCGGCGGAGGATCCGGCGCGCGACTTCGCTCCGTCGCCGGGACGCGTCGGTCGGTGGGTGATGCCCGCGGGCCCGGGGGTGCGTGTCGATACCGCGGTCGTCGCGGGTGAACGCATCGCACCCGACTACGACCCGATGATCGCCAAGGTCATGACCGTCGCGAGCGATCGCGCCGGCGCGATCGCCACCATGCGCCGGGCGCTCGATGAGGTCGAGATCACGGGCATCCAGACGACGCTGCCATTCCATCGCGCGCTCGTCCGCGACCCGTCGTTCGCCGACGCGGATCTGTCGATCGAGTGGGTCGCCGACCACTGGGACGGGCCGGCCGCGCGGGCCGCGGTGCTCGAGTCGGCACGCCATGCCGCCGCGATCGCGACGCCGGCGGCGCGGCCGTCGGCGACCGACCGGCCGACTGGCCACGTGCCCGGAGCATCCCGACCCGACCCAGCGTCTTTGCGCAAAGACGGCGGCCAACCCGCCGGGTTCATGGCGTGACGCCGGACGCCGCGCCGCCACGGACCGGTGGCCTCGATGACGACCGACGGGCGGCTGCCGGCGGTCCGCGCGCGCAGGGTCGCCGTCGCGCCGACCTCGACCCACCCGGAGGACGGGACCAGCGATGTCCTGCCCGCCCCGGGTCGGCCCGACGGTCTGCGAGCGGGTGCCCCGGAGGCGCCCGACGCCCCGGACGCAGCCGGACGCTCCCGACGCCCCGACCGCCCTGCTCGGCGCCATCGGCGTGCCGGACCGCGACGGCCGACTGCCGGTCGAGGTCGTGGTCGACGGCTGGCGCTTCGAATTCGTCGTCGAGGATGCCGCCCGCGCCGACCTGCGCGAGCGGGCGACGCGCGACCGGGTGGGGGCCGGGATCGGTGGCGGGTCGTTCGAGATCCGTGCCATCATCCCGGGACGGGTCGTGGCCGTCGTCGTGGCGCCGGGCGACACGGTCGAGGCCGGCGAACCGCTCCTCGTCGTGGAGGCGATGAAGATGCAGAACGAGCTGCGTGCGCCGCGCGCCGGGTCCGTCGTGCGAGTGGCCGTCGGCGTCGGCGCGACCGTCGACGTCGGCGACGTGCTCGTGGTGCTCGGGTGAGCGATCGCGGGACGGCGGACCGTCCGGTCGGGGAGGGGAGCGACCCGGCCCGCGACCGCTGGCGGGCCACGCTGCGGGCGAAGGCGGTGGCCGCGGCCGCCGAGCGTCGCGACCGCTTCGAGACCTCGTCGGGCATCGAGATCCGGGACCTCTACACGCGCGGCCGACGTCGCCGGGCTCGACGAGGCACGGGATCTCGGCCGTCCCGGGGAGTACCCGTTCACCCGCGGCGTCCAGCCGACGATGTACCGCAGCCGCTTCTGGACGATGCGCCAGTACGCGGGGTTCGCCACCGCCGAGGAGACCAACCGCCGGTTCAGGTACCTCCTGGAGCAGGGCCAGACCGGGCTGTCGGTCGCGTTCGACCTGCCGACCCAGATGGGCTACGACTCGGACGCCCGCGAGGCGGCGGGTGAGGTCGGCCGGGTCGGGGTGCCCATCTCCAGCCTCGCCGACATGGCGGTGCTCGCCGACGGCCTGCCGCTGGGCGAGGTCTCGACGTCGATGACCATCAACGCCACGGCGCCCATCCTCCTGGCGCTCTACGTGGCGGCGGCGGAGGACCAGGGCGTGCCACGCGAGCGGATCAGCGGCACGACCCAGAACGACATCCTCAAGGAGTACATCGCCAGGGGCACCTGGATCTTCCCGCCTCGACCGTCGATGCGCCTGGTGACCGACGTGTTCGAGTTCTGCGCGGCCGAGCTGCCGCGCTGGAACACGATCTCGATCAGCGGCTATCACATGCGCGAGGCCGGGGCGACCGCCGCCCAGGAGCTGGCCTTCACCCTCGCCGACGCCATCGCCTACGTCGAGGCAGCCGTCGAGCGCGGGCTCGACGTCGACGACTTCGCCGGTCGCCTGTCGTTCTTCTTCGCGGCCTGGAGCGAGCTGTTCGAGGAGGTCGCCAAGTTCCGGGTCGCCCGCCGGATGTGGGCCACGATCATGCGCGAGCGGTTCGGCGCGACGAATCCCAAGTCATGGCTGTGCCGGTTCCACGTCCAGACCGCCGGGTCCAGCCTGACCGCCCAGTCGATCGACAACAACGTCGTGCGGACCACGGTCCAGGCACTCGCCGCCGTGCTCGGCGGCGCCCAGAGCCTGCACACCAACTCGCGGGACGAGGCCCTGGCCCTGCCGACCGAGGAGGCCGCCCGCCTGGCGCTCCGGACCCAGCAGATCCTGGCCCACGAAGCCGGGGTGACCGAGACACCCGACCCGCTGGCGGGCTCGTACTACGTCGAGAGCCTGACGAACGAGCTCGAGGCCGCCGCCTGGTCCTATCTCGACGAGATCGAGACCCTCGGCGGCACCCTCGCGGCGATCGAACGGGGGTTCCAGCAGCGGGCGATCCAGGAGGCCGCCTACCGGGTGCAGCGGGCGATCGAATTGGGCGACCAGGTGGTGGTCGGGGTCAACCGCTACCGCGACGACGACGCGCCGGCGACGCCGCCGATCCATACCATCGATCCCGACGGGGAGCGCCGCCAGATCGCGCGGGTCCGGCGCGTCCGTGCCGAACGCTCAGGGGAGGCCTGGGTGGTGGCGATGGACGACCTCGAGCGGATCGCCCGTGACGACGGCAACCTGATGCCGGCGATCCTCACCGCCGTTCGTGCCTACGCGACGGTGGGGGAGATCAGCGATCGGCTGCGGGTGGCCTGGGGCGAGCACCGCGAGCTCATCACCGTCTGACCCCCAGCGGCAGCCGCCAGCGGCCACGCCAGCGGGCGTCGTCGCCCTCGATGAGCACCTCCAGCGCCGTCACGCGGTGGGTGAACGGCAGGGCGCTCGAAACCTCTGCCGCGATCGCGTCGAGCGGGGCATCCTGCCGCTCGACGATCGTCAGGTGCGGGATGAGCTCCTCGTGGACGCCGCGGTACGGCGGGTGGCTCGGGTATCTCGCGGCGACGGCCTCGGTCAGGCGCATGAACGGCGTGGCCGGTTCCGGGGCCGCGTACACGATCCCCGGGAACCGCCCGATCGTCTCGTAGCGCACGTCGAACGGCTCGTGCGCCGCCGCGATCGACGCCAGCGCCCGCCGGACGTCCACGTCGAGGGACGCGACCGGGAGGAACGGGAAGAGCACGGTCACGTGGGCCGGGGCGCCGACGCCGGCCGCCCAGTCCCAGCGGTCGCGGAGCCGGGCAAGCGCGCGCGGGATCGGGACGCGGACCACGATGGCGCTGACGGGCTCGGCGGGCTGCACGAGCGCGAGCATAGGCGGGCGGAGGGCGGCCGGGTGGGCCGCGTCCGCGTGACGCCGGCGGCGAGCAGGTACGCTGCGCGCATGACGCCCCGCTCCACCCTGCCGCCGGAGCAGATCCGGGGGCTCGGCAAGATCCACCACGTGGCGCTCATCGTCGGCTCGATCGAGGCCGCCCTCGTGTTCTGGCGCGACACGCTCGGACTGCCGCTCGACACGGTCATGGACATCGAGCCCGACCGGGTGCGGATCGCCTTCCTCGGCGTGGGTGAGTCGAAGGTGGAGCTCGTCCAGCCGACCGACGACACCACCGGGGTCGCCCGGTTCCTGGCGTCGAAGGGGGAGGGGTTCCACCACGTGTGCTTCGAGGTCGCGAACCTCTCGGAGACGCTGATCCGGCTCGAGCTCGACGGGCTCGAGCTCATCGACACGGCGCCGCGTCGCGGGGCCGAGGGTCCGGTGGCGTTCATCCACCCGAGGTCATGCCACGGCGTGCTCGTCGAGCTCATCGAGGCGCCGGGCGGTCCGTCGTGGCGGAGCCTGGGGTACTCGGCGCCCTAGCGACGCACTGGTCGCCCAAGGGCATCGTCGGCCGATCGCAGCGTGCGGCCGCTGCCGAGCCGTCGGGTCAGTCGCTGAACGGACGCGTGCGCTTGCGCTCTTCCTTCGACGGGCGCGGCTCGTGACCCGGGCGGGGCGGGCGAGGAGCGGTCCCGGGGGCCATCGGGGGCTGTGGCTCCTGCGGCGGCCGGGCGCGGGTCCGCGCGACATCGTCGGCGAACGCCTTTGCGGCGGCCGGGGTCAGGCTCCCCATCCAGGCGGCTTCGATCTCCTTGACGCGGGCCGTCTCGGCCGCTCGGCGTTCGCGCTCGCTGCGCGCATGCTTGACCATGGGACTCCATCCCGTCGCACGACCGGACGGACGGTTCGGTCCGTTCCCGGGGCGCTCGACTCGGACGAGTGTACGCCCGTTCAGCCGATCGGCTTGCGCGCGAGGAGCGAGAACATGAGCGGCAGCTCGCCGGCCGCGTCCGCTGGGAGGCGATAGCGGCCGCTGCCGGCCGGCGTCTCGACCAGGTAATCGACCGCCCAGTCGAGCTCGGGCGACTCGCGCAGCCACGCCAACTGGAGGCCCGCGTCGATCAGGGCCGTCACGATCTCGCCGAGGCCGTGGTCCCAGCCGTGTTCCCGGTGCTCCCCGACGTCGGCCTCCCGATCCGCGTAGGTGCCCTTGACGTCGAACACCAGCGGCTCGCGGTGCTCCCAGTAGGGGTAGGCGAGCCGGAGCTCTCCCGGCGCCACGCCTTCGTCCTCGAGTGCCTGGGCGACGGGATGGATCTCGGTGATGTAGAACACGCCGCCGGGCGCGAGGAAATGCGCGACGACCCGCGCCCAGCCGCGGATATCGGGCAGCCAGCCGAGCACGCCGCGCGAGGTGTAGACGACGTCGAACTCGCCATCGAGGTTGGCCGGGAGGTCGTACAGGTTGGACTCGACGAACCGGGCGTCGGCGAACCCGAGCTCCGCGGCGATCTCGCGGGCGAGGCGGATGGCGGATGGCGAGAAGTCCGCGCCGGTGACGACGGCGCCGAGCCGCGCCCAGCTGAGCGTGTCCAGCCCGAAGTGGCACTGGAGGTGGAGCAGCCGCTTGCCGGTGACATCGCCGACGGCCGCGATCTCGTCGTCGTGCAAGCGGATACCGCCGCGCTTGAAGCCGGCGAGGTCGTAGAAGTCGCCGGTGGCGTGGACCGCGGTCCAGGCCTCCCACAACGCCTGGTTGGCCGCGAACGCGTCGGCCTGCTCGACGGCTGCCTCGTGCCTCCGACGACGGACGACTCCTCGGGGTCGCCCGGACCGGTCACGTCAGGGCCCACACGAACAGGACGTCGGGGGCGCGGTCGGCACGCCGGCAGAACTCGAGGACCTGCCGCGCGAGGTCGCGGATCCAGGGCTTCTCCTCCCGCGGCAACGGACCGAACTCCTCCTCGATGCGGTCGATCCAGCGACCGGCCAGCCGATCGAGGGCGACATCGGGCACGCGGGCCACCGCCGAGATCCAGACCGGGTCCACGCGTTCGACGACGAGCGCCTCATTCTCGGCGTTCGGTCCCTCGAGCTCGACCCGGGCATCGAGGAAGTCGCTCGGGGCATCGAGCTCGGTCGCGACCCGCGCGGCATCCGCGAACAGGTCGAGCCAGGTCGGGTCCATGCCGCCGCTCAGCGACAGGTAGGCACGGAACCGTGCGGCGTCACGCAGGGCTTCGCGATCGTCGGTGCCGATCACGAGGAGGATGTCCGTGGCATCGCCGGCGACGAGCTCCATGCGGGTGCCCATCAGGTCGTGCCGCCAGCCGTGGCCGCCGCGTCGGGTCCGGCACCGGCAAGGCCCTCCGCGAAGTCGATCATGTCGAGATCGCCGGGGAGGACCCGGCCGAGGTCAGCAGCGCCGCGGCCTCGGACCGGTGCTGGGTCCCGTGATTGACCACGTGCGCGAGGGAGCGCCAGTACGACACGCCGTCGGCGAGGCGCTCCATGTCGGCGTCGTCCAGCGTCGGCGAGCCACGGCGTCGTAGGCCCGCCATTCGGTCTCCCACGCGGCGCGCAACGCTTCCACGCTGGGAAGCGGACCGCGCTCCGGGCGCGGCGGTTCGCCCTCGCTGTCCGACAGGCCGTGCCGCCAGCGCTGCTGCGCGCCCAGCTGGTGGACGAGGATGCCCCCGAGCCCGCGTTCGCCGATCTCGTTCGGAGCCGACCAGGTCGCCTCGCCGACGCCGACCGCGGCATCCAGCACCGCCGGGTCGCCCAGCGGTCGTAGTCGAAGAGGTAGCGGATATCGGCGATGTTCATCGTGCGTCTCCCATCGCTGCGACCAGCGGCGCTGGCCGCCGGATCAGCCGCGGTAGCCCGCCTCGCGGAGCAGGGCTGGGAGCTCCGTGGGCGAGCCGGCGACACGGAAGCCGGCCGCCTCGAGCGCCTCGACCTTGGATGCGGCCGTGCCCGCACCGCCCGAGATGATGGCCCCGGCGTGGCCCATGCGCTTGCCCTCGGGGGCGGTCCGGCCGGCGATGAAGGCAACCTTCGGGACGTCGCGCAGGTGCTCGGCTGCCCAGGCGGCGGCCGTTTCCTCGGCCGTACCGCCGATCTCGCCGATGAGGACGATCGCGTCGGTCTCGTCGTCGGCCGCGAACAGCTCGAGGACGTCGAGGAAGGTGGTGCCGATGATCGGGATCGCCCCCGATCCCCACGCACGTCGACTGCCCGAGCCCGGCGTCGGTCATGGCCTGCACCGCCTCGTAGGTGAGCGTGCCGGAACGCGATACCACGCCGACCCGACCCTCGCGATGGATGTTGCCGGGGATGATGCCGACCTTGGCCCGACCGGGTGACGTGGCACCCGGGCAGTTCGGGCCGATCAACCGCGCACCCCTGGCGCGCACGACCTCGACCGTCGCGATCATGTCGAGCGCCGGGATGCCCTCGGTGATGCAGAAGATCGTCGCGATGCCGGCGTCCGCGGCCTCCATGACCGCGTCGGGTGCACCGGCCGCGGGGACGAAGATCAGCGACGTGTTCGCCCCGGTCTCACGGATCGATTCGGCGACCGTATCGAAGACGGGGACCGTGCCGTCGAGCGCGGTCTGGCCGCCCTTGCCCGGGGTCACGCCGGCGACGACGTTGGTGCCGTACGCCTGCGACGCCCTGGCATGGAACTCGCCCTCCCGGCCGGTGATGCCCTGCACGACAAGCCGTGTGTCGCGCCCGATGAGGATGCTCATCCGCTGCACCCGCGGCGCGCGACGCCGCTACGGCCTTCGCGGCCGCCTCGTCGAGGGAGCCGGCGGTCGCGAACTGCGCGGCTTCCAGCAGGACCGCGGCCTCCGCGGCGTTGGTGCCCACGATGCGAACGACCATCGGCACGTCGCGGGTCTGCTGCGCACGAGCCTCGATGAGCCCGCGTGCGACCTCGTCGCCGCGGGTGATGCCGCCGAAGATGTTCACGAGGATCGCGTTGACCTTCGGGTCGTCCAGGATGATCCGCATCGCGGCGGCCACCTTGTCGGCCCGCGCGCCGCCGCCGATGTCGAGGAAGTTCGCCGGCTCGCCGCCGGCACGCTTCACGAGGTCCATCGTGGTCATCGCGAGGCCGGCGCCGTTGACCATGCAGCCGATCGTGCCGTCGAGCTTGATGAACGTGAGGCCGGCCTCGCGCGCCTCACGGTCCGCGGGGTCCTCCTCGTCCGGGTCGCGCAGGTCCTCGAGACCCGGGTGGCGGGGGAGTGCCGAGTCATCGAGCGTGACCTTCGCGTCGAGGCACACGAGCCGCTCGACCGGCGTCCCGTCCGGTCCCGGCTCGCGGACGATGGCCAGCGGGTTGATCTCGACGAGGTCGGCGTCGTACGCCCGCATCGTGGTCACGAGGCCCTTCGCGATCGCGACCGCGGCCTTGAGGTGCCCGCCCAGGCCCATCGCGAACGCGAGGTCGCGGGCCTGGTAGTCGAGCAGTCCGAGGAGCGGGTCGGCATGGCGGCGGATGATCGCCTCCGGGTGCTCCTCGGCGACCTGCTCGATCTCGACGCCACCCTCGGCCGAGCCCATCAGCAGGATCCGCCGGTCGGCCCGATCGAGCACCGCGGCGAGGTAGAACTCCTTGACGATGTCCGCGGCGGCGGCGACGAGCACCTTGCGCACGGTCATGCCCTTGATGTCCATGCCGAGGATCGCCTCGGCCACCGTCGCCGCCTCGTCGGCGGTCGACGCGAGCTTCACCCCGCCGGCCTTGCCGCGACCACCGACGAGGACCTGGGCCTTGACGACGACCTTCTCGGCCCCGGCGACGAACGACCGCTCGGCGGCCGCCCGGGCCTCGGCCACGGTGTGGGCGACGGCCCAGTCGGGGACCGGCAGGCCCTGGGCGAGCAGCAGGGACTTGGCGTCGGCTTCCTGGAGTTTCACGCGCGGCAGGCTCCGTGACGAGGTGTCTGGGGACCGCGATGGTACCGCGTCGGCCCGCGGCCTCGCGGAAAGGTGGAACGGTCCAGGCAGGTCGCCTCGTCATACTCATCGAGCACGGCCATATGGGCCGCGCCACCGCCGAGGGGCGTGATGCAGCGAGATCTCGTGGAGCGAGCGCGGAAGGGCGATCATGACGCCTTCGCCGAGCTGGCAGGCGCCGCGATCACTCGTCTGGACTCGACCGCCTGGCTCATCCTCCGCGATCCCGACCGGGCCAAGGACGCCGTGCAGAACACGCTCGTCCAGGCCTGGCGCGCACTGCCCGCGCTCCGGGACACGGAACGCTTCGATGCCTGGTTGCATCGGCTGCTCGTTCGTGCCTGCATCGATGAGGCGCGACGGCTTCGCCGCCACCACCTGGACGTCGAGCTCACCGACCTGCATGCCCCGTCCGTCGCCGGCCTCGAGTCGGCGATCGCCGATCGCGACCAGCTCGAACGCGCCTTCCTTCGCCTCGAACCGGATGCGCGCTCGATCATCGTCCTGCATCACTACCTCGACCTGCCGTTGCCGGAGGTCGCGTCCACCCTGGGGATCCCGCTCGGGACGGCGAAATCACGCCTCCACCGGGCGGTGCAGGCCATGCGGGCGGCGCTCGACGCCGATGCCCGCTCCGTGCCTGAAGCCGCGAAGGGTCGTCTGGCATGACCACGAACGACGCCTTCGGGCGGGTCCTCACTGCATGGCTCGACGAGGATGCGCCACACCACGTGGCAGACCACCTCGACGAGGTCCTGCAGATCACGGCGACGACGCGCCAGCGTCCGGCATGGTCGAGTCCCGAAAGGTGGCTCCCCATGGATCTCACGAGCCGACGCCCGGTGCTGCCGGGTCAGCTGTCCGCGCTTCGTCCGCTTGCCCTCCTGCTCGTCATCGCCCTCCTCATCGCCGCGCTGATCGTCGTGGCGATCGGGAGCCGTCAGCCATCCCTCGAGCCCTTCGGTCTCGCGCGAAACGGGACCTGGGTGTCGAGCACCGACGGCGACCTCTATGCCGTCGATCCGGTCACTGGCA